>CALJIV010000016.1 GCA_937974035.1 uncultured Phycisphaerales bacterium
CTCCGGCGGCGGCCCCCGCCGCGCCTGCGCCCGCAGCCGCTCCCGCCGCGGCTTCTCCACTCGCGACGATCGACTCGCCGATGGTGGGGACGCTGTACCTGGCGCCGAACCCCGATTCGCCGCCGTTCGTGAAGCCGGGCCAGCAGGTGACGCCGGACACGACGGTGTGCCTGATCGAGGCGATGAAGGTGTTCAACGAGATCAAGGCGGAGAAGACCGGCATCGTGGAGCAGGTGCTGGTGAAGAACGGCGAGGCGGTGGAGTTCGGGCAGAAGCTCTTTGCGATCCGTCCCACCTGAAGTCACGGAGTCGTCGAGTCGCGGAGTCACGCAGTGGGGGGAGGGAGCACTTTGACCGCCCGTACCTACCGGGAACCTGTCGCCTGGCAAAGGGCGATGGCGCTCGCAACGTCCGCCTGTGCACTGGCGTGGACCATGCCCACTGCTGAACAGCTTGGACTCGCCTCCCTGATGCGTCGCTCCGCGGTGTCTGTGCCTTCCAACGTCGCCGAAGGGTTCGGGCGTGAGAACCGCTCGGACTTTCTCAGATTTCTCCGTACGGCCCCCGTGTGCCTCTCACTTCGTGACTTTGTGACTGAACGACTTCGTGACTTGCCGACTTCGTGACTAAAGCCATGTTCAAACGAGTCCTGATTGCAAACCGCGGCGAGATCGCTCTTCGCATTCTGCGTGCCTGCCGCGAGCTGGGGATCGAAACCGTCTGCGTCTACAGCACGGCCGACAAGGACGCTCCGTACCTGCGGCTGGCGGACCGGGCCATCTGCATCGGTCCCGGCCCGGCGAAGGAGAGCTACCTGAACATCTCGCGGATCATCGCCGCGGCGGAAGTGGCGGACGTGGACGCGATTCACCCCGGTTACGGGTTTCTCGCGGAGCGGCCGGACTTCTCGCAGGCCTGCCGCGACTGCAAGATCGAGTTCATCGGCCCCACGCCGGAGGCGATGAGCAAGCTGGGCGACAAGGTCGAGTGCAAGAAGACGGCGAAGGCGAACAAGGTGCCGATCTTCCCCGGCAGCGACGGGGCGGTGGAGGACGAGGAGGAGGCGGTCCGCGTCGCCAACGAGATCGGCTATCCGGTGATCATCAAGGCGGCGGCGGGCGGCGGCGGGCGCGGCATGCGCGTCTGCCGCAACGAGGCGACGCTGCGGAGCAACCTGCGCCAGGCGGCGCAGGAGGCGCTCGCGGCGTTCGGCAACGGCGCGGTGTTCATCGAGAAGTTTTTGGAGCACGCGCGCCACGTGGAAGTGCAGTGCCTGGGCGACAAGCACGGGCACGCCGTGCACCTGTGGGAGCGCGACTGCTCGATGCAGCGCCGCCATCAGAAGGTGATCGAGGAGGCCCCCAGCCCCAACGTCAACCGCAAGAAGATGGAGGCGGTGTGCGAGGCCGCGGCACGGCTCATCAAGGCCGCCAACTACCACGGGGCCGCCACGGTCGAGTTCCTGATGGACGAGCAGCAGAACTTCTACATGCTCGAGGTCAACACGCGGGTGCAGGTGGAGCACCCGGTGACGGAGATGATCACGGGGATCGACATCGTGAAGATGTCGATCCTGGTGGCGGCGGGCGAGCCGCTGCCCTTCAAGCAGCGCGACATCGTGATCCGCGGGCACGCGATGGAGTGCCGCATCAACGCGGAGGACCCGGACAAGGGGTTCCGCCCCTCGGCGGGGAAGATCGAGACGTGGCAGGTGCCCGGCGGACCCGGCGTGCGCGTGGACAGCCACGTGGTGCCGGGCTATGTCGTGCCGCCCAACTACGACTCGATGATCGGCAAGCTGATCGTCCACGGCGACGACCGTCGCGAGTGCATGCAGCGCATGAGCCGCGCTCTGCGTGAGTTCAACGTGGGGCCGATCGCGACGACCATCCCGCTGCACTCCCGGCTGATGGAGAACTCCGACTTCAAGGAAGGCGGGATCGACATCCACTACCTGGAGCGGCTGCTGCGGTAGGCCGAGGTCGTCCACCCCTCGAAGTCCGTGCTCCGTGGAAAGGACCGGCCGGGTCGGATTCGGCGCTCCTTCTCACTTGGCGAGCGCGGTGACGCCCAAGCCGATGAGCGTGAGCAGCACCGTGTAAATGGCGCTGATGATCGCCGCGTGCTTCAGGCTGAGCCTCGCGAGCTGCGTGAGCCCGAGCAGCAGGACGCCGAAGAGCACGCCGGTGGACGCGAGCGTCCGGAGCTGGTCGTCGGCGTCCTTGAGCAGTGCGCGTGTAAAAACCCACGCGATGAAGGTAATGATGAGAATTCCCGCACCCAGGCCTACGGAAACTTCCTCGCGAGAGACCATCTGCGCGACCCACGCGAGGAGGAAGCCGAAGACGATGAAAATAATTGCGTAAATAACCATGCCGCCCTCCGTTCGTGGGGGCGAGTTTACCGCTTAGTGCCTGTGGTGGTGGCGGTGGTGATGGTGGTGATGGTGGCGGCCGAAGTGGATGCCGCCGCCGATGAAGACCCGCGGCGGGGGCGTGTAACGCCGTTCTTCGACGACGACCGTGGTATGACCGGAGCCGTGGTGAATCTCCCGAACGACCACTTCGTGGCGGGGCGGGTGGTAAGCACAGCCCCCGGCAAGAGATGCGGCCGCGATCAGGCCCGTCAGCACAAGCGCACGCATCATCGTCCAACCTCCAGGGGCTCGTCGAGCTCCTGGAGGTTATATGCGGATACTAACTTCTGGTTTCCGCAGAATCGGATAATGCGTTTAAAGTTACGGTGTGGTAACGGCTTGGGTAGGTGGTCAGCGACGGTCGCGGTCGCACCAGAGGTTCTTGAGGGGGATCTCCCAGTCAGGGTGTGCATGATCCCAGTCGCGGTAGGCCTGGATGACGTCTCCGCAGCCGCAGCGGTCGAGGTATCTGTCGCCGGTCTTGCAGGCGCAGCCTGTGAGCAGAGCCACGGGCAGGACGAGCAGCAGAGTCTGGCGGACGTGCTTCATGCGGGATGTTTGCCGAAGGGCCTTACGCGCTCTTGCGGACCTTCATTTCCAGCCGCTCGGGCTCGGGAACCTTGATGTGGCGCACGAGCCCGACCCAGGAGAGGGCCTTGATGAGCATATAGGAAGTGTCGATCTGCCACCACTTCAAGCCGTGGCGGGCGGAGGTGGGGAAGGCGTGGTGGTTGTTGTGCCAGCCTTCGCCCATCGCGAGCACGCCCATGATGACGTTGTTGCGGGAGTGGTCGCGGCTGTTGAAGGGGCGCGAGCCCCAGAGGTGGCAGACGGAGTTGATGGACCAGGTCACGTGGTGGACCAGGAAGAGGCGCACGAGGCCGCCCCAGATGAATCCGAGGAGGGCGCCCATCCACGTGCCGCTCCACGCCAGGCCGACCGCGGCGGGAATAAGGACGGAGAGCAGCGTCCACACCCAGAAGGTGCGGTCTACGAAGCGGGTGACGGGGTCGGCGGTGAGGTCGGGGGCGTAGCGGGCCATGTCCCGCGGCAGGGGGCGGAAGAACCAGCCGATGTGGGCGTGGAGGAAGCCGCGGAGCACCGCGAGCACGCCGGCGTTGTGCGACTCCTCGTGCGGGTCGCCGGGTGAGGGCTTGTGGCGGTGATGGTGGTGGTGGCCCTTGAAGACGTGGGGGCTGTGGGGGTCACCCTCGTGGTCGCTGAACTGGTGGTGGCGGCGGTGCATGGCGACCCAGCGGATGACGGGGCCTTCCGCGGCCATGCTGCCCAGGACGCCGAGGATGAAGCGGACCACGGGGCCGCACTCAAAGCTCTTGTGGGTGAAGTAGCGGTGGTAGCCGACGGTGACGCCGAAGGCGGTGAGGATGTACCCCACGCCCATGATCGTCAGGGCCTGCCAGGTGACGCCGGGGCCCCAGAGCAGGATGATCGCCGCGAGCAGTCCCAGGGGCGGGATGATGACGGCGAGCAGCGTTGCGGTGAGCTCGGCCTTGGGGGGATGTTCGATGTCGAGGTCGTTTGTGTCTTGCGGGAGCGTTGCGGGGGAGGGTTTAGCGGTCAGATCCATGTCGAGCACTGGCGGAACTTTCTCGCCCCTGTGGGGCTTCGGAGTGACTGAGGGAGTTGAGCCGGCGCAGTACCGACACGGACGCCCGTGGTGGGACACTGTAGGGCGGTCCTTCGCCCTGCACACTGATAGTGTGTCATTGACATTGTGCGAAAGCTTCGCGAACTTGATTTCACTTTTATTACCGGGCCCCCCGGAGGGCTGCTTTCACCTCCAGGCGGAGCGAGTCGTCGTCGGCCAGGAGGTCGAGGTGAGATTCGCGCGCCTGGCCCGCTTCGAGCGCGGCGTTGACAAGCTCGCGGCGTGACTCGGGCGTGTCGGAGTACTCGATCAGGATCTCGACGACCTTCGCGGCGTCGGCGTCGCGTCCCGCGGCGAGCAGGGCGGCGTGCATCTTTCCAAGCTCGCGCCGGACGTGCTCAAGGGCGAACTCCTTCATCATCTCGGCGTCTTCGCCCTTGACGAAGGACGTCATCAGCTGCCCTTGCTGGACGATGCCGCGGGCTTCTGCGCTGGCGCTCTTGTACATGCGGCCCATGTCGGCCCAGCGCTTCTTTTCCTCGAAAATGCCGCGGAGGATGTGCTCGTTCCGCTTGATGTCCCTGGCCGCCTCGGGCTTGTCCTTGACGCGGTCGTACCACGCGAGCGTGCGGTCGTCGTCGTCGAGGACGCGGTTGAGGTGGATCCAATCCTCCAGCGTTTGCCTGGTGGCGGTGCGGTTCTTGAGCTTCGTCTCGGCCTCGTCGCGGAGCTTGGTGAACTGCGTCTTCGCGACCTCGTGCTCCTGCGCGAGCTGCTTCATCTCGCTGACCATAAAGGAGACCCGCACGCCGACGTAGTGGGGCTCATGGTCGAGCATGTTCTCCCAGAGCCAGGCGTACTCCTGCGCGGCGAGGTCCGGGTCGGTGCCGGAAAGCCTGCGGGCGATGTCCATCCGCTCGCGGATATTCACCTTGCCGTCGGGGCCGGCGCGGTCGCCGGCCTTGTCGCGGATCTTGCGCGCCTCCTCGGCGAGCATCACGGCGTTGGTCCTGCCCTCCTTGACGTTCTCGAGCCAGGAGATGAGCTCGCTCGTGCTCATGTAGCCGACGCTGCGGTCGATCTCTTTGCCGTCCTTGAAGACGATCATCGTCGGCATCGCCTCGATCTTGAGGCTTTGAGCGAGCTCACTGTCCTCGTCCACGTCGAACTGGAAGGCGATGGCGTTGTCCTTGAAGAAGGCGACAGTCTTCTCGTCCACCCACGTGGTCTTGTCCATCTTCTTGCAGGGCGGGCACCAGTCGGCCATGGAATCGACGACGAGCAGCTTGCCCTCCTTCGCCGCCTGCTGCTTGGCCTCTTCGAACGAGAGCTTCGTGAAGATGGGGGGCGTGTCGGCGATCGCGACAGCGGGGATCACGATGGCGACAGCGGCGGGGAGGAGAGGGTTCATCGGCGTGCTCTCTGTGGGTTGCGATAGTGGGGACGTGTGATGCTGGAGAGTATCGTGAAAGGGGAGTAACGGGCGTTTTTATGTTTGAGATCCCGGTCTCTCTCTTATGTCAGACGCGGGGGGTGGGGGTGTTGTTCTGGTAAACTGCACTTATGGATGCAGAAGCGTTGGTCAGACGGCTGGAGGCATTTCACAGGGCGCTGGCCGGGGTTGTGGCCGGCCTGACCGACGCGGAGCTGCGTTGGAAGCCGCCGGATGGGGCGTGGTCCGTGCTGGAAGTGCTTTGCCACCTTGGAGATGAGGAGGTGGCCGACTTCCGCCCCAGGACGCTGGGGACGCTGCGCAACCCCGCGGCGGAGTGGGAGAAAATCGATCCTGCCGCGTGGGCGACGGAGCGGAAGTACAACGAACAGGACCCGGCCGCGGCTTTGGAGCGATTGACCCGCGAGCGTGCGGAGAGCGTCCGGCAACTGCGGGCGCTGGGAGAGTTGTCCAGGGTGGAGTGGTCGCGGGCGTACCAGCACCCGAAGGTCGGGCCGGTGCCCGCGGGCGCGGTGCTCGCGGCGTGGGCCGCGCATGACGCGCTGCACCTGCGGCAGATCGCCAAGCGGCTGTGGGAGCTTGCGGGACGCGATGGATCGCCCTACCCGACGCTGTACGCGGGTGAGTGGAAGGCGTAGCGGGGTGTTGGTGCGAGAGATTGAAGGGATTAGCCCCATCGCTGGGCGATGGGCATGCGCCTGCCCGCGCCGAAAGCGACGGTTGTGACTTTCAGTCCCAGGGCGGCCTGCTTGCGCTTGTACTCGGCGATGCTGATGAGGCGCAGCACGCGCTTGACGACGGCTGGGTCGTAGTTGGTTTCTTCGACGATGCGCTCAAGGCTCTGGTGGCGCTCCACGTGGCGCTCGATGATGGCGTCGAGCACGTCGTAGGGGGGCAGCGAGTCCTGATCGGTCTGGTTGGGGCGCAGCTCGGCGCTGGGGACCTTGGTGATGGAGCGCTCGGGGATGGGGGGCTGGGTGAAGCCGCAGGAGGCGAAGTTGTCGTTGATCCAGCGCGAGAGGCGGTAGACAAGCTGCTTGGTGACGTCGGAGAGGACGGCCAGTCCGCCGTTCATATCGCCGTAGAGCGTGCAGTAGCCAACGGCCAGCTCGGACTTGTTGCCGGTGGTAAGCACCATGGCTCCGGTGCGGTTGGAGAGGGTCATGATGAGCGTGCCGCGGAGGCGGGACTGAAGGTTTTCTTCCGCGATGTCGGGGAGAGACGCGCCCAACGCGGGCTGGCCGAGATCGGCGAAGGCGGGGTTGAGCGTGTGGCCGAAGGCCTCGAAGGGGCGGTCGATGCGGATGATCGGGCACTCGATGCCCAGCCGCTTCGCCAGCTCCAGGGCGTCGGCGATGGAGTGATCGGAGGAGTAGCGGCCCGGCATCGACACGCCCATGACGTTGCCTGGTCCCAGCGCCGCCACGGCGAGCGCGGCGGTGAGCGCCGAGTCGATGCCGCCGGAAAGGCCGGTGAGCGCCCGCGTGAAACCCGTCTTGCGGAGATAGTCGCGGATGCCCAGCGTGAGGGCGCGGAAGAGAAGCTCTTCCGTGCAGGGGAAGGGGGGAAGCGGCAGGCCCGGCGTCGATGGCTGCTCCAGGTCGATCAGGAGCTGGTCGCCCTTGAAGAGCTCGCCCGCTGCGATGAGGTCCCCCGAGGGGGCGTAGACGAGCGTGTGGCCGTCGAAGATGAGGTCGTCGTTGCCGCCGAGCTGGTTGATGCTCGCGACGTAGACGCCGTGCTTCATCGCGTGCTCGCGGAGGATGGCGCGGTGTCGCTCATCCTTGCCCAGGACGAAGGGGCTGGCGCTGGGGGAAATGATGAGCGAAGCGCCGGCGCGAACGAGCTCATCGACGGGGTCGGGGCTCTCGGCGTAACGCGAGGAGAAGCCCGCGTCCTCGCCCTTCCAGAGGTCTTCGCAGATGGCTAATCCCGCCCGGAGCTTCGATCCGGCGGGAAAGTCGATGGTGACCGCGCGGCTGCCGGGCTCGAAGTAGCGGTCCTCGTCGAAGACGTCGTAGGTGGGCAGCAGGCGCTTGTCGTAATACTCGACGAACTTGTTGTCGCGGTAGACCAGCAGGGCGTTGGCGACACCGCCCGCGCCTCGCGGGGGCTGGACCTGTCCGACGGGCAGCGGCAGGCCGAAGATCGCGGTGATGCCCTCGGTGTGCTGCTCGCCGATGCGCTTCGCCGCGGCGGCGCAGGCGGGGACGAAGCCCTCCTGCATCAGAAGATCGCGGGGGGGATAGCCGCAGAGGGCCAGTTCCGGGAAGACCACCACGTCGGCCCCGGCTCGGCGCGCGTGGTCGATGCCGTCGATGATGAGCCGCGCGTTGCCCTCGATGTCTCCGACGGTCGGGTTGAGGGGCGCCAGGGCGAGCTTCATGCGGATGGGATGGTAGATCGGGAAGCTCGCGGTCAGGCCGGGGGCGACGGACCCCGCGTCGATCCTCTATTGTGACAGAACGCGGGGTTTGTTCCAGGGCAAACCTGAGCGCGAGGCGGAGGTTGTTATGAGGACGCTGGCGGTCGCGGCGGCGGTGGCGAGCGTGTTGGCAATGGGCCGCGGGGCGGCCGGAGGGAGTGAGGGCGTGTATCCAAGGGCAGCGGTCGCGGCGGATCATCGGCTGGCGTCGGAGGCGGGAGTCGAGATCCTGAAGGCGGGTGGGAACGCGGTGGACGCCGCGGTGGCGACGAGCTTCGCGCTTTCGGTGGTGCGGCCGTATTCGTGCGGGATCGGCGGCGGCGGGTTCATGGTGATCCGTCTGAAGGAGCACCCGCGGACCGGGCCGGTGACGACGACGATCAACTACCGCGAGTGGGGCATCGCCAAGGCGCGGCCGGACTACTTCGAGAACGAGCCGGACCCGGACGCGCCCACGCACGGCGGCAAGGCGGTGTGCGTGCCTGGGCACGTGGCGGGGCTGCTGTACGCGCTTGAGAAGTACGGCACGATGTCGCGCGAGCAGGTGCTGGCGCCGGCGATCCGCCTGGCGGAGCAGGGCTACGCCGCGGACGCGCACTACGTGATGAGCAGCCAGGAAGTGATCGAGTGGATCGAGAAGGCGCCGGGGCGTGCGGAACGCTTCCCGTATCTCTGGGAGCGGCTGCTGTACAAGGGGAAGGTGAAGGAGGGGGACCGGATCGACCTGCACGAGCAGGCGCGGGCGCTGCGGCTGATCGCGGAGCGTGGGGCCGACGGCTTCTACAAGGGCGACGTTGCCCGCGCGATCGTCGATGCGGTGCGGCGCGACGGCGGAGAAATGACGCTCGCGGACCTGGAGGGCTACCGCGTCGAGGAGCGGCCGCCGCTCACGACCAGCTTCCGCGGCAAGACGGTGATCACGATGCCCCCGCCCAGCAGCGGCGGGATCGTGCTGGCGCAGGTGCTCGGGATGCTGGAGGTGCGCAGCGCCGACCTGCAGCGGATCGTGAATGAGCACGGGCCGGGGAGCCCGGAGTACATCCACCTGGTGACGGAGGCGAGCAAGCACGCCTTCGCGGACCGGGCGCGGTGGATGGGCGATCCGAACTTCGTGAAGGTGCCGGTGGGGGGGCTGCTCGCGCCGGAGTACATTCGCTCGCGGGCGATGGCGATCAATCTCGAGGGCACGCGCCCGATCGAGAGCTACGGCACGGCCTCGCCGCTGCCGGACGATGCGGGCACCAGCCACCTCTGCGTGATCGACGAGAAGGGCAACGCGGTTTCCTGCACCGAGACCATCAACCTGGTCTTCGGCTCGCTGGTTCCTGTGCCGGAATACGGGTTTGTCCTGAACAACGAGATGGACGACTTCCTCGCGCGGCAGGGGCAGCCCAACGCCTTCGGCCTCGATCACGCGGACCTCAACCGCCCGCAGGCGGGCAAGCGTCCGCTTTCGAGCATGACGCCGACGATCGTGCTGGAGACGCGCGAGGACGGCACGCCGGGGGACCCGGTGCTGCTGGCGGGGGGCTCGGGCGGGCCGAGGATCATCAGCGGCACGATCCAGGCGGCGCTGAACGTGCTGGTGTTCGACATGCCCGCGCCGGATGCGGTCTCTCGCCCGCGCTTCCATCACCAGTGGCATCCTGATGCGCTGGAGCTGGAGGGGGATATCGCGGGGGGCGTGTTGGAGGATGCGCTCAAGGCTCGTGGGCACGCGACCAAGCGGCGCGACCGCATCGCGGCGGTGCAGATCATCCGGCGCGTGAAGGAGGGGTGGCAGCCCGCGAGCGACCCGAGAAAGGGCGGCGTGCCGGGGGGGTACTAGGCACGCGAACCCACCGCGCCGCACTCCGGGCAGCGCGCCTGGCTATCCGTAAGCTCATACTGGCAGCGGACGCAGAATCCTCGTCGCTTGCTTGAGAGCAGGCAGAGGAGCGTCAACGCCGCCGCGGAGGCGCTGCACAGGGCGACGGTGCCCGCGTCGGGGATCGACGGCACCAAGGCGAGCATCACCGTCGTGAGCACGTTTGCAGTGACTCCGGCGACCAAGCCCGCGCTCAACAATGTCCAGCCTCGCTGGAGGCGAGGGTCGAAGGCTCGCCGCGGCGACCAGCGCTCTACGCACTCCGCCACGATCCACGAAACACCCAGCGGCAGGGCGAGCAGCAGCCCCGTCAACCGCCACACGGGTGGTGCGAGTTCTTGTGGTGACATCCACAGAGCCGCCGCGAGCGAGGTCGCACATGCCAACAGGACGCCCAGCAGGTAACGGCTCATGGCTGCCCTTCCTGTGGGGGGATGGGAGGCATGCAGATGTCCCCCATGATCCATGTCTGGGTGGGAGGCGCCATTGGGCCGAGGAAGGGGGCGATGGGGTTCAGTGCACGTGCGATGGAGGCGAAGGGTTCGAGCGTGCGGAGGCGAGGTTCTTCGGTGCGGCGCGTGGCCATCGCCACGACGGCGCTGAAGATCAGGGCGAACCCCGCGGCGATGCGAGAAGTTCGGCGGGCGATCGCCGCGCGGGCACGCGCCAGGCCCACGGGACAGTCGCGCGTGATGATCTTGCCGTCGCTGCGACGCCAGAAGCCGGCGCAGACGCGACCGCCCTTGCCCGAGGCTTCGGCCAGAAAAGCCTCGGCCTCGGCTCGGGTCATGTCGGAAAGGTTGTACACCTTGAGATTGCACTGGTCGCAGTGCCGGACGCGCTCGTCGCCGGTCATGTCGTCCCACGAAACAGGGCAAGGAGACGCGACACGCACCTGGTCGAGCATGGGGAGCTGAATGGATCGCATGCGGCGGTCCTCCTGTTGATGGGTTGGACACCGCGATGCAGGCCCTGTTCCCCTCCTGTTACGAGGCGGTTACGTCCATACCATGCGGCCATGCGAGTGGCGGTCATTCTTCCCGCGGCGGGGGCATCATCACGGTACTTGGCGACCGGAGGCCTGCGTTCCAAGCTGGACGAGGACCTGGGCGGCAAGCCGGTCCTGCAGCGCACGGTGGAGCTCTTCACCAAGCACGACGACGTGGGTGAGATCATCGTCGCCGGGCCTGCGGGGGATGCGGAGTTTCAGGAGTTCAAGGAGCGGCACGGCGACCGGCTCGGGCTGCTGGGTGCGAAGCTCTGCCGCGGCGGGGTGAAGCACCGCTGGGAGACGGTCAGGGCTGCGCTGGAGCACGTGAGCACGGAGTGCACGCACATCGCGGTGCATGACGCGGCGCGGCCCTGCGTGTCGCTGGAGCTGCTCGACCGGGTCTTCAGCGCGGCGAAGCGGCACGGCGCGGCGATCCCCGTCGTCGAAGCATCGGACACCGTCAAGCGCGTGAAGGACACGGGCGAGAAGATGGGCGGCGATGATGAGGTCGCCGCGATTCTCGGAGAGACCGCCGAGAGCAAGAAGCCGCTGCGCGTCGTGGAGGAGACGCTGGACCGCACGAACCTGGTGCTGGTGCAGACGCCGCAGGTGTTCGAGGCGGAGCTTCTTCGCCGCGCGTACGCGCAGGAGCATCTTGAGTGCACGGACGATGCGGGGCTCGTGGAGCGTCTGGGCGTGCGCGTCGTCGTCGTGGACGGCGAAGCGAAGAACATCAAGATCACGCGCCCCGGAGACCTGGGGCTCGCAAGGGCGATCCTTGGGTTGCGCGAGCCCGAGGGGCGGCCCGTGCACAAGCGCTTCTAGCGTGCGTGCGCACGCGGGATTTTCGCAAGCCGGAGCCGGTGCCGTCCCGATGAGGACGTGCTAGGCTTTAGCCCGGTCCGATGGGGGAACGCCGGTTTTTGAAGGAGTTGATTGATGCGCAACGCTGTCGTAACGATGGGGCTGGTGGCCGGTCTGCTGGTTGGGTGCTCGAGCCAGCCCCCGCGCGGCGAGAACACCGGTCGCGTGGAAGTGACGGACAACACGCCCGCCGAGAAGTCCAGCCGCGAAGTGCAGCTCACGGCGCAGCATGAGTTCTCCGACCGCGTGGCGCAGCAGCTCGCGGCGGACCTGCAGCAGATTCCGGCGCTGATGGACCACGGCTTCCGCAACACCGTGGTGTTCGGCGACATCGTGAACAAGACGGGCGTGGTGCCCACGAGCGAGTTCGAGGCGTTCCGGATGCGCATCCGCGGCAAGCTGATGCAGAGCCAGCACACGCTGCGGCACATCCGCTTCATCGAGAACCGCGCCCGCCTGGACGACCTGCGCCGCCGCGAGGGCGCGACGGGCCTGCAGAGCGGCGCGGAGTTCGATCCTCGCTACACGTTCTTCCTCAACGGCGAGATGTACCGCGCCACCCGCGGCGCTTACGAGGAAGTGAACGAGTACCTCATGTCGTACACCCTCACGAACATGGCGACGGGCGAGATCGTGTGGCAGAACGTGCCCTACGAGGTCAAGCAGGTTCGATGATGCGGCTGCTGTCTGTGCTCATTCTGGGCGCGTGCCTGGCCGGGTGCGCCGGCGCGCCGAAGTCCACGCAGATGACCTCGGATGATCTGGAGGTCACCACCGCCGCCATGGCGCAGCAGCTCTCGGGCAGCCGGTTCCTCGCCGACCGCGGGCCGGACTCCGAGCGGATGGTGATCGCGATCAACAAGGTCGAGAACCTCACCAGCGACCTGATGCCCGTGGGCGAGCAGTGGATGCTGATGGAGCGGGTCAAGGGCTCGCTGCCGATCGTCGAGCTGGGCAAGCAGAAGAACATCGCGTTCGTCATTCCCGCCGAGCACCTGCGCGAGGGACGCGCCCGCGGCACGCTCCCGGAGGAGTACGCCTCGGAGCGCAAGCCGACGCACGAGATGTCGGCCACGTTCATCTCGGGCACGCGCATGGCGGGCAAGGACCGCACCGACGCCTACCTGGTCGAGTACCGCATCACCGACCTGGCCACGGGTGAGCTGGTGTGGAACGGGACGTTCGAGTTCAAGCGAGCCGCGGCCGGGCTCGCGTACGACTAAGGGATGTCGATGGCGAGCGTGCGGGCATGGTTGTTGGGCGCCGCGGGCGCATCGGCCCTGCTGGCCGGGTGCGCCCAGACGCAGGTTGATCCCCGTCTTCGTGCGGACGTGGACGCGGGGCAGTACGCCCTGGCGCGCACGTCCATCCAGCAGAAGCTCACGGACAACCCCGGCGATCGCTCCTACATCCTCGACCGGCTCCGGCTGCTGATTCTGTCCCTGGCCGACGGACATCCCGCCGCGGCGGAGCAGGTGGCGAACCAGACCTTCCGACTCCTGCGCACGCAGGGGCTCAACGCCGACCGCACCACGGCGTCGGTGGTGTTCAACGAGGGCGTCAAGATCTGGAAGGGCGAGCCCTACGAGCAGGCGATGGCTTATGCCTACATCGCCATGCAGAAGGCGCAGATGGGCGAGTGGGACAACGCCCGTGCCTCGGCGAACTCGTCGCTCTTCCTGCTCAAGAGCTTCGGCGAGAACGAGCGAGGCGAGGAGATGACCAGCCTCGAGCTGGCCCGTCGTGCCGCGGAAGAGGACGCGCGCAACGGCGAGGGGGCGGGCGACCGCTACATCAACAAGGGCTACACGCCCATCAAGACCAACTTCGCGCTGGGCTATCTGCTCAACGGCGTGGCGAACCGCGCGATGGGGCGTGAGGACGAAGCCGCGGACAACTTCCACGAAGCCGCGGCGGTGCGGCGGGTCCTGGGGCCGCTGGCCTCGGCGCTGCACACCGGCGAGTACAACACGGTGTTCGTGGTGGATTACGGCGTGGGACCGACGAAGATCGCCACGGGGCCGGACGACACGCTGGCGGGGTATCAGGAGAACTGGCCCAGCGATGATCGCCCTCTGCGGGTTGCAGTCGATGGCGGGTCCGCGCCGCTGAGCGAAGCGCCGCCGGTGCAGGACATCAACGCGATGGCCCGCAGCCTGATGTGGAACAACCTGGAGGACGTCCGCGTCGCCAAGAGCGTGCTGGGCTCGGCGATGATGGTGGGCGGCCTCGCGGTGGCGGCGGGCAGCAAGGACGACGAGGCTCGGTACGCGGGCCTGGGCGTGGCGCTGGCGGGGCTGGTGATGAAGACCACGGCGAAGGCGGACACGCGCCACGCCGAGTTCCTCCCGCAGCGCGTGTACGTGGTCCCCGTCCGCATCGACGCCCCCGACTCGACCGTCACGCTGGAGGTCGATGGGGATTCCTCATCGCGGATCGTGCTGACGGCGATCGATCCTCCGGCCCACGGGGGGCTGCAGCTCCGGTATGTGAAGCTGCCGGCACGGGGCGGGCAGGAGTGGGCCACCAGCGGGCGGGTGTTCTACGGGAACGATGAGTACGCGGGCCGGGTGGATGGCGACACGCTGCCGTACATCCTGGGCGGGCGCGATGTTTCCCTGCCCACGCCGCGGGCGCTGGAGCGCTACCAGCAGGCGGGGTGGCTGACGGACTTCACGACGGTGGATCTTGAGAACTTGTATCGTGAAGAAGGAATCGCGCTGAGCGTGGAAGACGCCCGAGGCGGGTCACGCCGCCACGTGCTGGAGGGCGGAGATTCGCTGGTGCCCCCGCTCGCGGGCACGACGGGGTACGCCCGGCTGTTCGGGCGGACACACCCGCCCTATGAGCCGCGGAGCCAGAGGCTCCGGGAACTGACCAAGTCGCTGCGGCGCGACGACCGCGCCCAAGGCGAGCAATGAGGAGATCAGCCATGAATCGAGCTGTGCTGGCGCTGGTGGCGGCGGTCGTGACGGTGGGGGGCTGCGCGACGCCCAGGGCTCCCTTCACTCCGCAGCCCGATTACATCCCCGTGGAGCAGTACCCCAAGATCACGACCACGGAGCACCTCTCGCGGTTCCTGGTCTTTGCTGATCCCACGGTGGTGCACGACGGCGTGATGCGCGTCTCCACGCCGGTCCGGCTGGTTTCCCGTCCGGGCGAGTGGTCCAAGGTGCAGTACCGCTACATCTTCCTCGACGCCCGCGGCGTGCCGCTCTCGGTGCAGCCCGACTGGCAGTCGCAGACGCTCGAGCCCCAGCAGCAGGTCTTCCTGCAGGGCAACGCGATGGACAGCAACGCCGTGGACTGGCGGCTGGAAATCCGTCCCCACCGCTAGGAGGTGCGCATGTTGAGGCTGCTCGCGGCGGTGCTGGCGGCGGTTCTTCTCGCGGCGGCCGCGCCGGGCCAGGAACGGCGCGCGGGCGGTCCCATCGCGGAGTTCGTCGCGGCATATCAGCGTGCGGGCAGCCCGCGCCTGCTCGTGTACGCCGACTTCGCGGGCGGAACCTCGGCGCGGTCCGCGGCAGGGGCGCAGGCCGTTCGTGCGCTGGGCGCTGAAGTGGAGCGGGCGCTCTCCGTGCCGGGCGTGTCGGTGGTGCGTGCGAGCACGATGAAGCCGCTGACACCCGACCAGCTGCAGGCGCTGCGGTCGGGCGAGTCCTTCGCGGGTGCGCGGATGCTGGGCAACGCCGCGGACGCGGACATGGTGCTGTACCTCCGCGTGGTGGAGACGGCGCAGGCGGGGTACACGGGCACGTACGTGCTGGCGGACCTTCGCCGCGGCGCGGCGCTGGGGCGGTACGCATGGGACATGGTGCCCGGCGAAGACGGCGCGGTCGAGGACGCCACGATCCGCGCCCGTGTGACTGCGATTGTCGCCAAGGTTTCGGAGCAGGTCGCGCGGGCGTACCCGCCCGGCGGCAGCCCGGCGAACGCGCGGCGGGCGGTGGTGCGAATCGCGGGGAGCTACACGCCCGCGGACCTGACCGCTCTTCGCGCGGGGCTGAACGCGGCTCCGGGCGTGAAGGAAGGCTCGGCGCTGCTGCGGGCGGAGGACCGCACCGGGCCGGTGCACGTCGCGACGCTCGACGTGGTGTTCGGCGGCGACATCGACGAGCTGCGCCGCCTGGTGCACCGGACGATCATCGATCAAATGGGCATGGCGAGCGACCCCATCGACGCGCGCGAGGGAGCGGTGGCGATGCGGCTCTCCCCGCTGCCGCTGAGCAGCCGCGAGAAGATGCTGGTGGGCGGCGTGGCGAGCAACCGCAGCCGCGCGGAGCGCGACCGGCTCACGCTGGCGTACGCGAACGCGGGTTCTCCGAAGGTCGGGGTGCTCTTCTGCCGCGCACAGGCGGAACCGCCCGCGGGCGGCGCGGCGCGTGTGGAAGTCGGGCAGCGCAGCCGCGCCACGCCCTCCGGACTCGGCCGCGACACGGTGGTCGGAGCGGTGCAGGCGGGCGCGGACGCGATGGTGATGCTCGAAACCGCCGTGGCGGAGCGAATGACGCAGCTGGGCGTGCAGGTCTCGCCGCTCGCCCCTGCTCAGGAGCGGCTCGCGGCGTCGCCGGAGTTCAAGGAAAAGGCATGGGAGGATCGCGACCTGGCCGTGGCGCTGGGGCGCGAGGGGGGCGTGGACGTGGTGGTGTGCGGCGTCGTCACCACGGGCGGCGGCAAGGTCCGCCTGACCGTCCGGGCCTTTGACGTGAAGGCGGGCGAGGCGCTGGAGCGCGTGGAGGTCGAGGGGGACCTGCCCGTCGATGAAGGAGCCTCGCTCAACCGCAGGGCGGAGGAGCTTGCCGCGGTGACCACCGGGCGTCTGATGACGCTTTTGTCCGACCGGTGGGAGGCGATGCCTCGCAAGTAAGTCTGGTACAGTTCGGCCTTATGGCCAAGCGCGAGGGAAAGGCTGGTGCGGTGGTCGGGGTGGTGATGGGCTCGCGCTCCGACTGGGCGACGATGGAGCACGCCTCGGAGACGCTGAAGAAGCTCCGCGTTCCGCACGAGGTGCAGGTCGTGTCGGCGCACCGGACGCCGGACTGGCTGTTCGAGTACGCCGCGGGTGCGGAGGCACGGGGGCTGAAGGTCATCATCGCGGGAGCGGGGGGCGCGGCGCACCTGCCGGGCATGGTGGCGTCGAAGACCATCCTTCCAGTGCTGGGCGTGCCGATCATGAGCGAGGCGCTGCGCGGGCTGGACTCGCTGCTCTCGATCGTGCAGATGCCCGCGGGCGTGCCCGTGGGAACGCTCGCCATCGGGCGGAGCGGCGCGGTGAACGCGGCGCTGCTCGCGGCGTCCATCGTGGCCGATGCCGTGCCCGGCGTGCGCGAGCGGCTGCGAGCGTGGCGAACCGAGCAGACCCAGGCGGTGCTCAAGAATCGCGACCCGCGCCGAGCGGTGAAGGACTGACGCATGCTCATCGGTGTGCTCGGGGCTGGGCAGCTCGGGCGGATGCTGGCACTGGCCGGCACGCCGCTGGGGATGCGCTTCCGCTTTCTCGATCCTGCGCCGGGCTCGCCCGCGGGGCAGGTGGGCGATCAGGTGGTGGGGGAGTACGACGATCCCGCGGCTCTCGGCGAGTTCTGCCGCGGGCTCGACGCGGCGACGTGGGAGTTTGAAAACGTCCCCGTGGAGGCGGCGCGGTTCGTCGCGGAGCGTGCGCCGATGTTTCCCGCGCCGGTGGCGCTGGAAGTGGGGCAGGACCGCCTCCGCGAGAAGGACCTGTTCCGCGAAGTAGGGCTTGAAGTTCACGCCTATGCGCCCGCGTCGAGCGAGCAGGAGTTTCACGAGGCCTTGGCGCGCGTGGGGCTGCCGGCGGTGGTCAAGACACGGCGCGGGGGGTACGACGGCAAGGGGCAGGCGCTGGTGCGCGAGCCGGCAGATGCTCCGGGAGCGTGGGCGGCGCTGGGCGGCGTGCCCGTGCTGGTGGAGCGGTTCGTGCCCTTTGATCGCGAGGTGTCGATCATCGCGGTGCGTGGCCGCGATGGTGCGTTTGCCGCGTATCCATTGGTCGAGAACGTCCACCGCGGCGGGATTCTGCGGGTTTCGCGAGCGCCGGCGCCGGGAGTGACTTCCGAGCTTCAGCACCGCGCCGAGGGGTACGCCCGCGCGATCATGGAGCGGCTCGGGTACGTAGGCGTGCTGGCGATTGAGTTCTTCGTCGCGGGCGGTGAGCTGCTGGCGAACGAAATGGCCCCGCGTGTGCACAACTCCGGGCATTGGACGATCGAAGGGGCGGAGACGAGCCAGTTTGAGAACCACGTCCGCGCGGTGGCCGGGCTGCCGTTGGGCAGCACAGCGCCGTGCGGCCAGAGCGTGATGGTGAACCTGATCGGCAGTGTGCCGCCCGCGGCGGAGGTGCTGGCCGTGCCCGGTGCGCATCTGCACGTCTATGGCAAGGCGCCGCGCGCGGGACGGAAGGTCGGGCACGTCACCGTTCACGCCGAGAACGCTTTGCGTGAGGAGGCCGTCGCGCGGATCATGGAGCTGGCCGAACGAGCGGGCGCACAGGTGCCGCCATGAAGCGAACGCACGCGAGAACCCTGCTGCTGATCGCGCTGGTGCTTCTGCCCGCGGCCGTCGCGGCATGGGCCGCGGCCGGGCCTTTCTTCCTCGCGCGAAGCGTCCAGATCGAGGCGACGGTGCAGGGGGCCGGGGCCAGGTGGGCGCTGGAATGGCGGCGCGGGAACGGAGATGTCATCAACGGCCGCTGGCTGGATGTGCAAGCGGGGGATGAGCCCGGCGCGGTCGTTCTGAACAGCCCCGTGCGCAATAAGGCGTTTGACACGCTCGCGCTGCGCTGGGAAGGCGCGGAGGTGCGCGTGAAGGACCCCGCGACGGCGACGCTGGTGGAGCGTCTGCTGTGGGCGGAGCTGCGAACATCGCTCACGCCCGTGACGGCGACGGTGGGAGAGGGGGCGCTGGAAGACGGGTTCTGGGTCGGTGAAGAAGAGGGCGGCGCGCTGGTGTGGCGGATGCCCGCGCTGACCATCGCGCAGGTGCTGGATATCGCCGCGGCGTACGTGCTGCTGCTCGCGCTGGGCCTGATCGCGTGGCTGGTGGTGATGATCGGCGATGGGCGGACGTGGTACACGCCGCAGCGCGCGGCTTTGGCGCTGGTGGTGGTTGTGCACGCCTGGCTCGCGATTTGTGCGCCGATGCTGTACTGCCCCGACAGCATGGATTACGCCGTGAACGCCAAGGTGCTGGCCGAGACGCGGAGCTTCGACCACTTCAACGGTTGGCGGCTGCCGGGCTATTCGATGTTTCTCGTGCCCTTCGTGGCGGGGCTGCACAAGTACAACCTGGGCCTGGGGATCGTGCAGGCGATCCTCGGCGTGCTCACGGCGTGGCTCGCGGGGCGCACGGTGGGGCAGTTCCTCTCCGGCGCGTGGGCGGCGCTGGCGCTGCTGGTGGTGGGGCTGGACCCGGTGCTGCTCGCGTACGAGCGCATGGCGATGCCCGAGTGCCTGACGGCGTTTCTGGGGATGCTCGCCGCGTGGCTGGCTCTGCGCGAGACGTGGTGGGCTGGGCCGAACAGGCTGAGGGTGTGCGCGGGCGCGGTGGGCTTGGGGCTGCTGCTGGGCGCGGCGTGCTACGTCCGGGGCAATATGCAGCTTCTGGCCCTGGCGCTGCCCTGCGCGGTGGTGGCGCCGCTGTTCGCGTCGGGCGCGTGGCGTCGCGGCGTGGTGGTGGGGGGGGTGATGCTCGCCGTCGCGGCGGGGTGTGTGACGCCGTGGGTGATGAAGAACGCGCAGCGCCACGGGCGTGCCCAGTTTGTCGTGGGTTCCGGCTTCACGCGCGCGCAAAGCCTTGTCGAGGCGGGCCTGCTGGACGCGAACCAGTCGGGCGTGTTCCAGCATGACAAAGCCGCGGAAGTGGTCTCCAACCTTGAGAATCGCACGCAGGGGTGGGAAGGCTTCATGCGCGAGCTGAGGCGCACCGACGGCACGCCGGTGGCTGCGCGCACGTCGAATCTGGAGTCGTGGGCTCAGCTTGATGCCCGCGCACAGGAAGCGGCGGACGAGAGCGTCGCCCGCAACCCCGCGGCACGGTGGGGGCACGCGCTGCGCGCCACCGGCAACCTGCTGGGCGTGTGGCCCGCCGATAAGCCCGGCTCGGACGAGAACGCCTACTGGTCCGAGCCGCTGCGGCGGTGGTCCGAACAGGGGTTGAATCACCGCGTGCCGCCCGAGGCCTACGGGCACCTGAAGCTGACGCACACGCGCGATATCTACGAACGGACGCTGGAGCGCACCGAGCATTGGATCCGCACCGATCAGGCGGACGCGTTCAACAGGCTCTGGACCTTCGGCGAGGTTGCGCGGCCGGTCTGGGCGGTGCTGATGTTTGCGGGCGTGATCGGCGCGCTGGGAAGGCGTCGCTGGGGATTGCTGATCGTCGGCGCGGTGGTGGTCGGGCACGCCCTGTTCCTGGGGGGCGTGCTGCACACGATCATCGACCGATATCAGGCGCCGCTCTACCCGATCATGTCCGTGCTGGCGGTTTACGGGCTGGCGTGCCTGGCCGGCGTTGCCGCCAGGATGGGGGATAAACCGCCCGAAGGTTCTCGGACCGAAGAGGTTCGATAACCGCCGAGTCGCGTGGGCGCGGGTTGAACAGTCGCCATAACCCCGACCCGCCTCAAGTCCAAACCTCGCTGGCCGATATCGAAAGGGGTATTCCCTTCCAGAGGCCATGGGGGGCCATGGACGTTCACGTGACTACGCACCCAGAACAGCCCAGTCGTCCATCTTCGCTCAAGCGCCTGGTGCTCGCCCGCGGCGAGTCGGTGATCTTCACCGCCGGGCTCGCGGTGGTTGCCGTGGTGTTGGGAATTCTCGCGGCGTCGTCGTGGTGGACGCTGCAGACGTACCGCAACTCTCTGGAGCGCGGGCGCGAGGAGGCGATCCGTGCCGCGGGCGTGCTGATGGCCGAAGCCGCGAGCGATGGACTGGCCGAGGGAGACCTCGGCAGCGTCCGCAAGATGGTGCTGGACGCGGCGACGCAGCTCAACCTCGACCGATGCACGGTGACGCTGCTGGACGGGCGCGTGGTGGCGCACTCGGACACATCGCGTATTGATCCGGGTCTTCGCCGCGAGCTGCCCGACCCGTTGCCGGGCGGCCAGGCCGAGGCGCTGTTCGAGCGCACGGACACAGGATTGAAGCATCGGGTGCCGCTGACGGTGACGGGCCGCGGCATGGCGGTGCTGGAAATGGAAACACGGGTGGAGACCCCGCTGCTTGCCGACTGGGAAGTGCAGGCGGGCATCGGGGCGATCGGGGTTGCAGGGCTGGTGGGCTTGCTGGGCGCGTACCGCCTGATGCGTCGCAGGCTGCGCGGCTTGGCGGCGATCGCGGACGCGCTGCGTCTGGCCGGCAGCGGTGAGACGAGCGCGAGCGTGCTGCACGTGAGCGACGACTTCGGCCCGGAGGGCGCCGCGTGGAACGCGCTGGTGACGGAGCGTGAGTCGCTCCGCAGCCAGGTGCTGGTCCAGAAGGCGACGGAGAAGGTGATTTCCCGCGGCGGGTCGGAGGGGGACATCTCCTCGGCCTTCGACGCGATGTGGTCGGGCATTTTGATCGTGGACGACCAGGGCCGGGTGCGGTACGCCAACGGCGCCGCGGGCGTGCTGCTGCAGCGCAAGCGCGAGGAGATGGCCGGGCACGAGCTGGTGGAGATTCTGGACGATCCGGCCAGCGAGCCGGTGCTGTCGGTGGCCAGCGGCAAGGTGCGCCAGCGGACCAGCGTGGAGCTGGAGCGTAAGAGCCCCAGCGGCGACCGCACGGTGCTGCGGCTGACGGCCCGCCCGATGCGGCGCGAGGATTCCGGCGGCGCGGTGGTGCTGGTGGAGGACGTGACGCAGCAGCGCGTGGCGGACGAGGCGAGGAACGCCTTCGTGGCGCAGGCGACGCACGAGCTGCGCACCCCGCTGACGAACATCCGGCTCTACGTCGAAACGATGGTGGACGAGGGCGAGAACGACCCACAGATCCGCAGCAAGTGCCTGAACGTGATCGGGAACGAGGCCCGTCGGCTGGAGCGCATCGTGGGCGACATGCTGAGCGTCTCGGAGATCGAGGCGGGCTCGCTGAAGCTGCACGAGGGCGAGATCCGTCTGGACGCGCTCTTCGAGGAGCTGCAGGCGGACTTCCGCGCCCAGGCCGAGGACAAGGAGATCAGGCTCACCTTCACGCTCCCGCCCAAGCTGCCCACGATGAAGGGCGACCGCGACAAGCTCATGCTCGCGCTGCACAACCTCGTGGGCAACGCGCTGAAGTACACGCCCACGGGCGGCGAGGTGACGGTGCTCATCGAGGCGGACGAGAGCCTGCGGGTGCACGTGACCGACAACGGCATCGGCATCGCCCCCGAGGAGCAGGAGCTGATCTTCGAGAAGTTCTACCGTGCCAAGGACCGGCGGATCAACGGCATCACGGGGTCTGGGATCGGCCTGGCGCTGGCGCGGCAGGTGGTGCGCCTGCACGGGGGCGACATCACGGTCACCTCCCAGGTGGACAAGGGCAGCACGTTCACGCTCACCGTGCCGGTGGCGGAGACGGTGAGGGCGGCGGCGTAACGCGACGGAGGATGGGCCATGGACATCCAGGAGCAGCGTCACGGCGCCGTCACGGTGATCAAGCCCCAGGGGCCCCTCGTGCTCGCGGACGCGGTCCAGTTCCGCAACCACCTCGCGGAGGTGATGGCCCGCAGCCTCGGGCGGTTCGTGGTGGACGCCTCCGCGGTGCCGTATGTGGACAGCCAGGGGCTCGAGGCGCTGGTGGCCAGCACCGACGAGCTGGGCGCGAGCGGGCGTGCGCTGCGGCTGTGCGGCGCGTGCGAGACGCTGCGTGAGGTGCTTGAGCTGACCGGCTTGGCCGATCGCTTCGAGCATTACGAGGATGTCAACACCGCGGTGAGGAGCTTCCTGTGAGCGGGCGTCCGGCCAAGGAAGGAGGTGGGCCGGGCAAGCGCCTGCGCGTGGGCGAGGTCCTCATGCAGGAGGGCCTCATCAGCCGCGAGCAGCTCGAGCGCGCGCTGGCCGAGCAGAAGAGCAGCGGGCGGATGCTCGGCGAAATGCTCGTGGAGCAGGGCATCATCTCCAGCGCCGCGTTCGTTCGCTCGATGGCGAAGTGCCTGGGCGTGCCTGGGTGCCAGCTCCGGCACGGCCTGATCGATCCGCTGCAGATCAAGCTCATCGGAGCGGAGGAAGCGGAGCGGCTGAAGGTCATCCCGCTGTTCAAGGTGGGGGACACGCTGACGGTGGCGATGGCCGAGCCGCAGAGCCTGCCCGCCATCGACCGCCTCAAGCAGCTCACGGGGCTGAAGATCCGTCCCGTGCTCGCGCTCGAGGCCAACATCCTCGAGTTCATCAAGAAGTACGGCAGCGGCGAGGTGGACGTCAACGCCTTCCTCACCAGCCTCGCCGAGTCCGACGTCGAGGTCGTCGAGCGCGAGAGCATCGACGACGGCCCGACCACCGACCTCGACAAGATGATCGCGGGCAGCCCGATCATCAACCTGGTCAACATCGCGCTGCTCACGGCGGTCAAGGACAAAGCCAGCGACATCCACATCGAGCCGGAGAAGCGCGGCACGCGGATCCGCTACCGCATCGACGGCGTGCTCCGCGACCTGATGAAGCCCCCGCAGGGCATGCACGCGGCGATCGTCAGCCGCGTGAAGGTCATCGGGAAGATGGACATCGCCGAGAAGCGCCTGCCCCAGGAAGGCCGCGTGCGCATTGTGGCCGAGGGGCGCGAGATCGACCTGCGCGTCAGCAGCATGCCCACGCTGCTGGGCGAGAAGATCGTGGTGCGCGTGCTCGACAAGGCCAACCTGAAGGTGCGGCTGGAGGATCTGGGCTTCCGCGCCGAGTCCCTCACCGCCTTCAAGCGATTCCTGGAGCAGTCCCACGGCATGGCGCTGGTCACTGGCCCGACGGGCAGCGGCAAGACCACCACGCTCTATTCGGCTCTGGACCTGCTCCGCTCGCCCGAGGTGAACCTGCTGACCGTCGAAGACCCGGTGGAATACCAGCTCGACCTGGTGAACCAGATCCAGGTGAACGAGTCCATCGGCCTGACCTTCGCGCGCGCGCTGCGCAGCATTCTGCGGCAGGACCCCGACGTCATCATGGTGGGCGAGATCCGCGACCAGGAGACGGCGCGGGTGGCGGTGCAGGCGGCGCTCACGGGGCACCTTGTGCTCGCGACGCTGCACACCAACGACGCCCCTGGCGCGGTGGCGCGTCTGGTGGACATGGGCATCGAGACGTACCTGCTGAGCGGTGCGCTCAACGGCGCGGTGGCCCAGCGGCTGGCGCGGACGATCTGTCCGCACTGCGCGACCAAGTACTACCCCGCGGAGCACGTGCTCCGCGACGCGGGCCTCATCCACGAGGTGGGCCGCGCTTTCCGCAAGGGCGCGGGCTGCCAGCGCTGCCACGACAGCGGCTTCCAGGGACGCATGGGCATCTACGAGGTCTTCGAGGTGACGCCCGAGATTCGGCGCATGATCCACCACGCGAGGCCCACGCACGAGCTGCGCGCCGCGATGAAGAAGAACGGCGGCCTGACCCTCCGCGAAGAGGGCGTGCTGCTCGCTCTGGACGGCAAGACCAGCCTGGAAGAAGTCCTCCGCGTCACGCAGAACGACGACGAGCTTGAACAGCCCGCGGCCCACGCCAAAGCGAAGGAGGCCGCATGAAGTTCGCATACCAGGGCTACGAGAAGTCCGGCGCGCCCGCCCGCGGCACCGTGGAGGCCTCCGACAAGCACGAGGCGACGGAAGCGCTGCGCAAGAAGGGCGTCTTCGTCACGGAGCTGACGGAGGCCGCCCCCCCGGACGCCGTCTCCAAGGAAGACCGTGCCGCGGCACGGCGTTTCGGAGCGGGCAAGCGGTTGGAGGCGGTCGCGTCCTTCACGCGCCAGCTCTCTCTGCTGGTCTCCACGGGCACGCCGCTGGTGGAGGCGCTGGCCTCGCTTGAGCGACAGGCCGCCGCGGGGGCGGAGTTCAAGGCGGTGCTCGCCGACCTTCGGCATCGCGTGGAGGAAGGCGGCCAGCTATCGGAAGCGATGGCCGCGCACCCGCTGTACTTTGATCCCGTGTGCCGCAGCCTCATCTGTGCGGGCGAGCAGGGCGGCGGGATCGAGGTGATGCTCGACCGCCTGGCGAAGCTCATCCGCCAGCAGGTGAAGGTGCGCAAGACCGTGCAGGGGGCGATGATCTATCCCATCCTGCTGATCGTGGTGGCGGTGGTGGTCATCACGGCGCTGCTCGGGTTCGTGCTGCCGCGGTTTGAGGGATTGTTCCAGACGCTCGATACGCCGCTTCCCGCGGCGACAAAGGGCCTGATGTCCCTGAGCGAGATTCTGCGTGCGTACTGGTGGGCGTTCGGCGGCGGGCTGGTCGCGGCGGTGGTGGGGATGAAGCTGTGGATCGGCTCCGCGCAGGGCCGGGCAAGCCTGGACAAGCTGCTGGTAACCGCGCCGCAGGTGGGCCGTATGTCGCGGAGCTTCGCCACGGCGCGGATCGCGCGGATGCTCGGCACGCTGCTGGAGGGCAAGGTGGCGCTGCTGGAGGCGCTGGAGCTGACCAAGCAATCCATGCGCAACTCGCTGTACGTGGCCTTGCTGAATCACGCGCAGGAGGCCGTCACGCGGGGCGAGAACGTGAGCACAGCGCTGGCCGATCCGAAGCTGATCGACCCGTCCGTGTGCGACGCGCTGCGCAGCGGCGAGCGGACGGGCCGCATGGCCACCGTCCTGGTCAACGTCGCGGACCACATGGACGAGGACAACGAGGTGCTCGTCAAGACGCTTACCGGACTCATGGAGCCCGCCATCCTGGTTGTCCTGGGCCTGATTGTGGGTGTGATCGCGATCAGCATGTTCCTGCCGCTGTTCGACCTCACGGCGGCTTCGGGGGGTAGCGCATGAAGTGGCTGTTCCCGAGCAAGCGACCATTGATCGGCGTGGAGCTGTCCCGCCGGTGGATCAAGGCGGCGCAGCCGCTGCCGGGCCGTGCGCCGCAGGTCCGCATTGCGCGCCCGCGTCCGCAGGAGCCCTTCGGGCGCGAGGACGCGGTGCTGCTGGCGGGCGTGCTGGAGCGCACCGGCTTTCAGGGGCGGCGCGTGGTGGTGTCGCCCTCGCGCGAATCGCTGATCGCCGAGGTGCTGGAGCTTCCGCCGCGGAGCTCCGGCGCGCCGCTTGAGCAGCTCGCGAAGCTGGAAATTGCGCGCACGCACAGGTGCGACCCGGACTCGCTGGAGCTGGGCCTGTGGGAGCTTCCTCCGCCCGGCCGAGCTGTGGATCAGTCGCACGTCTTCGCCACGGCGATGCCCTTCGGCACGTCCACGCCCATTCTGGACGCCTTCGAGGCGGGAGGGCTGGAGGTCGTGGCGATGGACGTGCCCGCCAATGCCCTCGCCCGCGCGCACGCCCCTTACGGACTGCCCGACGCCATGCTCGACCTGGGCTGGTCCGGGGCGCTGCTCTGCGTCGTGCATGCGGGCGTGGTGGTGTACGAGCGCTTTATCGAAGACGCGGCGATCGCGGGGCTCATCAAGACCGCCTCGGAGCGGCTGAGCGTTCCTACCGAGGCGATCGAGGCGGTGATGGTGCCCGACCCTTTGGCGAAGGATGCGCCGCAGGAGTCGCAGCAGGAGGATTCGCCGCTGTGGTCCGAGCTGCGCGGCATCGTCAGCGAGCACCTGGAGACCACGTCGTTGGAGGTCGCCCGCTCGCTCGCGTACATGGCCCACCGCTATCAGTCGTGGCACTTCAACCGGCTGGCCCTCTCCGGCGACGGCGCGAACCTGCCGGGCCTGCGCGAGCGTCTGACGACGGAGCTTCAGGTGCAGGTGAGCGTCGGCTGTGAAGGGTCTGGCATCGCCCCGGCGCTGCTGCTGGCCTCGGGGGCGGCGAAGCACGCGGGCACGCTCGCGAGGGAGGCGGCATGACGGCCCTGCCCATTCCAAACCTGAATCTCATGCCCGCCGCGCGGGTGCAGGCGGGGCGTCGCCGCAAGCGAGTGCGCGCGTGGCTCGTCGCCGGGTGCGTGTACGGCCTTCTGCTGGGCGGTGTGTGGGGCTATTCGGCGTTCCGCGCCGCTCAGGCGGGCGACGTCGGCGATGAGCTGCGCGCCCTCAACGACCGGATCGACCTCACGAAGGCGAACCTCAAGACGGTCGAAGGCAAGCTGCTGGTCGCCAAGCGCGAGGCCGAGGCGGCGATGGAGGTGCGCGTCCACCCCGACATGAGCATCCTGCTCCGCCTGATCGCCGTTCACGCGAGCAAGGAAATCACGCTGGAGCGGATCGACCTGCGGCCCGCGCCTGTGGGGAGCGCGAAGTCGGACTTGGCTGCGCCGAACGGGTACGTCGTGCGGCTTTCCGGATTGGCGAGCTCTCAGAACGAAGTGCCGCGGTTTGCCCGCGACCTCCAGGACTTGGGCGTCTTCGAGAGCATTTCGATCGTGGGCATCAAGTCGCGGGAAGCAGCGCGCCGGATCGAAAGCAAGAACGGCGAGGTGCAGTTGCCGCCGCTCTTCTCCTTCGAGATTGAGGGGACGCTTTCGGACAAGGCCGCCGCGGAAGCAGGGGGGCAGAAGCGATGAAGCAGGGGAGCATGATGAGCATCGACGCGGCGGGGGCGGCGGCCCTCGTCGGGCTCACGGCGGCCGTGTACTTCTGCGGCGTGTCGCCGGCCATGCAGGCGGTGGAAGCGGCCGAGCAGCAGCGCTCGGCGATGCTCACGCGCCGGGAGGAATGCCTCCGCCAGGAGCGCAAGCTCACCGAGACGCAGCGGAAGCTGGACGAGCTTCAGTCGAACGAGCCCCGCAGCTTGCGCTCCTGTTCGGCCCTCGACCGGATCAGCCGGATCAGCGAGCTTGCCGCGGAAAGCGGCGTGAGCATTACGGACGTGAGTCCGCGCCCGGAAGTCGTCGGCACGCGCTTCAACCGCGTCCCGGTCAATCTCGCTGGCGTGGGGAGCGCGAAGGCGTTTCAAAGCCTGCTCCACGCGCTGCACAAGGAGTTCCCGGACACGCAGGTCGCCTCGCTGACCATCACCGGCACTCCCGAGAACCGTCTCGCACCGGCGTCGTTCAGCGCCGAGCTGGTGTGGTACACCGTCGCGGTGCCGACAAACGGCGCGGGTCGTGCGGCGGGTGCGGGCGGTGCGGGGGCGTCCGGAGGATCAACCCCGAAGACTCCTTGACCTTCGGGCCGGCGTATCGACTGCTTGGCTCGTGGAACTCAACACCCGAACGAAAGTAGCGGGAGGTGTGCTGGCGTTGGCGCTGGCGGCCCTCATCTATGACCGCGTGATTCTCGGCGGCCCGGCGAGCGCGAGCGCTGCGCCGGTCGCGGACCAGGCACCGCCTTCGCGGGAGCCGCCCCGCAAGCAGGTCCAGGAGTCCGCATTCCACGGCGCCCTGGCGACCCGCCTGGAAACCCTGGCCGCGTCGCTGCTCACGTCGCAGGAAAAGGACGCCTTCGTCGCTCCCGCGGCGTGGTTCCCACCCGACCCCGAGCCGGAGCAGACGGTCGTCGTGCAGTCCCATAAGGACGAGCCGAGGCGGCGGCTGACCTCGGTGGTCGCGGATTCGACCGGTCGTGGCCGCGCGGCGGTCATCGACGGCAAGCTCTTCCAGGTCGGCGTGCCGCAGACCATCGAGGGGACGGACGGCCGCAAGCACCGCTACGAGCTGGTCCGGGCCTGGTTCGAGGGCAAGGTGGGCCGCGCGATGGTCAGGGTGGACGGTCGAGTGGTGGAGCTGACGACCGCCAGGGAGGACGGTTCGGAGTGAACACCCCGTGGGAGCTTGAGGGCCGCGCCGTCTGTGACGCTCATGCGGGTGCAGCGGCGCGGTTGCGGGTCATGCCGGGCAAGGTCCCGGGGTGAGTGGCCGATGCTGAAGGTACGTTCGAGCTTCAAACACGTACCGAGTGTGGGAGGTCTTCATGTCTTACGTTTCCGCTTCACGTCGTGCGTTCAGTCTGATCGAGCTGGTGATCGTGGTGGTGATCATCGGGATCATCGCGGCCATCGCGGTGCCCCGAATGAGCCGCGGCGCGGCCGGCGCGAGCGACTCGGCCCTCATCAGCAACCTGCAGGTGCTGCGCAACGCGATCGACCTTTTCCAGACCGAGCACGGCGGCGTCTACCCCACCGTCGCGAACATCGAGCTGCAGCTCACGGGCTACAGCAACGAAGCGGGTGATGCCCAGAAGAACAAGGACTCGACCTACTACCTCGGGCCCTACCTGCGTGCGATTCCTCCGCTGCCGGTGCCCTGCCCCCGCAAGGGCGGCACGAAGATCGCCGCGGCCGACGGCGAGAACGTGGGCTGGATCTACGACGACACCACGAACCACATCCGCGCGAACACCACGACGGAGACGGACGCGCGGGGCAAGCTGTACTCGGAGTATTGATTCGTGAGCTGGCGGGCTGACCCGGCTTCGCGCCGGGCAGCCCGGAGCGTGGAAGCCCGGCCGGGAAGGGACGGGAACCATGGCCAGGACACTCAAACAACGCCCGACACCCCATCTCCGGAGTCGGGCGTTGTTGCGCTTTGCCGGGTACTCCCTCATTGAGGTGCTCATGGTCGTGGCGGTCGTGGCGGTGCTCTCCGCCATCGCCGCCCCGCGTGTGAGCGGGTCGCTCACACGCCAGCGGGCCATCGCGGCGGCCAAGCGGGTGGCCGCGGACCTGGAGTACGCCCGCGCCCGCGCGATGGCCTCGAGCGCGAGCTGCAAGGTCGTGTTCAGCCCCGGGCGCGGCGCGTACGTCCTGCCCGGCGTGAGCAACCCGCTGGACCGCACGTCCGCGCCGTACATGGTCCGTGTGAACGATGCGCCGTACAAGTGCGCCATCGCCGCGGTCAGCTTCGGGGACGACAAGTCGCTGCGTCACCAGGTGTTCGGCAACGACGAGGTGGGAGAGGTCGTGTTCGACGGGTTCGGCGTGCCGGACACCACCGGATGGGTGGTTGTGCGGTGCGGCCCGCACCTGTACAAGGTCACGCTCGACGCGTCGGGACGCGCGTCCATCGCGCCCACGACGAAGACGGTGCTGCAAGCGGACATTTCCCAGGCGCCGTTCACAGTTATTGAAGTGGCGGAGGCAAAGTGACGTACCGGAAGCCTCATCGTGGGTTCACTCTGGCCGAAGCCGTGGTGAGCACGGCGGTGGTCGGAATGCTCGCGCTGGGGATGGCCGGCGCGCTGGTGGTGGCGGCCCGTGCCGCGCCCACGAACGACGTCAAGACGGCCACCCGCACGCGCCTCAACACCGGGCTGGACCAGTTCTGCGCGGAGCTGCGCTACCTGACCAGCGTGCGGTCGCAGACCGCCAACCACATCGAGTTCACCGTCGCCGACCGCGACGGGGACGGCCAGGAAGAGGTGATCCGCTACGAGTGGGCGGGCTCCGGCTCGCCGCTGCGGCGCATCTACAACTACGGCCCGCCCGCGGACATCGTGCCGAACGTCTCGACCTTCAACCTCTCGCGGGTCATCACCAAGACCAGCGTCACCACGACCACCACGAGCATGTCCAGCAGCGGCGAGGTGCTGCTGGCGAAGTGGAACGGATGGCCGCTTGGCTTGCTGTTCAATCAGCTCCAGACCGCCCTCACCGACACTTCGTGGGCGACGTGCTACTTCACCATCGACCAGGTGGAGCTGCCGCCGGACGTGACGCGCGTGGAGTTCACCAAGATCCGGGTGAAGGTCCGGCGCGTGTCGTCGCCCACGGGCACGGAGCTCACCGCGGGCATCTACGCCACGGGTGCCGCGCCGCAGCCCTCCGGCACGCCCATCGGCTCGCCCGGGAGCGTGCCCGTGTCGTCGCTCACGACTTCATACGTCCTGACGGACTTCCCGCTCTCGGGGGCCGTGACCGACGGCAAGACGAAGACGTTCAACTTCATCGTCAAGGGCAGCGGCTCCGCGGCGGGGCAGGTGCAGTACTACAACTCCACGCTCGCGAGCAGCGACTCCGCGGTGTTCCTCATGAGCACCGACGGCGGCAAGAGTTGGTCGCCCACCAAGAACCAGCATCAGAACGACATCCCCTTCGAGGTGTGGGGGACGTACTCCTGGCCGGTGAACATCACGACGACGGTGGACGCCTACACGCTGCGGTCGATCACGATGCTCGTGGAGGCCGGGTCGCCGGCGGCGCGCGTTGAGGCCACGGTGCGGACCCTCAATCAGCCCACGGTGGCCGGCCCATGAGCGCTTCGCGACGACATCGCATGGGGCTCACCCTCGTCGAGGGGGCGGTGTGCACGGTGGTGGTGGGGCTGATGCTCGCCGCGGCGTTGAACGCCTCGGCCGTCGCCCGCGCCCGCCAGCAGCACAACCAGGACCGGAGCACGGGCATGTGGCTGGCGCAGGAGCTCATGGCGGAAATCCTGCGCCAGCCCTACGTGGACGTGGGCGGGCTGCTGGGGCTGGAGCTGGGCGAGACCCACGCCCGGCGAGAGACGCTCAACGACCTGGACGACTACGACGGGCTGAAGGAGTCGCCTCCCCGCCGGCCGGACGGCTCCATCATCCCCGGCTTCACGAACTGGTCCCGCTCGGTGACGGTCGAGAACGTGAACCCCGCGAACCTCCGCGTGCGTTCGACGTCGGAGACCAACATCAGGCGCGTGATCGTGACAGTCCGCAAGAACGGTGTCATCGTGGCGCAGCTTCGGGCGCTCCGCTCGAAAGCGAGGGACGCATGGTGATGCGCGCGCGGCGCGGGAGCTTGTACATCGCTGTTCTCGGCGTGTCCGCGGTCGTCACGGCCCTTTCGCTGGGCGCGATCATGGCCGTCCGAGTCCAGAGCGCTGCCGAGAGCGCGCTGGCCGACTCCATCGGCGCCCGCTACAACGCCGAAGCAGGTGTGGAGGCTCTGGCGTACACCCTCGACGGGAATACTTCCTGGCGCTCGCGGCCGCAAGGGACATGGATGAACGCCATGGCCCTGGACAGGGGCTCCTTCACGCTCGACGTCATCGATCCGGTGGACGGGAACTTCGCCAACCGTCCCTGCGATCCGGTCCTCGTCCGCTCCCGCGGCGTTCACGGCGCGGCTACGCACATCCTCGAAGTCGAGTTGAAGCCGACGGGCGACCCGATCGGCGCGCTCGTCGCCGCGGTGGCCGTCGCCGGCAACGTCAAGGTCGAGTCCGACTGCACGTTCAACCTCAACGGCGCGATTCTTTCCTCGAACGCGACGCTGCTGAACAACGGAGCCGTGATCGGGAAGGGGCAGGCCCTGCTCGCGCTGGGGCTCGGGACCTACTCCCACGGCGTTTCTCTGCTTTCACTCCCGAAGTCGATGCCCCCCGACACCACCCAGGCCTTGTACACCGGCCTGGGCACGACGCTGCCCTCCGTGACCACGATCAACAGGAAGGTGCTTGGGCCGGGGGTCAACACCGTGGGCGGCGCAGCCAACGACGAGGGCATTTACGTCCTCAACAGCTCCTCCGACGTCACCATCTCAGCCTCGCGCATCTACGGCACGCTGGTGATCAACGCGCCGGGCCGCACCGTGACCATCACCGGCCCCGTCCACATCGCGTCCACCCGGCCCGAGTACCCGGCGCTCATCGTGAACGCCAATCTCGTGCTCAAGGCCAACAAGCTGACGCCCCTCGAAGAATCCTTCAGTGGGATCAACTTCAACCCGCCGGGGATGCCCTTTGAAGGCGTGACCGACTCGAACATCACCGGGTCTTACCCGACGGAGCTGCGGGGGCTCGTCCACTGCCTCGGCGAGGTCACGATCAACGAGAACACGCTCATCCGCGGCGCTCTCATCTGCGAGGCCACCGGCAGCAACGCCCTGGTGGCCGGCAACGCGGAGGTGGTGTACGACACGAACCTGGTTTCCGACCCGCCGATGGGCTACTACACGTCCGAACGGCTGAAGATTAAGCCCGGCACGTGGAGGCAGGTGGTGGCGCCCTGAAAGCAGAACGGGCGGGCCGTCGAAGGGCCCGCCCGTTGCATTGATTTCATGTGTGTTGAACCCGGCTCAGGAGCCGTTCAACGCTCAGGGAACAGCCACCGCGCGGAGCTCAAGCTCCGTCACGTCGAACAGCTCGTCGAAGTCGCCGTCCCAACGGAAGATGGTGATGGTGGTGTCGTCCGCCGCTTCGCCCAGCAGGTCGTCGAACTGCCAGGACCCGTGCCCGGCGGCGTTGGTGGTGAAGGCGTTGGGGAACGCCCCGCCTGCGCCGCTGCCGTCAACCAGGACGCTGTAGGTGGTGTGCGGACGGAGCTTGCGCACCTGCACCATGATGTCCGTCACGCCCTGAGAGGGGCGGTACTTGATCTTGGCATGACCATCGACCTCAGGGTTCTCGGCGAAGCCGAAGGTGCCGGCCGGGGCGATGGAATCAAACTTGATGTGGTTGGGATTGGACATCGCCGCGATGCAGAACGCGAAGGTCCCGCACAGAGCCAGCACAGCAGCCTTTCTGATGTTCGACATGGAAGCTCCCTCCAACTGCCTGCTCCCTGTAAAAACGGGCAACGGCCCACGCGGTCGTTCCCCCCAGGGAGCGCCAACGCGAGGCCAAACTACCAGCACAGTTGAAGAAGGTCAAAGCAACTTCACGCTATCCCACGCAATGGTGTGGATGAACGCGCGACTTCGACGGTCACGCCCGACGCTTTCGCGGACATGCAAGTGTCTTATTGAGTGTCGGCGAAAAAGTTCTCGGACCTGCCGCCGGCTCAGGCGGCGACGTTGAGGTGCCCCGCCGCGTGACGGGCCACCATGTCGTCGTAGCTCGACAGATCGAGCTTCACGAAGGTCATCGCCAGGGTGGGGTCGAACTGCGTGCCCGAGCACCGGCCGATCTCCGCCAGCACCACCTCCCGGGGCATCGCGGAGCGATAGGAGCGGGTGGAGCTCATCGCGTCGAAGGTGTCGGCCACGGCGAGGATGCGGGCGATGTAGGGGATCTTCTCGCCGACCAGGCCGTGGGGATAGCCCCGCCCGTCATAGCGCTCGTGGTGGTGCAGAACCCCCGGGAGCACGTCCGCCAGCAGCGGGATGTCGCGGAGGATGGTGTGGCCGATCTCCGGGTGCCGCTTGATGTGGGCGAACTCTTCGTCGGTGAGCCGGCCCTGCTTGGTGAGCACCGCCTCGGGGACGCCGATCTTGCCCACGTCGTGCACCAGCCCCGCGATGCGGACGCGCTCGGCCTGCTCACGCGACATGCCCGCGGCCAGGGCGAGCTGGGCCGCGACGTGCGCGACGCGCTCGCTGTGGCCGAAGGTGTAGCGGTCCTTGGCGTCGATCGCGGCCGTCAGGGCCTGCACCGTTCCCATGAAGAGCGTGTGCTGGTCCTCGTACAGCGCCACGTTCTCGGAGAAGGCGTTGATGTACCCGCTCGCGGCTTCGATGAGCTGGATGTCGTAGCTGCTGACGTCCGGGTCGTCGCCGTACTTTCCGCCCGCCCCGAGCACGCCCACCGTCAGGCCCTTGCACACCAGGGGCTGCAGCAGGACCTGGGGCCGTTCGGACGTTGAGATGTGGGGCACGCGCTCGAGCACCTGCGGGGCGGTGCCCGCCGAGCCTCGCTCCACGCAGGAAAGGACCGTGGAGCGGAAGACATCGGCGTCGCAGGGGAGCTGCCCGGAGGTCACCATCCTGCCTCGGAGCCCGCGCGCCACGCCGGCCCCGGAGCTGAACATGATCGCCACCCAGCGGAAGCTCCGCGCGGCGAAGAGGCGCGCGCAGACGAAGTTCAGGAACTGCTCCGGCTTGAAGGGCTCGCGCATCGAGCGGCCCACCGAGTAGAGCAGGTCCATCGTGTCGTAGCTGTCGGTGAGCTGTTCGGCGAAGGTCTCGAGCGCGGCGTCCTGGTCCTCGATCTTTTCGAGGTCCACCGCCGTGCCGAGCAGCGAACGCAGCACCATGTGGATGTCCGAGCTCGCCTCGCGCACATACGCCTCCGCGTCCGAAGCGAGCTGCGCGGGCTGCACCCCCGCCGCTTCGCACAGGGACAGGAACCGCGGCTGGGTGAACCCGGCGTGCGTGAAGAAGACCACCACGGTGTAGCCCGCGGGCCGCTGGCCGCTGCGGTGCGCGATGATTCCCAGCGAGCAGCCGGGAAAGAGCACGTCCTCGGTGATCCGCGCCCCGTGCTCCGCCGCGTGCATCAGGCGGGGACGCAGCAGCTGCGTCACGGCCTCGCTGCGCATGAACGTGCTGAGGCTGGGGGGAACGCGGCTCTCGCCGATGAACTCCTGCGGGTTGGCGTACTGGAACGCGACGATGCCCAGCTCGGTGCAGCGGTCGAGAAACGCCGCCGGAGGCAGGGCGGGGCCCGGGTCCGGGGTCAGCGTGGAGAGCGATGGGCGCCTGTTCGTCAACAACTGCGGCCCCTTTACGCTGCGAGCCCCGTTCCGCCCGTGCCGGTGCTCGTGAGCAGCGCGGCGGGAATCAGGTCGCGCGACTGCTCCGCCAGCACCGACACCACGCGGTCCAGGAGGAGCTTCACGCCGAAGGGCTTGCTGATGACCTGGCGGATGTTCGTCTGCGCCAGGTCGTCGGGAGAAAGGATGTACCCGCGCGCCGTCAGCATCAGCGCGGGCACGTGCGCCGTGTCGGTGCGCCGGCGCAGCACCTGGCACAGCTCCAGACCAGTGATGATGGGCATCTGCAGGTCCGTGATCACCAGGTTGGGCAGAAACGCCGGATGCGCCCCCGGGTCCAGCAGCGCCAGGGCCTCCTGCCCGTTGCGCGCTTCGGCCACGGTGAAGCCCGCCGCCGTCAGCTTGCGGTAGATGATCTGCCGAATGTGAGCCTCATCGTCGCAGATCAGGATCCGGGCGTAGCTGTTCGTGTTGGTATTCATAGTGTTTGAAGCCGGTTATAGACAAAGAATCGAACACCTCGCCCCCGTCCTTGAGGCTGAATACCGGGTCTGTGCTGAGTCTGTGCCGGGTGAGGGTTCTCGGACTTGCCCTGCCGGGGGGCCGGACAGCCCGCGAACAGAGAGGCGGCCCCGTACCATGTCCCCCGTGACTCACTCCACCCAAACCGCCGCCCCCGCGGCCGTCCTGCCCGACGACCCAAGTCCGATCATCGCCCGCGAGGGCTGGCCCATCGTCGCTGTATTCGTGCTGGTCAGCGTCGTCGCCGCGGCGACGGCGTGGCAGTTTGGCGGCCAGGCCGTCGGGGCGACCGTGGCAGGGGTGGGGGCCGTCCTGACGCTCTGGTGCCTCTGGTTCTTCCGCGACCCCGCCCGGAGCACCCCAGCGGACCCGGCGCTGGTGATCGCCCCCGCGGACGGCGTGGTCGTCTCGTTATCACCCGCCGCCCCTCCCCCCGAACTGGGGCTCCCCGCCGAGCCGCTCCAGCGCGTCTGCATCTTCATGAACGTCTTCAACGTCCACGTGAACCGCGCGCCGGTATCGGGGGTGGTGACCGCCGCGGCGTACCGGGAGGGCAAGTTCTTCAACGCCTCACTCGACAAAGCCAGCGAGCACAACGAGCGGTTCTCGGTCGCGATGCGGACGCCGACGGGCCACTCGATCGGGTTCGTGCAGATCGCCGGGCTCGTGGCGCGGCGCATCGTGCGGAAGGTTAAGCCCGGAGACAACCTTCGCACAGGGCAGCGTTACGGCCTCATCCGTTTCGGATCCCGCGTGGACGTGTACCTGCCGCCGGGGTGCGAAGTGCTGGTGAAGCTCGGGGAGAAGACGCTCGCGGGCGAAACCCCCATCGCGCGCTTGCCCGTGTAAGGCCAGGAGAGTCCCATGTTCCTGCGACTGGTGAAGCACCCCGAGGTCTCGCTGGCGGCTCTGCTGCCCAACCTGCTCACCACGCTGGCGCTGAGCTGCGGGCTCGCCTCCATCCACTTCTCCATCCGGGCGTCGGTGCTCATGGCCAAGGGCGCGCCCATGGCGGACGCCGAGCTGCTCTGGCAGAGGGCTCTGGGCGCGATTCTGCTGTCGGCGGTCTTTGATGCCCTGGACGGCCGCGCAGCGCGACTGCTCCACGTGACCTCCCGCTTCGGCACGGTGCTCGACTCGCTCTCCGACTTCGTCGCCTTCGGCGTGGCGCCGGCGATCATCCTCCACCAGTGGACCCTGGCCGAGTTCATCAACCGCACCGGCCCGGGGGCGCGCCTGTACATGCTGGTGGGCCTGCTTCCCGTCATGGTCTTCGCCGTCTGCTCGGGGATGCGTCTGGCCCGCTTCACCGCCGCGGCATTCGCTCCCAAGCCCAGCACCACGCCCTCCAACTACTTCGTCGGGATGCCCACTCCCGCGGCGGCGGGGGCGGTCATGGTCCCGGCCATGCTCGATGTGTCGGAACTGGCCAACTTCACCGTGCCGGGCTGGCTGGTCGCGGGCTACACGCTGGTGGTGGCCTTCCTGATGATCTCACGGGTTCCGATGTTCGCGCTCAAGCGTCTGCGCGTGAGCCGCCCCCTGGTGGCGCCGCTGCTGGTGCTCGTCGTGATCTTCGTCGTGCTGTTCATCATCGACCCGTGGCTGACGCTGGCGATCATCGCGATGGGCTACCTGCTGACGCTGCCCTTCGCGGTGTTCCGGCGCAGGCGGTCACCCGAGGAAGCGCAGGCGACCGCCGCCCTCGAAACGCTGTGAGTCAGGCCGCGGCGCGTCCGGCGGTCCACTGGGCGCACTTGCTGATCAGCGAGGCACGATCGATGGGCTTGGGGGCGTAGTCGGTGCACCCCGCCTCCAGGCACTTGGTGCGGTCGTCGGCCATGGCGTGGGCGGTGAGGGCGATGATGACACCTTCGTAGCCGGCTTCGCGCAGTTGGCGTGTGGCGGTGTACCCGTCCAGCTCCGGCATCTGCATGTCCATGAGCACGATGTCGAAGGGATGGCCCGATCGCGCGGCCTCCAGCGCCGTTTCCACCGCGTTGCGTCCGTTCTCCACCGTCGTGACCTCGGCTCCCGCGCGCGTCAGGATGAACGTGATCAGACGCCGGTTGTCCGGCCCGTCGTCGGCCAGCAGCACGCGGCAGTTCAGCTTGCTTGCGGCGGAGGGCTCGGCGGGTAGCTTTTCCGGCTCGGGCGGCAGGCCGCGGGTCCAGGCCCCGGAGACCTCGCCCGCGTCGAGCATCAGCGTGAACGTGCTCCCGACGCCGGGCTTGGAGGAGACGGTGATGCACCCGCCCATCAGCGCGGCGAGCTTCTGCGAGATGAACAGGCCCAGCCCGGTGCCGCCGAAGCGGCGCGCCATCGAGCTGTCGCCCTGCGAGAAGGGCTGGAACAGGCGCGAGATCTCCTCGGGCGTCATGCCGATGCCCGAGTCGGCGATGGTGACGATGAGCCTGTGCGGGCCGCCTTCGTCGGGCGAGGCCATGCCGACCCCGATGCGCACCCAGCCCTTCTCCGTGAACTTCACAGCGTTGCCGATCAGATTGATCAGCACCTGGCGGAGTTTGGTGGGATCGGTGGTGATCGTGGCCGGCAGCGCCGTGTCGAACTCCACGTTCATGCGCAGGCCCTTCTCCTTGGCGCGCAGGCCGAGCAGGCTCGCGACCTCGGAGACGATGCGGGCCGGGCTGCACTCCACCTTTTCCAACGTGGTGCGCCCCGCCTCGATCCTCGACAGGTCGAGGATGTCGTTGATGATGGCCAGCAGGTGCTCGCCGTTGCGGCGCACCGTCTCGATGCAGCTTTGCCGCTCGCTCTCGGACTGCGCCGGGTCCGCCAGCAGGTCGCAGAAGCCCAGGATCGCCGTCATCGGCGTGCGGATCTCGTGGCTCATGTTCGCGAGGAACTCGCTCTTGGCGAGGTTGGCCGCCTCCGCGGCGACCTTGCTCTCCGCCAGTCGCGCCCGCGAAGCGTCGAGCGCTTCCAGCGTCTTGTTGACCGTGTGGACGACCTGGCCGACCTCGTCCTCGCCCATGGTGTCGATGCGATTGCGCTCGCCGCGACCGACTTCCTCAAGCTGACGCGACAGGCTCGCCAGCGGACCCAGCACGAGCCGGTTCAGCAGCACCATCGCCAGCCCGGTGCACATCACGACGCCCAGGAAGAGCGAGGCGCCGAGCACCAGGCTGACGTTCCGGCCGAGTTCCAGGCCCAAAGGCCGGTCCGCGATGACCGTCTGCAGAAGCGTCTTGCCGCCGAGGTCGGCGAAGGAGAGGTGCGTGGTGAGGGTGTCGTTGCTGTGCGTTACTTCAGAGTGCGCGTGAAACGTTTCGGGCCCCAGGCTGAGCTGGCCTTCCGCGGGCCCCGCCGCGACGATCCAGAATGCGTCGTGGATGGCGAAGGACGAGGTCGTCTCGGACATGGGCCGTGCGAGCACGAAGTAAGAGCCTGGCGTGTTCTTGAGCGGGCGCACCGAGGCGAGCACCGGCGAGCCGTCGAGCAGCGCCACGCCGCTGGCACCGTGCTGGGCCGCGCTCGGGCCCACCAGCGAGCAGGTCTTCAGGTACTCAACCAGATCGTCGGTAAACGAGCCCGAGCCGAAACGCCCGGTCGAGCTGAGGCCCGACATCCGCAGCTTGCCCGTCTCGTCGAAGATGCCGAACCACTGGTTATCCATCAGCAGCAGAGCTTCGCGAGCCTGCGAGTGGACGTCCTCCGGCCGTTCCCAGTCCACCGGCAGAGCGGCCACCGTGCGACACAGCGTGTCGATCCCGTCGAGCGCGTTGATCAGGTCCGCCACCGCGCGCCCAGACTTGGCCTGCGCCCTGGCCTGTTCCATCATCCAGAAGCGGGACCGCAGAAGTGACTGTGCCCCCAGATAGAGCATGCCCAGCACGAAGGTGAGCACGACTCCGATTACGAGTATGGTCTTCTTTCGGACGCTCATGGATTCCCCCGCCGATCCCCCGGTTACGGGACTCCGTTGTCTATCGACGGCCTAGGCGGGGGGCTTTGGGGACCGACGCCAGGCGCGTAAAAAAACGCGTGCGCCCGAGGGCTTTCTCCCGAGCCACGCGTTTGAAAGGGCAAAGTTATCGGCCCAGCAGGCCCACGGCGGTCGCGGTGATCGCCAGCGCCGCCGCCATCAGCGACTCGCCGGCCACCAGCCCCGAGGCCACGGGCACGTTGAAGTTCTCCTGCGACTTGCGGTGCAGCCTGAACCAGGCCAGCGCGATGCACGCTCCGATGAAGAAGGAAAGGGCGTTCTGGAAAGGCAGCACCCACGCCAGGCCCACCGCCGTCGCCGAGGGCATGTACTTGCGGGCCGAGGCGGGCAGGAAGCGCTCGATGAGCGGCAGGCCCACACCGATGGCCGCGCCGGCGAAGATGGCGATGATCGCCGACTGCGGGAGCTCACTGACTCCGTTCACGAGCACACGCGCCACCGCCTCCCACGCGCGGGTGGCCGGGAGCGCGAAGGTCTCGAGCTTCTCCTTCGTCGGCACCATGAGGTACCACACCGGCACGATCGCCACCGTGCCGAAGAAGACGCCGAAGAACTGGGCCAGGAACTGGCGGCGCGGGTTCGCGCCCAGCAGGTAGCCCGTCTTGAGGTCCATCAGCAGGTCCGCCGAGGCGCTGGCGCTGTTCGCCGCGATGCCCGCCGACGCGAGGTTGGCACCGATGTTGTTCGGCGCCAGCACCGCGAACAGCAGCTGCATCACCTTGCCCATCGCGCCCACGGGGGTGGTGTCCGTCTCGCCGGTGGCGCGGCTGGCCACCAGGCTCAGCACGAACGACATCGCCACCGCGATCAGGCCCGCCCACCACGAGACCTCGAACGCCTGGATCTGGAGCCACACCATCGCGATGGTGATGGGCACCATCCCGATGATCATCCACGACCCGGGGACTTCGATCTTGCTCATCTCGGCGTCTTCGGCGGCGTTGGCTCCGCCTGCCGAGCCGGCCTTCGCCCCGATGAACGCACGCACGACCGTGCGCCACTGAAGGGCCACGCTCATCAGGCTGGCGAACACCATCACTGAGGTGCCGCCCCACAGCGACCAGCGGGTGAGCACGATCTGATCAGCGCCCCACACCCAGATCAGGCTCGGCTTGAACTTGTGCTGCGTGAAGGTTTCGCGGGCGACTTCCTCCGCCCCCAGCGCGACCTTGTTCGCCTCCGCCGCGGCACGGGCCGCCAGGGCCGCGGCATCGGCCTCGGCCCCGCTCTTGCCTTCCGCGCGGGCCTTGTTGCGGGCTTCGGTCTGGATGCGGTCCAGGAGCATCGGCACCCGCTCCAGCGCCGCGGCGTACTCCGGCGTGCCCTCCGTCATCGCCCGGCTACGGGCCTCTTCCTGCTTGCGATACGCCTCCGCGTTCGACACGCGCTCGACCACCACCGGCGCGACGGCGGTCCAGGCAGCCTTGGCGATCGCCTTGGAGGCTTCTTCTGTGTTGAACTCGGGGTTGCTCGCTTTGGCTTCGGTCGCCTCGGCCACGGCCGCGTCCGCGGCGCCCTTGACCTGATCCTCGATCAAGGCCGGGTCCACGCCCATTTCCTGAGCGGCATGGATGACGGCCTGCGCCGCCGCCGCGCCCACCGCGGCGAAGTCGTCGCTGCTTCGCACGCTTTCCGCCGCCGCCTTCAGCGTCATGGCGGGCTTTTCCAGCGCCGCCGCGTCCAGCTCCGCCAGCTTGGGGCCGACGACGCCGTACAGCAACAGCGAGCTGATCAGCAGCGTGACGCTGGTGCGCATGCCCACGATCATGCCCGCCGCGATCAGCAGCGCCGAGGGCTCAAACGCGAAGCCCGCCGCGTGCCGCTGGGCCGGATAGAGCCGGTCCAGCCAGTGCATGTCGAGGTGCTCGGGGATGCGCAGGAAAGAAATCTTGTCAAAGAGCGAGCGAAGGAACCGCACCGAGTCCAGCACGTCGTCGCCCACGCGCAGGAAGCCGATCAGCAGCCCCGCCGCGAGCCCTATTACCAGGATGTACGCCTTGCGTGCCGCGTCCTTGCTGGCGCTGTAGAGGCTGCGCAGCGTCTCCGCGGCGGCGATGCCCGAAGGGAAGGGCAGCTGCTCGTGGTTGATCTGCTGCCGCTTCATCGGGATGGCCAGGAACACGCCCATCAGGCCCGTGCAGAGCGTGAAGACCACCGCCACCCACGGCGGGGTCACGTCCCACGTGTTGACCGTCTGCCCCGGCGGCGTGTCGTGCAGAAGCACCAGCGCCCCGAACATCGTCGCGATGGTCGAGCCGGTCGAGTAGCCCGCGGCGGAGGCGCACGACGCCATGCACGCGGTCTCCAGCACCGACATCTGGCTCACGCGGTTCCCCGACGCGAACCGGACGAAGTTCCAGATCACAAAGGAAAGCACGCTGGCTGTGATGGCGATACCGAACGCCCAGCCGATGGAGAGTGTCGTGTACAGGTTCGCCGCGGACATCAGCATGCCCAGGAACCCGCCCATCACCACGGCACGGACGGTGAGCTGGGGCATGCGGTCGCCCTGATAGACGTACCGGAACCAGTGGCGGTCCTTGTCTTCGGGCGAGGCGTCGGGCGGCAGCGGCGGGGGCTTCTGGGGCGTTTCGAGGTAGCCTTCGGCGTGCTCGCCGATCGGGAGGTGATCGGGCGGCGTTGGGTGTGAAGACGATTGATCGCTCATAGGTGCTGCTCGTTCGATCGTGCCCCGCAGGGGAAGGAGCACAAACTAGTGGGACCAGCCTGTCGCCGCAAGCATGACGCCCAGCCGGTTGCCGGAAAAGACGGCCCCGGATGGACCTACGCACGCCCCCGCCTGAGTGGGGGTATTCTCATGCCGGTGAATGGGGATGCTTCCAGACGAAGCGGTATGGGCCTGCCGGCGGCGGGGTTTTTTCCCCTGACGTGGGCGGTGGGGGAGGGATCCCCATGGCCGACGTGGCCGCTGGCCGTCGGGGCCGCCGCGGCGGGGTTCGCTCTGGGAGCGCTCATCTGGCAAGCCCGCCTCCGCACCATCCGCCGACGTGCCGCGGAACTGGAGGACAGGAACCAGGCCCTGCTCGCAGAGCGAGCCGGACACCAGAAGGCCATCAGCGAAGCGCAGCGCTTCGCCCAGATCTTCGAGGCAACCACCGACTTCATCGCCACCTTCGACACCGAGGGTCGCCTGCAGTGGGTGAACCCCGCGGGGCTCCGGCTCGTGGGCCTCGCCGATACCTCTCTTGAGGGCAAGAGCTGCAAGGACGTGATGCCCGCGTGGGCGTACGAGACGCTGCGCAACACCGCTATCCCTGCCGCGATCAGCACGGGAAGGTGGTCGGGAGAGTGCGCCCTGCTCTCGCCCATGCGCGGGGAGATTCCGGTGTCCCAGCTCCTGCTGGCGCACAAGAACGAAAGCGGCGAGGTGCAGTTCATCTCGACGATCGCGCGCAACATCACCGCCCAGAAGGCGGCGGAGGCCCGCCTGCGCGAGAGCCAGGAACGCCTGCGGCTGGTCAACTCCATTGCGACGAACATCAACGCCGGGGCGAACGTGAGCACGGTGATCGCCCAGGCCGTGCAGTCGCTCAGCGAGGTGCTGCCCGGCCTGCGCGTGCGCTACGCGACCATGACTCCGCGCGGGGCCTTCGTCATCGACGAATCCATCGAACCCCCGCCGATGCCGAGCATCCGCGGCTTGGCCGGAGATCTTTCGGTCGCACCCGCCTATCTGGAAGCAGTTCGCGCGGAAATTCCCGTGGCTGTCTCCGACACGCGCCGGCAGGCGGAGGTTGCCCCGCTGGCCGGGTTCTTCGAGCAGGGCGGCATCCGCGCCACGCTCGCGCACCTGATCCGCACACGCCAGACGGAGGGGCTGCTGTGCTTTGATGCGCCAGAGCCTCGGGAATGGAGCGAGCACGAGATCGCGACGATCTCGGAGGTGAGCGACTACATCGCGCTGGCGCTGACCGGCGCGTTCTCGGTGCAGGAGCGGCTTAACGCCCAGGACCGCCTCCGCGCCAGCGAGGAGCGGCTGCGCCTCATCATCGAGAACATGCCCGTGCTGGCGTTCGCCATCAACCCGCTGGGGCGTATCGTCTTCTGGAACAAGGAAGCCCAGCGCGTCACCGGCTACTCGCTGCAGGAAATCTCCGGCCCCGACGGGCTGGAGATGCTGATGCCCGACCCCGCCTACCGCGCCACCGTGCTGACGGAGTGGTCCAGCCCGCCCAGCGAGATCCGCGACTTTGAGTGGAACATCCGCTGCAAGGACGGCAGCACCCGGACCATCGCCTGGTCTTCCATCGCCGAGCAGCACCCCATACCCGGCTGGATGACCTGGGGCATCGCGATTGATGTCACGGAGCGCAAGCTCGCGGAGGAAATGGTGCGGCAGAGCGAGGAGCGTTACCGCCTGCTCTTCGAGAGCAGCCCGCACCCGATGTGGATCTACGACACCAAAACGCTGGCGTTCCTCGCGGTGAACGCCGCGGCGGTCCGGGAGTACGGCTACACGCGAGAGGAGTTCGCCCGGCTCAAGGTGACCGACATCCGGCCCCCGGAGGACCAGCACGAGTTCCTTGAGAAGGTGGTGGAGGTTGCGGAGCAGGCCAACTCCGACTCGGGCATGTGGAGGCACCGCCGCAAGAACGGCGACATGATCGAGGTTCAGATCAGCAGCCACTCGGTGCCTTTCATCTCGGAGCACGCCCGGCTGGTGCTGATCACGGACGTGACCAGTCGCAACAAGGCGATGGCCGCGCTGCGCGAGAGCCGCGCCCTGCTGGAGCAGGCGCAGGCGGTGGCCCACGTGGGAAGCTGGGTTACGGAGCTGACCGAGGACGGCTCGCTCGTGTGGTCGCGCGAGACCTGCCGGATCTTCGGAGTGCCCGAGGAGAACGAGCACCAGACCACCGTCACCGAGTTCTTCCGCCTGGTCCACCCCGACGATCGCGCCAAGGTGCGTGAGGCGGTGACCAGGTCGATGGAGACGGGCAGGCCGTACAACGTGGACCACCGGATCATCCGTTCCGACGGCTCGGTGCGGTGGGTCCACGAGCAGGCGGAGCTGGAGTACGACAAGTCCGGCAGGCCCTTCCGCATGATCGGCGTCGTGCAGGACATCACCGAGCGCCACCGCGCCGAGACGTGGCGCGCCGGGCAGGGCAAGGTGCTGGAGCAGCTCACCCAGGGCGAGCCGCTGGAGACCGTGCTGACCACGCTCGTGCGCGTCATCGAGGAGCAGGAGGACGACCTGCGCTGCTCGATCCTTCTGCTCGACGAGTCGGGCCAGCGTCTCCGCCACGGCGCGGCTCCCAGCCTCCCCGATGAGTACAACCGCTTCGTGGACGGGTACGGCGTTGGGCCTTGCCACGGCTCCTGCGGCACCGCGGCGTACCGGCGCGAGCGTGTGATCGTCTCCGACATCGCCCATGACCCGCTGTGGGCGAGGGCGGCGTCGGTGGCGGCCAAGTTCAAACTTGCCGCGTGCTGGTCGCAGCCGGTGTTCGGCAGCTCCGGCACGCTGCTGGGCACCTTCGCGATGTACTACTCCACGCCGCGTCAGCCCGCGCCGCACGAGATCGAGCTGATCGAATCGGCGGCGCACCTGGCGGGCATCGCGATCTCGCGCCGGCGCGACGAGGAGCGCCTGCGCGAGCGAGCCGAGGAGCTGGCCCGCAGCAACGCGGAGCTGGAGCGCTTCGCCTACGTCGCCAGCCACGACCTGCAGGAGCCTCTGCGCATGGTGACTTCGTTCACCCAGTTGCTCGCGCAGCGGTACAAGGGTCGGCTGGACAAGGACGCGGACGAGTTCATCGGCTACGCCGTGGAGGGCGCGGTCCGCATGCAGCAGCTCATCGAGGATCTGCTGGCCTTCTCGCGCGTGAGCAGCCGCCCGCGTGTGCTGGGGCGGGTGCGTGCGGACGCGGCCTTTGCGCGGGCGCGAGACAACCTCCGCGTGGCGCTGGAGACCAGCGGCGCGACGCTGCGGTGCGAGCCGCTGCCCGAAGTGCTGGCGGACGAATCCCAGCTCGCCCTGGTCTTCCAGAACCTCATCGGCAACGCGATCAAGTTCCACGCGCCTGGCAAGGCCCCGATCATCGAGGTGAAGGCCTCACGCGACGGCGAGGGCTGGCTCTTCCAGGTGACGGACAACGGCATCGGCATCGAGCCCAAGCACAGTGAGAAGATTTTCACGATGTTCCAACGCCTGCACCCGCGCTCGGTTTATCCCGGGAACGGCATCGGTTTGGCCATCTGCAAACGAATACTGGAGCGGCACGACGGCCGCATCTGGGTGGAATCTCAGCCTGGGAACGGTTCCACTTTCTACTTCACACTCAAAGACGCGGGAGAGACGTCGCCATGAGCACGCTGACTCTGGAGCGAACGGCCGAAGTCCTTCTGGTGGAGGACAACGAGGCGGACATCCGGCTGACCCGGGAGGTGCTGGCCGAAGGCCGGTACTCCAACCGCCTGAACGTTGCCCGAGACGGCGAGGAGGCGCTGGCCTATCTCCGACGTCAGGGAATCTACGCCAACGCGCCGCGTCCCAACCTCATCCTGCTGGACCTCAATCTCCCTCGCAAGGACGGGCGCGAGGTGCTCGCCGAGATCAAGTCCGACCCGGAGCTGAAGCGCATCCCCGTGGTCATCCTGACCACCTCCCGCGCCGAGGCGGATATTGTGCAAACGTACGGGCTGCACGCCAACTGCTACATCGTCAAGCCCGTAGACCTGGGGCAGTTCATCGACGTGATCCGCTCCATCGAGGACTTCTGGCTGAGGGTGGTCCGCACGCCGCCCCCCGAGTGAGGATCCGGCGCCTCATCCATGATTCCACCCACCCTCAACATCCTGCTGGTCGAGGACAACCCGGCGGACGCACGCCTCATCGAGCTGATCTTCTCCGGCTCCCGAGGCCCCGCCGCCACCGTCCGCAAGGCCGAGACGCTCGAAGCCGCCCTCGAATGTCTCGGCGCTCAGGCCTTCGACCTCGTCCTCCTCGACCTCAACCTCCCCGACAGCGAATCGCTCGACACGCTGCACGCCGTGGCTTCCAAGGCCCCGGAAACGGCCGTCGTCGTGCTCAGTGGCCACTCCGACGAGAACCTCGCCATCAGCGCCGTCCGCGAGGGAGCGCAGGATTATCTGGTCAAGGGCAAGATCGAGGCCGAGGTTCTGCAACGCTCGGTGCGCTACGCCATCGAGCGCAAGCGCGTGCAGGTGGACCGCGACCGCGCCATGCAGGCCCTCGCCGCATCCGAAGAGCGCCTGCGCCTCGTCACCGAAGCGAGCACCGACGGCATCTGGGACTGGAACATGCGCGACGACACGCTGGTGTGGTCGGAGCGCATGTACGACCTGCTCCGCATCCCCCGCGGCCAGGAGGTGCGGCCCACGGCAGAAGCCCTCGAGCACGTGCACCCCGAAGACCGGGACCTGCTCCGGGATGCGATAAAGGCCCACCTCGAGAAGGGCGCCCCCTTCATCGTCGAGTGTCGGTTGCGCCGCTACGACGGCAGCTACGGCTACTTTCACATCAGCGGCAAGACCGTCCGCGACGAGTCGGGCAAGCCGGTCCGCATGGCCGGCTCCATCTCCGACATCACCGAGCGCCGACGCGCCGAAATGGCCCTCCGCGCCAGCGAGCAGCGTTTCCAGTCCTTCATGGACAACAGCCCCGCCGTGGCCTTCATGAAGGACGAGCACGGGCGCTACGTCTACTACAACGCCGTGTTTAAGCGGCTCTTCGGCAGCGAGCAGAAGCACATCCTCGGCCAGTCCGACGCCGACCTCTGGCCCCCGGATATCACCGAGCGTCTCCGTGCCGTGGACCGCCAGGTGCTCGAGACCAACACGCCGATCGAGCTCATCGAGATCGTCCCCCAGGAAGACGGCGAGCATGAGTGGCTCACCGTCAAGTTTCCCATCGTCGAACCCCCAAACCGCAGGTACGTTTGCGGTGTGGCCGTGGACATCACCGAGCGTCGCCGCGCCGAGAAGGCCCTCCGCGAAGCGGATGAAAAGCTTCGCCAGTCCCAGAAGATGGAGGCCGTCGGTCAGCTCGCCAGCGGCATCGCCCACGACTTCAACAACCTCCTCACGGCGATCCGCGGCTACGCCTCCCTCGCCCGCAGCACGCTCTCGGCCCAGCACCCGGCGCTCGAATCGCTGAACCAGGTCGAGGAAGCGACCCGCCAGGCCACCGGCGTCGCCGGCGCGCTGCTCACATTTGCGCGCAAAGCCAAGACGGAGAAGGTGCCCGTGCAGGTCGCCCACGCCGTGGAGGTCGCCGCGAGGCTCTTCAGGCGCACGCTGCCCCCTTCCGTCCGGCTGGTGATGGACACGCACGAGGCCCAGGACCTGTGGGTCAGCGCCGACGACACCCAGCTCCAGCAGGTCATCATCAACCTCGGGCTCAACGCACGCGACGCGATGGGCGAGGCTGGTGGAACGCTCACCGTCTCCGTCAAGCCCGCACGCGCCGACGGCACGCCCGTCACGCGCCGCGGCCCAGGCGCGGAAGTCCCCCAGGCCGTCAACATCTCCGTCCAGGACACCGGCATCGGCATGACGCCGGAGATCAAGGCCCGCATCTTCGAGCCCTTCTTCACGACCAAGCCCCGCGGCCGCGGCACCGGCCTCGGCCTCGCGGTGATCCACGGCATCGTGCAGGAGCACGGCGCCTCCATCTCCGTCCAGTCCGAGCCGGGCAAGGGCTCCACCTTCACCGTCACCTTCCCGCTCATCCCCGCGCCCGCCCGCACTGAGGAACCCGGAGAAGCCCCTGCGGAGCCGATCCGCGGCGGGCTCGCGCTGCTCGCCGAGGACAACACGCTCGTCCGCGGGCTGCTTGCCTCCATGCTTTCCGCGCTCGGATATGAAATCGCGCACGCCTCGACCGCCGAACAGGCGCTTAAGCTCGCTGCGTCGATGAATCTTCAGATCGATCTGTTGGTGGTGGACCAGGACCTTCCCGGGCGGGGCGGCCTGGCCCTTCTGCACGACCTCAGGGAGCGCGGGCAGGCCACCAGCGCTGTGATCGTCGCCGCCCACCCGTCCGAGCCCATCGAAGACGCGGGGGTGGTGCTGCTTCACAAACCGTTCCAACTCGCCGATCTCCGAAGGGCCATCGCCGGGCTGAACAAGGCCGGCAAGGCAGGAAGTCAGGTATGAACGACACGATCAAGGTGGTGCTCGCGGACGACCACACCCTGGTGCGGAGGGCGGTGGCCCGCGTGCTGCACGACAACCCCGCCATCACCGTGGTGGCCGAGGTCGGCAACGCCGATGACGCCATCACCGCCTCGCTGCAGTTCAGCCCCAACGTCGTCGTGCTGGACATCGACATGCCCGGCGTGGCCAGCTTCGACGCCGCACGCATCATCACCGCCCGCGTGCCCACTGCCCGCATCCTCTTCCTTTCCGCCTTCACGCACGACCGCTACATCGAGGCGGCTCTGGCCTGCGGCGCGCTGGGATACCTCAGCAAGAATCAGCCGCCGGAGAAGGTCATCGAGGCCATCCGCGCCGTCGCCTCCGGGCAGAGCTACTTCTCGCCCGAGGTGCAGGCGCGCCTCGTCATCGACGCCGACGGCGTCCACCTCGCGGCAAGCTCCAAGAGCCGCGCCGCCACACTCACCAACCGCGAGATCGAGGTGCTGCGCTACATCGCCCGCGGCATGTCGAAGAAGGAAATCGCCAAGACCATGCACCTCTCGGTCAAGACGATCGAGAACCACTCGGCGAGCATCATGTCGCGCCTCGACATCCACGACCGCGTCGAACTGACGCGATTCGCCATCCGCGAAGGGCTTGTGGAAGCCTAACAGCCCCCGGATCGGTTCCCCTGTCGATGGGGCAAAAGTCCCTACACGACATGAGAAGGGGGTGTGACGATACTTCCTGCGAGTTGACGGTGACCGCCGCGTAGCGAGGTTCAGTGTGACGAACCTCCGGGGACGGATCCCGCTCTCGGGGAATACCAATGGTGAGCCAAGATACACGCCCGTCCGAGGACCGGTTTGAGCGCTCCGGTGCGGCCATTGCCGCCGCCCGGCCCGATCTTCTGGCCCATATCAGTGCCGCCCAGCAGCGCGTCCTTGAGCTGCTCCTGGCCGGACTGACCGAGCCGCAGATCGCGGAGCGAATCGGGCGCAGCCGCCACACGGTCCACGACCACACCAAGGCGATCTACTCAGCCCTGCGCGTCAGCAACCGCGTTCAGCTTGTGCTGCTCTTCTCCAGCCCCGCCCCCGCCAGCGCCAAGCCCGCGGTGGCGGTCGAGCCCCAGCCCCAGCGGGCCACCCGTCTCGCGACGGTGATCCCGCCCGTGGGCACCGGCGTCAACAACAACTAAATCCAGCCCTGCTGGAGCTTGCTGGCAGAAGCCCGCCCCCCGAACCCTCCGGAGGGCGGGTTTTTCTTTGGCCCTGGGCTTGTGCGGCGGGAGACGGGTTGGTACGCTCGACCCCCACAATTTCCAAACAAGGAGTCCGCCGATGAAGGCCGCTCTGCTCCCCGTCGTCGCCGTTCTGCTCGTCGGTTGCGCCTCTTCTCAGCCCTCCGGCCCGCGCGTGGTCGAGACGGACCCCGACCGGACCGAGGCCCTGCTGGGCATGGTCAAGAAGCTGGAGGGCCGTTGGGCGGTGATGGGCCCGAATGGGGAGGAAATGGTCGGGTCGGAGTTCAAGGTCAGCTCGGGCGGCACGGTGGTGCGCGAGATCATGTTCCCCGGCCATGCTCACGAGATGACCAACCTCTACCACATGGACGGGCCGGACATCGTGATGACTCACTACTGCGCGGTGGGCAACCAGCCGCGCATGCGGGCCAGGGCCATGGAGGGCAACAGGCTGGTCTTCGTCTTCGACGACGTGACCAACTACGCCGGCGGCAACCAGCACTGCATGCGCGACATGACGCTGGAGTTCAAGGACGACGACAACATCGTCGAGCACTGGCGCTCGTTCGTGGGCGACAAGCCGGTGGGCGGCGTCACCACCATCGAGCTGACCCGCATGCGCTGATTACGTCCGAATGCTGGTCACCGCGGCGATCGCCAGCGGCATCAGCACCATCACAGGGAGAAACACCGAGAGTTGCGGCGGTAGCCCCGGAATCGCCGCGCTGGTGCCCACCATCGTCATCACGAACCCCACGATCGCGACGGGGGCCGAGAGCAGCGTCTGCACCAGCAGATTCCCCGGCTCGCGCCGGATGTAGAAGGGCAGGCACGTGAGCAGCAGCAGGACCGTGCAGGCGTACCCCGCAACCCGCCCGTAGCGAATCCGCTCCAGCCGGTCGATCAGCGACGTATTCGGCCGAGGCTGGGAGCGATGGTTGTTTACCAGCATCGAGAGCTCCGCCGTGGAGAGGTAGTTGGAATAGCTCTCGAACCGCCGCAGCTTGAGGGCGGTGGGGTCCAGGTCCGTATCCAGGAAGGTCACGGGGGTGATGGCGCGTGTGGGGGCCGCCTCGCCGCTGTTGGAGGGCTGGCGGGATTCCGCCGTGGCGTCCGTGAGCGCCCATCCGCCGCGGGGGTCCCAGGTCGCCTGGGCGGCGGTGATCCTGCGGGTCATGAGCCCGTCCGAGTCTCGCTCCCACACATACAGGCCGCTGATCGTGTCGGAGTCGAGGGAGACGGCGTTGGCGTAGAAGAGCCTGCCCCTGGAATCAGGCGTCAGACGCAGGGCCATGGACCCCAGCGACCGCGTTCCGGCTTCGCCCTTCTCGCGCGTCAGGAGCGGGGCCAGGCGCGGGATGATCACTTCGCGATTGACCGCGGCGAAGCACGTGAGCGCCACCGCCGCGATGACGATCGGCCGCGCGACGCGGTGGAGCGAAAGCCCGCCCGCGAGGATCGCGACGAACTCGCGGTGGCGGTTGAGCTGGGCGCAGGTGAAGCCCATCGCGCCGATGAGGACCAGCGCGAGCAGGAAGTTGTAAAGGAGGAACAGGCGCGGCCACCACAGGTCCCACACCAGGTACGTCGCCGTCGCCGCGGTGGAGAAGAAGGTGGACTCCGTCCCGTTGATCTTGTGCAGGCGGTTGGCGACCTTGACGTACTCGTCGAAGTTCAGCGAGAAGTCCGTGACGATGATCACGGCGAACAGCAGCGTGAACAGCACGAGGATGTTCACGAAGTACTGCCGGATGATGTAGCGGTCAAGCAGCGGCACGAGTGTTCCCGTCCAGTCGGCGCAGGCCGAGCACGACAGCGTAGCTGAGTGCCGCGGCCACGTAGACATCCGTCGCGAAGTGCGCCCCCGCCAGCAGGCGCGTCACCGAGCAGGCGATCGCCAGCCCGACCGCCAGCGGGCCCACCCGCGGGAACAGGTACGCCAGCATGAAGGCCGCCCCGAAGGCCACCCCCGCGTGGCTCGACGCCAGCCCCACGCCCTTGACCAGGTGCCCGTTGGGCAGGCCGTCCACCATCCAGCGGAAGACGTATTCCCCCGAGTCCCCCGGCCGCAGCCGCTGGGTGATGAGCTTGACCACCTCCGCCGCGGCTCCTCCGAGCGTCGCCCCGCCCGCCAACAACAGCGCCCGGCGCGGACCGCGGTCATGGAGCCACAGCGCCCCCGCGACGATCAGCCAAGGCAGCAGCGACCCGCACTGCCGCAGCACCTGATACCAGTCCTTGCGCTCCAGCGCCGGGAGGTTCTCCACCCGCATCGCCCGCCACAGCGCCATGTCTAGGAGCGACAGAATCAGCAGCCCCGCCGCCAGCGCGAGCACGCCCCCCAGCACCCGCACGCGACGGCGGGCACGCAGGGCCGGCGGCTCGAGGCTGATGGGGAGCTTGTTCATGGCTCGGGGAATCCTTTGAACCCGTAGGCCTTGAAGCTGGGCCGGTTCTTCTTGCCGTCGGCGCGGAGCTTGCCGACCTCGACCACGCGCTCGAAGTACGGCTCCCAGTCCTCGCGCGTGGCGCCGTTCACCACCGCGTTCCGTCCGCGGAGCGTGAAGGTCTCGGACCTCCGCGTGCCGATCTGCCGCAGGTTCGTCTCCGGCCAGAAGTCGTAGGGATTGCGCCTGCCGTTGAGCATCATCGAGGAGGTGCAATAGACGGTGGGCCGCCCCGGCAGGTAGAAGGCGAGCTGCGCCGCACGCCCGTAGTGCAGCGCCATGAAGAAGGGTTCTTCGCCCGTCTCCGTCTTGATCTCATCCGCGATCTCGCGGGTGTGCGAGGCCATCTGATCCGCGCCCATCGCCCGCCACGTCGGGATCAGCGGGCCGAGCTTGGGAATGCGCGCAAAAAGATCAACACGGAGCATCCCCAGGCCCGTGAGCAGCCCCAGGATGATGACCACGTTGCGGACGTGCCACAGGAACGGACGCCGCCAGATCGAAACACTCGTCCCCGGCTCAAGCCGAGGCCATGCCATCGCCGCCAGCGGCACGAGCGTGATGAACCCCGAGAGCGCCCAGTTGCCCTGCGGATTGGTCACGAGGCTCACGCCCAGGTACGTCACGAACACCGGCAGACTCAACGCCAGCAGGAACCGCACCTTGGCCCACCCCGCGGCGTCGCTCGCACGCTCGCGCCACGCCCGCCGCGTCTGCGCCACAACAAGAATCAACATCGGCCCGGCAATCGCGAGTTGTGTGCCGATGTAGCCCAGCGTCCACTGCGGCTTGTACGTCCAGCCCATCCCGTTCCCTTGACGGACGGGCTGGTCGCCCCCGGCCAGGCCCAGATGCCCCAGCAGGTGCTGCAGCGTTGGCCAGCCCTGGTCATGGTTCCACAGGGCGATTGGAGAAGTAATCGCAAGGAAGAGAGCGAGCGCCGCGATGCAGGGCAGCAGCGGCATCGCCGGACCGCCATCACGACGCGCTTTCCACGCCGCCCACAGCCACCCCGGCAGGAAGAGCAGCATCGTGTACTTGTACAGCACGCCCAGCCCCATCGCGACGCCCAGGACGAGCAGCGCCGTGCCCGAGCCTCGCGTCGCCGCTCTCCACGCCGCCCACGCCGCGCACGCCCAGCACGCCGCGTACGGCCCATCGATCGTGGTGATGAGGGCGAGCACCTGGAACACGGGCATGAGGAAGAAGATCGCCGCCCCGAGCCACGCGCACCGGCGGTTGCCCGTGATGTCGAGCGTCAGCCCAGCGATGGCGGTCGCGCCCACGCCCGAGGCGATGGCCGCCGCGGCACGGATCGCGAACTCCGTCTCCCCCAGCACGCGCGTGAAGAGAGCAATGGTCCAGGCGATGCCCGGCCCCTTGGTGTAGTACGAAAGCGCCAGGTGACGCGACCACTCCCAGTAGTTGGCCTCGTCCTCGATGAGGGTGTACGGGCAGAGGAAGGCGAGGTAGAGCAGCCGCGCGCCCGTCACCAGCGCGATCAGCGCGAGCACGCCCCGCCAGGCTTGCCGCCGATCAACCTCCGCCTGCAACTCGTCGTAGGGGTGGGCTGGCACGTCCGCTCCGGCAGGTCAGTGCTTGGCGAGCCACCAGTAAACCACAAACGTGTACACGGCGAAGGCCCCGACGCCGCTCCACATCAGGAAGAGTCCCGAGGAGCCGACCTGATGCACGAGCTGTTGCCCGCCGCTGATCGTCACGATCGTCGCCAGCGCGGGCAGGAAGGTCCACAGGTACACCGTCAGCGGGAGCCTGCGGCTCAGCAGCAGCGCCGTCACCGCGCCGGTCAGGATCATGACCGCGCAGGACGCGGCCATCGCCATGCGCTCATTCTGCTTGCTGATGATGGACCGTCCCAGCCGCTCGATCGCCTCACGCATGAGGTCGGCGCTGCCCCCCAGCGTGTCGCCCGCCTTCACCCACTCGTCCGCCTGCTCCAGCAGAGCGCTGGTGGAGAGCTGCCGCAGCTCCGCCGCGGGGTCGGGGTGCGGGGTGAGGGAGCGCAGCGGGATCATGCCGCGTTCGACCGTCGCGGCGGTCTCGCCGATGGCGGCGGAGTCGCGCACACGGGCCTTCTCGAGCAGCAGCTCGTAGGTGGGCGGGGCGCCCTGCGGCCCCTGCATCCGGGCCAGAACCGCCGTCTCCGCGGTGATGCTCTGCGTGCTGTCGCCGCTGGTGGTGGTCCGCACGCGGCTGACATCCACCGCTCCCCCCGGCACGCCCGACCGCAGCACCCACCGGCCATCAGCGCCGTTGATCGACCCCGCCCGCACCGTCACCAGACGTCCGGAGGGGTCGGTAAAGCCGATGGGCTGGGAGGTCGCCGCGGCCTCGCGCAGCCGCTGCATCAGCTTCCGCTCGGCCAGGGCATTGATCAGCCTCTGGCGGTGGAACTCCACCCAGTTGATGCGATGGGGATGCTCGGGCAGGTCGCGCAGCTCGCGCCAAGACATGAACGCGACCTTCTCCGAGAAGGTGTTGGGGATGGTGAACGAGGCGGATTGACTGTCCACAGCGAGCACGCCGGAGCGCTCCGCGAAGGCCACGACGTTCTCAAAGAGCATGACGACCTGGGCCTGCCCCTCGCCGTTCTCCGCGGCGGCAGGGAAGAGCCACAGGTATGCCCGGCGCGAGGAGAGCTCCTGCACCGGCTTGCCCTGCTTGTCGGTCTGCACGAAGGCGAAGTTGTTGAAGACGATCTGGTCCGTCGCGCCGGGCGTGGGCTGCTCCACGCGCTGGGCGCTGTCGGCGTAGATCATCATGCGGGTGTCCGAGCCGCCGATGCCGGTGCTGAAGTCCACCGCCTCGCCGCGGGCCACCCCCTGCAGGAGCTGGCGGGCGACGTCCACGGTGATGAGCTTCTGCATCGTGCGCAAAAAGACGGGGATCACCTGCTCATTGAGCAGCACCAGCGAGCCGGTGAGGAGCAGGGCCAGGGCCAGGGCCGGGGCCAGCAGGCTCCGGTGGCTGATGCCGCTGGCGTAGGCAGCGGTCGCCTCGTTCTCGTTGGCGATGCGGTAATAGACCAGCGTGGTGGCGAAGCCGCCCGCGAAGGGCAGGGCGTAGGCCAGCATCGGCACGCAGGCGATCAGCACGAACTTGGGCAGGTCGCCCGCGCTCAGCACGCCGTCGGACAGGGGCTTGACCGCCGCTCCCAGCGCGATCACCAGCACCAGCACGAGCGTGGTCACACCCACGAGCTTGAGCAGGTCCAGGAAGATCGTTCGCCAGAGAGTGATCGGGGATCGGAGCACGGGGCTGGCATGGTAGGGTGTGAACGGGTTCTTAGGGTCCGCCTTCCTCGCATGTCCCGGACGCCTTCACCCGTCCTGAACCCGGCCAGCGTAGAGAGAAGCATGAAGTTCACGTTCCTGGGCACCCGGGGGCGGATCGAGGCCAGGTCTCGCCGGCACGGCCGGCACTCCAGCGCGCTCGCCGCCGCGGGCGTCGGACGCATGAAGATGAGCAAGGGGGTGATGATCGACTGCGGGGAGGACTGGCTGGAGATCTTCCGCGAGATCAACCCCGGGGCCGTCGTGCTGACCCACGCTCACCCCGACCACGCCTGGGGTCTGAAGGAAGGGGCCCACTGCCCGGTGTGGGCCACGCAGGAGACCTGGGCGCTGATCGACAGCTACCCCATCGCCGACCGGCGCATCGTCCGGCCCCGTGAGCCCTTCGAGGTGATGGGGCTGACCTTCGAGGCCTTCCCGGTGGACCACTCCGTCCGCTGCCCGGCGGTCTGCTACCGCGTCAGCGAGGAAAAGGATGCGAGCGTGCTTTACGCGCCCGACGTGGTGGCGATCAAAGACCGTGCCGCCGCTTTCAAGGGTGTGGATGTGTACGTCGGCGACGGCTCGACCCTCACGACCTCCCTTGTGCGAAGAGTTGGGGGGAGCGGCGCACTGGTCGGGCACGCCACGGTGCGGACGCAGCTTGGCTGGTGCCGCGCGGAAGGGGTGGAACGGGCCGTCTTCACCCACTGCGGCACCGAAGTCACCACCGCCCCTGAGGGCGAGGCGGAGGAAGCGGTGCGCCGATTAGGCCTCGAACGCGGCATCCATGCGGTGCTCGCCTTCGACGGCATGGAGCTCAGCGTGAAGGGCTAAGACGACGCAAGAGCGGTGCAAACAGAGGCCCGGCCCTTGCGGCGGGCGGTTTTCTTCCGGCGCAAGTACTTGCCCATATATCACTTGCGTCAATGGCGGCGCAGGTGCCGGGGCTCCCCTCCTACGCTTGCGGCCCACACAGGAGCCACAAAGCCATGCCCGCCGCGACCGATACCGACATCGCCTCCCTTGTGAACACCGACACCCACACGCTGCTCCCCGCCGACAGCAACCAGGCCCTGGGCATCGCTCAGTACGCCATCGACTTCATGTGGAGCGACGACCCGGCCAAGCGCGGCGAGCCTTCGGAGGCGGTGCTGGAGCGCACGAGCCTCTTCTACACCGACGCCTGCCTCTGCGGCGTGTCGGCCATCGCCCTGGGCACCAACGCCCCGCTGATCCTCCGCGAAGAGGCGCTGCGGTACGAGGTGCCCAGCACGGGCGTGAAGCGCGGCGCCGCCTGGACGGAGAACACCGTACGCGCGGGCGTGCCCGTCTTCGGCAGCAACATCGACGTCGCGGTTGAGAAGGCCATCGCCGCGAACTGCGCCGCCGTCCGCGAGTGGGACAGCAACGGCACCAACTTCGGCTTCAATCCCGCCCTTGGCCACACCGCCGGCGAGTTCGGCCACAACGACTTCTACGCCGTTCCCGTCGCCGCGGCTCAGCTCCGCGGCATGGACGGCGAGTTCGCCCTCCGCGGCATGGTGCTGCTCGACGAGATCCGCGGCCGGCTCGCCGAGGTCTTCAGCCTCAAGAGCTACAAGATCGACCACGTCGTGCACGGCGCCATCGCCTCCGCGGCGACCTTCGGCGCGATGATGGGCGCCACCGCGGCGCAGATCGAGAGCGCCATCGGCATGGTCGTCGCTCACTACATCCCCTTCCGCGCGATCCGCGCCGGCAAGCAGCTCAGCGACAGCAAGGGCGCCTCCGCGGCGATCTCAACCGAAGCCGCCGTGCTCTGCATGAAGCGCGCGATGGCCGGCTTCCTCGGGCCGCGGGACATCTTCCGCAACCCCGAAGCCATCTTCCGGCTCTTCGAGGGTCCGGGGCAGATGTTCCAGAAGGTGGGCGCCACCGAGGCCAACACGGAGAAGGCCGACGCCTCGCCCTTCGATCTGGTGCTCGCGCGCAAGGGAGACGACTTCGCCGTGATGGGCATGCACTTCAAGCTGGGGCTCTACGAGCACCAGTCCGCGGGCGCGCTGCAGGGCCTGTGCGACCTCATCACCGCCAACCCGCACCTGCTGGAGGACCAGACCGGCGACGCGATCAGCAAGATCGTGGTGGTGGCCTACGAGCCCGCCTTCGGCATCATCGGCGACCCCGCCAAGCGTGACCCCCGCACGCGCCAGAGCGCCGATCACTCCATGCTCTACCTGGTGTGCACCATGCTCCGCAAGGCGCTGGAGCTTCGCGCCGCGGGCTACAAGGGCCCGTACGGGTTCCGGGAGCTCATGCTCCTGCCCCACGACTTCGACGCCCACGCCCTGCACCACCCGGTCACCCGCGCCCTCATGGACAAGATGACCTTCGAGCACGGCGGGCCGGAGTACGACGCCAAGTACCCCGACGGCATCCCCACCTCAGTCATCATCACCGACGAGCAGGGCCAGGTCTTCGACAGCGGCCTGGTGATGTACCCCGCCGGCCACGCCCGCAACACCACCGCCGACCTCAAGGGGCTGCTCGCGCACAAGTGGGAGCAGCTCGGCAAGCTCGCGGCCAACAAGCCCAAGCAGATGATCGCCCAGCTCAGCAACATCGGCGAAAAGTCCGCCCGCGAGGTCGCAAGCATGTACAACTTCAAAATTGCGGACCGCGGGAGGTTCGAGTGATCTCCGCTGATGCAGAACAATGAGGTGTCCGAACGGCTCAGCACCCAGGATGGAAGCAAGCAGCACGCCATCCTGGTCGAGGCGCACGAGCGGGGCATGAGCAAGTCGGCCACGTCGCAATGGCCTACCGCCCCGCAGGGTGGCTTCGAAAAGCCAAGGCCGTGGGACTGCTGGCCCTCGTTGCACGCGGCGAGCCGTTCTGGAGTTAAGAATCCTGCGGCTTTGTGTGTTCCGTCTGCGCCTTGGAAAAGAGGCTGCGGGAAATCACCGGCTCAAGCCCGACACGCCTGATACAGTTGGGCATGAGCCAGCTCAACTCCATTCTGGTCGGCGTGGACTTTTCTGAGAGCTCCGAAGCCGCGCTGCGCCAGGCGATGCGCATCGGCGCGTTCACGCAGGCGAAGGTCAGCGTGGTGCACGTCGTGGAGACGCTGCTCACAATCAGCCTCTACGAAACCATCAGCGTGATGCAGGAGTCCATCACCGAGGGGCTGAAGGAGGAAGGCCGCGAGCGGTGGAAGGCCTTCTCCAGCGCGATCCCCGGAGCCGCGAGCCTGCCCTTCGACGTCGAAGTGAACTCCACCACGGCGGCGCTCTCCCGCCGCGCGGACGAGGCGCAGGCGGGGCTGCTCGTGCTGGGCGCCCGCGGGCTGCACGTCAAGAAGGGCGTGGGCCCGGTGGCCTCCGCGTGCGTGCGCTACGCCCCCTGCGACGTGCTGCTTGCCCAGGCGGCGCACCACGGCACCTTCAAGACGGTCGTGGTCGGCGTGGACTTCTCCGACACCGCCCTCCGCGCGGTGGATCAGGCGGTTCGCATGGCCGCCCGCGACAGCGCCACGCTCTACATCGTCCACGCCTTCACCGCCCCGTGGAGCAACACCTTCCTTGCCTCCCGCGGCGCGACCGCGGACCTCGACGCCAAGTACCGCGACGCGATGCTGGCACGCCTCGAAGAGTTCTGCAAGCCCTTCGAGCACGAGCTGGCCTACCTCAAGCCGCGCTACCAGCTCATCGAGACGGGCAACCACGGCCGCGGCCTGGCCGCCTTCGCCAGCCAGATCGGCGCGGAGCTCGTCGTGGTCGGCACCCGCGGCAAGACCAACCTCCGCGACATCGTGCTGGGCAGCACCGCCGAGCGCATCCTCGAGGAAGCGCCCTGCTCGATTCTCGCCGTCAAGCCGCGGAAGGGCTGACGTGGAACGCTTCATCAACGAGCTGGCTGAGCGTTTGCGAACCGCGCGCCGGGTTGTCGTATTGACCGGCGCGGGCGTCTCCGCAGAATCCGGCATCCGCACCTTCCGCGACACGATGGATGGCCTGTGGAAGGAGTTCGACCCGGCGAAGCTCGCCACGCCCGGGGCCTTCGCGGAAAACCCGGAGCTTGTGACCCGCTGGTACGACCACCGGCGGCTGGGCTGCCTCGCCGCGGAGCCCAACCCAGGTCACCTCGCCATCGCGAAGCTGGAGCAATGGCTGAACAGCCGGGGCGGGTCGCTGACGCTGCTGACGCAGAACGTGGACCGACTGCACCAGCGGGCGGGCTCGGTGAACGTCGTCGAGCTGCACGGCTCGATCATCGAGTGGCGCTGCACGCGCACGGGCGAAAAGCACATTCCCGAGCCGGTGGCCTTTTCCGAATACCCGCCGCGGAGCGCCTGCGGGGCGCTGCTGCGGCCCGACGTGGTGTGGTTCGGCGAAATGCTCCCCGCCGCGGCCATCGAAGCCGCGGAACGCGCCGTGGACGAGTGCGACGTCTTCATCAGCGTCGGCACGAGCAGCGTGGTTTATCCCGCGGCGGGCTACGTGCAGGTCGCCCGCGCCCGCGACGCCTTCACCGCGGAGGTCAACCGCGACGAAACGCCCATCAGCGTCTGGGTGGATGTCTCACTCCGCGGCCGGAGCGGAGAGATTCTGCCGAAGGTGCTGAAGCGCGTGACCGGAGCCTGAAGTCCGCGGCTTACCAGTCCAGTGGGTTCAGCCACGCCTCCGCCAGGTCCGTCACGCGAACGTCCAGGTCGGCGAACTGCCACGTCAGCCTGCCGCTGTCGGTGATCTTGCCGATGGGCGTCACGCGCACGCCGCCGTAGTCGCGCATCACGGTGCGGATCTTGGGCAGGTCCTCCGGCCTGACCTCCAGCACGTAGCGGCTGGGCGACTCGTTGAATGCGACCTGCTCGACTTCCAGCAGGTCGTCCCGCAGCGTCAGTTCCGCGCCCAGGGCGCGAGGGCCGCTGTCGCGGGCGAGCAGGTCCGCGAGCGCCGAGCCGCGGGGCGTGGGCTGCGTCGTGCTGCCGGTGGTGGCGATGAGCATTTCCGCGACGGCGACGAGCAGGCCGCCTTCGGATGGGTCGTGCGCGGACTGCACCAGGCCGTCCTGGATGCACTGCGCCACGGCCCGCGCCGCAGCCGGGCCGACCGCCAGGTCCGGCGCAGGGATCGTGTCGTACGGCGGGCCGAAGGGCTGCTCTCCCAGGAGGGAGGCGTACAGCGAGCCGGCCATGTGCGGCTGCGTCACGCCCACGAGCACGAGCAGGTTGCCCGGCTTCTTGGCGTCCATGGTGACGCAGCGCGTGATATTGCGCACATACGCGAGCCCGGTGATGAGCAGCGTGGGCGGAATCTCGATCAGCTTTTCCTGGCCCGTGCTCGGGTCGGTGTAGCGGAGCTGGTTGTTCAGCGAGTCCTTGCCGCTCACGAAGGGCGTGCGGTAGGCTTTGGCCCCCACGTAGCACCCTTCCGCGGCACGCACGAGCGAACCCAGGTTCTCCGGCTTGGCACAGCTCGGCCAGCAGAAGTTGTCGAGGATCGCCGTGCGCATCGGGTCCCCGCCCACGCACACGATGTTGCGCACGCACTCGTCGATCGCAGCGATCGCCATCTGGTACGGGTCGCTGCCCGGCACCAGCGGATCGCCCAGCGGGGTCGCCAGGCCGCAGCCGATCGCGATGCCGCGGGACGTGCCCGGCACGGGCTCAAGCACCGCGGCGTCCCCCGGTCCGCGCCCGCCGGGGCCGACGAGCGGCTTGAGAATGGTGTTCCCCTGCACCTCGTGGTCGTACTGGCGGATGATCCAGTGCTTGCTGGCGATGGTGGGGTGGCTCAGCAGACGCAGGAGCGCTTCCTGCGCCCTGGGCAGAGTTGGAGTCGTGGCCTGCCCCTTCGGCGCGGGCGGGGCCCACGTCGCCTCGCGCGTCGGCGTGGGGATGCCCTCGTGCAGGAAGTGCATCGAGAGGCGGCCCACCTCCGTGTCGGCGTAATAAAGGATCAGCTCCTCGTTCTCCGTCCCGAAGTGGCCCAGGTCCGCCAGTTCGACGTGCTCTTCGTCGCAGATGGCCTTCAGCGCCTCCACGTTCTCCGGCGGCACGGCGAGCACCATCCGCTCCTGCGCCTCGCTGATCCAGATTTCGGTGTACGAGAGGCCCGCGTACTTCAGCGGCGCGCGGTCCAGGTGAACCTCGGCCCCCAGCTTCGCGCCCATCTCTCCCACGGCGGAGGAGAACCCGCCCGCGCCGCAGTCGGTGATGGCGTTGAACAGCGGCCCTTCGGGGCGAGCGTCGCGTGCGCGCACGATCGCGTCCAGCAGCCGCTTCTCCTCGATCGCGTTGCCGATCTGCACGGCGTGGGAGAACTCGTCGCTATGGCCCTCCTCAAGCTCCGCGCTGGAGAACGTGGCACCGTGGATGCCGTCGCGCCCCGTGCGCCCGCCCAGCGCGATGATCCGGTCGCAGGGCTTGGCCTGGCCCTTGATGAGGCGGCGCGGGATCAGTCCCACGCACCCGCAGAAGACCAGCGGGTTGCCCACGTAGCGGTCGTCGAAGGCGACCGCGCCGTTGAGCGTGGGGATGCCCATGCGGTTGCCGTAGTCGCGCACGCCCGCGACCACGTCCGTCAGGATGCGGCGGGGATGCAGCGCTCCCGGCGGCAGCTCATCCAGGTTGGGGCTGGCGACGCAGAAGACATCCGTGTTCGCGATCGGCTTTGCGCCCAGCCCGGTCCCGATCACGTCGCGGATGCACCCGCCCACGCCCGTCGCCGCGCCGCCATAGGGCTCCAGCGCCGAAGGATGGTTGTGCGTTTCGACCTTGATGCACACGCCGTGGGCGTCGTCCAGCGCCACGATGCCGGAGTTGTCCTTGAAGACGCTCAGCGTCCAGTCCAGGCCGTCCTCGATCAGTTCGAAGGTCGCCGCGGCGACCGTGGACTTGAGCAGGTTGTGGATCGTGATCGAACCATCCTCGTCCACCTCGTGGTTGGGGTGCTCGCCCCAGCGGATCGGGTCTTTCCAGCCCTTGGGGGCGGGGCCCGGCGTGTAGCGGACGGTGCTCTTGAGCGTCTTGTGGACGCAGTGCTCGGACCAGGTCTGCGCCAGGGTTTCCAGCTCGATGTCGGTGGGGTCGCGACCCACGCGCTGGAACTCCTCCTGCACCGCGCGCATTTCGTCAAGACTCAGGAAGAGGTGGGCGTCGCGGGAGAGGCGCACCAGTTCCTCATCGCTCAGCGAGATGAGCGGAATGGAGCGCACCTGGAGCGTGTAGCCGTGACCCTTGGGCAAGGCGGTGGGGGTCCAGGGGCCGGTGCTGATCTGGTGGATCACAGGGTTCGCGAGCACCTGGCGCGCAAGCTCCTCCGCCTGCTCGCGCGAGATGCCGGAGAGATCGAACCGCGAGCCGGTCGAGACCTGGGGCTGGCTGCCCGTGAGCTCTTCGATCGCCTGCGCCACGGACTGAGCCGCGGGGTCCATCACGCCCGGAAGCGGGTGGACTTCGATGGTCTGTGCCGCGGCAGGAGTGGGGGCGGCGCCCACGCTCGCCTGCTCGGTCACGGGGTCCGCGAGCAGCTTGGCAAGCACACGGTCAAGCGAAGCGCCGTCGAGGTCCGCCTCGACGAGGTAGACCTTGGCGGTGGACACGTGGCCGAGCTGAAACCCAAGCGCCTCGGCGCGCCGACGAACGGCGTTCGCGCGCGGGTCGGGCAGGTCGGGGCGGATTCGTACTTCGATGCGGTGAAGGGTGGGCACGCGGGCATGGTAGTGCCGGCCGGGTCGGGCTCCCAAGCGCGGGGCTGCGCTCCCGACGGGAACACAAGAGGCCGGGGACCTGTCGATCCCCGGCCCCCCACGTACGGGCCCCGCGTTGCAGGCTGGGATTCGCGGGAGGCCCTGAGAGTCAGTCGGCCAAGCTAGCAGCCGCCTAGCCTCCGCGCTTCCAGCAGCGTTAAACCTTGAATGAGAAGTTGTTTAGCTTCTCCAGGTTCACGCCCGCCGAGGCGTGGCATCGGCGCGGAACGTTCGCGCTGCAAGCGAGGTTCTTGCACATCCGCCATCACCGCATTCGCTGCGACGGCTGATGTGGTGGGGGGCCCTACGGTTGCGAGCGCGCTCTTCTCGGCGCGCGGAAGGAGCGACTCATGGGCCTGACGATCCTCCACACCGCACACGCCACCGCCACCGGCGGCCGCAACGGCCACACCCGGAACTCCGACGGGCTGGTGGACGTGGAGCTTTCCGTCCCCAAGGCGATGGGCGGTCCCGGCAAGCCGGGAACCACCACCCCGGAGGACCTTTTCGCGGCGGGGTACGCCGCGTGCTTCGGAGGTGCCGTGGACCTGGTCGCCCGCCAGCAGCGGGTTCCTGCCAAGGACATCACTGTGGAGGCGGCGGTCGGGATCGGGAAGAACGACGCCGGGGGTTTCGGCCTGAAAGTGGACCTGTCGGTCCGCATGTCCGGTGTGACGCAGGAGGAGGCGGACCGGCTGGTGCAGGACGCCCACCAGATCTGCCCCTACTCCAACGCGACCCGGAACAACGTAGAGGTAGGGCTGAAGGCGGTGGTCGCCTGAGCGGGGGGACCGGCGGATTGGCCGGGGTCATTGACCCCCACCCCCTCCCCGCTATCATCCCTCCCCGCGCGGCCGGTCCGCGCGGGGGCTGTCTTCTATGGACCGGCCGGACAACGGCTGACCCATGGCGGCGGGCTGTACTAGACCGGCGTAGGCCACCGTAGCTCAGTGGTAGAGCACTCCCTTGGTAAGGGAGAGGTCATGGGTTCAAATCCCATTGGTGGCTTGTGTTCGAGTGCCGGGCCTTCGAGCCGTCGCAACCCTGATCGTTCAAGGGGTTGAGCGGAGGACGAAGGACCGGCGCCCCCGGCGGTGACGAGGCGCATCAGCGCCCCGGACCGCCACCCGCGGTTTTGGCAGCCGTGGGCACGGGGGTTGGAACGGTGGCGGGGCCGCGAGGCCCCGAGGATCGTGGTGGTCTCGGCTTGGTGGAGGCGCCTTGGGAGCCCCGCCCCAAGCCTGCAACAACGGGTATCCCGCAGTGTCTTGTTGGAGGTAGGTTCTCATGGCAAAGGGTGTATTCACTCGTACCAAGCCACACGTCAACGTCGGCACGATCGGTCACATCGACCACGGCAAGTCCACGCTGACCGCGGCGCTCTCGGCTCGTTCGGCGGCCCGCTTCGGCGGCGAGGTTAAGACCTACGCCGAAATCACCAAGGGCGGCACCGTCCGTGACGCCAACAAGACCGTCACCATCGCCTCCTCGCACACCGAGTACGAGACCGCGAAGCGGCACTACGCCCACGTGGACTGCCCCGGCCACGCCGACTTCGTGAAGAACATGATCAC
>CALJIV010000017.1 GCA_937974035.1 uncultured Phycisphaerales bacterium
TCACATGGGCGAAAAAATCAATCATCGACGCGGCCGGATCATCACGCGTGCGGCGGCAAAGTTGATCCGCCGCGCCGCGCGGTTGATCAACGATGCGGCCCATGTGATGACAAAAACGGAAAATGTGATCACAAAAACGGCGGATGTGATCCACCGCGCGGCGTCGATCACCATGTTCTCGGGCCGTGCGGCCCGCTCCTCGGGGTCCTTGGCCCCCGTCCCTGGCCGGGGCGCGACCAATCCGGTCGGCGCAAGTGGCGTCACGAAACGGCCTTGCGAAATAGATCCAGACAAAGCCCGGACGCATGAGTTATGGGGGGGTATACTCGAATCCCCCGTGCCGGCGGGTGCGGGATTCCCTGAACAGGCAAACAAGGAGATGCGCATGGCTGTGAAGAACTGGTCGCTGGTCGGCGTGGCGGCGGTGGCGGTGGCGGGGCTGATGGGCGTGGCGTCCCAGCCCGAGAACAAGCCCGGCGAGCTGCCCAGCTGGCTCACCCCCGAGCTGATGCAGGAGATGGAGGTCTGCATGAAGGCCGCCCAGCCGGGGCCCGAGCATGAGTGGCTCGGCAAGATGGTGGGGACCTGGGAGGGCAAGAACAAGATGTGGATGCCCCCCGACGCTCCCGCCATGGAGACGACCAGCACCGCCCGCTTCGTCAGCACCCTCGGCGGACGCTTCATCCACGGCGAGTTCAAGGGCCCCATCCCCGGCAACGACGAGATGTTCGAGGGCGCGACCCTCTACGGCTACGACAACGCCGCCAAGGAGTTTCAGGTCGTCTGGGTGGACAACATGGGCACCGGCATGATGTTCGGGACCGGCAAGCTCTCCGACGACAGGAAGGTCATGACCTGGACCATGCACTGGAACCACCCCACCCGCGGCAAGATCACCTTCCGCGAGGTGGACACCGTCATCTCCGATGATGAGTACAGGATGGAGATGTACGGCCCCGACCTGAAGGGCAACGAGTACAGGATGATGGAGATCATCTCCCGCCGGGTGAAGAAGGACTGACTCCGGCGGGATGGAATCCCGCGGGGCAATCGGGCGAAAAGGGGGGCTCCGCGCGGGGCCCCCTTTGTGTTCTCCGCGGCGCGGAAGCACCAGAAAGGGCCCCGGAAAGGGGATCGTTGTGGGCCGGGCCGGAGAAAGTGCCGACGTGGCCGCTAGCATTGGCCCCGCCCTGGCGGGATCGGAGGTTCGTTGATGAAGAAGGTGCTGGTGCTCGGTGCGGGCAAGGTGGGCAAGTCGGTCGCGGAGCTGCTGCTGGGGGCGGGCGGCGGGGCGTACCAGGTGACGCTGGCGGACCGCGACGAGGCGAACCTCCGCACCGCCGAGACGAACCTCCGGCGCCTCCGGGGCCTGGTGAAGCACCCCGTGGAGTTCGCGCTGAGGCAGGTGGACGTGGGGGACCTCTCCGCCGTGCGCGGCGTGATGACGGGCCACGACTACGTGATCTGCATGCTCCCCTTCAACCTCGTGGCGGGGATCGCGGAGCTGGCCAACGAGCTGGGCGTCCACTACTTCGACGTGACGGAGGACGTGGAGACCACCGACCGCGTGCGCTCCATCGCCGAGCAGGGGCGGGCGAAGGTGGCGCTGGTGCCCCAGTGCGGGCTCGCGCCGGGGTACATCGCCATCGCCGCGAACGACATCGCGCGCGACTTCTCCGAGGTGCACGACCTGACGCTGCGCGTCGGGGCGCTGCCGCAGTTCCCCACGAACCAGCTCAAGTACAACATCACCTGGAGCACGGCGGGGGTGATCAACGAGTACTGCGAGCCCTGCCGCGTGATGCTGAACGGGCAGACGGTCGCGGTGCCCGCGCTGGAGGGGCTCGAGACCTTCTCCTTCGAGGGCGTGGAGTACGAGGCCTTCTACACGAGCGGCGGCGTGGGGAGCCTGATCGAGTCGATGATCGAGAAGGGCAAAGTGACGCCCGAGACGCGGATCGCGTACAAGACGATCCGCTACCCCGGCCACAACACGCTGATGAAGTTCCTGCTGCAGGACCTGCGGCTGGGGAACGAGCACGCGGCCCCCAACGCCCGGGGGCGGACCTTCGACCGCGCGCTGGCGGTGGACCTGCTGGACCACGCCATCCCGGCGACGACGCAGGACGTGGTGGTGATCTTCGTCAACTGCGTCGGCGTCCGCAACGGTCGGCGCGAGCAGGTCAACTTCCGGCGCGCGGTGCGCAGCCGCGAGCTGTGGGGGCGCGTCTGGCCCGCCATCGAGCTGACCACCGCCGCGGGCGTCTGCGGCATGGTCGAGCTGCACCGCACCGGCAGGCTGCCCCAGACGGGCCTGATCAAGCAGGAGCAGGCCACCATCGAGATGTTCAACGCGATGGAGTTCGGGCGGCTCGGGTACGGGGACAGCTGAGCCGAGGGCGCGCCGGGCGGCGGCGCCGGCCGCCGGGTAGTTGCCGGTCAGAAAGCGTTCATCGCCCTGAGGTCGGCGACGGGCTCGTCGAAGGAGCAGCTCCCGAAGGAGATCGCGAAGTTCTCGCGCACGACGGAGGCTTCGGCGACGGTCAGCATGTGCTCCTTCCACCCCAGCACGGTGTTGCTGAAGCGGAAGTCGGCGGGCTCTTCGCCGGCGAGGATGGCGTGGGTGACGGCCACGTCGGGGTTGTGCGTGCGCACGATCGCCGCGGCGAGGAAGAGGTTGAGGAAGCCGTGCATCTTGGTGGTGGGGCTGTTGGGCTCGTAGGTGAGCCGGTGCACGCCGCGGACGGGGTGGTGCAGCCCCGCGGTGGCCTTGAAGGGCACGTCGGCGTCGGCGCAGGCGTGCAGGAAGGTGGCGACCTCCTCGATCGTCGGGAAGGCGTTGCTGACGAGGCCGCCGGTGCGGATCTTGGCCCCCGCGCCGGTGCCCGAGAGCGCCGCGACGTAGCCGCGGCAGTCGCCCACGCCCGCGGTGTTGCTCACCGGGAACTCGAAGAAGGCGAAGAGGTCCTCGGGGAGGTGGTCCAGCGCGGCGTCGATCTGGTTGACGTCGGTGACCTTCAGCTCCACCTGATCGACGATGGAGAGGCCGTTGTTCTCCTTCGAGTGGTGGGCGTTGAACGCGTCGATGGCGTCGAGGTTCTGGTCGAGGTCGCCGTCGATGAGGGCGGAGACCTGCCAGGCCGAGAGGCCCTCGGAGTGCGTGCGGTAGCCGCTGGTGGCGAAGGTGCCGGGCATGAAGGGCGCGGCGGCCCTGGAGAACTCCTGCAGGCGGGAAACAGGGCAGATGAAGCGGCCGAGCATGAACTCGTGCTCGCCCATCTTGGCGCGGTTGTACGTCTCCACCGCCTGCTGCATGTCGAGCTTGGCGGGCGGGAAGAGCCCCGCGTAGTCGATGATGTCCGAGAGGAACGTCTGGAGCGAGCCGGTCATGGTGGTTCCTTGTGCTCTCCTACTTCGCCAGCTTCGCGACCAGACGCCAGACGTCCCGCGGCGAGAGCTGGCGGCCCGTCCGCTCGCAGAACTCCTGCACGATCTGGTCGAACCGGGGATCAAAGGGAAGCTGGTCGCGCTGTCCCAGCGTGCCGACCCTGGCGACGACGAGCTCCGCGAGCAGCGCTTCGTCCTCGGGCGTGATGCGCGGGGCGGATTCGGGGGCGCGGCCCATCCGCGGCAGCTTCCCCGCCTTGCGCAGGTTCTGCAGGCGGTGGAAGATCGCCCTCCGGTCGCCGCTTTCTCCTCCCACCGCGGCGACGATCTGCTCGAACTCGGGCGTGTAGGGAAGGTCGTCCAGCGTGCGCCCCGCTTCCTGATAGCTGCGGATGAGGTCGGCGTCGCGCCGGTCGAGCGCCGGGGTTTCGGGTCCGAAGAGGCTCATGGCGTCGCACCTGTCGGAACGGCGGCGTGCGCGGGGGTGCGGGAGGGGGCGGGGGCGGCCCACTCCGCGATCCAGAGCTGGCTGCTGGGCTTCTCTTCGCCCTTGGCCCTGGGGCCGCGCTGGCTGGTCCACATCATGAGCTTTCCGTCCGGGCTGAAGGCGGGGAGGATGTCCGCGCCCGGGGCGTAGGTGATGCGCGTCCGCTTGAGGTCGGAAGGCTTGACGCCGGCGCGGAGGGCGCTTTCGTCAAACTCGATCGCGAACACCTCGTAGTTGTGGTGGCCCACCTCGCTGGTGCCGTAGACCAGGAACTTGCCGGATGGATGCCAGAAGGGGCACCAGTTGACGTGCTCGTTGTCGGTGAGCTGATGCTCGCGCTCGATGCCGACGGGGACGCCGTTCTCGAACTTCAGCTCCGCGACGAAGAGCTGGAGCAGGTCGTCGCCCTTGCGGTCGGAGCGGTAGCAGATCATCCGGCCGTCGGGAGAGAAGAAGGGCCCGCCGTCGTAGCCCCTGGCCGTGACCAGGGCGTGGTGCGTGCGCGTCTCGGTGTCGTAGACGTAGATGTTCGCGTCGGGCTTCTCGCCCTCCGTGTGATCCTCGACGTGGGCGTAGAGGATGAAGCGCCCGTCGGGCGACCAGGAGCACTCCGCGTCGTAGTTGGGCAGCGTGAAGACGGGCTTGGCTTCGGTGTCCGCGGCGACGCCGACGACGGCCGGAGAGGGCTGCGCGGAAGGCTCTTCGGGCTTCGCGTCCAGGAAGATGCTCTGAACCTGGCGCGTCACGATCTCCATTTCGTCGGGGAACATCCAGACGTAGCGGCGCGTGCCGACCTGGAAGCCGGACTTCTGATCCGCGGCGGGGGGGCCCAGGGTCGAGCCGAAGAGGATGCGCCACTGGTCCCGCGGGTGGAACCAGCCGCAGGTGTTCGCCGAGCCGTCGGGGCTGACCTTTTCGATCTTCTCGAGCCCGCTCACGAGCCCGGTGAAGCGGTCGCGCGTGAGCTTGGCGACGTACATCGCGTAGAAGGGGTCCGCTTCCTGGCCTTCCTTGGGCGCGGGCACGGCCTGGAAGATGATCCAGTTTCCGTCGGGGCTGAAGTAGGCCTCACCCGCCTTGATGAACTGGTCGCGTGAAGTGAGCTGGACGGCGTGGCGGAGGTGGGGGCGTTCGAGGGCCTTCCAGTCTTCCGGGGCGTCCGCCGCGGGTTGGGCGAGCGCGGCGAGCACGATGGCGGGGATGAGCATGCGGGGATTGTTGGCGTCCCCGTGGGCCGGGGCACGGGCTCGCCGCGGCTACGCTGGGGCTGTGGAGGAGATGAAGGTCATATTGGCGACGGCCCGGTACGTGGTGGTGGACAAGCCCTCGGGGCTCTTGTCCGTTCCGGGCAAGGGCGCGCACAAGCAGGACTGTGTGCCGGCCCGCGTGCAGGCGCTTTTTCCGCACGCCACCGGGCCGCTCGTGGTTCACCGGCTCGACATGGAGACCAGCGGGCTGCTCGTGCTGGGGCTGGACCCCGACGCTCAGCGGGAGCTTTCCGGCCAGTTCGAGCGGCGCGAGACGGAGAAGCGGTACATCGCGCTCCTGCGCGGCGATCTGCCATCGGACCAGGGCGAGGTGCGGCTGCCCATCCGGCCGGACATCGAGAATCGGCCCTATCAGATCGTGGATCACGTGCACGGCAGGCCGGCGCTGACGCGCTATCGCGTGCTCTCGCGCGAGACGGACCGCACGCGGGTGGAGTTCATCCCCGTGACAGGACGCTCGCACCAGCTCCGCGTTCATGCGGCGATCGGGCTGGGGCATCCGATCGTCGGCGACGTGCTCTATGGGGACGGCGAGGGCGAGCGGCTGATGCTGCACGCGGCGGAGCTGGGGTTTCGCGAGCCTGGGACGGGGCGTTGGGTGCTGGTGTCGAGCCCGCCTCCCTTTTAGAGGCGCTGGATGGGGGCGGGCACGGCGGTGAGGTTGAGGGCCAGGAGCAGGTTCGTCATGCCGCGGGCGTCGTTCTCGTCGAAGGCGTTGAGGTCGTAGCTGTCCGCGTCGAGGACGCCTTCGCACTTCCCGGCCTGATCGATCATGGGGACGACGACCTCGGAAGCGTCGCGGGGGTCGCAGGCGATGTAGCCGTTGCCGAGCGTGCGCACATCGCCGACCACGTAGGCCGTGCGGTTGAGGTAGCCGCGGCCGCAGACGCCCTGCAGGCCGATGGGCGAGCAGGCGGGCTTGGGCTCGCGGCAGACAAGGACCATCTCGTCGGCGTCTTCGACCTTGTGGTAGAAGCCGACCCAGGAGAGGGGGTTGTTCCCGAAAGCTGACCAGAGCAGTTCGACGGCCTTGGCCATCGCCTGGCCCGGCGTCATGGGCGGACAGGCGCGGGCGGCGGCGATGAGGGGCTCGTAGTCGCGCATGGCAACAGGGTAGGGGGCAACAAAAAACGACGGCCGAAGCCGTCGTTCGAGAAAGCCTGGTTGCGCGATCGCGGAAGGGCGACGCGGCTCAGAGCGTGGCGGAGGTGTAGGGCAGCAGGGCCATGAAGCGGGCACGCTTGATGGCCTGGGAGATCATCCGCTGCTCGCGGGCGGAGGTGCTGAGACGCTTGCGGCCGAGGATCTTGCCGTTGGGGCTCATCAGGCGGCGCAGGGTCTCGACATCCTTCCAGTCAACGAAGACATCGCCGGTGCCGGAGGTGTGGGCGACGCGGATCTTCTGAACGTTGCCGAAGCGGGGGAACTTGCTCATGGGGCAAAGGTGTCCGTCATGGTCTGTGTGGCCCTGACCGGGTGGCCGGCGACGCGCCGGGTGGGCAGGGCGACGGGGGAGGTGATGTTAGGTGGGTTGCCCGCCGCGGTCGAGGGCCCGGTTGTCGAGGGCCAGAGGGCCCGGGCCGCGGAAGAGCACCAGGCCGCTGGCCAGGACCAGGACGGTGTTTCGGATGAGGTGGCAGGCCCCGACCGCCCCGCGGCAGGGCAGCTCAAACTTGCCGAAGCAGCTGCACTCCACGTTCCAGCCGTTGGCGATGACCCAGGAAATCCCTCCCATGAAGGCCAGCAGCATGAGAGAGATCAGCAGGGCTGCGGAACGGGTCCAGAAGCCCAGCAGCAGGCACAGCCCCGTCAGCCCCTCCAGCCAGGGAAGGACAAAGGCGGCCACGACGGCGAGGTGATCCGCCTTTTCCGGGATGATCTTGAAGGCGTTGATGGCGAAGGCGAAGGCCTGCGGGTCGCGCAGCTTCATCACCGCAGCGAAGATGAACAGCGCGCCGACAAAGATGCGGCAGCCTGCGGCGACGCGGTCAAGGGTGGTCATTCCTTGGGCCCCCCGATGATGGGCTTGCCCGTGGCGGTGGGGTGCCCCGCTGCGGCCCAGGCGGGGTAGCCGTCGTGCATGATGCGCCCGCCCATGTAGCCCGACTGCTGCAGCAGGATGACGAGGTTCTTGGAGGCGTCGCACGCGCCGCCGTTGCAGTAGATGACCATCGGCGCGGAGGGGTCGAGGAACTCGAGAACCTCAAGGCCTTCGGGGGTGTGGTAGGTCTCGGTGGTGAGGTAGAAGGCGTTGGGCACGTGCCCGGCCTCGTACTCGTGAAGGGGGCGGGCGTCGATGAAGATGACGTTCTGATCGAAGAGGGCCCGGGCCTGCTCGATGGTGATGTTGAGCTGATCCATAGGGTCCGTCGGCGGCGCTGGCGGGGCGGGCGCGGCTTCAGGTTGACCGTGCGCCACGCCGGTAGGCTCGGGCTGGTCAGCCGGAGCCACGGGGTTCGTGGTCGGCTGGGACAAGCCCGGCAGGTTGATGGGCGTTGGGGCCTCGGGCTTGAGGGTGATGCGCTTGCCGCCGGCGCCGAGCACAAAGGAGTGTGCAGCGCCGGCGACAAGGGCGAGGGTGATCAGTGCCGCGCAGCGGTAGAGGATGAGCGGTTGCATCAGCGAGTGCGGATGAGGGAGCTGGGGTTGGCGACCCAGGGGTCAACGGGAGCCCCGGTGGGGTTGTTGAAACGGGTCTGGGGCGCCGCGCTGACGTAGCCGTTGTATGGAATCTTGAAGGTGGGCTCGTCGGGGGCGTCGGTGTGGACGATCAGCTCGCCGCGGAAGCCGGACTGCGCGGCCGGCGCGTTGCCCGAGGCGGTGATGGTCCAGGCCTGGGGCTTGGAATCGGGCACCTCGGTGAATCGGATGTCGTTGAAGAGCTTGGTGAAGGAGGTCACCTCTTCGACGCCGGTGATCTTGAAGGGCTTGCCCGAACGGCTGGTGACGCGGACGGTGGAGGTGATGGGGCCGTTGGGCTGAATGTTGAGGAACTGCATCCGCATGGGGGCGACGGCGAAGTCGCCGACGACCTCGGCGTTGACCTGCATGTTCAGCAGGCGGGAGGGGTCGCTGGTGCGGATGCTCACGGTGCCGATGATGTGGCCGATCTCGGCGGTGGAGGCGACGGAGATCTCCATCGGGTACTTGTAGAGCGTCTCGTCCTCAACGGTGACCTGCGTGGGCTCGAGCAGCTTCGCGATGATGTTGGGGTTGCTGCACGTGGCCTGCTGGGGGACCAGGTCGGGCTTGCGGGAGTAGACCTGCACGGTGGTGGTGAGGTTCTTGCCGCGGGCGGCCTGGCCGAAGTTCACGTTCTGCGGCTCGATGTACATCAGCGGTTTGATATTGGAGTGGACCTGGAGCTGCAGCGTGGGCGTGACCGGGTCGTTGCTGGTGACGGTGACGTTGGTGTGCTGCTTGCCGCGCCGGTTGGAGGGGTTGTAGGTGACGGTGACTTCGCCGGACTCGCCGGGGAGGTAGTCCTTCTTGACGAGGGCGGGGACGGTGCAGCCGCAGGAGCCCTGAAGGTTGGAGATCGTGAGTGTGCTCTTGCCGGTGTTCGTGAAGATGAACTTGTGGGTGACGGGGTGGTCGTCGGTGATGACGCCGAAGTCGTGGGAGTTGCTGTCGAAGGTGATGCGCGGGGCGTCGGCGGGGGCCTGATCGGCCGGGACGGGCTGAGCGGGCTTCACGTCCTGCGCGGCGGCGGGCTTCGCCGGGGCGGCGGCCCGCTCCTGGGCAAGGACGGGTGAGGTGAGGGCGAGGCCCGCACAGGCGATGAGGCAGAGTTTGACGGCCATGCTTCGTCTCCGGAGTATCGGTAAGTCAGTATCGGGCGGGCGGAGAGCCCGGGCCGGGATTGTTTGTCGGCGGAGGGCCGGTGTTCGGCGTCCTACCGGGCAATTCCGCGAGATCTCGGACCTGGGCGGGAACTATAGGTGAAGGCGGGCGGGGGCCGCGTGGGGCGGGGTTCTTAGGATTGCACCATGCTCCGCATCGGCGATGTCCGCCTCCCGACGAACCTGCTGCTGGCCCCCATCGCGGGGTACTGCGATCTGGCTTTTCGGACGATCTGCCGGGAGTGGGGGGGCGTGGGGCTGGCGTGCACGGACCTGCTGAGCCCGCAGGGGCTCCTCCGCGGCACGGCGACGAGCCTTGACCTCGCCAAGACCAACGACTTCGACAAGCCCGTGGGGATGCAGTTGTACGGCAGCGATCCCGAGATCATGGCGGAGGGCGCGCGCTGGGCCGTTGAGCACGGGGCCACGGTCGTGGACATCAACATGGGCTGCCCCGTGGACAAGGTGACGAAAAAGGATGGGGGCAGCAAGCTACTGACGGACCTGTCGCGCGCGGTGGCGATCGCGGAGCGGGTGGTGCGGGAGCTGGAGCGCGTGCCGCTGAGCGATGAGGAGTGGGCGAAGCGACAGGGGGGCGGAGAGATCATCGCGGGCAGGCGCGTTGTGCCGCTGACGTGCAAGATGCGTCTGTGCTGGTACGACGCGGATTACAAGGCGGGGAAGGCGTGCTCGCCGCACTTGGCGAGGGCGCTGGCGGATGTCGGCGTGGCGGCGGTGACCGTCCACGGCCGGACGACGGAAATGAAGTTCAGCGGGGAGTGCCAGCGCGAGGGAATCGCGCGGGTGGTGGAGGCGGTGGACGGGCGCATTCCCGTGATCGGCAACGGCGACGTGCGCGAGCCGCACGACGCGGTGTCGATGATGCGAGAGACGGGCTGCCAGGGGGTGATGATCGGACGCGGGGCGCTCTCCACGCCCTGGCTCTTCCGGGACGCCTGGACGCTGATCAGCGAGGGGTACGTGCCCGCGCCGCCGACGGAGGAGGAGATCATCGGGACGATGCGGCGGTTCTTCGACCTCATGCGGCAATACCGGGACGACCGCTACGCGATGTTCCAGATCAACCGCAGGGTGGCGTGGTTCGCCAAGCGTCTTGGGCCGTGCAGGCCCTTCAGGGAAGCGGTGCGCACCGCCCGGACCCCTGAAGAGGTGTACGCCGCGCTGGACGGGTATCTGTCGGGCGAGCTGCGCGGCGGGCGCGAAGAGCCCGCCGCGGAATGGTGAAAAAAGCAAAAAGTGGCCTTACTCGGAACGCCGGATACTGTTCCAGTTCACCCGCACTTTTGGAGGGACGGTTTCTAACTACCGGACGCAGTCATGAGCCATCACAACGACGTGTTCTCCGACGCACTTAAGCGACTCGAGGTCGCCGCTCAGTACGCCGACGTGCACGCGGAGACGCTGCAGCGGCTTCGACAACCCAAGCAGTTTCTGGAAGTCTCCATCCCGGTGCGGATGGACGACGGCACGCTGCAGGTGTTCACGGGGTATCGGTGCAAGTACGACGACACGCGCGGCCCTGCGAAGGGCGGGATCCGGTTCCACCCCGGCGTGACGGCGTCGGAAGTGAAGGCGCTGGCCTTCTGGATGGCGTTCAAGTGCGCGTGCGTGGGGCTGCCCTTCGGCGGCGGCAAGGGCGGGGTGATCGTGGACCCCACGAAGCTCTCGATGGCGGAGCTGGAGCGGCTCAGCCGCGGGTACATGCGCGCGATCGCGTGGGCGGTGGGGCAGGACATCGACGTGCCCGCGCCGGACGTGAACACCAATCCGCTCATCATGGCGTGGATGTGCGACGAGTACGCGATCGTGAAGGGGCACCGGGAGCCCGGCGTGATCACGGGCAAGCCGGTGGCGATGGGCGGCTCGCTGGGGCGTGAGGACGCCACTGGTCGCGGCGGCTTCTACTGCCTCAAGGAGCTGCAGGCCCGCATGGGCTGGGACCTGTCGAAGCAGAAGCGCACCATCGCGGTGCAGGGCTTCGGGAACGTCGGCGATCACTTCGCGCGCCTCGCCGCGGAGGACGGCTGGACGGTGGTGGCGGTGTCGGACCGCAACGGGGGCATGTACAACCCCGCGGGGCTGCCGATCGCGAAGTTGGCGGAGAAGAAGACCAAGACGGGCCTTCTGCCCCCCATCGAGACGGCGGGCCCGGGCACGTTGCCCATCACCAACGAGCAGCTCCTCGAGCTGGAGGTGGACGTGCTGATTCCCGCGGCGATCGAGAACGTGATCACCGAGGAGAACGCCGCGCGCATCAAGGCTCCGATCATCATCGAACTGGCGAACGGCCCGATCACGAGTGAGGCGGACCGCATTCTGGTCTCTCGGAACATCCTGGTGGTGCCCGATATCCTCGCGAACGCGGGCGGCGTGACGGTCAGCTACTTCGAGTGGGCTCAGAACAAGGCGGGCTTCTACTGGACGGTGGAGGAGGTCCGCGAGCGTCTGTCGGTGAACATGCGTCGCGAGTTCGGCGCGGTGTACGACTTCATGCTCGCGAAGAAGATCGACATGCGGACCGCGGCGTACGCCCACGCTCTGGAGCGGCTGGCTCCCGCGCTGGAGAGCACCGGCACGGCGGTGCGCTTCGCGAAGGAGTGACGGCTCAGGGCAGGAAGGTGTAATCCGGCGTGGTGTTGCCGAGGTCGGCGCCCACAGGCGCGGGCACCGGCACGCGCATGCGGGCGTGGCCGTCCACGTAGAGGATGTTGGCCTCGACGCGCCCGGGCGTGTACCAGCGCATGCCGCGGTCGCCGCCCTGCTGGTAGTTGTAAATCGTGTGGGTGGCGATCATCCACGTGCGGCTGGTGTTGGTGACGAGGGGCATCCGTCCGCCCCCCTGCGGGACGAGCGTGGCGTGCTCCTCGCCGTCGAGCGTGTGGTCGTTCAGCGTGTAGCTGGAGCCGATCAGGTCGTACATGGACGAGGTGCGATCCATGCCGGGGATGGGCACGCCGGTGTTCTGCGCGCCTTTGTCCACGGGCGAGCGGAAGAAGGGCAGTTCGAAGACGCCCGGCTCGGAGTCCGGCGGCACTGGCGCATCGTTGACGTAGCGGTTCAGCGGTCGGCCTTCGGCCCCGATCGTGTCGATCCCGTAGAAGGGAAGCTGCCCCTTCTTGCCGCCGAAGAGCGAGCCGATGACGGACTCTCCGCCTGTGGGCAGCGGGCCCATGCGCTGCGGGAGGTGGTCGCGGAAGTCGTTGAGATACGCGGTGCACGCGATGCCGAGCTGCTGGAGTCTGGCCCCGCACGCGGTGGTGCGGCCCGCCAGCCGGGCCTGCCCGAGCGCGGGCAGCAAGATGCCGATCAGCAGCGCAATGACCGCGATGACCACCAGCAGTTCGATGAGCGTGAAGGCGTGCCGGATCACGGCGTGAGCGTAGGGGTCCGGGGAAGCCTCGGGGGCTACGTCGCGGCGGCCCGCCGGGCGGCGGCCGCTTCTTCAGCCGCGGCTTGCAGGTGCCGGGTCAGGTGCTGGGCCAGGTCGCGTTTGACGGTGTCAAAGGCTGGGCACGCGGAGCTCAACTCGGCGTGCATGCTGGTGACGGGGCGGCCCGCCAGGCCGCAGGGAACGATCAGCTTGAAGTGATCGAGGTTCGTGGTGACGTTGAGCGCCAGGCCGTGGAGCGAGACCCAGCGGCGGACGCGCACGCCCATCGCGGCGATCTTGGCCGGTGTGGGATGGTGCGCCGAGTTCATCCACACGCCGGTGGCGGCGGGGTCGCGGAAGGTCTCCAGGCCATAGCCGGCGCAAGTGTCGATCACGCTCTGCTCAAGCAGCCGCATGTACTCATGCAGGCCGAGGTTGAGCAGGTTGAGATCGAGGATGGGATAGGCGACGAGCTGGCCTGGGCCGTGGTAGGTGATGTCCCCGCCGCGGTCGGTCTCGGCCACTGTCACGCCTTGCTGGCGGAGCATTTCCGGCGTGGCGAGGAGGTGATTCGAAGCGCCGGCGCGCCGGGAGATCGTGATGACCGGGTCGTGCTCGACGAGCAGGAGATAGCCGGGCACGGGCTCACCGGCTTCGCGCGCGGCCAGCACCTCTTCGAGGTAGGTGAGCTGGGTCTGGTACGCGGGCTCGTAGGGCAGGCGGCCGAGATCGATCACGGGGAGCCGGAAGGTCACGCCGTGATGGTAGGGAACGGGCTAGTGGCCGCGTGATTGGGCGGGCATCGCGGGCGTTTCAGCCCGCCGCTCGATGGGGTGGGGGAGCACGTCGGTGGTGAGGTTGTAGTCCGGGCTTTCCACCGGTTTGGGCGGAGGACGCAGGAGGACGACGGCCCACGCCACCAGCGCCAGCACGATGTTGCCGACGGCGACAGCGCCCAGCGCGAGCTTGAACTGGGGAGATTTCTGAGCCACGGGCTTGGAAATCGAGGCGAGCACGGCGAAGAGCCTGCCTTCGGGGACGGGCTCAGTGACGACGGCGGGTGCAGGTTCGGTGAGTGCCGCGGCTTCGGCGGCGGAGACGCCGGGCTGCTCGGCGACGGGCGCGGCAGCCGCGGACATGGAGGCGGCAGGCACTGCAGCGACGGGTATAGCAACCGGAGGCTCGGCGGAAACCATTGCCGGCGAGGCGACAGGCTCGGCGGACGCTGCGGGCGCCACGGGCGCGGCCTGAACCGGAGGCGGCGCCGTTTGCATTGGCGCGGGTTCGGGTTCAGGCGAAACGGGCTGGGTTTGTGCCGGAGCAGGAGCCGCTTCGACCGGGGGAGGAGTGGTTTGAACCGGCGTCGGCTCGGCTGCGACCGGCGGCGCGACTTCTTCGACTACAGCCGCGGCAGGAGCGGGTTGCTCCTGGGGCGGTGGCGTTGTTTGCAGCAGAGAAACTGGGGGCTCGATTGGCTCGGGGTTTGAAGGTTCTGGAGCGGGCGGCACCTTGAACTCCGCGGGCGGTTCGGCGTGCGCCGGCTTAGGGTCGAGAAGCTGCGCGGTCAGCTCGGCGAGCTGGGCATCGAGCGACTCGATCGCGGCGACGGGGTCGGGGATCGCGGGTGTGTTGGCGAGCAGCCCCTCCACCTGGCCTTCGAGGGCGTTCAGCTCATCCTCAGGGATGGGGGGCATCGAGGCGACGTGCTGCTCGATGCGGCCGGTGGTCTGTGCGACCTCCTTCAGCAGAGAGTCGATGTCTGCCGTGAGGTCGTTGGTATCCTTCGGCCCCGGGTTTTCGCCGTCAGGTGTCATAACCCGCGTTCATCATCGGTCAGGGAGGGGGAACACTCAAGCCCCCGGGACGTCCCGTATGGCACACCGCATCTACTTTCCTCATCTCTCACGGGATTCGGCAGGTGTGATAACCATTGCGGGGGAGGAAGCGCACCACGCCCTGCGGGTCAAGCGGCTGGAGCCGGGCGACCGGGTCGAGCTTTGCGACGGACGTGGGTTGGTGGCGCGGGTGTGTCTGGCGGAATCCAGAAAGACGCGCGAAGGGTGGGAGGCGGACTTTGAGGTGGAGCGAGTCGATGCGGTCGAGCCCGTCCAGCCGCGGGTTCTGGTCGCGAGCGCTGTTCCCAAGGGCGAGCGTCTGGAAGCGTTGATCGACGGGCTGAGCCAGGTGGGCGCGGCGGAGTGGCGTCCGATGAAGACGAAGCGCTCGGTGGTGGACCCGCGCGAAGGCAAGCTCGGACGATTGGAGCGCGTCGCAACGGAAGCGATGAAGCAGTGCGGCCGGGCGTGGAGGCTCGAGATCGGATCGATGGTTCGATTCGATGAAGTGCTCAGTGCGGGGGTTGTGATCGCGGACGCTTCCGGGGGGGAGTACACGCCGAGTGGCGAGGATGCTGTGACGATCCTGGTCGGCCCGGAGGGCGGATGGGAACCGGATGAACTCGAACAAGCCGTGAGGGCCGGGGCCAGGCCGGCGAGGTTCGGCCCGCACACCATGAGGACGGAGCTCGCGGCCGTAGTCGCCGTGGCGCAGGTGTTGAGCGCTGAAAGGGTGTTGCGGGGGCGGGCCGTATAGTTGCCGGCTGGGGATGAGGAGCGGACACATGAAGCGGTTGATCAGCGCGGCGGTGTGCGGGGCGGTTCTTGCGGGCGGCGCATGGGCGCAGCAGCAGGGCGCCCAGGATGTTGTAGAGATCAAGCGCCGTCCCGCGGATGCACGCGAGATGACGGCGAAGGCGATCGCCTACCTGCGTTCGCAGCAGGACAAGGAAACCGGCGGCTGGGCCGTCAACAAGGCGGGCGGGCCGAGCTTCCCCGCGATCACGGGGCTGGTGATTTCGGGCATGCTCGCGGAGCCGGGGATCGACGAGAACGATCCGGCCGTCGCGGCGGGCGTGAAGTACATCCTCAACAGCGTGCAGCCGGACGGGGGGATCTACGACAAGATTCTGCCCAGCTACAACACTGCGATCTGCCTGAGCGCGCTGTCGAAGGTGAAGCGCACGCCCGAGGTCGCGGAGGCGATCAAGAACGCGCAGGACTTCCTCAAGTCGCTGCAGTTCGGCGAGAGCGCGGTGTTGCGCCCGGGGCTGGATGAATCGGCCCGGCCGGTGGACAAGGAGCATCCCTTCTACGGCGGGTTCGGGTACGGCCGTCACGGCAGGCCCGACCTCTCGAACACGGCGTTCGTGCTGGAGGCGCTGCACGATTCGGGCGTGCCTTCGGACGACCCCGCGTTCCAGCGGGCGCTGGTGTTTCTGAGCCGTCTGCAGATGGTGGAGACGTACGAGGGCGTGAAGATCAACGACGCCCCGTATGCGAAGGGGAGCCGCCAGGGCGGGTTCATCTACGCGACCAGTGTGAACAAGGACCAGGTGGGCGTGGGGCAGTCGCAGGCGACGCCCGCGGAGATCGAGGAAACGCTCGACGACGGGACGAAGGTGAGCCGTCTGCGCGCGTATGGCTCGATGACCTACGCCGGGTTCAAGAGCTATGTGTACGCGGGGCTGAAGAAGGACGATCCTCGCGTGCGAGCGGCGATGGACTGGATCGGCAGCAACTACACGCTGAGGGAGAACCCCGGCGCGGGCCAGGACGGGCTGTACTACTACTACGTGATCTTCGCACGGGCGATGCAGGCGCACGGCGAGCCGATGATCAACACGGTCGCGCAGGACGGCTCCACGATGGAGCGCCGCTGGGCCCGCGACCTGGTGAATCAACTCGCGACGCTGCAGGAAGAGGACGGCTCGTTCCGCGTGATGAAGGACGGCGCGCGGTGGATGGAGGACAACAAGGTGCTCATCACCGCGTACGCGCTGATCGCGCTGGAAGCGGCGCGGGAGGATCTGGAAAAGACGCCGGCGGATTGATCGGAAAGCTGAGGGGGCTATCCGATGGCGAGCAGGACGCCGATCTGCACGGCGATGATGGTCCCATTGTGGAGAGCGTGGGCGAGCATGGGGCCGATGATGCTCACGCGGCATTCCCGCATGTAGCCGTAGACAAGGCCGTTCAGCCCTACCTCGATGATGCCCTGCACGTCGTAAGGGTGGACGATGCCGAACACGGTTGCGCTGGTGAGCACGCGCAGAAAGAGGGGGATCTTCCGGTGGAGCGTCCGATGGATGCAGCCGCGGAAGAAGATCTCCTCGAAGATGGGCGCCCAGATGCAGGCGCTGATGGCGCTGAACACGACGGGGACCCAGCTGTTGGTGAGCGGGCGCTCGAAGAGCGGGAACTTGGTGTCGGTGGCGGGGCCGTCGCCGACATCGCCCGAAAGCGCGGCCATGATGGAACCGGCGATCACCAGGAGAGGAATGCCCGCGAAGTACCCGACGAAGCCCGCGGCGATTTCGCGCTTGATTCCGTCTTCACCCCCGGTCAGGCCCACATCGATGCGGAACTCCTCCATCGTCACGCCGCGGAGCAGCGGCCAGAAGACGGCGAGCACGGCCAGCCAGAGCATGACTTCGTGAACGACGAAGGCCCACGCGGAAGTCTGGCCCAGCAGCAGCAGGCCGATGCAATCGAGCGTGACAAAGCCGAGGAGGAAGAGAGCGAACGTCTCGGTATAGAGATGGCAAGGGACCAGAGTCTCGGTGATGCCGTAGGTATGCTCGCGCATCCTGACGAGCACGATGACGGCGAGTACGGCGCCCAGGAACAGTCCGCCGATACTCCACAGACCGATGGCGGTGTGGATGGTGTCGAGCCTTTCCGCACCGGACACCGTGGACCATCGCAGAGGGTCGTGCGCCGGCTTCTGGTGCGAGAGCGCAAGATCGGCGAACCAGGCGTGGCGGGCGCGGAGCGAATCCTGCACGTCCTGAGGGAGCGGGTCGAGCTTGCCTTCGGCCGCGGCTTCGTACCAGGGCCGGAGCCAGCCGATGTCCTTTGCAAGGTCGCCGTCGGGGTTGACCTCCTCGGACAGTGCTGCAAGGCGTGTGGCGGCCTCCGCGGGGCCGAGCAGTTCGCCAGCGACAATTGCGGCGCGGAAGCGGTCCGTCCGGCTGACGGCGAGCTTATCGATCTCGGCAATGGCTTCTTCGGCGGCGCTGCGCGAGTAGAAGGCGTCCTCCGCCTGCTCGGGGTGCTCGGTGATGTCCCAGGGCCGGCGGGCTGAGTTCCCTGAGGGGTCCTGCTCCTGCAGGACGTGGAAGACCTGCTTGATGAGGAACTTGGACTCAATGGCGAGGTCGGAGATGCCAGGGGCGGGCACGTCCTCTCTGCGGACGACCTCGATCGGCGGCTTGTCGATGGTGCGCGTGCGGAGGGATGCGGAGAACTGCTGGAGCAGGACGACGAGGGGCAGCAGGATAAGCACGGCGATCGGGGCCGCGCGCTTCATCCATACGTTGAACGGATCTTCATCTTTGAAAACCGGGGGAATGACGGACATGTAGCGTATGAGGATAACAAAATACCGCCCGGTGCTGCCGGGCGGTATTGCTTACGCTGCCCTTTGAGCATTGGGTCAGGGCTTGACGTTCAGCGTCGCGGAGCGCTCAGTGATTTCGCGCTGGATGCCATCGACGAATCGATCGAGGGGCATCGCGCCCAGGTCCTTCTCGATGCCCCGGACTCGGACGCTGACGGCGTTGTTCTCGGCGTCCCGCGGCCCGACGATGAGCATGTAAGGCACCTTCATCTCCGCGGCGCTCTTCACCTTGCCTTGGATGCGGTCCGGACCGGCGTCGATCGCGGCACGCACGCCCACGGCCTTCAACGCTTCGAGCACCTTGTGGGCGTACTCGTTGGACTTCTCGCTGATGGGCAGGACGCGGACCTGCTCCGGCGCGAGCCACGTGGGGAACGCGCCGGCGAAGTGCTCGATGAGCACGCCGCAGAAACGCTCCATGCTGCCGAAGGGGGCGCGATGGATGACCACGGGCCGGTGCGGCTTGTTGTCCGGGCCGATGTAGGAGAGATCGAACCGCAGGGCCATGTTGTAATCGACCTGCACGGTGCCGAGCTGCCACTCGCGTCCGATCACGTCCTTGACCACGAAGTCGATCTTGGGGCCGTAGAAGGCCGCCTCGCCGGGCTCCTTGGAGAAGGGCACGCCGAGGGATTCAGCCGCGGCGATGCACGCGGCCTCGGCCTTGTCCCAGTTCTCCCTGGTGCCGGTGTACTTGTTGCTGTCGGGGTCGCGCAGCCCCACGCGGACGCGGTAGTCCTTCATGCCCAGCGTCGTGAAGATGATCTTGACGAGGGAGAGGCACCCCTGCATCTCCGCGGCAAGCTGCTCGTCTGTGCAGAAGAGGTGCGCGTCGTCCTGGGTGAAGCCGCGTACGCGGGTCATGCCGTTCAGCTCGCCCGACTGCTCCCAGCGGTAGACGGTGCCGAACTCGGCGAGGCGCACGGGCATATCGCGGTAGGAGCGGGGCGCGCTGGCGAAGATCTTGGCGTGGTGGGGGCAGTTCATGGGCTTGAGCATGAAGCCCTGAATGAGCTGGTCGTCGGGGAGCACGCGGTCGCGGGAGATGGTCTCTCGCCCGGTGCGCTCGTTGACGGCGCGGGCGAGTCGCTCGGACACACCCTCGACGCGGCGCATGACTTCGGCGCAGGAGCACTCCGCCATCTTCTCGAGCGTGTCGCGCTCGACGATGGGGGGGAACTGGCTGTCCTTGTAGTAGGGGAAGTGGCCGGAGGTTTTGTAGAGCTCCAGGCTGCCGATGTGCGGGGTGAAGACCTCGGTGTAGCCCTGCTTGCGCAGCTCGGTGCTGATGAAGGTCTGGAGCTCCTTGCGGACGATGGAGCCGTTGGGGGTCCAGAGGATCAGCCCCTGGCCCACGTCCTCGTCGATGTGGAAGAGGCGCAGAGCCTTGCCGATCACGCGGTGATCGCGCAGCTTGGCCTGCTCAAGCTGGTGCAGGTAGTCGTCCAGCTCCTTCTGGGTGGGGAAGGCGGTACCGTAGACGCGGATGAGCCGGTCGCTGTTCTCGTCGCCGTGCCAGTAGGCCGAGGCCAGCGACATGACGCGGGCCGCGCCGATGCGGCCGGTGCTGGGCACGTGCGGGCCGCGGCAGAGGTCTTCCCAGTTCTTGCCCGGCTCGCCGGTGGCGTAGAACGACAGAGCGCTGCTCTTGGCGGGGCCGGATTCCTGGCCGGTCTTGTCCGCCTGCTTCGGGCCCTTGTACACGCTGCTGGGCAGGCCCAGGGCTCGCTCGGCATTGTCGAGCTTGTACTTGTTCCCCTCGGCGCGGAGCTTCTGCAGCCCCTGATCGCTGCTGACCTCGTAGCGGGTGAAGGGCCGGTCTTCCTTGATGATCTCCGCCATGCGTGCGTTGATGGCGTCGAAGTGATCGCTTGAGATCTTCTTCCCTTCCGGCACATACATGTCGTAGAAGAAGCCGGTGTCGGTGGGGGGGCCGTAGGCCAGCAGCACGTCCTTGCCGATCACGTCCTGAATCGCCTCGGCCATCACGTGCGCGGCGGAGTGACGCATGAGATACAGCGCATCAGGGCTGGCCTGCTGCCCCGGACGGGGAGCGGTGACGATCTCGATGCTCGCGTCGCGCTCGATGAGCGCGGACAGATCGCGCAGCTGGCCGTCGATCTTGACGCCGATGGCGGCCTTGGCCAGACCCGCGCCGATCGACGCGGCGACTTCGGCCCCGGTCACGGGCTTGTCAAAGGACTTGGTCTTGCCGTCTGGGAGGGTGATGGTGGGCATGGGTCGATGTCGGAAAAAGGGCTGAGGAACAGGACCGCGTGAGCTTACTTATGAAAAAACCCCGGCAAGGCGCCGGGGTTCGTGGTTGCATCGGGCGCACAGGTGCCGGCATCACCCGTGTCGCTGATTCTCCGTAGTCGTCGTCGTGCCGGTCAGCATGGCGGAAGGATAGCCGCGCAGGGGGGCGGCTGCTAGCGGGGCTTCTTGCTAGTAGTTCTCGCCGGTCAGGGCCTTGTAGACCTCCGCCGCGAGCCCCTGCAGGTCCGCCCGCTGCCGCAGACGGGCCACGGCCTCGGCGCGCCGCCCGCTTTCCGCGAGCAGGAGGGAAGCCAGCCCGTCGTGTGTGGGGTGCATGTACCAGTAGGTGTCGCTCTGCCAGCGCTTGTGGCCGGCAAAGACGAGATCAAGCGCTTCGTTGAGTCGTCCCGCGGCGCGGGCCTCTTCCGCCGCGGCGAAGGAAAGCCCGCCCACCCGCATCCAGAACATTTCCGCTTCCGGGCCGGTGGGGAGCTGGCCGTCCAGCAGGCGTGTGGCGTCGAGCACCGCGCCCGCGAACTCGGTTGCGGCAATAGAGGTGGGCACGATTGTCTTGCCCAGCGGGGGCTTGCCGGACTTGACGCTGTCGAGCTGCTCGAAGGCGAGATTGATGGCTTCGTCGAGCGTGACCTTGCCCGCCTTCCAGTCCGCGACGAGCATCGGCGCGGCGGACGTGCGTCCGCCCGTGGGGCTGGCGGCCGCGGCAACGATCGCCTCCAGCGGGGTATCTCGCTTGCAACTCACGAGAAAGAGAAGGCAGAGGCACAGCAGGAGCGTGCGCATGGCCGAGAGCGTACCGCCGGCGGGGCGGAGGGTTGCGGGCTCAGTTGGCGGAGACGGGCTCCGTCCCCTCGCGCATCGCAACGAGCCCGGCGCGCAGGCCGCCGCCCTTGCTCTCCTCGATGGCGTGGGTGTTGAGAGCCGCGGCGCCCTCGGTGGCCTTGGCGGAGATTTCGCCGTTCTTGCCGACCTCATCGAAGCGGACGGAGACGCGGGTGGAGACGCCGCGCTCCTGCATCGTGACGCCGTAGAGGCGGTCGGCGGACTGCATGGTGCGCTTGTTGTGCGTGATGATGATGAAGTGGCTGCGGTCGGTGTACTCGCGGATCACGTGGTTGAAGCGGCCGACGTTGCCCTCGTCGAGGGCGGCGTCCACTTCGTCCAGCACGCAGAAGCAGCTGGGCTTGCTGCGGAAGATCGACATGAGCAGCGCGACCGCGGTGAGCGTCTTCTCACCGCCGCTGAGCTGGCTGATGGCGCGGGGCTCCTTGCCCGGCGGCTTGGCGATGACCTCGATGCCCGACTCCAGCAGGTCCACCTCGTCCGTCTCCACCTTGCTGATGGAGCCGTCGGGGTTCTCGACCTCCCTGATGAGGGGCATGAGCCGCACTTCGGCTTTGCCGCCGCCGAAGAGCTTGCGGAACATGCCGTTCTCGCCGCCGAAGTTCTGCTGGATGGTGGAGAAGATCTGGCCGAACCGCTCGCGGGAGACCTGATTGAGCGTGGCGATCAGGTCCTCGAGCTGCTGGCGGGCGGCGTCGATGTCCGCCACCTGCTTCACGAGCGATTCGTTCTGCTGCTCGAGGTTCTGCTCCTCCTCCATCGCCTCCAGGTTCACGCTGCCGAGTTTGCGGATCGCCTCCTTGAGCGTGTCGATCTGCAGGGCGGCCTCGTTGGTGTCGATGCGGGCGACGTCGCCGTCGGCCATCATCGCGCGGTACTCGGGGTATTCCAGCGGCAGGTCCACGGAGAGCTCTTCCTGCGTGCGCTCCTCCATGTTCTCGCGCTTGACCTCCAGCTCGCGACGGGAGACTTCGAGGCTGTGCCAGTCGCGCTCCAGCACGGAGAAGTGCTGGCGGGCGGCGTGGACGCGCTCGGCGAGGGCGGACGCGGCTCGCTCGGCCTCTTCGAGCTGGCCCTGCAGTTCCGCCGCCTGGGCCGTGAGGGCTTCGGCCTTCTCGCGGTTGGCGACGATCTGCTCGGCGCACTGACGGATCGCCTCGGCGTGCTCGGCCAGCTTGCCTTCGAGCCGCTCCAGGTGCGAGGTCAGTTCGCGGCCCTGGCGCGTCAGTTCGTCGCGTGAAAGTTCCAGCGAAGCCAGTTCGCGGCGTGCCGCGGCGGCCTGCTCGGTGAGGCGGCTGACCTCGACCTTGGCCGTGGTGACCTGCTCCGCGGCGGCGTCGGCGCGAAGCTGCGCCGCCTTGACCTCGCCTTCGAGCGCCGCGGCGTGGGCCGCTTCCTCCTCCTGCAGCCGGCCCAGGCTCTCGGCGCGTTCGTGCAGGCGAGCGCGATCCTCCTCCAGCTTGCGCAGGCGGGATTGAAGTTGCTCGGACTCCTGATCCAGCCCGTTGCGCTCGCGCTGGACACGGGCGAGGTCGGCCTGCAGGCGCTCGAGGCGGTTCTGCTCCTGAAGCGCGGCACGCTGCTGCTGGGCGAGGGCTTGGCGGGCGGCGCCGAGCTGCGCGGTGATCGCCGCGGCTTCGGTGTCCACGTTCTTGAGCGCGGCGCGTTCGGCCTCCAGCGCCGTGGAGAGCTCCGCGACCTGCGCCCGCAGGGCGTCCAGTTCCGCACGCCGGCGCAGGAAGCCAGCGCCCGCATCCGCCTGACCGGAGCCCGCATTCACGCGCCCGTCTGCGTCGAGCACCTTGCCGTCGCGGGTGATGAACCGCGCCCGCTGGCCGGAGAGCGGGCCGGAGGCGAGCATCAAGGCCGCGTCGAGCGTGCTCACGAGGTAGCAGCGGCCCAGCAGGCGATCGAGCAGGTCCTGCAGGCGCGGATCGGCCTGGTCGCCCTCGCGCACCCGCACCAGCGACCGCAAGGCCACGAGGCGTGAGCGGGAGGAATCCATCGCGAATCCGGCGTCGGCAAGGTCCACCGACGGCACCGCGTCGGCGCTGAGCGTCGGGGCGGTCATGGGCAGGAACGTGACGCGACCGGGCAGGGACGCCAGTTCCTCGGGGCTGGGCAGAGAAGCTGCGGATTCGACCACGAGGCCCTGCAGGTCCGCGCCCAGCGCGGCTTCGACCGCCGCGGCGGCGTCAGCATCAATATCCGGGCGGGTCTCGATGAGGTCGGCGAGGGGAGCGATGACACCCTGGAAGCCGCCATTCTCGCGTGACTTCAGCACGGCGCGGACGGACTCGGCGAAGCCGGCGCGCGTTTCGACCATCTCCTGCAGCGTGGCGCGGCGGGAGTCGATGCGCACCAACTCCTGCTCCAGCCCCTTCGCTCGGTCGGCACGCTCTCGCCTGTCGGTGGAGAGGCGGCCGAGCTGCTCTTCGAGCCGAGTCAGCTCCCACTCCAGTTCCTTGACCTTTTCCGCTGCGGCACGGGCGGTGGCTTCTCCGGCTTCGATTTCCTGCTTGAGCCGGGCTTCGTCTTCGCCCAGCTTGCCGGCCTTGGCGGCGAGGCGCTCGATCTGCTCGCGCACGCCGTCCACGCGCTTGGCATCGGATTCGATGGAGGCAAGCAGGCCGATGCGTTCGCGGTCGATCCGTGCCACCGCGGCCTGCTTGGCGGAAAGCTGCTGGCGCTTCTCGTTCAGGGCTTCGAGCGCCTGGGCTCGCTGCGTGCCGGCCTGCTGGAGGCGGCGTTCGGCCTCGGCGAGCCCTTCACCCATCGCGGCGATGGATTCGCGCTGCTCGGCGATGGAGGCCTCCGCCGCGGAGAGCCGCTGCTGCACGTTCGAAAGACGCTCGCGATCGACCGTGCTCTGGCGCTGGGCCTCCTCCACGGCACGCTCGAGCATCGCCTGGCGCTGCGTGGCCTGCTGCTGAGCGTGCTCCGCGCCGAGCCGCTCCTGCTCGATTTCCTTGTGCTGGTTCGCCAGCTCGTGCCGGCGCAGGTCCGCCTCCTGACGGGTCGCCTCAAGCTCCGCGAGCTGCTGGCCCGCGGCGTCACGCTGCGCGGCAAGGTCCGCCTGACGGCTGGTGAGTCCCGCGAGCCGCTGCACGAGATCGTCGTACTGGTCGAAGGCGAGGGCCAGACGCCACGCCTTGAGCTGGCTGTCCAGTTCGACAAACTTGCGGGCCTTGACGGCCTGGCCCCGGACCAGGCGCAGACGGCGCTCGGTGCTTTCGAGCTGCTCGCGCGTGGAGGCGAGGTTGGCCTGGGTGCGCTCCAGCTTGCGCTGGGCCTCGATACGGCGCTGCTTGTACTTGGCAATGCCCGCGGCTTCCTCGAAGATCACCCGCCGCTCCTGCGGGCTGGCGAGGAGCATCGCATCGACCTTGCCCTGCTCGATGATGGAGTAGGCGTCCGCGCCCACGCCCGTGTCGAGGAACATCTCGCGGATGTCCTTCAGGCGGGCGGCCTTGCCGTTGATGAGGTATTCCGAAGTGCCGTCGCGGTAGAGGCGACGCTCTATTTCCACGATGTCGGCGTCGTAGTTGAGAGCACGTTTGCGACGGGAGCGAGGAGCGGGAGGTGCGGAAGAGGTCTCATTGGTCGGATTGGCCTCATGGGTCTGATCTGTCTCCGACCCATCCGACCTGTTCGTCTGGTCAGCCTGATCTGCCGCGGCAGGCTCCTCCGCCGTCTCTTCCAGCACCGGGTTCTCAAAGGTGAGCGCCACGCTGGCCATGCCCGCGGGCTTGCGGCCTGCGGAACCGGCGAAGATGACGTCGATCATCTCCGTGCCGCGGAGAGACTTGCTGGACCGCTCACCCAAGACCCACTTGATGGCGTCCACGACGTTGGACTTGCCGCAGCCGTTGGGGCCGACGATGCCGGTGATGGCGTGGTCGAAGGTGAACTCGGTCTTGTCAGCGAAGCTCTTGAAGCCGTTGAGCGTGAGCTTGGAAAGGCGCAATGCAACCTCCGTGTTGCGCGAAGGGTCGGGATCTCGGGGCCTCCGGCCCCGGAAGCACACAAGATACCGGGTCGGGGGCCGGTTTGCGCGCCGGGAATGAGGTTGTGGGGAACCCGCCGATAGCGATGTCTAATAGGACCGGATGATCCGGATAGGCCCTTGAGGTCAGCCGAAGGCCTTCCGGTAGTCCGCCACGAAGCGCTCCAGGCCGATGTCGGTGAGCGGGTGCTTCATGCAGTCCTGGATGACCTTCAGCGGGCAGGTCGCCACGTCCGCACCGGCCAGGGCGCAGTGGAGGAGGTGGTTGGTGTGGCGGATGCTCGCGGCCAGCACCTTCGTTTCCATGCCGTAGTTGTCGTAGATCTGACGGATGCTGCGGATGAGCTCCATGCCGTCCTCGCCCACGTCGTCCAGGCGGCCGATGAAGGGCGAGACGAGGTACGCCCCCGCCTTGGCGACCATCAGCGCCTGAAGGGGCTGGAAGCAGAGTGTCAGGTTGGTCTTGATGCCCTTCTCGCTGAAGGCCTTGCAGGCCTTGAGGCCGTCGGTGGTGCAGGGGAGCTTCACCACGATGTTGGGGGCGATCTTGGCGTGGGCCTCGCCCTCCTTCATCATGCCTGCGAAGTCGGTGGAGATGACCTCCGCGGAGACGGGGCCGGAGACGATCTTGCAGATCTCCTCCAGCCGTTTCGCGTAGTCCACCCCTTCCTTGGCGATCAGCGTGGGATTGGTCGTCACCCCGTCGAGAACCCCCAGGTCATGGGCTTGCTTGATCTCTTCGAGGCTGGCGGTATCGACGTAGATGAGCATGGCGGCAGTGTAGGGTTTGGCGTGAATGGTTGTGCGGTGTGATGCGCTGGTGTGAGGCGGTGCGGGACGACCGCGGCGTTACTTGTCCGCCTCGGTTCCTTCGATGGCCCCGCCTGTGACCCGCCACTGGTACAGGCCGCCGGCCAGCAGGGCGACGTCCTTGTACCCCTGGGTCATCAGACGCTTCACCATCGCCCTCGCCGCGGCGGAGCTGGGGTCGTTCCCGTAGACGATCAGGTTTTTGTACCGCTCCAGCTCCTTGTCCTTGCCGCTTTTAAGCGCGGACAGGGGGATGTTGCGGGCACCTGGAATGTGTGCCTTGGCGAACTCCTCCGGGGTGCGAGGGTCGATGAGCAGGATGATGTTGTCCTTGCCCCGCTTGGCCTGCTCCGCCTGAAGGCGGCGGACTTCGGAGACGCTCACCTGGTGCTTGTCGACGTCGCGGTCGCTGATCTTCTGCCCGCATCCGCCCAAGAGGGGGATGAGCGAGAGGATGAAAACGAGGAACAAACCCGGACGGAGGAGTGGTCGTAGGATCATCTCCTTAGAGCGTACCGCCGCGGATGGGGATTGTCCCCCCACAGGAGGTGACGACGAGATGCTGCCCTGCCTGCTCGCCATCCCCGCCCTGGTCGCTCCGGCCGCGCCGCAGGAGTCCCCCAAGGTGCAGGCGGCGTTAGTGGCCGAGCACGAGACGCTTGCGCCCGGCAAGACGGCGTGGATCGGCATCCGGATGGAGATCGAGCCGGGGTGGCACACCTACTGGAAGGGCCGGAACACCACCGGAACCCCTCCCATCATCCGATGGAAGCTGCCCCAGGGGTACAAGGTCGGCGAGGTGCTCTGGCCCGGCCCCAAACGATACATCGCCTATGGCGACTCGCTCGATCACGTGCACGAGGGCAAGGTGCTGCTGATGGCTCCGCTGGAAGTTCCCGCGGACGCTCAGCCGGGCACGCGCATCGAACTTGAAGCAGAGTGCATGTTCGTGGTGTGCCAGGACATCTGCCTGATGGAGAAGTCGCGGCACACCCTGAGCCTGAAGGTGGGAGAAAGCGATCCCAAGCCCGGTCCTGCGGCGAAGCTCTTTGAGCAGACGCGCAAGGCGCTGCCCGTGCCGCTGGAAAAGGCCGAGGGAGTCAAAGCCCGTGTGGAGAAGAGCTCGCTCGTCATCGAAGCGCCCGATGCCCAGCGGATTTCATTCTTCCCCGCGGAGGATTCGGCGGAGACGCCGGAAGTTCTGACGGAAGGGGAGGTTCAGGGCGGGATACTCCGCGTCACGCTCGAGCCCACGCCCGAAGCTCGCCGCGTGAAGGGCGTTGCCGAAGTTGTCCCTAAAGGCTCTCGCGAGGGAGTGTTCGTCTCGATAGACCTGGAAATTCCCGAGTAGGTGCATGGGCCGGGCGTCGGGGGCGTTGTGCCTCCGGTCCGGTCCGAATCACACAGGAGCAAGTATGAAAACCAAGACCCTGTTCGCCGCGTTGATCGCCGCCGTCGCCTTCTCTGCTCCCGTCGCCTTTGCTCAGCCCGCGTCGGAGGAGAAGCCGAAGGAGGCTCAGCCCGAGAAGGCTCCGAAGAAGGACAAGGAGGCGAAGAAGGAAAGCAAGGCCGCGAAGGTGGGCGACGTCGCCCCGACCTTCGTCGGCACCGACAGCGAGGGCAACACGATCAGCCTGAGCGAACTGACCAGCCAGGGCAAGATCGTCGTGCTGCAGTGGTTCAACGCGCAGTGCCCCTACGTGGTCAAGCACTACACCAACGGGGCCAACACCTTCAACGACATCCACGAGAAGTACAAGGACAAGGGCGTGGTGCTGCTGGCCGTGAACAGCGGCGCTCCGGGCAAGCAGGGCACCGGGGCAGAGTTCAACAACAAGATGAAGGCCCAGTGGAAGATGCAGTACCCGATCATCCTCGATGAGAGCGGTGAGATCGGCAAGGCCTACGGCGCGCGGAACACCCCCGCCATGGCGATCATCAACAAGGACGGCAAGCTCGTCTACTTCGGCGCCATCGACGACGATCCCAGCGACAAGATCGGCAAGACCAACTATGTCACCAAGGCGCTGGACGAGCTGCTCGCGGGCAAGCCCGTCTCCACGTCCAACACTCGACCCTACGGCTGCGGCATCAAGTACTGATTCCGCATGCCGGAGCCGCGGCCTTTGAGTCGCGACAGCCGTTGAGCACCGTGCAGGGCCGGGGTACACGCCCCGGCTCTGTGCTTTTCAGGGGCTTTCCCCCAATCCAATCGGCCCTCCGCGTCGATGTAACAGGGGGCCGTGTGGCCGCTTGTCCCTATAGGATCACCCCGATGCTGCCGAATCTCTCCACCCTGGGCGATCTGCTGCTGGTCGTCCTCGGCTTTGGATTTATCGTCTTTGTCCACGAGCTAGGGCACTTCCTCGCCGCGCGCTGGGCGGGGATCCGCACGCTGGCCTTCGCGATCGGCTTCGGCCCGGCGCTGCTGAGCTATCGCAAGGGCATGGGTCTGCGGGTGGGCTCGGGCGAGAAGGAGTACATGGAGCGCATCAGGCGCGACCCCGGCGCGTTCCACGCCCTCAGCACCACCGAATACCGCCTCAACATCCTCCCGCTGGGCGGCTACGTGAAGATGCTCGGCCAGGAGGACGGCAACCCCAACGCGATCTCCGACGCTCCCGACAGCTATCAGAACTGCAAGCCTTGGAAGCGGATGGTCGTAATCTCCGCGGGCGTGATCATGAACATCATCGCCGCGGCGGTGCTGTTCATCATCGTCTTCATGACCGGCCTGCCGGTGGAGCCCGCGAAGGTGGGCACGGTGATGCCCGGCTCCCCCGCGGCGACGACGATGCCCACCAACGCCAAGGACGCGGGCATCACTCACCCCGGCCTGCTGCCGGGGGACGAGATGATCAGCGTCAACGGCCACACGCCGCACTCGTTCAACTACCTCCTGGTCGAGACGGCGATGTCCGGGCCGGGAGAGAGCGTGAACATCACCGTGCGCCGGCCCGGCGTTCCGACGCCGCTCCACTTCCGCATGCAGCCGGAGGTGGGGCCGCTCACCGGCCTGCGCGAGCTGGGGGTTGGGCCTTCGCTCTCTACCCGTCTTTCCCCCGCCCGCACGCCGCAGGAAGAGGAGGCCGGAGCGGAGCAGTTCGCGAAGCTGGGATTCAACGGCCTCAAGCCCGGCATGAAGCTGGTGCGTGTCGGCGACACCGAGCCGGTCCGGGACGGAAACGAGTTCGGCGACGCGGCGCGGCGTTCGGGTGGCCTTCCCTACGAGGCCGAGTTCGAGGATGAGCAGGGCGGTCGCGCGACCATCATCATCGAGCCCATCCCGATGTTCGAGGTGGACTTCCTCCCGCGGCCCAACAACCAGGTCGCGTCGGTGGATCACCTGCTCGGGCTGATGCCTGTCATGAAGGTCCGCCAGGCGCAGCCGGACCCCAAGAAGCCGCGGAACCACGGCCTGCTGGACGGCGACATTTTCGCCCGCATCGGCGATGTGGAGTACCCGAGCCTCGAGCAGGGCATGGCCGAGATCAAGGCCCACGCCGGCGAGGAGCTGCCCGTCGTCGTCGTCCGTCCGGATGAAGAAGGCAGGCCCACGCTCGTCAAGCTGACGTGCAGCGTCAACCGCAAGGGGCAGATCGGCTTCCTGGCGGGGGCGCTCACCACCGAGCCGCTCGTCGCTCTGCCCTTCGATGCCCTCAAGCGGCCGAGTGAGAAAGGCACGTTCACGCCCGCGGCGAAGAGTGTGATCCTCTCCCCCGGCACGCGCATCGTCGGCGTCAACGACCTCGACGTTATCGACTTCGCCACGCTGCGTTCGGCGCTTGTCCACGCGACGCGCGATGCGGGCGAGGAGGGGGCAACCGTCCAGCTTCGCGTTCAGCGGCCCGTAGCCGGGCTCATCGACCGCTCCGCGCCTGTCGAGACCATCGCGTGGCAGATCTCCCGCCCGGACGTTGATCGTCTCGCGGCTCTGGGATGGCAAACCCCGGTGAGCCTGCCCTTTGAGCCCGAGCAGACGCTCCGCAAGGCGGGCAGCCCCGCCGAGGCCATCGAGATGGGGCTGGCCGAGACGCGGCGGGTGATGCTCACCACCTACATTACCTTCGCCCGCCTCTTCCAGGGTACGGTCAAGGTCGAGCACCTGAAGGGCCCCGTGGGCATCGCCCACATCGGCACGCTGATCGCCGACAAGGGGCTCATCAGCCTGCTCTTCTTCATGGCGCTGATCAGCGTCAACCTCGCCGTCATCAACTTCCTGCCCCTGCCCATCGTGGACGGCGGCCAGTTCCTGTTCCTGCTCTATGAGCAGTTCCGCGGCAGGCCGGTGCCCATGAACGTGCAGAACGCTGTGACGATGGCCGGGCTGGTCCTCATCGCGACGATGTTCCTCATCGTCACGTACAACGACATCACCAACCTGATCGGGCTCTAAGCTCCCAGGGGATGCACTTCACCACGGAATCGATCCTGGGGCTGCTGGCGTTCCTGGGCCTTGGCGCGGTGCTCGCGGTCGCGCTGCTGGCCGCGCACACCGCGTATGTGCTGACGCACCCGCCGCGGCGGACTTATGCCTCGGCTCTTGCACGCGGACGCCCAGGCGACCCCGGCGAACTGCTCCGCCCCGACGGCGGTCGTCGCTCCTTCACGACGTGGGAGCACCGGTGGGGAGGCCTGCGCCTGCCGGTGTGGGACATCGTCGGCGATGACCCGGCGGGGCCGGTCTTTGTCTTCAGCCACGGCTGGGGGGATTCGCGCATCGGTGGCCTGGTGCGGGCCCAGGCCCTTGCGTCGCTCGCTTCGCGCCTGATTTTGTGGGACATGCCGGGCCACGGCGAAGCGCCGGGCGTCTGTGCCTTGGGCACGCGGGAAGTGGGGGCGTTGCGAGCTCTGATCGAAACCATTGGCTCCGGGCAGAAGGTGGTTCTTTACGGCTGGTCGCTGGGAGCTGGGGTTTCTATCGCCGCGGCGCTGTCGCCGTCCGATGCTCGGCATCCGGCCTTGCCAGCGGCGGTCATTGCCGAAGCTCCCTATTGCCTGCCCGACACGCCCGCTCGCAACGTCCTCCGCGCATGGGGTCTTCCCTGGCGGGTCAACCTTCCGATCGCCCTGACGCTGCTGGGGATGCGGTTCGGCGTCGGGGCGAGGTGGCGGGGCTTTGATCGCGCGGCTTTGGCCGCGGGGCTGACCGTGCCGCTGCTGGTGCTCCACGGCGAGCGGGACGAAATCAGTCCACCCGAGGACGGCGAACGGATCGCCCGGGGCGCCTCGCGAGGCACGTTCGCCGCGATTCCGGGGGGCGGGCACCACGGCCTGTGGACCGACGAGGCTTTGGCGGCCCGCTGCCGTGATGCGGTGCGTGACTTCCTGTTCCGCGCCCTAAACTCCGACCATGCACATCAGCCCGACCGTTGATGCCGTGATGGTCGCGGAGCGTGCGGCGTCGTTCACGAAGCGCTCGATCAAGAACGCTTCGAAGTTGGCCGGGCTGAAGCTCGCCCTCTCGATGCTCGACCTGACCACGCTCGAAGGGAAAGACTCGCCCGAGAAGGCCCGCGCCCTGTGCCGCAAGGCCGTCCGCCCGTGGGAACGCGATGAAGATGTGTTGGGCGAGCGGCTTCCCTCCGTCGCCGCGGTGTGCGTTTATCCCTCGCTGGTGGAGGTGTGCGCGCAGGACCTCAGCGGCAGCGGCGTCAAGGTGGCCTCTGTCGCGACGGGCTTTCCCAGCGGCCAGTACCCGTTTGAGGTGAGGCTGGAAGATGTCCGCCGGGCGGTCGCGGCGGGGGCGGACGAGATCGACATGGTGATCAACCGCGGGGCCTTCCTCGCGGGCCGCTACGACGAGGTCGCCTACGAGATCACGCAGACGAAGAAGGCCTGCGCCCGCCCGGACGGAACCGCCGCGCACCTGAAGGTGATTCTTGAGACGGGCGAGCTGGAAACCCTCGACAACGTGCGCCGGGCCAGCGACCTGGCGATCCGCGCCATGGCCGAGGCGGGCATGCCCCCGCACGAGCACGGCAACGACTTCATCAAGACCTCCACCGGCAAGGTGCAGCCCGCGGCGACCATGCCAGTGACTCTGGTGATGCTGGAAGCGATCCGCGACTGGTACCTCGAAACCGGCCAGATCATCGGCATGAAGCCCGCGGGAGGCATCCGCACCGCGAAGCAGGCCCTGCATTACCTCGTCATGGTGAAGGAGACGATGGGCAAGCTCCCCGACGGCGAGGCGTGGCTGACGCCCGACTACTTCCGCTTCGGCGCGAGCACCCTGTGCAACGACCTGCTGCGCCAAATCGCCTGGCTGAAGACGGGTCGGTACATGGCGGCGTACGACTTCTCAGAGGCGTGAGTCTTTTTGAAGGCGAAGGCTCGAAGGGCTCCGAAGGCGGGTCCGGGGTGTTCCATTCCACCTTCGCGTCTTCGGGCTTCCGGCTTTGCCTTCCTCGTGTTCCGGCTTTTTCGTTCTGCGACCGGCATCGCGTTTGCCCTTTTGCTACCCTCCTCACCCATGCTCGTGGGCGTCGTCAAAGAGCTTGTTCCCGGAGAGAGGCGCGTCGCGGTGGTGCCCAAGACCATCTCGGCGCTGAAGAAGCTGGGCGTGCAGGTCGGTGTTGAGCGCGGCGCCGGGCTCGCGGCCGGGTTTACTGATGAGGAATACACCGGCGCGGGGGCGTCGCTCCTGTCGCGGGATGAGCTGTTCCAAGCCGCGGAGATCATCGCCGCCGTGCGCGTCCAGGGGCCGGAGGCCTTCGGAAAGGTCTGCACTGGCAAGGTGGTGGTGGGGCTGGCGGATCCTCTGACGCGGGGGCCCACGATCCCCATGCTCGCCGAGCGGCAGGTGCTCACGTTCGCGCTTGAACTGCTGCCCCGCATCACGCGGGCGCAGGTGATGGACGTGCTCTCCTCACAGGCGACGATCGCAGGCTACAAGGCGGTGCTGCTCGCGGCGAACGCGCTGCCCAAGATGCTGCCGATGATGACGACCGCCGCGGGAACGCTCACGCCCGCGCGGGTGCTGGTGCTCGGCGCCGGCGTGGCGGGGTTGCAGGCCATCGCAACCGCCCGCCGCCTGGGCGCGGTGGTCAGCGGCTACGACGTTCGCCCCGCGGCACGGGAGCAGATCACCTCTCTGGGGGCGAAGCCCATCACGCTTGAGCTGGAATCAGCCGAAGGCGAGGGGGGGTACGCGAAGCAAATGGACGAGGCGTATTACGCCCGCCAGCGTGAACAGCTCGCCGCGGTCATCAAGGATCAGGACATCGTCATCACCACCGCGGCGGTGCCGGGGGCGCGATCGCCGCTGCTCATCACCGCCGATGCCGTGCGTGCGATGGCTCCCGGCAGCGTGATCGTGGACCTCGCCGCGGAGCGGGGCGGAAACTGCGAGCTGACGCGCGCGGGGGAGACGGTCGTTGAGCAAGGCGTCACGATCATGGGCCCGCTGAACCTGCCCGCCGAAGTCCCCAACCACGCCAGCCAGATGTACAGCCGCAACATCGCGGCGTTCCTGGGTGTGATCGTGAAGCAGGGGGCGCTGTCGATCGACTCCACGGACGAGATCGTGGGGGCCACGCTCGTGACCCAGGCCGGGAAGATCATCAACGAACGCGTCGCCAAGGTGCAGCAGTCATGAACGCACTCACGCTGGCCGCCGAGGCGGCCCACCCCGTGCCCACACCCGTGCTCTTCCTGATGGTGCTGATGCTCGCGAGCTTCGTCGGGCTGGGCGTCATTCGGCGGGTTTCTCCGCTTCTCCACACGCCGCTGATGAGCCTGACCAACGCCATCTCGGCGATCGCGGTGGTGGGGGCCATCATCGTCGCCGGAGGGCCGGATTACCCCACGTGGGCGCGCGTCATGGGCTCGATCGCGCTCTTTGCCTCCATGACCAACATCATCAGCGGCTTCCTCATCACCAACCGCATGCTCAAGATGTTCAAGGAGAAGAAGCCATGATTCCGCGGCGGGGCGAGGCCGGAAGGGGGCGTGCATGAGCCTCTACTGGACCCACATCGCCTACATCATCGCCGCGGGGCTGTTCGTGTTCAGCCTGCACTGGATGAACACGCCGCGGACCGCACGCAAGAGCGTGATCGCCGGGTCGCTGGCGATGACCGTCGGCGTCTTCGCGACGTGGTTCAGCCCCTACGTCGAGCGCACGTTTGAGACGACCTCGTACATCCTGATCCCGATCCTGCTGGCGATCGGGCCGGGCATCTGGTTGGCGAAGGTTCCCATTACGGCGGTGCCGCAGCGGACGGCGCTTTCGCACGCCTTCGGCGGCCTGGCCGCGGGGCTGGTGGGCACGGCCAAGTTCTTTTACTGGTACAACGCGGACGCGGCGGCCGTGGCGGAGGCGGCGCAGGTGGTTGTCTCCGAGCCTCCGGAGCGCTCGCTGACGCACTTCCGCGTCATCGCGATTGTGTTCGAGGTGATCCTGGGGTTCCTTACCTTCACCGGCTCGTTGATCGCCGCGGGCAAGCTGCAGGAGGTGAAGTGGGTTCCGCAGCGGCCGTGGGTGTACCGGGGGCAGAACTTCGTCAACGCCGTGGCGTTCGCGGGCTGCCTGGTGCTGGCGACGATCCTGGTGATGAACCCGCACCACGCGGTCGCGCCGTGGCTCTTCGGCGGGGTGATTCTGCTCAGCCTCAACTTCGGCTGGATGCTGGTCATGCCCATCGGCGGGGCGGACATGCCCACGGTGATCGCGATTCTCAACAGCTACGCGGGCCTCGCGGCGGTGGCGATGGGGTTCGTGCTGGACAACCCGCTGCTGGTCGTCGCCGGGGCGCTGGACGGCGCCAGCGGGCTCATCCTGTCGATCATCATGTGCAAGGCGATGAACCGCTCGTTCACCAACGTGCTGTTCGGCGCGTTCGGGCAGGTGAAAGCCAAGGCGGGGGCGCAGGAGCAGAAGTCGTACCGTTCCGCCACGCCCGAGGAAGCGGCGGGGATTCTCGAGGTCGCGCAGCGCGTGGTGATCGTGCCGGGGTACGGCATGGCCGTGAGCCAGGCGCAGCACAAGGTGCGCGAGCTGTACGACGCTCTGACGAAGCGGGGCATCGACGTGCGCTTCGCGATTCACCCCGTCGCGGGCCGCATGCCGGGGCATATGAACGTGCTGCTCGCCGAGGCGGACATCCCGTATGACCGGCTCGTGGAGATGGAGGACATCAACCCTGAGATGCCGCAGGTGGACGTGGCTCTGGTCATCGGGGCCAACGACGTGACGAACCCCGCCGCGCGGCACGACACCTCCAGCCCCATCTACGGCATGCCCATCATCGACACGGACAAGGCCCAGAGCGTGATGGTCATCAAGCGGAGCATGAACCCCGGCTTCGCGGGCATCGACAACGAACTGTATTACCTTGACAAGACCCTCATGCTCTTTGGCGACGCCAAAGGATTCGTGGGTGAAATTGTTAAGGCGCTCGCAGGCAACAGTGGGCACTGACCTTTACGCGGCACGCTGCTGTCGATATTCTATCCGGCATGCGTTCCCTGCTTTGCTCGGTATTGCTTGCCGCCGCTCTTGTGCTCCCAGGCTGCTGGGCTCACCACAAGCCCCGTCCGCGCATGGCCGCGCTGGGGCGCGCCACTCCACGCCCGACGCTGCCCGCGGATGCGTGGCCCGCTCGTGACGTCGAGCCGCTTGTTCCTTTGTTTGAGGCCACGCCGGACCGGATTCCCTTTTACAAGATCAAGGACGGCGTAGATCCTGCCACGCTCAGCGACGACGAGCGCAAGCTGGTCGAAAAAGCCCGGTACGAGCTTGAGTACAAGGGCATCCACGGCGTCAACCTGCTGCGGCTGTACAAGAGGCGGCCGCCCACCAAGTCGGATGACTTCAGCGCCCTTCTCGACTTCGGTTTCCTCTTCGTAGGCTTTCATTCCAACGGCGCGATTATTTCCTCTCGCACGCTCGAAGTAATCGAACAGAGGCGAAAGCTGGATCAGGCACTGGCTGTCCCCGTTGCTCCCGATCCCGAAAAGACCGAAAAGGCCGCGGAGCAACGGATCGAAGAGGTTCTCGAGGCTCCGCTCTACCCGGACTCCGGCTTGCCGGTGTACATCCCGCCCGCCAAAGAGGGATTCAAGCCCAAGGGGCTGCTGATCCACGTCCAGTCGATGGGCGCGAATGACTACGAGCCCAAGGTGCTCAAGGAGTTCGAACGCCGCGGCTGGGCGGTGATCGACATCAAGCCGCAGGACTACATCAACAGCCCGATCCCGGAGTCCACCTACGAAGAAATCCGGACGCTCGATGCGAAGCTGCGCGAGCTGAGAAAGGAGATCTTCGTGCGCCAGCCGCCCGAAAGGGACAAGGACGGCACGATCAAGGTCGTGAGTATGAAGGAGACCGTGAACAGGTGGCAGAGGCATCCCAAGTACCAGGAGTACATGGACACACAGATGCGACACAGCAAGCTCCGCCAGGGCGGCTTCCAGGCGTGCTCGGATGAGGACCTGCCCCGCGTCGCCGCGGAGATCGCCGCGGTCATCGATCAGGGCATGGCGGGCGCGGCGTACGCGGTCGAGACGATCCTTGACTACGTGGACACCCAGCGTCCGGACCTCCAGAACATCCCGGTTGTGCTGGCTGGCTTCAGCGCCGGTGCGCTCGCGACGCCGACCATCGCCGCGAGGCTGGAGGAGACGCAGCCGGGCCGCATCCAGGCGGTCATCCTCGTGGGCGGCGGGTGCAATCTCTTCCGGCTCGCGATGGACAGCACGTTCAGCGACGGCGGGCTGCGCGTGCTCTGCGGCGAAGAGCCCGTCTCAAAGCAGGTCATCGACAAGCTCAGTGATCTCTACCTCGCCGCTTCGAAGCTCGACCCGTACCACACTTCCCCGTTGATCTCACACTTGCCCATTCTGGTGCTTCACGCCTCGAGGGACACCTGGGTTCCCGCGGCGATGGGCGATCTGCTCTACGAGCGGCTCGATTATCCCGAGCGCCTCGTGATGAGCGGCGGGCACGAGCACCTGTTCTACTTCCTGCCGGGCCGGGCCAAGTGGATCGTGGACTGGACTGAGCGCAAGGTCCAGAAATCCAGCACCGCAGGCGTTCGGTGAGGCGGTCGGGCGTTACAGAGGCGTGACGCACGAAATAAGGCGCTCCGCGTATAACCGGGTAAGCAACCCCGGAGCGCCACCATGACTATTCGCTCTCTCGCCGCGGCAATTTCCCTTGGCCTGCTCGGCTTGTTCCCCGCATGGGGCCCGGCGCAGGTCACCACCACAACCACCACGACGACAGTGGACGGTCCGCACGTGATCGTGCCCCAGGTGAGCATTCACCCGCACCGCAGACCGCATGTGGGAGCGCCCGTCGAGCTGACGGCCGTCTCCGCCAACATCAGCGTTGAAGACCAGGTGGCTTCCACCACGCTCGAACTCACGCTCACCAACCGGAGCAACGCCGCGCAGGAGGCGGTGATCCTGCTGCCGGTGCCCGACGGCGTGGCCGTGCGTTCGCTGGTGTACGACGGCGTAGGCCCGGAGCCCACGGCGAAGGTCCTGCCCCGTGATGAAGCCCGCAGCATCTACGACGCCATCGTGCGTTCGATGCGCGATCCGGCTCTGGTCGAGTTCGCCGGGTACAACCTCATCAAGACTTCGGCATTCCCTATTCCGCCGGGCAAGTCGCAGAAGCTCAGCCTGACGTACGAGCAGGTGCTGCCGATGGACGGCGACCGCGTGGATTACGCACTGCCGCGGAGCGAGGCGCTTTCAGGTGGCGGCGCGTGGACCATCCACGCGGAAATCCGCTCGCGCCGGTCCATAACGGGTGTGTACTCGCCGAGCCACGAGATCACCACCACGCGCGTGAGCGACAGGCACGTCCGCATCGAGCTGACAGGTAAGCCCGCCGAGCAGCCGGGCGCGGTCCGCTTCTCCTACCTCCTCGGGCGAAGCGATGATCCGCTTTCCGTCTCCACCATCGCATACCCCGATCCCACGCTGTTCGACGGCAAGGGGGGCTTCTTCATGATGCTCGCCGCGCTGCCCGGCGCGAGCCAGGAGCTTCGGGTCAAACGCGAGGTCATCCTGGTCCTCGACCGCTCCGGATCGATGCAGGGCGAGAAGATGCGGCAGGCGCTCGCCGCCGCTGCGCAGATCATCGAAGGCTTAGAAGAGGGCGAGGCATTCAACATCATCGACTACAGCGAATCGATCCAGTCTTTCGCGCAGGCTCCGGTGATCAAGTCCCAGGTGACCGTCGCTCAGGCCCGCGACTACCTCAACCGCATCAGGGCCTCGGGCGGCACCAACATCCACGACGCGTTGCTGGAGGCCCTGCGCAGCCCGCCCACCCCCGGCATGCTCCCCATGGTTCTCTTCCTCACCGACGGGCAGCCCACCGTCGGGGAGCGCAGTGAAACCGGCATACGAAACGCTCTGAAGAAGGCCAACGACGCGGAGCGGCGCATCTTCAGCTTCGGCGTCGGGTTCGATGTCAACACGCCGCTGCTCACGGCGGTTTCCAAGGCCAGCCGCGGGGCGGCGACGTTCGTTCTTCCCGACGAAGACGTGGAGGTCAAAGTGTCGCAGGTCTTCAAGCGGCTGGCCGGTCCCGTGCTCGCATCGCCGCGCCTGACCGTGATCGGGACCGACGGAGAGGCCGACACCCGCGCCTTGCGGGAACTGCTTCCGGCCGAACTGCCGGACCTCTTCGAGGGCGATCAGATCGTCCTGACCGGCCAGTACACCACCGACAAGCCCGTGCGGCTCCGTCTGAGCGGCGAGTATCTGGGCGAGCCGAAGCACTTCGACTTCGAGCTCGATGTCAGCGGCGCTTCGACGCGCCACGGCTACATTCCGCGCATCTGGGCAAACCGCAAGGTCGCCGCGCTGGTCGAGCACATCCGCCTTGCGGCGGCGGACACGGCCGACCCCATGAGCGACGCCGCCCGCAAGGAAATCGTGGAAGAGATCATCGCGCTCTCCACCAAGTACGGCATTCTCACGGAGTACACGGCCTTCCTGGCCACCGAGCCCGAGCGTCGCTTCGACACGCCCGAGCGGCGTGCCGAGAACTTCCGCGACGCGGAAGACGCGATCCGCAGGCGTGCCGCGGGCGTGCGGCTCGGGGCGGGCGGCGTCGCGCAGGAGCTGAACGTCCAGCGCCAGGCGGCCTCGCCCGCGACCGTTGGAAGGTACCGTTACCTCAAGGACGAAGGCGAGCAGATCAGGGAAGTAGAGATCACCACCGTGCAGAATGTTGCCGACCGCACCTTCTTCCAGCGCGGCGGCCGGTGGGTGGAGTCCCAGCTTCTGGCTACGGAGAGCGAAAAGCCCGACCGCGTCGTCGAGTTTGGAACGGATGAATACCTGTCGCTTGCCCGCGAGCTGGCCCGCGACAACCGGCAGGTCGCCCTCGCTCTCGGCGGCGACGTGCTGCTGCAAGTGGGCAAGGAGCGAGTCCTGGTCAAGGGCCCCTGAACCGCCGCTTGTTAACCTGATGCGTGGGTGACACGGCCCGACCCCGGGCCGTGCCCCATTTCGCCGGAGGCCACGCCATGCCCCTTGCCCGCATCCTCGTCGTTGAAGACGATCCCGCCATTCGGCGCGGGCTCTGCGATGCTCTCACCTTCTCCGGCTACTTGCCTCTGGAAGCCGTCGATGGGAAGGCGGGCCTTGATGCCGCGCTCTCCATCGATGTCGATCTTGTCCTGCTCGACGTGCTCATGCCCCGAATGGACGGGATCACGGTCCTGAAGGAAATCCGCAAGGCCAAGCCCACGCTTCCCGTCATCGTCCTGACCGCCAAGGGCGAAGAGCAGGACCGCGTCCGCGGCCTCAGGGAAGGGGCCGATGATTACGTCGTCAAACCCTTCAGCGCCACCGAGCTGCTCGCACGCGTGGAAGCAGTGCTGCGTCGCTCGCCGGAGCGGCCGTCCACCATCAAGAAGCTGAGCATCGCCGGGCGCACCATCGACCTCGACCGGCGTGAGGTTGTTTTTCAGGACGGCCATCGCGCACAGCTTTCTCAGAAGGAGGCCGAAGTCGTCGGCTACCTCATCGCCAACCGCGGCAGGGCCATCGCCCGCGAAGAGCTGCTTTCCCGCGTCTGGGGGCTGGACCACCGCGGCGTGCACACGCGCACCGTGGACATGACCATCGCCCGCCTCCGCGAGCTGCTCCGTGATGACCCCGCCAACCCCGCCGTGATCGTCACCGTTCGCGCGAAGGGCTACATGCTCGCGGCGGACTCGGGCAGTGGGGGAGCGCCCGATGGGGAGCATGACTGAGTGCGCGCACCACGCTGGTCCATCCTGATTTTCGCGGCGGGGGTGCTGCTGGTCTTCGGGGCCCTGGGGTGGGTCACCCGGCAGGCGCTCCGGCTGGAACAGGCGGAGCAGGACGCCCGCGCTCAGGCACGCTACCAGGAAAACATCCGCCTGGCGCTGTGGCGCATGGACTCGATCATCGGCCCGATCATCGCACGCGAGGCCGCGCGCCCGTACTTCGAATACAGACCCTTCTACCCAGCCGACCGCGCGTATACACGCTCCTTCAGCCGCGTGGAGCCGGGCGAAGTCCTCGTGCCTTCGCCGCTCTTGCAGGCGACCGATCCTTACATCAGGCTCCACTTCGAGCGCACCGCCTCGGGCGAGCTTGCCTCACCGCAGGCGCCCACGGGCGAGATGCGGGCGCTGGCCGAGTCGCTGTACATCACAGGCTACGCGATGGCCGTTTCGGAACAGACCCTCGGCCGGCTTCGCGCATTGCTCGAGCCTTCTGATTCGCTCACGCTTGACGAAGCGGCAGCAAAGAAGGATGCGCCGCCTCAGATCGCGGGGCAGGCGCCCGAGCGGTCCTCTCCGCACCAGCAGGAACTGGTTCAGAGCGCATCGGAATACCAGGCCCGCGCGCGCAACATCGACCTGCTGAAACGTGAAGCACAATCTCCTCAGGCTGCTCAGATGGCCGGGCGGGTTGCCTCGGACGCAAAGCAGGAGGCCGCGAAAGACGACAGCCTCGAGCTTGCCCGCGATGAGGGTACATACAGGATGGGCGTGTCCGTCACGCTCGGCCCGAGCACCGCGGGTGTTGTGCAGCACGAGTTCACCCCCCGATGGCTCGGTCAGCCGCCGGCGTTGGAACTCATCTACACGCGCAAGGTAGAAGTCGGCGACACGCATCTTGAGCAAGGGTTTTGGGTCAACTGGCCCGCACTCCGCGACGCGCTCACCGCGAGCATCCAGGACCTGCTCCCCGGCGCGGTGCTCCAGCCCCTGGCCGCGGTGCCGACGCCCGATGACCTCGCGACCATCGGCCGCTCGCTCGCCTCGCTGCCCGCCGAGCTTGTCGCGCCGGAGCCCGAGCCGCAGCCGATCCGCGGCATGACGCCTGTCCGCTCGACCCTGCTTGCCACGTGGCTCGCCGCGACGGGCGCGGTGGTCGCCATTGCCCTGGTCCTCCGCGCATCGCTCGAGCTCGCCGAACGTCGAGGCAGGTTTGTCTCCGCCGTCACCCACGAGCTTCGCACGCCGCTGACAACCTTCTGTCTCTACTCACAGATGCTCGATAGCGGCATGGTTCAATCCGAAGAGGCTCGGCGGAGCTACTTCAAAACGCTGAGCACCGAGTCGCAGCGGTTGGCCCGCATCGTCGAAAGCGTGCTGGATTACGCCCGCCTGGGAAGGTCGAAGGCCGCGTCAACCGTCGAGCGCACGACCGCCGCGGCACTGCTGGACAAAGTCACTCAGCCGCTGCAGTCGCGTTGCGATCAGGCGGGCATGACGCTGGTGATCGAGAACACCGCCCCGGCCGATGCGGTCCTCCGCTGCGACCCGGCGCAGGTCGAGCGCATCCTGTACAACCTCGTGGACAACGCCTGCAAGTACGCCGCGGAGGTGGAGGACAAGCGCATCCACCTGTCACTTTCTGCAACGCGCTCGGACCTGAACATCACCGTGCGCGACCACGGGCCGGGTATTCCACGCTCGGAAGCCTCCCGCATCTTCCGCCCCTTCATCCGCGGCAAGAAGCAGATCGAAGGTTCCACCCCCGGCCTCGGCGTGGGGCTGGCGCTCGCCCACGGGCTTGCCAAGGAATGCCGCGGCGACCTCCGCCTGATCCCATCGGACTCGGGGGCAGAGTTCCGCCTGCGCCTGCCCCTGGAGTCATGAAGGAGCGAACGCGCAAACCGGCCTTCAGGGCAGCGGCTCCTGCCACGTCTCCGGAACCTCGGCCCATGTTCTAGCCGAACCGTCGAACATCCCGCCGTTGAACTTCTTCGTGTGGAACCATCCCACGCGGCCCGTCACGTGCCCTGCATTGCGATAGTCGAGGATGCTCGCGGTGCGCGTCGGCGGTGGTGCATCCGTGGTCACTGCTCCCGCGGCTGAATCCACGAACAGGTTGGCCGTAGCGGGCTTCTGCACCTTGTCAAAGGCGATGTGGGCGCGGCGTGCGGGCTTGCCCTGCGAGAGCGGCCACAGCTCATCGTCGAAGTTGTCCGGGTCGCCCGGCGCTCCGGCGTGGCCGGTGCCGTTCATCGCGTAGGTCCGCAGCATCGGCCGCGCATAGAACGCCCGCACCGTCGGGCACACCAGCGGCGAGCGCTCGGTGTAAATCTCCGCGCTGGTCGTCCCGGTTGCTCCGAACGACTGTTGCAGCACCATGCCCCAGTTCGGAAGCTCGGTGTAGGGAACGCCCAGCGCCGGGCCTATGCCCTTGTTCTCATCCGCGTACACACGACAGGCGATGTAGTTCTGCCGCAGGTTTGACAGGCACGTCACCGACCGTCCCGTCTCGCGGGCCGATGCAAGCGAGGGCAGCAGAATGCCCACCAGCACCGCGATGATCGCGATCACCACCAGAAGCTCGATCAGCGTGAATGCCCGTTTCACCGCCGCAACCTTACCGCCGCCCGAAGGAAGCAACCAGAGAGCCGTTCACGAAATCCGCGGGGCCACAGACCAGTTCATCTTGCCGATCAGCCGGGACCAGTAATCGCTCCGCGGGTTCTGCACGAACCGGATAGAGCTCGGGTGCCGCTCAATCAGAATCCGATCTCCGGGCAGCACCGGCGCCATCACCTGGCCGTCCAGCACCAGCGTGGTGCCTTGGGCCGTGTCGCGGTTCACCTTCAGCGCGGTGATCTCGATTTTGCTCTGGCCGGGCACGACCACGGGCCGTACGGAGAGCGAGTGCGCCGCGATCGGCGTGATCGCCAGCCCGTCCACCGTCGGGGCCAGGATCGGCCCGCCCGCGGAGAGGTTGTACGCCGTGGACCCCAGCGGCGAGGAGATGATCACGCCGTCTCCGCTGATCGTCGGGCCGGTGTACCCGTCGATGTTGAACGCAAGAGAGATCATGCGGTAGGGGGGGCCCGCCGTAATCGCAGCTTCGTTGAGCGCCATCCCCTCAAACCGCGGCGCATCCCCCACGGCGGGCAGCACGCGGACCTGGATGAGGCTGAACGCCTGAATCTTCAGATTGCCGTCGCCGAAGATCCCCGGGGCCTGTTCGCGCAGGGCGGGCATGTCGAACTCCGCCAGGAAGCCCAGCCGCCCCATGTTCACACCCAGCATCGCCACGCCCGGGGCGGCGCACCGCCTCGCCTGCGAGAGCAGCGTCCCATCTCCGCCGAATACGACGATCAACTCGGCACCGCACGCCTCGGGCGGCAGCGGCGTCGTATCCGCGGGCAGCTCCGCCACCAGCCTTCCGTACCGCTGGATCAGCTCGCGCACCTCCGCCGCGGCCGTCGCAGCCGCGGGCTTGTTCGGGTTCACCAGAAGTAGTGCGCTGCGTCCCATCGTCGAAGTCTAGCGTCCGCCCGCCCCTGCGCATTTCCTGCCCCCCGATGCTCCTGATGCCGCCCGACGCTTTCCCCGTCGTCTACCGTTCCCCTCGGATGAATCCCATCATCGATCTGCCGCCGCATCTTGCCGACACTCTGGGCCCGCTCTCGGAGACGATCGCCGACGCTCTGCTCGAAGTTCAGCGCGTCTTTGATCGGCAGCTCCGCTCCGATCTGCCCCCCGTCTCCGCCCTCTGCCGGCACGTCGAGCACTACCGCGGCAAGATGCTGCGCCCCACGCTCGTCATCGCCTGCGGCCTGGCCGCGCACCCCCGCGCCGCCTCCGCAAGCCCCCAGACGCTTATCACGCCGGGGCACCACGTCATCGGTGCGGTGATCGAGATGGTCCACATGGCCACGCTCGTCCACGACGACGTGCTCGACGAGGCGGACACGCGCCGCCGCGGCGACACCATCAACCGTCTCTACGGCAACGAAGCCGCCGTGATGCTCGGCGATTACCTCATCGCCTCCGCGTACCACCTCTGCTCCACGCTTCCAGACAACCGCGCCGCCCTGGCCGTGGGGCGTGCGAGCGTCATTACCTGCGCGGGCGAGCTTCTCCAGCTTCACCACCGCGACGACTACTCCATCGACGAGCCCACTTACTTCGAAGTGGTCTCACGCAAGACCGCCGAGCTGATCGCCACGGCCGCCGAACAGGGGGCGGCGCAGTCCGGCGCGTCGGAAGCGGTCTGCCGCGCCATGGCCGACTTCGGCCGCAAGCTCGGTGTCGCGTTCCAGATCCAGGACGATCTGCTCGATCTGACAGGTAAGGAGGCTATCGTCGGCAAGTCCGTTGGCAAGGACCTTGAGAAGGGCAAGATGACGCTGCCCTTCGTGCACCACCTCGCCAACGCCGACCAGGGCACCCGCGCCCGCTCGCTGCTCGCCCTCGAAGCCGCGGACGACCACGCACGCGCCGAGCTTTACGCGGCACTCGAGCAGACGGGGTCCATCGATTACGCCCGCACCACGGCTAAGCACTACGTCGCCGACGCCGTGGAGAATTTGAGCGTGCTTCCCGATACCCCCGCCCGCACGCTCCTGCGGGCTATGGCCGATGCCGTGATCAACCGGGCGTACTGAAAACTGGGTTCAGCAGCTGCCGCCCGCCAGCGCACAGAAGAACGCCTCGATATCCGCGTCCGTTCCGTAGTCGCCGTCCATGTTGAAGTCGGGGTTCCCGCCCTGACCGGCCAGGGAGCGGAAGAACGCCTCGATGTCAGCGTCGGTCCCGACGTCCCCGTCCAGGTCGAAGTCCACGTAGGGGTACACCTCGACCTCAAGCTCCAGGCTCGGGCTGTAGCCCAGCACCGGCGACAATGGGTTTTCCTTTGTGTAGAAGGCCGGGTACACCACGCCCGTTCCGCCGCCGGGGCCGCCCGCCGCCGGGTGCAGGCTGCTCACCATCAGCATCAGCTTGCCTTGGTTGAGCGAGCGGGAGAAGTAGTACTGCGTCGCCGCGTTGTTCACGTCCACGTCGAACACCAGCTCCGTCCCCGCAGGAACAAGCTGCCCCGGCGTCAGAGTGTTGTTCACACCGATCGCCATCGGCACGGCCTCGAACCGCTGCCGCGCCTGCAGCGAGATGTCCTTCGCGACCCCATCCTCATCCACGATCGCGGCAAAGGCGCTCCGCACGCCCTCCTGGGGCGGGAAGGGCGGCACGATGCTGAAAGGGGTGTTCTCCTCGAAGGTCGCCGCGCTCTGGCCGTTGCGGTATCCCACCGCGAACAGCTCCACCGGCTTGCCCTCGTCCTCATCCTCGATGTACTCCGGATCGTCCTCCGGGTACACCGTCGCCACGCTGTCGAAGGTGGGGTCATAGGCGAAGCGCAGGTCGTTGCTCACCACCAGCCGCAGGCGCGCCGACCGCACGCGGTAACGCAGTTCACCCACCCCCGCCGGCACCTGCTCCGACGTCGCAAACCCAATCAGGAACTGCGCATCGCGATCGTCAAACCCCGTCTGATACAGCGCGGCGTACACCGGCGCGGTCGTCTCCGAGCCGGGCGTGCTCGCGAAGGGGTACACCCAGCGGTCCAGCAGCGGCTGTACCCAGGATGCCTGGTACACCTGACCCGCCGCTCCGCCGCATACCCCCGCGACCACACCAAGCCCGATCAGCGCCGACTTCCGCATATGCTCATCTCCTCAGGAGTTGGGGGTACCTGAACGCCGTTGACTCAATCCTGTAGTACAGGAATGATTGCTGTCAGACGGTATTCTATTCCGTCCCCGCGAATGTCTACCCCGACCTCCCAATCCCGTGCTTTCACACTGATCGAGCTGCTGGTCGTCATCGCCATCACGGCGTTGCTGATCTCCATGCTCCTGCCCGCCCTCGGGAAGGCCCGCCAGACCGCCCGGACCACGCGCGAGCTGGCCGCCGCACGGTCCCTCATGACCGCTTTCGCCCTCTACGCCGACGCCAGCCGCGGCAGGATTCTGACCGGGTACCCCTCCCGAGACATGGTCAACTACGGTCCGCCCGTTCTCAATGAACAGGGCCGCCGCTTACTGGATGAGGAAGCGCAGCGCTATCCCTGGCGGCTCGCTCCATACCTCAGTTACGACTTCCGCGGCATGTACGAGGACGACAAGGTTCTCGCCGCGCTCCGTGCCGGCGAGCCCACCTATGCCGCGTACGGCGTGGGGTATGAGTACGTCGTCAGCCTCTTTCCATCGCTGGGCATGAACATCGCATTCGTGGGGGGCAGCGACAGGCACGGCGCCTTTGACCCTGTGTTTTCAAGGGTTTTTGGCAAGGTTCACCTGGAGCGCATCGAGGACGCCACCCGCCCCTCGGGGCTGCTGGTCTTCGCCTCGGCACGTGCAGAGCAGCAGGCCCAGGTCCCGTTCCTGAGCAATCCGCAAGGATTTTTCCGACTCGAGCCGCCACGCTTCGCGGCGACGCAGGGCCGCCTCTGGCAGGAGGCTTACGACCCCGCCGCGGCGAGCCCCGGGCTGAACTCAGGGTTTATTTCACTGCGGCACGCCGGAAAGGCTGTTGCCGCGCATCTGGACGGGCATGCCGGACTTCTGGGCTGGACCGACCTCAACGACATGCGTCGCTGGGCGGATCAGGCGGATGGGCCGGATTGGGGCGTGTCCCCGCGCTAAAAACCGAGGAGACAGGGCCGAGTCCGAATATTCTCCAGCCCTTCGGGCTTCAGGTCCGACAAGTGTTTTTGGATTTTGTAGCCCCCGAAACCAGGGAACCGGCTTGCGTGAAGGAGCCTGTGCGGGTACAGTCGAACGAAGCGGAGGGGCGGTTCCCGTTCGTGATTTCTTCTTCATTGACCCTTCTCGCACGCTCAAGCCGCATGTTTTTGAGGGCCCCGACCGCCGGGGCAGGTCCCAGCAACACGGAGCGCTAGGCCCATGAAGACAGTCCCCACTTTCAGGGCGCGTCGTGCATTTACACTGATCGAGCTTCTCGTCGTCATCGCGATCATCGCCTTGCTGATCGGGATTCTGCTCCCAGCGCTCGGCAAGGCGCGTGCGAGCGGACGAGCTGTCAAGGAACAGGCCGCCTGCCGCGAGATGATGCAGGCGTACCACCAGTACACCGCCAGCTTCAAGGACGCGGTGATCATTCCCTACATCAACTGGTCATGGGCTCACCCTCACGCGGGCAGGGTGAACATGATGCCGGCGGATCTTATAAACAAGAACCGGCTTGTAGAGGGCGACGTGATCAAGTCGTGGCCCTTGCGCTTCGTCATGCAAAGCGACTTCCCGGCGACTTCCATGATGCTGGATGCAGCGACTCGCGAGGACTTCCGCACTCGCAGTGCGACGCCCACGTCGGAGAACGCGACGATGAGGACAGTCCTCTACGACGATGTCAACAAGTTCCAGTACGCCTTTACCAAGCACCCGTCGTTCGGCATCAACAGCATCTACGTTGGCGGTCACTATGGTTACGGAGCTCACACTTCCGGTACGGGTGATTCCGCGGGGGTTGAGCTGAACGGGCGTTGGTGGGTCGGACGCGTGGATGATGTTCGCCGGCCCTCGACGTTGCTGGTTTTTCTCAGCGGGCGTGAGCGGGATATCAAGTACGGCGACCGTGTTGGCACGTACTACTCGGGGCGTCCTGTGAACGCCACGGATGGCCAGGTCTATGTCCCGGGCACCAACCACATCTTCCCGCCCAAGGGCGGATACCCGAACTCCGGTACGGGCAGCATGCCCGCCAACTGGGATCCGAGCAACTCGTATGATCCCCGCCGGCGTCCTCAGACCTGGGGCATGATTGACTTCCGTCACTTCAAGAAGTCCGTCACGGGCATGATGGACGGCCACGTCGAGCTCCAGTCCATAGAAGATCTCCGCGACATGCGGAAGTGGTCCAACTACGCTACCAGCGAGAACTGGAACTTCACGTACAGGCGGAACTGAGCCGGGTCATCCTGGCCATCAAGATCGTTTCTGAATGCGCGTTGCGGCGGGGCAGCGGCTTGTAATTTATCTATTGGAAGGGTTGCGATCCGGCTGTGTAAAGTAACTGCAAGTGCGTCTCATACCGGACTTCGATCGAGACGGTGATGCAGGGACCGATGCCGACATTGATGCGTTTTTTAACTGCCTCTCGGGTAACTGTTGCCCGACGTGCCCTGGCAATGTTGATATAGACTGTGACGGTGATGCCGCAACGGACGCTGATATCGAGTTGTTCTTTGAGCAGTTGTCTGGGTGCTGAAGGTTTGGGGTTTGAGGCAGCGCGATGTGGAGGGCGAGCTGCTATCGAGCAGTGATCGCACTACGCCCGGCCACTTGCGTGGCTCACCCATGCCGAACTCTACGTTCAGCCACGGGTGAGGGCTGTGCGCACGCTCGCCATCCTCACCACTTATACTCGCCCGCATAACACGGGGAGCCCATTTCAGGGTTCAGCCGTGTATCCTTCAGCGCTCGTACCCTCTCCCCGATGACCGACTTCGTCTCAGAGCTCAAGTGGCGGAACCTGATTGCGCAGACCACCGGCGAGGAGGAGCTTCGGGCTCACCTCGCCTCCGGCCCTCGCCGGGCGTATGTGGGCTTTGACCCCACCGCCGATTCGCTGACCATCGGCAACCTCGTGCCCATCATGCTTCTGGCGCACTTCCAGCGCGCGGGCCACACCCCCGTGGTGCTCGCCGGCGGCGGTACCGGGCTCATCGGCGACCCTTCCGGCAAGTCCGCGGAGCGCACGCTCCAGACCCGCGAGCAGGTGGAGCACAACGTCAACCGCCAGCGCCGCATCTTTGAGCGGCTGCTCGACTTCTCCGCGTCCAACAAGCCCCTGATGCTCAACAACGCGGACTGGCTCTGCAAGCTGAGCTTCATCGACGCGCTGCGTGACGTGGGCAAGTTCTTCTCCGTCAACGTCATGGTGCAGAAGGACTCGGTGCGGGAGCGGCTGAACAACCGCGACCAGGGCATCAGCTACACCGAGTTCTCGTACATGATCCTTCAGGCGTACGACTTCCATTACCTCCACGAGGCCCACGCCGTCACGCTCCAGATGGGCGGCAACGACCAGTGGGGCAACATCACCGCCGGCACGGATCTCATCCGAAAGGCCGCCGCCGCGGCGGGCCGTCCCGCGCCGGAAGTCCACGCCCTCACCGCGCCCCTGGTCACCAAGGCCGACGGCGGGAAGTTCGGCAAGACCGAGGCCGGGGCCGTATGGCTCACCGCCGACCGCACCAGCCCCTACGCCTATTACCAGTTCTGGCTGAACGCGATGGACGCGGATGTGATCCGCTTCCTCAAGATCTTCACGTTCCTCTCTCAGGAGGAGATCGACGCCCTGGCCCACTCGCTCGCGACCAATCCGGGAGCACGCGAGGCGCAGCGCGCCCTGGCGCGGGAGGCCACGGCACTCCTGCACGGCCCGACCGAGCGCGACCACGCCGAAGCCGCGGCCAAGGCGCTTTTCTCCGGCGATATCTCCGGTCTGCCCGAAGCGATGCTGCGAGAGGTGCTCTCCAGCGCTCCCAGCAGCAACCACAGCCGTGCGTCCCTCGAGGGCGATGGGGTGCCGATCCTGGACCTGCTCGTCTCGACGGGGTTGGCGGCTTCCAAACGCGAGGCGAAGGAGTTTCTCGCCTCCGGCTCGGTCGCCATCAACGGCCGCAAGGCCGGGCCCGACGACCGCGTCAAGACCTCCGACCTGCTCCACGGCTCGCTCATCGCCCTCCGCCGCGGCAAAAAGAACTGGCATCTGACCTGCTGGCAGTAGAATGAGTTATCCCGGTTGTTCCATCTTCGGAATCACGCCATGCCCCGATCAACCATCGCAATCCTGACCACCTGTGCCGCGGTCATGCTCAACGCCGGCGCTCTGGCACAGCAGGCCCAGCCCGTGCTGGAGCTTCCGCCCGAGACGCCGCGTCAACCCAAGGCCGAGCCGCAGCAGGAGAGCACGGGCTATCCCGATACTCCGAAGAAGAAGCTGCACGCCAAGCGAGACCTGCGCAATCAGCAAGCGCCCCAGCTCAAGGTGGAGCGCTGGCTGAACGGTGTGCCGAACCGGCAGGGCAAGACGGTTCTGATCGACTTCTGGGCGACGTGGTGCGGTCCCTGCCGCGCGCTGATCCCCGAGCTGGAAGAGTGGCACCACAAGTACAAGGACGACCTGGTCATCATCGGCATCAGCAACGAGCCGCCGAACCGCGTCCAGGAGTTCATGAAGACCACCAAGATGTCCTACGCGGTCTGCGTGGATACCAAGCAGACCACGTCGAAGGCCATCGGCATCGAGGGCATCCCCCACGTGCTCGTCATCAGCAGCGACAACATCGTCCGCTGGCAGGGCTTCCCGATGGGCGAAGATCGCCTCACCGAGGCGAAGCTCAAGCAGATTATCGAGGCGGACAAGGCCGCGCGTGCCGCGAAGAAGGCCGGAAACAAGCCGGCGCAGCCCGCCAAGCCTGCCCAGCCCGCGGCGAAACCGCAGGCCCAGCAGCCGGAGCCCGAGAAGGACCGCAAGTAATCACGCCCGCGCGAGCCTCGCTACCCAGTTGAACCCGGCACGCTCGCACGCCTCGACCACAAGCCCCGCCTCGGCCGCGAGCGCGTCCAGGTCGCGCCGCCGAAGGAGCGGCATGCGCACGCCGTAGACCCGCCGCAGCGCCCAGAAGCCGTACCCGGCGAGGCACCGCGCCAGGATCAGCACCACCAGCTTCCCCCCCGGCGCCAGCCCGCGCGCGAGGTTCTTCAGCGCCTCGGCCCGCCGGGGCACAAACTCCAGCACGCCAGCGCAGACGATCCGGTCGTACACCGGTGACAGGTCGGCGGTCAGCACGTCGCCTTCGATCGTCTCGATCCCCAGCCGCGAGCGAGTCTGCGCCAGCATTTCGGAAGAAACGTCCATGCCGGTGACGATCGCGCCCGCCGCCAGCAAAGCCGCGGCGTAATGCCCCGCGCCGCATCCGGCGTCCAGGGCCCTCATGCCGGGCGAGAGCTGCGCCAGTCGCATGACCACCGGCGTTTCCAGCTCGCGCAGATACCGCCATAGCCCGCGCCGCGAGCCGGCCTCGTAGCGATCGGCACGCTGCGCGTAGTACCTTCGTGCGGCGAGCGTGGGGTCACCCATGCCTCGATCCTACAGCAACGGGCTGAGGAGCATCGCCGCGTTCTCGGTCATGGTGCGGTAGATCGGGCGTGCCCGCCACAGATCGAGCACGACTTCGGCGGAGTCGTTGATGTACTGCATCTGGCAGAAGCGGAGCTGGGCGGTGGCGTCCTTCTCGTACAGCAGCAGGTTCAGCTCGAAGTTCAGGAAGAAGGATCGGATGTCGAAGTTGGCCGAGCCGACCATCGCGAAGCCGTCGTCCACGGTCATCGTCTTGGCGTGCAGCATGCCCGCCTTGTTCAGGTAGATATGAACCTTGGATTCCAGTAGCTGGGTGAAGTAGCTGCGGCCCGCCAGGTCGGTCAGGATATTGTCGCTGGTGTCGGGCAGGACCAGCTCCACGAGCACGCCGCGGGCCGAGGCCAGCCGCAGCGCGGTGACGAGCGCTTCATCGGGAACGAAGTAGGGGGTGGTGATGATGACGCGGCGGCGGGCGGAGTGGAGGGCCTCGATGATGATGTCGCGCATGTTCGCGTTGAGGCCGCCGCTGGGGCCGGTGGGCACGACCTGAATGGGAACGCGGTCGGGCGTGGGGCAGGGGGGGAAGAGCCCTTCCTCGGGGATCGTGCTTTCGGTTTCAAAGCACCAGTCGTCGAGGAACACGGCCTGAAGCTGGGCGACGGTGGGGCCCTCGATCCGCGCCGTGAGATCCTGCCACACACCCCCGCGGCGATGCCCCATGTCCGTACGCACAATGTTGTGCGAGCCCGTGTAGGCGACGAGCCCGTCGACGATGGCGAGTTTGCGGTGATTCCGCAGGTCGATGCGGGAGAGCAGGCGGCGCAGGCTGCGCACCGGCAGATTCGCCCGCACGTCCACGCCTTCAGCCCTCAGCGTGGGGGCCAGATCATGGAAGAAAAAGAACGACCCCGCGGCATCGGCGAGCACGCGGCACTGCACGCCCCGCTTGCTCGCCCGCGCCAAGGCCGCGCCCACGCGCCTGCCCACTTCATCATCCTCGAAGATGAAGTACACCATGTGGACGTGGTGCCGGGCCTTGTCGATGTCCTCGATCAGCAGGTCGATGAACCGTGCCGCGTGCGGCAGGAACTCCACCTGATTCCCGCCCAGGATCGGCATGCCCACCAGCGTTTCCGCCACGGTTACCAGCGAGTGCTGATGCTCGTCGATCTGCGGATGGATGACGAACGAGCGGTTGACGCCGGGGTGCGAGGCCATCTGCTGGATGTGCACGGATTGCACGTAGCGCTTGGCGCGCCGACGCCCCAGCCGTCGCTCGCCGATCAGGAAGTAGAGGACCAACCCCAGCCAGGGCAGCCACAGCGTGAGGGCCAACCACGCGAGGGCTACCACCGGCCGCTGCGGGCGCGTGATGACCACCAGCAGCATCCACAGGCGGATGCTCCACTCGACGACCTCCAGCACCAGTAAGAGCGTGATGGTCATCCTTGTGCCCGCCGGGCGGCAAAGTGTACCGGCGGGCACCCCGTGCTTTCAGTTCGCGGGGATGTCGGCGTCGGGGGCTTCGCACAACGGATCGAACCACGAGAGTGCCGCTTCTTCGGAGCCGCGGGCGAAGCGGCCACGGCCGGCGGGAGCGGGTTCCTGCCCGCGTGCCCAGCGGTTGTCGGGAGAGTCGGTCGCGTGGTGGGGGCTGGCGCGCAGCTCGATGCGGTGGCCGTCGGGGTCGCGCACCGTGACGGCGAGCGTCCGCCCGCGCGTCACCAGCGGCGAGGTCGGCGCCCCCAGCAAGCGTGCCAGCATGTACAGGTCGAGCAGTTCGCCGCGGGATTCCAGCTCAAGCATCATCCCGCCCATCCCCGCCCGCCTTCTGTCGCGGCTGAGCACGAGGCAGCGGTAGCCGTGGGCCAGCAGTGGCGAGACGAGCAAGACCCTGGTATCGCTGTAGCACCATCCCTCGGCGGGGACGAAGCCCAGCAGATCGGCGTAAAAGGCCCGTGAGCGGCCCAAGTCGGATACCGCCAGTTCGATGGTCGGCGCCAGGTGGTGAGCATCGGCAGCCATGGGAGATCTCCGGCGATCGGGCGGTGCCAACCTCGCCCGGAATCGGAGTCTCAGCGGAGCGGCTGAAGGACTTCTGAAAGAGCCGTGAAACACCCCGTGGCATGCCGTCTTGGAGGCGTTCAGACGGTGACAGGCTCGTGGGTCGCCCGCGGCGGGGGCGGGGCGGGCTCGGAAGCATGAGCGATGGGGAGGCGGACGCGGAAGGTGCAGCCGCCCTCCGGGTCGTTGCGGGCGTCGATGGTGCCCGAGTGCAGGTCCACGATGCTCCGGGAGATGGTGAGGCCCAGGCCGCTGCCGCGGCGTGAGGCGGACTTGCCCGGCGCCTGCTGGAAGCGGTCGAAGATGCGGTCGAGGTACTCCGGGGGCACGCCGGGGCCCTGGTCCTTGACGGTGAAGACCAGCGTGCCCTGGGAGTTGCCGATGGGCGTGGGGTCGTACTGAAGCCGGATGAAGACGGTGTCTCCCTTCTTGGAGAACTGAACGGCGTTGCGGATGAGGTTGTCGGCGACGACGCGGAGGAGCTCGGCGTCGCCGCGGATGAGGGCCTCGGGCTGGTCCTCGGCGGGGTCGTAAAGGCTGAGGGAGAGCTTCACACCGTGCTGGCGGGCGTAGAGGGTGGAGTGCTCCACGGCGTCGAGGACGACGTCGTTCATGGGGACGTGGGCCTCGGCGAGGAACTGCTTGCCGTGCCCAAAGCGGGCGAGCATCAGGAAGCTCTCGACGAGCTTGCCCAGCCAGCGCATTTCCTCCTCGACGCTGAGGACGAAACGCTCGTAGGGTTCGATGGCTTTCCGCGTCTCCGCGGCGAGCTGTGTGTTGACGCCAGGCACGGCGTAGCGCGGGGCGGAGCGCATCTGCTTGAGGACTTGGGCCTCGGTGAGCAGCGCCGAGAGGGGCGTCTTCAGCTCGTGGCTCACCTCGGACATGAAGCGCTCCTGGCTGCGGAAAGCCACGGCCATGCGCTCCAGCATGGAGTTGAGGTCGGCGATCATCTGGCCGATCTCGTCGGCGCTTCCGCCGCCGGCTATCTGGACCCGCTCGTCGAGGCGCGTGGGGCTGACCTCGCGCACGGCGCGGGCGACACGCTCGATCCGCGAGACGATGCTGCCGGAGACCATCCAGCCTCCCACGGCGGAGCCGATCAGGCCGATCGCGAGCGCGGCCACGAGCGTGCGGACAAGCGATTCGTGCAGCTTGTCGAGCGGCGCAAGGGAAAGGCCCGCGTAGATAGTGAAAGGGCGCCCGTCGATCTCGGCCTTGGCGTAGCCGATGTGGAAGCGCTCGTAGTCGTCGCTGCCTTCCCGCCGGATGTGGACGAGCTGGGAATGGTCCAGGACGGAAGGAGCGAAGAGCCCCTCGGGGGCGGTTGAGGCGACGATCTTCTGGTCAGAGTCGCGCACCTCGATGGCGTACTCGTCACGCTCGGGGTCGTATTCCTCGACGCGACGGGGGATTTCGCTGATCCCGCCCTCGCTGAGCGTGCGGACGATCTTGGGGAGGGCGTCGCGCAGGCGGCGTTCGACCTCCTGTCGCACGTACACCTCGCGCCCGAGCGGAAGTGCGATGGCCAGCCCGAGCTGGAACAGCCCGGTCCAGATGAAGAACGCGGCGGCGAGCCGGAAACGGAGAGTGCGAACAAACGGCGGCAACGCTGGTCCTTCCCGCTCACCGACGGCGTGCTACGGCCGGTGAGCGCTGAACATATAGCCGGTGCCGATGATGGTGTGGATCAGCGGCGAGTCGAACTCCTTGTCGATCTTGCGCCTGAGCATGGAGACGTAGACGTCGATGACGTTGGAGGAGGTGTCGAAGTTCATATCCCAGACGTGCTCGCCGATCTGCGTGCGCGTGAGCACGCGGTCGGCGTTGCGCATGAAGTACTCCAGCAGGGCGAACTCCTTGCTGGTGAGCTGGATGACCTGACCGGCGCGCTTCACGTTGCGCTTGGCGAGGTCCAGCTCAACGTCGCCCACGCGCAGCACCGCGGCTTCGGTGGCCTGGCCGCGGCGGAGCAGCGCACGCACGCGGGCGATCAGCTCGTCGAACTCAAAGGGCTTGGCGAGGAAGTCGTCGGCGCCGGCGTTCAGGCCCGCGACCTTGTCGCTCGTGGCGCTGATGGCCGAGAGGATCAGGATCGGGGTCTTGACGCCGCGGCGGCGCAACGCGCGGCAGACGTCCATGCCGTCCCGGTCGGGCAGCATGAGGTCAAGCACGACCACGTCGTAGGGCGAAAGGGCCGCGGCCTCCTCGCCCTCGAAGCCGGTGTGGAAGGTGTCCACCGCGTAGCCCTGCTCTTTCAGGCCCTGGGCGATCGCGGCCGCCATCTTGGGGTTGTCTTCGATCACGAGGGTTCGCATGGTGGTTGCCTTTGTTGTGTCCGACGGGTTGTCGGTTTGTGACACTGGGGTGGGGGTCGCTCGCGTCGGGGCGGGACCGGTTTCGGCCAGGCGGTTCTGAGCGCGGCCGGGAGAAGCGGGGGAACTCTGCGGGTTCACCGTGGGCATTGTCGTGTACTCCGGGGTCGTGGCAAGGGGATCAGGCCCGAGAAATGGCCGCCGCGCCCCGGTCGGGGGCGTGGCGGCCGCGAAGGTTCCGAGTTGGAAGTTGTTGACTCATCTGGACTTGGGGTTCGTGCCGCCGCCGATGCCAGATGAGCCGGTGGTTCCGCTGGTCATGGAGGTGCGGGATCGGTTTTCGTCGTCTGAGGCAGCGCCGGGGCTGCCACGGCCCGAGGTCTGGGGCGACTCTCCGCTCCCGAAGAGGTTGCCCAGCGAGGACTTGACGCGCAGGTTGTTGATGATCTCCTTCACGCCCCACACACCGTCGATGATGTCCTCGATCTGGTGCTTGGTGCGGCGGTTCTCCACCGAACCGGAGAGCGTGACGTCGCCGTTCTGAACGGCGACCTCGATCTGGTCGAGGTCGATGTCGCTCTGCTGAAGGAGCTTGTCGATCACCTCTTCGCGGAGGCGGTCGTCGGAGCGCTGGTAGCCCTTCGGCCCGCGGCGTGAGCGCACGTCGGTGTGTCGGCTGGTCTGTGTGCCGTAGCCCGTCGCGGTCGCGCCCGCGATGCCCCCGGCCCACGAGCCGGAGCCATACCCGCTCGAGCCGTAACCGCCGTAGCCCTGAGAGCCGTAGCCACTCTGTTGCCCGTACCCGCCGCCGTAGCCGGAGGAACCAGCGCCCCAGCTCGGGCTGCCGTAGCCCTGGCCGCTGGAGCTCTGATAGCCCGGAGCGCCGTAGCTTTGGGAGCCGTATCCGGAGGAGCCTGCGCCGTAGCTGCCGTAGTCCGAGCCGCGGGAGAGGCCCCACTGGCCCTGACCAGTCCAGCCCTGTCCGCCCCAGCCCTGACTCCCCCAGCCCTGATTGCCCCAACCCTGGTTGCCACCACCCTGATGACCCCAGCCCTGGCCGCCGCTCCACTGGCTCTGTTGCTGGCCGCCCCAGGGTGAGGAGCCGCCGTAGCCGCCCGAGCCGTAGGACTGAACACCGCCGTACCCGCCGCTGCTGGTGCCGTAGCCTCCCTGCTGTCCGTATCCCCCGCCGTACTGCGTGCCGTACTGGTGCGTTCCGCCGGTCGAGCCGTAGCCCTGCCATGAACTGGACTGAGGGCTCCACCCGCCGCCGTAGCTCGAACCCATCGAGCCCTGACCGCCGTACCCCTGGCCCGCGCCGTACGCGCCGGAGGAGTAGGGCTGGTAGCCGGTGCCGAAGCCGGTCTGCGAGCCGGACTGGCCGTAGCCCTGCGCGCTGTAGCCGCCGTAACCCTGGCCGTAGCCACCCTGACCGAAGGACTGCTCGTGGCGGCGGCCTTCACCCTGGGACAATGTGTAACTGGGGTCGTTGAACTGAGACGATGTGTAGGAGCCTCCCTGCCACTGGCCGCGGGGGTGCTGTTCGTTCCGGTCGTTGTCGAAGCTGGAACGGCGGTCGTCATGCTGCATGCGCATCTCCTTTGAATGGGCCTGGTCGCCCTGGGTTCGGCACACTGGGTGTGCGGCCGCCCTGAACAGCATGAGCGCTGGTGACAGGGCATAAGGTTTGGCTCAATGAGTAAGTGCCCCGTGAGGGGGTTGTGAAACAGCCTTCACGTGGCGTGCGGACTGTGTAAAGGCCTGGGTTTGCCCGCCTTAGCTGTGAAGATCAGGAAGCCTGGGGTCGAGGTTCCGAAGGGGCCTTGTCGGCGGCGCGTGCATCGGCGCCGAGGCGGTGGATACTGCCGGCGAACTGTCCCTTCGGCCCGCGGATCTGGCTTCCGGCGGAGCGTTGACCGCCGCGGATGCGGTCTTCCTGCGTGAGATTGTCCGCGGGGTTGCGTCCGGCGCGAGGGCGCGCGGGTGTGGAAGTGTCGGTGGGCTTGTTGGACTCCATGTGCCTTCCTCGAAAGCTCCGCGAGCGTTGACCCTGCTCGCGTGGGTGGCCGTTGGTGCGTGACGGCCAGCGACCCGTGACGGCTTTCCCGCACGTTGAACCCGCATGAAGATGTGCCGGACTCCCGCCTGCCCTGACACGATGGAGAGGGTGAGTGAGACTGTCTGAAAAGGGCAGTGAAACACCCGGGGCAAGCGCTGATTCGCCGACCGCTCACACGAGGCGGAGCGTCGTTGCTGCCGATGGGGCAACGGGATAGCGCGCCGGGCGGGGTGTGTGAATTTTCGCTGCGGGCGTGCTCAGCTCGCGGCCTGGTCGTTCGCGCCGGCGGGGCGTGGAACCTTGGGAACGACAACCTCCAGGTTGTCGGGCTTGCTGGGGAGCGTGACGGCCTCGAGCCAGTATTCCTTCAGCCGACGGATCACCTCGAACAGCTCGTCCGGGCTGGAGGGCTTGACGATATAGCTGTTGGCGCCGGCCAGGTAGCAGGCCTCGATCTCGCGCGCGGAGCTTGAGGTCGAGAAGATGATGACGGGGATGGCCTTGAGCATCGGGTCGGCGCGGATCTCCTGAAGCATGCGCAGGCCGTCGGTGCCGGGGAGGTTGAGGTCGAGGATGAGCAATCCTGGACGGGCTTCCGCGCCGTGCTTGAAGTAACGGCCCCGTTGCTTGAGGAAGTCGAAGGCGTCCTCGCCGTAGGAAAAGCGATAAATAGGGTTGGGGACCTTGGCCTTGCTAAACGCACGCACCGCCGCCTCGAAGTCCTCGGGGCTGTCCTCGACTATCAAAATGGGTAAGTTGGACTGCATGCGGTGTGTCGCTCCTGGCGTTGCGGCCGTTTCCTAAAGATAGTCTGAACTGGGGGGGAGCGTTGGGCAATTGCGCCGCGGGACGGATGCGTTCATTTCCCGGACAAGACTCCAAGCCGGTGCGAGTCGGTCACTTGGGTTCAAGTAAATAGACGCTAAGTCACTGGCCTTTCACGCTTATCTCGGGGCTTGGCATGACCCTGTTGGAGACTCGCGGTGTCCGGCACCGCGGGCGCGCGGCCCGGCGTTGAGGGCCATGCGGATCAGAGATGCAGCTCGGCGGAGACGCCGAGGGATTACGGAGTGCCAAGCATGGAAAAGCACAGCCAGGGGGAAGGGAACTCCTCTGAAGCGCGCGCCGAGCAGGGCGGGCAGGCTTCGGAGACGCGGGGGAGCGGCGGCGGGCGCGGCCGCGGGAATGCCGCGAACCTGTCGCGCGAGGCGCGCGTGAAGGGCGGGCAGCGGTCGGCGCAGGTGCAGGTGCGCGATGAGCACGGGCAGTTCGCGGGCCGGTCCGACAAGAGCCGCGGACGGGAGAAAGACAATCAGCAGGGCGGCGGCTCGGGCGGCGCAGGCCGGAACGAGGGCGGCGGGGAGAACGCCTCAAGTCGTGGATGATCAGTGCGGCTGAGGTTCGTCGTATAAACGGGCGGAAGAGGCGCCCGCGTGAACGGGCGCCTCTTTTCCACCCAGGACAGTCCGAACCCGGTCAGGCTGGGGGTTTCTTCCCGGGTTGGACTGCCGAACCCCTCCCATAGGCGGGGCCGGATCGGCGCCCGCGCCAAGGAGTCCAACAGTCAGGCACAGTGTGAACAGGGTTCCGAGCACTCTCCAGGCGATGCCCACGGCGAGGCTCGTGGGACGCGAGGTGTTCCGGATGCCCGTCACGGTTGCAGGACTATTGACCGAGCCGGTGAGCCGACGGTGAGCGAATCATGAAAGCAGGCTCATATCTCGCGTCTCACGGTAGGTGCGTGCGGCGCGGAAGTTTGCGCACGTTCAGGCGTTGACGATTTCACCGCCGTTGGGGTGGAGCACCTGGCCGGTCATGTAGGAAGAGTCGTTGCTGGCGAGGAAGACGTAGCAGGGGGCGATCTCTTCGGGCTCTCCCGCGCGGCCCATCGGCACGTCGCTTCCGAAGGTGCGCACCTTGTCGGCGTCGAAGCTCGAGGGAATCAACGGCGTCCACACCGGGCCGGGGGCCACGGCGTTGACTCGTATGCCCCTGTCGGCGAGGTTGAGGGCCAAACTGCGCGTGAAGCCGACGATCGCGCTCTTGGTGGAGGCGTAGTCCACGAGCGTCTTGCTGCCACGGTAGGCGGTGACGGAAGCGGTGTTGATGATGGTCGAGCCGCGGGCCATCCGCGGCAGCGCGGCCTTGGTGAGCGCGAACATCGAGAGGATGTTGGTGTCGAAGGTGCGGCGGACCGCGGCCAGGTCGATGTCGGCGAAGTTATCGACCGGGAACTGAACCGCGGCGTTATTGACGAGCACGTCGAGACGGCCGAGCTGCCCGGTGAGCTGGTCGATGGCGCGGGCGCAGAACCCTTCGTCGGTGATGTCCCCGGCGAGCGTGAGGCAGCGGCGGCCTTCTTGCTCGACCAGCTCGCGCGTCCTGCGGGCGTCCTCGGCTTCTTCGAGGTAGATGATGGCGACGTCGGCTCCTTCGCGGGCAAAGGCGATGGCAACAGCGCGGCCGATGCCGCTGTCGCCGCCGGTGATGATGGTGCGCTTGTCGCGAAGGCGCGGCCCCGGCGGTTGCCTGTCCTCGCCGCTGCGGGGGCGAGGACGCATTTGCGCTTCTCGTCCGGGCTGACGGTCCTGGTGCTGGGCGGGACGGAGAGGACGGGGTTGGTTGGCTTCCGGCATGGGCACAGGAGAGTGCCTAGGTGTGAGGTCGTGATGAGCCGACGCTGAGGCGCGCCGGGCGCGGGCCCGGATTCGCGATCGATTCACGGGCGGCTTACCGGGTCGCGGAAGGATTGGGCGTCCTGTCGCGGCGAGTGCGTCATCGCTGCATCGTGCGCGGGCGAGAAGGGCGGTGCGAGATGCTGTTCTGGGCGATGGTGTTTCTGGCGATTGCGCTGGTGGCGGCGGCACTGGGGTTCGGCCTGGTGACCACCGGCGCGGCTGTCGTCGCCAAGGTGCTGTTCTTCGTGTTCATGGCGTTGTTCGTGGTGTCGCTGGCGGCGGGGATGTTCCGCGCGCAGTGGGGCAGGGCGTGATCGTCGGCTAGGAACGAGTGTGGGGCTTTCAAGGAGCAACGGGATGAAGCGAGCGATGATGGCGTGCGTGCTGGCGGGGGCGGCGATGGCGGGGTGCGCGAACAACCGCGAGGAGCCGCTCGTGGCGGGCCGGCCTCAGATCAGCATGGTGGCGAGCAACCGAGAGATCACGGTGGGCGACACCACGACGCTCACGGTGAACAGCCGCAACACGCTGGGGCGCGACGCCAGGGTGGAGTGGGCCACCACCGGCGGCGACCTGCAGACCTCGGACAGCGACCGGATCGCGCGGGTGATGTTCGACATGCCGGGTGTGTACACGGTGACGGCGTCGCTGCTGGTGGACGGGCGCGAGGTGGACCGCGAGTCGGTCAACATCAACGTCCGGCCGCTGAAGTGATGGACGAAGCAAAGGAGAACCTCCAGATTTCAGGAGCAGGCTATGGATACGCGCGCGCTTGTGGTGTCGGGGATGACGCTTGCGTTGACGGCGGGGCTGGCGGCGGGGCAGGTGCTCAGCCAGCCGCGGGAGAGAGGCCGTCCGCCGGACATCGGGCAGCAGGATGAGGCGGTGGGGCGTCGCCAGCCCGCACTGATCCCGGTGGATTGGGTTGTGGACTCGCGCGTGCTGGGGACCAACCGCGAGCGGCTGGGTGAGCTGGGCGACTTGGTCGTGGACCCGGAGCGCGGGCGCGTGGTGTTCGGGCTGTTGGAGCACGGCGGGATGCTCGGGGTGAACCAGAACACGGTGCCCGTGCCGTGGAACAAGTTTGAGTGGGACCCGATGAACCGGGTGCTGTCAGTGCCGCTCAGCTCGGATCGGCTGAACTCTGCGCCGCGCCTCGACCGCGGCGAGTGGCAGCGATTGACGGACGCGGAATGGCGTCGCCGGCTGGAAGGGTTCTTTGAGCGTGAAGGGCTCGAAGATCACGAGGTGCTGGACCGCTGGGCCGGCATGGTGCGCGACGGACGGGACGTGACCGTCCGCGGCACGGTGCGGGACGTGGTATCGCTCGAGCCGCTCTCCGGGATGGGGACGCAGCGGGCGCTGCGGATCGCCACCAACGACGGGGATGAACGTGTGGTGGTGCTCGGGCCATCGTGGTTCGTGGACCGGCAGCGGGACCTGGTGCAGCGCGGGCAGCAGGTGGAGGTGAAGGCCTCCTCGGTGAACGTGGACAATCGCACGGTGCTGGTGGCCAGGAACGTGCGCACAGGCCGCGGCACTTATACGCTGCTCGACGACGACGGCCGCGCTCCATGGCGGCTCAAGGTGGACGGCGATGAGCGGATCGACCGCGACGACAGGACCGCACGCGATGATCGGCGGGAGGCGCAGGATGAGATCCGCGGCACGCTGGTGCGGGTGAGCGACCTTCGGGGCCAGCGGCTGGTTGACGATCAGAACAACGAGATCGGCCGCATCGACACAGTGGTGTTCAACCCCGACAACGGCAAGATCGGTTATGTGGTGCTCAGCACGGGCGGGTTTATGGGCATCGCCGACTCGCGCCACGCCGTGCCTTGGAAGTTCTTTGAGGTGAACCGGCAAGGACGCATCGCCGCGAAGGATCTGGAGCGGGGTCAGTTGGAGGGGGCGCCGAAAATCGAGACGCGGAACTGGGCGGAGCTGAGCGATCCGCAGTTTGAGCGGCGGGTGTACCAGCACTTCGGGGCCGACCGCGACTGGGACCGTGACGATGACCGGTCCTGGCGGCGCGACGATCGGCGGGACGAGGACCGCCGCCGCGGAGTATGGGACTCTGATCGCGAGGACGATCAGCGGAGCCGCGATGCGACGGACTTGCAGCGCAAGTTCGCCAGCGGAGCTTCTCAGACATTCGAGGGAACGGTCGCCGGGCTCAACCGCGCGGGTTCGGGCGGGGTGGTGGAGCTGACGGTCCGCACCGAAGATGGCGAGCGCGTGGTGAAGCTGATCCCCGCACGCGACCTGGACGCGAAGGAGGTTGTGCTTCGACAGGGGCAGCACGTCCGCGTCCGCGGCAAGCAGGCGGACATCGACGGGCAGCGGGTCATCATCGCCCAGGAAGTGACGATCGACGGGCGTCGATTCGAGCTGCGCGACCGCAACGGGTACGTCACCGACGATCGGTGAAGCGGAGGCCGGGGGGAAGCTCCCGGTCCGCTTTTTCATGGCTCGCCCCATCTGGAAAGGCTCGGTCTCCTTCGGGCTGGTGACGATCCCCGTCACGCTGTTCTCGGCGGAGAACCGCGAGGAGGAGATCAGCTTTCACATGCTCGACCGCGAGAACCACGCGCGGATCAAGTACAAGCGCGTGAACGAGGTGACGGGCGAGGAAGTGCCCTGGGAGCGCATCGTCAAGGGGTACGAGTACGAGGACGGGCAGTATGTGTTCCTGGGCGATGAGGACTTCAAGCGAGCGGCGGTGGAAGCAACGCAGACGGTGGCGATCGAGGACTTCGTGGACCGCGACGCGGTGGACTCGGTGTACTTCGACAAGCCCTATTACCTGGTGCCCGGCAAGGGCGGCGAGCGGGCGTACACCCTGCTGTGTGAGACTCTGAAGCGCACGAACAAAATCGGGATTGCTCGTGTGGTGCTGCGGACCAAGCAATATCTGGCGGCGCTGATCCCCGAGGGCGAAGCGCTGGTCCTGGACCTGGTTCGCTATCCCGCGGAGCTTCGCACGCCGGAAGAGCTGGGCATCACGGAAGCGGTGCGCAAGGTGGGCAAGCTCAAGCCGCAGGAGCTGGCCATGGCCGAGCAGCTCGTTGACGCGATGACGAGCGAGTGGGAGCCGGAGAAGTATCGGGACGAGTACCGCGACAAGCTGATGGCGTGGATTGAGAAGAAGGTGGAACGCGGCGAGATGGGCCCCGCCGCGGCGGTGGAGGGGGCGGAAGAAGAGGAAGCCCCAGCGCCGATCAGCATCGTGGATCTGCTCAAGCGCAGCGTCGAGGGACGGGGCAAGCCTGCCTCTCGTGCCCGGAAAACTGCGACGGAACAGGCGGGGCGTCGTGCCGCGGGGCCGAGCCGGAGCAGGAAGAAGAGCGAGAAGCGCTCAACGCGCGCGCCTGCGCGGCGGAAGGCGGGCTGAGAAATGCCTACCAGCCGCGGCGTCAGGGCGCGTCGAGCGGCTCCCGGGCGAGGCTCGGGCGCGGGGCAATCCCGAAAGAAGACAACTGCTGCACGCCGCGCGCCTGGGCGCGGGCTGTCGGCGTACAGGGCCAAGCGTCGGTTCGATGTGACGCCCGAGCCGGGGGCGAAGCAGAGGCGGACGGAGACGGGCAGGTCGTTTGTTGTGCAGAAGCACGCGGCGACGCGCCTGCATTACGACTTTCGGCTTGAGCACAACGGCGTGCTGCTGAGCTGGGCTGTACCCAAGGGGCCGAGCCTGGATCCCACGGAGAAGAGCCTTGCCGTGCAGGTGGAGGATCACCCGGTCGATTACGGATCGTTCGAAGGGACGATCCCGCAGGGGCAATATGGCGGGGGCACGGTGCTGCTGTGGGATCGCGGCACGTGGGAGCCGCGGGGAGATGTGGATGAAGGCCTGCGCAGCGGCAAGCTGAAGTTCGTGCTGCACGGGGAAAAGCTCCGCGGCGGGTGGACACTCGTCCGCATGCGCGGGAAGGAAGAGGACGATGGCAAGAACTGGCTGCTGATCAAGGAGCGCGACGAGGAAGCAAGACCGCATTCCGAAGGGGACGTGCGCGAGGAGCGACCGGAGAGCGTGGCGACGGCGCGTAGCCTGGAGGAGATCGCCGCGGCGAACGACCGCGTGTGGGAAAGCAAGCCGCGGAAGGCAACCGCACGCAGCCGCATCGCCAGGAAAGCCGCGGCGGTGAAGGCGCGTGAAGGTTCCAAGCCCGCGGGCCGGTTGAAGGCGGCGGACCTTCCCGGCGCGGTCAAGGCGGCGTTTCCAGAGTTGCCAACGCCGCAACTTGCAACGCTGGTAAAGGAAGCGCCGGCGGGTGATGAGTGGGTGCACGAGGTCAAGTACGACGGCTACCGGATCATGGCGCTGTGTCAGAAGGGGCGCGTGCGGCTGATCACCCGCCGCGGCAACGACTGGACGGATCGGTTCAAGACGGTTGCCGCGGGCGTGCACGAACTAGAGGTGGAATCGGCGGTGCTGGACGGCGAAGTCGTGGTGCTGGATGAGCGAGGGCGGAGCAGCTTCCAGGCGCTGCAGAACGTGCTCAAGGGGGTGAAGAAGAGTACGCGGCTGCTCTACTTCGTCTTTGATCTGGTGTATCTCGACGGTTACGACCTGTCGCGGTCGCCGCTGCTGGAGCGAAAGCGGCTGTTGGCGCAGGTGCTCGAACGCGCCGCGGGCACGCCGCTGCGGTACAGCGAGCATATCCAGGGGCACGGCGAGCAGGTGATGTCGCAGGCATGCGACTCTTCGCTTGAGGGGATCATCAGCAAGCGTGCGAACAGCCTGTACACGCCGCGCCGGACGAAGGCGTGGCTCAAGGTCAAGTGCGGCAATCGGCAGGAGTTCGTGATCGGCGGCTACACCGATCCCTCCGGGAGCCGGGAGCACTTCGGGGCACTGCTGCTGGGAACCTTCGACGCCAAGGGAGAGTTCATTTACTGCGGCAGGGTGGGGACGGGCTTTGACAGTCGGCTTCTTGCGTCGCTGAAGAAGCGGATGCGTGCGTACGAGGCGGATGGACCAGCGTTCAAGAACCCGCCGCGGGGTGCAGAGGCCAGGGGCGTGCATTGGCTGAAGCCGGTGCTGGTGTGCGAGGTGCAGTTTTCGGAGTGGACGGACGAGGGCATTCTGCGACATCCATCGTTCCAGGGGCTGCGCGAGGACAAGGAGGCGAGGGAGGTCGTGCGCGAGGACGCGAAGATTGTGCTGGATGATGACAAGAGTGACCGTGTCGCCCGTGCGTCTCAGCGTCCCAAGCCGGATGATGGAACAGTCGCGGGCGTCAAGCTCACGAACCCGCAGCGGGTGCAGTACCCCGAGCTGGGCATCACCAAGCTCGAACTGGCGCGGTACTACGAGGCTGTCGCGGAGTGGGTGCTGCCGCACTTGGTGCATCGCCCGCTTTCGCTGGTGCGCTGTCCGCAGGGGCGGGAAAAGCACTGCTTCTACCAGAAGCACCTGACGGACACGCTGCCCGCCTCCGTGCACGGGGTTCCGATCCGGGAGAAGAAGGGAGTCGAGGAGTACGTCGCGATCGAGAATCTGACGGGGCTGGTGGGGCTGGTGCAGCTCGGCGTGCTGGAGTTTCACCCGTGGGGCTGCCGCGAGGATGATGTCGAGCATCCGGACCGGCTCATCATCGACCTTGACCCCGGGCCGGGCGTGGAGTGGGGGGGGGTCGTCGAAGGGGCGCGGCTGGTGCGCGAGCGGCTGGAGGACCTGGGGCTGGAGTCCTTCGTCAAGACCACCGGCGGCAAGGGGCTGCACGTCGTGCTGCCCATCCAGCGTCGCACGGAATGGGAAGAAGCCAAAGCCTTTGCGAAGGCGATCGCGGATGGGATCGTGCGAGATCACCCTGGCGAGTACCTGGCCGTGATGACCAAGGCGAAGCGACAAGGCAGGATCTTTGTGGATTACCTGCGGAACGGGCGGGGGGCTACGGCTATCGCGCCTTACTCGACGCGGGCGCGGGAAGGTGCGCCGGTCGCGGTGCCGTTGTCGTGGGAGGAGCTGGATGAGCGGTTGCTGCCGCGGATGTTCGACGTGCGCACCGTGCCAGCGCGTCTGGCGAAGCTGAAGCGCGATCCGTGGGAGCGGATGGGAAAAGTGCGTCAATCGCTCACGGCGGCGGTGTTGCGGCGCGTGGGGTTGCGCTGAGTTGTGAAGCCTCGTTTACACGCCTGAGAGGGCTGGTTCATAGCGCTCATTAGACTTGCATCCGCCACCCGGTGTGGCGTCAAAGGAACACCCGATGAGCAGCATGAACGCGGGGAACGTGAGCGATCGAAGGTTGCAGGACGAGCTGAACACGCTGCGGGAGGACCTGTCGCAGTTGCGTCAGGATGTGGCCAGCATGGCGGGCGATGTCTTCGGCGTAGTTCGGGAGGGCGTGGGCGGCGCGGCGAAGAACGCCAAGGAAAAAGGGGCGGAACTGGCCGAAGCCCTGGAAGAAAAGGTGCACGAGCACCCTTTGGCGACGGTGGGCATCGCGTTCGGGGTCGGGCTGCTGGTGGGCGCGCTGGTGCGCCGCAACTGACGCGAAGGAGCGGAGCCCTGAAACAGATCACGGAGATGATCGTGCGTGTGACGGACCTCATGGAGGCCGAGGGCCGGTCGCTGCGCGAGGTGGCGCGGGTGGAAGGGCGAACGCTGCGGCGCGTGACGGCTCGCCTGGGGCTCGGGTTCGCGGTTCTGATGGCCACCGCCCCGCTCGTGGTCATCGGCGTAGGGCTGCTGCTGGCGGCGCTCTTCCTGGCTCTGCGCGAGCCGATCGGGCAGCCCGCCGCGGCTGCGGTGACGGGCGTTGTGACGCTGGCTGTCAGCGGTGGGCTGCTATGGCTGTTCAGAACTCTGACCCAGTGATCTCCGTGGCCGAAGCCAAGCAGCGGCTACTGCGGCTTGGTGAAGAGGCCGAGGCGCGGCGGCTCGCAAAAGGGCCGCTGGGCACACTCCGCGGCAAGGCCGTGCTCGGGGGAGCGATCGGCGCGGCGCTGCTGGGCATGGCAGCCGCGGGGCGTATGAAGCGAGGGACGAGCACGCCTGGCTACTCGCTGAACCGGCGGCTTCGCACGCCGCGGCGCACGCAGGATGTAAAGAAGGCGGTGGGGGGGCTTTCGATGGGGCTGGTGTTTCAGCTCCTTCGGCCGCTGTTGCCGCACCTGGCGAACCATGCCGCGGCGTACTTCGCCCGCGTCCGTGCGTCGCGTGCCGCGGCGGTGAATGGGCGAGCGGGGACGCGGTAAAAACACAGCGGGCCCGGGATGAACCCAGGCCCGCGTGCGGATCACGGTCTGCTTGAATCACTCGGGCACGGTCGCCAGCTTGCTCTCGATGGCGGCGAGCAGGGGACCGGCGTTGGGATCGTTGGGGTTGACGCGGAGCGCCTCGGCGAAGCTGAGACGCGCGGCCCGGTGCTGCTTGAGGTCCTGCTGGATCATGCCCAGAAGGACGAGGTTGTCGCTGGTCCGGCTGATGGAGAGCGCGGTCTGGATGCTCTTCTTCGCGCCGACGAAGTCGCGGGCCTTGCGCTGGGCAAGGGCCTTGAGGACGTAGCCCTCGTGACGGCCGGGGGCGATGGCGATGGCGCGGGCGGCGCACTGCTTGACGCGGTTGTAGTCACGCAGCACGTAGGCGACCTGGCCGAGGGCGACCCACGCCTCCACGTCCGCGGAGCCGGCGGGGTCGGTGGTGAGGCGGATCAGGATCTCGCGGGCTTCCACGGGACGGTCCAGCAGCATCAGGCAGGAGGCCCGCATGTGCTGCAGGTCGCGCCGGTGCTTGTTCTGATCGCCGGTGAGCAGGCGGGAGAGGTTGTACTCCGCCTCCGCGTACTTGCCCGTGGCGATCTGGGCCCGCACCAAGTCCTCGGTGATGTTCTGGTCGTCGGGAGCAAGCAGACGCGCCTCGCTGAAGAGACGGACCGCCGTAGCGGGGTCGTTCTTCATCATCGCGATGTGGCCCAGCGTCTGCCGGATGCCCGCGTTGTGGTCGTAGCTCGCGGCGTGCGAGGTGAGGTACTGCTCGGCGCGGTCGATGTCGCCCAGGTCCATCATCATTTCCGCGGCGGCGATGGCGTACTGAGGATTGGTGGGGTCGAGCTCGGAAGCTCGGAGGTAGTGGGCCAGGGCCTCCTCGCGGCGCTCGATGCGCTCGGCGATGGTGCCCATGTAGTACGAAGCGTCCACGTTGTCAGGCTCGATCTCGCGGCCCTTCTGGAGCGAGGCCACCGCGCCCTCGATGTCGCCCATCTCGGCGAGGATGCGGCCGCGGAGCACGTAGCTCTTGGCGACGCCGTCGTTGAGCGAGATGGAGTGGTCGATGTGCTTGAGGGCCTTGGGCATGGAGCCGGAAAGGAAGGCCTGCTCGGCCATCTTGTACTCGGTGGCGGACTTGATGCCCTCCATCTTGATCTTGGCGGTGGACATCTTCTCCGACGTGTACTTGCCGTGGGTGTTGCAGCCCGGGGTGGTGAGCATGCCCAGGCCAAGAGCGGCGGTGACGGTGAGGCCGACGGTCAAGCGCAGGGCCTGTCCGAGCACGCGGGCGCGGTCGGCGAGAGTGCGGTTCTCGAGCGTGGACATGGGAAGCTCCGAGTCTTGAGGTTTCAAAACGGAAACCGCCGTGGGGCGTGGTCTCGACCACCCCCCACGGCGGTGGGTTGATCGGACTTACCTACCTTCGACGTTTTCGGTCGTGTCCTTGACCTCGGAGAAGGTGGAATTCGCGTTGGGGAGGGTCAGGGCGCGGAAGAAGTTCCAGGCCCCACCCCGCATACCGCCGCGGCCGAGCCAGAGGCGGGCGATCTCCGTGCCCACAGCCGTAGCCTTGGCGTCCTCGGCGGGCGCCTCCTCGACCTCCGGCGTCGCCGGGGCAAGGTGCTCGGGGGCGTTCTGCTCGATCCAGGTCGGACCGGGCACGTTCTCGAACTCGCCCTCGGTCACTTCGTCTTCGACGAACTCACCCTCGGCCATTTCGTCCTCGGGGAAGTCGGCGAACATCTCGTCGCCCTCGACGGCCTCGGCGCGCTCGTTCTTGGCGATCTCGGCGAACCAGTCCGGGTGAACCGGGACGGGCGTCGTGCTGGGCACGAGGGGTTGAGGAGCGACGGCGGGGGCGGGCGTCACGGGCGTGGTGTTGACGGAGACGGACTCGCCGCTGACGGGCTGCTCGCCATCGAACTGCTCCTCCTCGCCCATTTCCGGCTCCTCGTCGTTCAAGAACTCGGGGGAGGGCTCGGGATCGAACTCGGGCGCGTTCTGAGGCTCGGGCCACACGGGGAGGTCGGACTCGACCGGGGTCTCGGGCGAGACAACGGGGCCGCTCTCGAACTCGGGGGACGCGGGCTCGGGCTCGCCGGGCTCGACCTCGGAGGGTTCAAAATCGGATGGCTCGGGCGTGAGCGTGTTCACGTTGAACGAAGCGCTCGCGTTGGGGTCCACGTTGGTGACGGTGGAGGAGGCGACGGGCGACTCCTGCGCCTCGACCTCGATCGTCATGGTGTTCGCCTGCTCCAGCATCTCGTCCGTGAACTGGCGATCGGAGGGGGCGAAGTCCGGGTCGAAGGCCGGCGTCTCGCCGACCATCTTCTGCGTATCGGCGCGCAGGACGCGCTCCAGGATGCTGCGGTCGGGCCACTGGCTCTTCTTGCCGGTGAGGCGCTCGCGGAGGGCGATGGCCTCGGGCTGGTTGTGGTTCAGGCTGAGAGAGCGGTTGATCTTCCACAGAGCCTTCTCGGTGTGGCCCTCGTTGGCGAGGCGCTCGGCCTCGACGTTCATCCGGGCGGTGAGCTTCTCGCGGCTCCAGAAGAGCAGGCCCTCGCGGCTGCCGGCGCGGACGTGGTCGATGTACTCCTTCGTGCGCTGGCCGGTCAGCGAGAGCGTCGTGTCGTTCACGATCGTCGGGGTGACCAGGAAGATGATCTCGTTGCGGTTGGTCGAGTCGTCGTTGCCGCGGAAGGCGTGGCCGATGATCGGGATGTCGCCCAGGAAGGGAACCTGGCGGCGGGTGGACTGGGTGGACTCGCGGAAGAGGCCGCCCAGCACGATGGTCTGACCGTCGCCGACGAGGACGTTGGTGACCAGCTCGTTGGTGATCTCGTCGGGGATAGTGACGAGGTTGCCCGTGGAGTCGTTGGTGTCGCGGATGACGGCCTCCGACACCTGCGGCTTCAGCTCCATGCGGATCATGTTCTCGCTGGTCACGAACGGGCGGAAGTTGAGCTGAGTACCGGTGTCGAGGAACTCGACCGTCTGGGTCGTCGCGGTGTCCGTGGACGTCGTGCTGAGGTAGCCGACCTTGCGACCGACGAGCACGCGGCTGGGCTGGCGGTTCAGGGCCAGGATCTTGGGGTTGCTCAGAATCGTGGTGTCGGTCACCTCGTCCAGGATGCGCATGAACACGGCGACGTCGTTCTTGACGATGCCGAGCTTGATGCCGCCGGGGCCGGCGGTGTTGCCGACGTTGCTGGTCACCGCGCCGCCCTTGCCGTCGAGGGGCAGGGGGGTGTTCCGCGTGGTGTCGCTGACGCCGCTGATCATGTTGTTGACGGCGGTGAGCGGCCCGCCGAGCCGCACGAAGTCGCCGAAGTCCATGTCGGCGATGATCGAGAAGTCCACGCCGAAGGCGTTGGCCTCGGTCAGCGTCGTCTGCAGGATCGTCGCCTCGACGAGCACCTGCGCCGGGCGGGTGTCGAGCTGACGGATCAGGTTCTCGATCTCGGCGATGTTCTCTTCAAAGTCGATGACCACGAGCGTGGCGTAGCCGGCGTAGTCGTCCAGGCCGACGGGGCCCGTCGGCGTCGGGAACGCGGGCGTCTTGCCGTTGGTCTTGATCTGGCCGGACTCGCTCAGCAGGGGCTTGACGAACTCCGCGGCGTCGATCGCGTTGAGGTAGTTGAGGTTGATGACCTTGCTGACCTTCTGACGCTGCGCCTTGGCGATGACCTCCAGCTCCTGCTGGGTGTAGACGTAGATGAAGTTGCCCTGCTGGATGTAGCCGAAGCCGTTGACGTTCAGGATGGCGTCGAGGGCCTCGAAGAAGGTGACGCCGTAGAGGTTGGCGGTGACGCGCGCGTTGACGGACTTGCTGGCGACGATGTTCCGCTGGCTCTGGATGCTGAGCATCTCGAGAACGTTGGAGAGCTCCTCGTCGTTCACGTGGAGGTCCACGATCTGGTTCTCGTCGACGCGGACCTTGTCGGTCGCGACCTGCACCTCGGGCTCGAACCCGTCGTAATCCTGCGGATCGTCGGCGAAGAAGGCTTCCTCCTGGGCCATGGCCGCGGCTTCGAGCGAGCCGCTGACCTGCTGGCCGGGGACGTGGGCGTGTCCGAGGCTGGCCGACGTGCCGGCGAGCTGCGCGAGCAGCGCCGCGAACATGGCCTTGTGCATCGTGGAAAGAGTCCGCGTCCCGTTCTGCTTCGTATTCCGGTTGCTCGCCATGGAAGACCTCGTCGTTGGAGTCCGTGGTTCGTCGCGAGCCGCTGCCCGTCGGGGACTGGGGACTCGGCCCCACGCGGCCACTCGCTCCTTCTGTGTCGTCTGGAACGGAGCGCGACTTTGGGTAACGCGGCTCACAGCGCGGACATTTGGCGACTGGTCCGTCTGTAACGTCTGTGCCTTCGCGCCGGAGGCCCGCCGGGGCGGGGGATAAGGGGCGGAAAGGCGGGCGTGCGGCGTCCTATGCTGCACCACGGGGGGTTACAGGAGGTGCCGCGTGGGCCAGTATCTGAACATGATGATCGAGTCGTCGAAGCGCTGTTATGGGTACGCGGAGAAGCTGATGGCGGGCATCCGGCCCGAGCAGGCCGCCCGCAAGCCTCACTTCGAGACCTCGGGCGCTCTGAAGGTGGTGGACACCAACCACCCCACGTTCTGCTTCGGTCACCTGGCGCTGTATCCGGAGAAGATCCTCTCGCTGGTCGGCGTGGACCCCTCGTCTGTGGCGACGCCCGCGAACTGGACGGAGCTGTTCAGCGCCGGCAAGCCCTGCCAGGATGACACCGAGGGGAAGATTTACCCGCCCTTCGCGGAGGTTTCCGCGGCGTTCCTCAAGCACATGAACACGGTGTACGCGGAGCTGGCGAAGGTGGACGACGCGGTGCTCAACACGCCCACCAACCACGAGCGCTACCGCGCGTTCCTGCCGGTGACGGGCATGGCCGTCAACTTCATGCTCAACGCGCACATCATGATGCACGCCGGTCAGGTGAGCGCGTGGCGGCGCTGCTTTGACATGCCCGGCGTGCTTTGAGCCCCCGGCTCTGAGGGCTCAGGGCCGTACGTAAGGATTCGACCGCTTCTCGCGGCCGATGGTCGAGGTCGGGCCGTGGCCCGGGTAGATCGTCGTGTCGTCGGGGAGCGTGTACAGGCGAGTGCGGATCGACCGCTCGAGCGTGGCGAAGTCCGAGCCAGGGAAGTCGGTGCGCCCGATGCTGCCCGCGAAGAGGGCGTCGCCCACGATCGCCGTGCGCGATGGGGCGTGGTAGAGCGTCAGCCCGCCAGGGGAATGGCCGGGGGTGTGAAAAACGGCCCATTCCAGCCCTTCAAGGGACAGGGTGTCGCCGTCGCGCAAAAGACGATCCGGCCCGTGGCAGGTGATTTCCAGGCCTGTCAGGATGCTCAGGTTGAGGCACGGGTCGCTCGTCCACTCGCGCTCGGCCTCGTGGAGCCAGACCGGCGTTCCGGGAAAGGCGCGCAAAACGCTGTCAACACCGGCGATATGATCAACGTGAGCGTGGGTGAGCACCACCGCGCGCGGCTGCAGCCCCAGCTCCCGGACGCGGGAAATGACCGGTTCTGGTTCCAGCCCAGGGTCCACAATCCAGCAGCCGGGAGCATCGGGAGTACGTACGAGGTAACAGTTCGTGGCAAAGGGCCCGAGCTCGTAGGCTTCCAAAATGGGGACGGATTGGTGCAAGGGATTGGACATCGCCGAACTCTATGAATGGGGTGGGCGCGAAGAGCGCGGTAAGGGCAAACCCCACCCCGGATTCATTCAGCTCGTCGCAACGGCACCGCACGCTTGACCGAGAGAGGAGGTTTGCATGAGCCAGATCGACGACCGCCCGGTGGTGAGTCCCCCTCGCGGCGGCGGCAATGGGGTGCTCGTGTGGCTGGGGGTGGTGTATGTCGTGGCCCTGGCGCTCTCGATCATGCTGGTCGTGCGCGGGGATTACCAGCTGGGGGCGATGGGGGCGATGCTGGTGCTCACGATGGGCCCTGTCTCGTTCGTCATCGCACTGACGCACGTGGACCGCTCGCGGGCGGCGCTGATGGACCGGGTGGATGAGCTGGCTCGCACGGTGCGGGCCCTCAACGCGCACGCCTCGCTCTCCAACGACGCACGGCGCGTGCTCAACCGGCAGGCCGAGCGCGATCTGCTCCGCCAGGCCATCGAGGAGGACATCAACAACAAGAACTGGGACGCTGCGATGGTGCTGGTCAAGGAGCTCGCCGAGAACTTCGGCTACCGCGCCGACGCGGAGGAGTTCCGGCGGAAGATCGACCAGGCACGTTCGCAGACGCTCGAGCGCGAAGTCGCCGACGCCATCGGCTACCTCGACGGCCTCATCATCCAGCGGCGCTGGGATGAAGCAATGGCGGACGCCGGACGCATCCAGCGGCTGTATCCAGATTCGCCCAGGGTCGATGGGCTCAGGGCTCGCGTCGAGGAGGCCCGCACGTCCTATCGCAAGGAGCTGGAGCGGCAGTTCCTCCAGGCTGCTCAGGAGGGCCGCGCCGAGGATGCCCTGTCGATCATGAAGGAGCTGGACCCCTACCTCACGCCCGCCGAGGCCGAGCCGCTGCGCGAGATGGCGAGGGGCGTGATCGGCATGGCGCGCGACACGCTGGGGGCGTCCTTCAAGATGGCCGTGCAGGACCGCAACTGGCGTGAGGCGGCGCGGCTCGGTGATCGCATCATCGCCGAGTTTCCCAACAGCCGCATGGCCGCGGAAGTGCGCGACGTGATCGACGGCATCCGCATGCGGGCCAACGAGGGGCAGCCGGTCTGAGGCTGATGCCTTACTTGGCGGGCTTGGTCCTGGGCTCGCGCAGGGCCCGGATCACCAGCATGCCGATGCCGATGATGAGGAACAGGTCGGCGACGTTGGAGACGTAGGGCCAGATCTCTGTTCCGCCCCAGGGCCATGACCAGCCGAAGGGCAGGTGCACGCGCGGCAGGGGGTGGATGAAGTCCCGCACGCAGGCGTACACCACGCGGTCGTAGAGGTTGCCCACACCGCCTGAGAGCAGCAGGCCGATGGCGACGTGCGCCGCGTGCTCGTCGGGGCCGGTCCACTTGCCGAAAAGCCAGAGCCCCGCGCACAACGCGCCGACGGTGAACACGATGAAGAACGTGCGCTTCCCGGCGCCGATCCCGAAGACCGCGCCGCGGTTGGCGACCAGCGTGAGCTCCAGCACCCGCGGCACAACCACCACCGGATCGTGCAGGGGGATCTGGTCCGCGGGCTGGCCGGTGCGCAGCACCTCCACTCGGTCGATATGCACGGGCGAGCCGGCGATATAACGGAAGGCCAGGTGCTTGGAGCCGAGGTCGGCGACCAGTCCCAGCAAAGTCACAATGAACAGCACCGCCCAGGCGCGCGGGGACCTCCACGTGGTGGGTCGCGCCACGGTCAACCCCTCATCGACTGGCGTTCAAGCTCGCGGGCGGCCTCGATGGAGTACCGCGCCCAGGGCAGCTCTTCCAGACGGTCCACCTTGATGGGCTTGCCGCTCATCTCGCAGATGCCGTAGGTGCCGTCGGCGATGCGGGCAAGCGCATCGTCGATCTCGCGGATCAGCTTGCGGTCCGCGGCGGCCAGGTCGAGCGAAAGGGCCTGGTCGTACGCCTCGGAGCCCTGCTCTGCGAGGTGCTGGGGCATGTTGGAGAGCGCGCCGCTCTGGCCGCGGAGCGCCTGGGATTCCATCGTGGAGATATCGCCGACCAGTTCACGCCGCTTGGCAAGCAGGATGTTGCGGAAGTGCTCCAGTTCCTTCTTGCTGAAGGGGGTCTTGGCCACGGGACGGGGCTGGTCGTTCTGCACGCCGCCGTGCTGACCGAGGGGCCGCTGCACCACGGCCTTCGGGCCGGAGGGAATGAGGGGCTTGCGTGCGGGGCCCTTGGGGTCCAGCAGCCTGCCGAGACCGGCGGGCATAGCCGCGTAGGCCGCGGAGGGTGACTTGGCCTTCTTCACGGGCTTCTGCGAGACGATGGTGATGCCCTTGCGTGCGGGCTTGGCGGCCTCGGCCTTGGGCTCTTCGCGCACAGGCTCGACGGCCTTGGTCGCCTTCTTCTTTTCCGACTTGGGCTTTTCCTGCTTCGGCTCCGCGGTGGCCGTCGCTTTCGCCTTGACAGGCTTGGACTTAGGCGCGGGAGCCTTCGCAGCCTTCTTCACGGGCTTGCTCTGCTTGGCCTTGACCTTGGGCTTGCTCGCCTTGGCCTTCGCGGCTTTGGAGACTTTCTTCGCCACGGGCACCTCTCGTCCAGGCTGTGGTCAGGAAGGGTGCCGCGACCTGGAGCCCGCGGCACATTCCGACCCGATAATGGGCCGAAACGTATGCCTGTTCAGGCGGTTAGTCAAAGGAGGGGGCGAACAAATACCGTCTAGGAAGCAGGGGCCGGCTCGTGGGTTTCCAGGTATGTCCCCATCCGGCGGTACCTCTGGTACCGCTCTTCCAGCAGCGTTTCCAGCTCCAGCCGCTTGAGGTGCTGGAGCGTGTTCACGATCCAGTTCTGCAATGACGCGGCGGTGGTCTTGGGGTCGCGGTGCGCCCCACCCGGGGGTTCCTCGATCACGCTGTCCACGATGCCCAGCGAGAGGTTGTCCGCGGCGGTGAGCCTGAGCGCGCGTGCCGCGGCCTGGTTGGTCTGCTCGTTGGCTTCCTTCCACAGGATCGCCGCGCAGCCCTCGGGGCTGATGACCGTGTACCAGGAGTTGCGGAGCATGGCGACGCGGTCCGCGACGGCGATGCCCAGCGCGCCGCCGGAACCGCCCTCACCGATGATGACGCTGACGATGGGCACGCGCAGGCGGCTCATCTCCAGCATGTTCACGGCGATGGCCTCCGCCTGGCCGCGCTGCTCGGCGCCGAGACCGGGGTACGCGCCGGGAGTGTCCACGAGCGTGACGATCGGGACGCCGTACTTCTCGGCGAGTTTCATCTTCGCCAGGGCCTTGCGGTAGCCCTCCGGGTGAGCGCAGCCGAAGTGGCAGGCGATTTTCTCGCTGGTCTGCTTGCCCTTCTGGTGGCCCACGAGCATGACCTTCAGCGGGCCGATGCGGGCGAAGCCGGTAACGATCGCGGGGTCGTCGCCGAACCGCCGGTCGCCGTGGAGCTCCGTGAAGTCACGGAAGATCATGGAGATGTAGTCGCGGGTCTGAGGACGGAGGGGATGACGCGCGACGCGGACGATGTCCCAGGGGGACAGGTTGGAATAGATCGCGGTGAGCTTCTCGTTTTGGGCGGCGCGGAGCTGGGCAATTTCTTCCTGGAGCTGGCGAACGGTGGGACTGTCCTCGCCCGCCGCGGCTGCCTCGGCCTTCAGGCGAAGTTCCGCGGCTTCGATCTGCTGCTCCAACTCCAGAAGCGGCTTTTCAAACTCAAGCTGGTAGAAGGTTGCCATGGGGGCTCCGTTTAGGTCCGTAGTTTATGGCCGGCGGGGGCTCGACGCATGTACCTTGTCTGCATGAGCACACTTGCGGTTATCGGCGGGGGAAACATGGGTTCGGCGATCGTGGAGGGGGGAATCGCGGGCGGGGTGCTGCAGCCCGGCGACGTGGTGGTGGCCGAGCCCGACGCGGCAAAGTGGGGGCTGTTCCAGCGGCTCGGCATCCAGACCGTGCCGTCGGCGATGGAAGCGCTCGCAACGCTGGCGCCCGCGGGGCAGGTGCTGCTTGCCGTCAAGCCGCAGACCTTCGGGGCGGTGTGCGCGGAGGTGGGGCAGTGGGCGGGCTGGGACGGACGGACGGTCATGAGCATCATGGCGGGCGTGACGACCGCCCGTGTGCGCACAGGGCTGGGTGGAAAGGTGAAGGTGGTGCGGGCGATGCCCAACACGCCCGTGCGACTGCGGCGCGGGCTCACGGCGGTGTGCGTGGGTGAAGACACTGGTGAGGAGGACGCCGCGTTCTGTATGCGCTTGTTCGGCGCGGTGGGCGAAGTTGTGCGCACACCCGAGGCGCTCTTTGACGCTTTCACAGCGGTGGCGGCCTCGGGCCCGGCGTATGTGTTCTATCTCGCGGGTGCGATGGCCCGAGCCGCGGAGTCAGTCGGGTTCGACGGGGCTACCGCGCTCAAGCTGGCGTGCGGGACGGTGGAAGGCGCGGCGGCGCTGCTCGCGGCAAGCGGCCAGACGCCGGCGGAGCTGATCGCGGGTGTGCAGAGCAAGGGCGGGACGACGGAAGCCGCGATGAAGGTGCTGGAGCGGGCGAGAGTCAGCGATGCCGTGGTAGAGGCGATCACCGCGGCCAGGGACCGCGGGCGTGAGCTGGGGAGCTAGAAGTCCCGCCTGCCGAAGCGCCACGCGGCCAGCGCCAGGATCACCGCCTCGAAACCGAGCGATGAGCCGATGACCCACGCCAGCGAGCGGGCGCTGAGGGCGTCCTCAACCGCGATGCCGACCTCGTCGCCGCTGACCCTTACATCGTCTTCGTTGTTCTTTTCCGCGCGGCGGGCTTCGCCGTTGCGTCGGCGCTGTTCGGGCTTGGGGGCGTTCTGGAGTTCGACCCTGAACCGCTTGATCTCCTCATCGGAGATGAGGGCTCGCTTGAGGACGTAGATCGTCTCGCCGGTCTTGGGCAGGAAGGTCTTGATGTTGACGGTGAGGTCGTTCCAGAACACGAGGCGCTCGTGCATCGAGCGGGCCTCGGCCAGGTCCTTGCGGCGTTTGGCGAGGATGGGGTTAACCGCGTCGAGCTGCTCGGGGGTGTACTTCTCCGGCCCGCCGGGCTTGCGCTCTTCCTCCGGCGTCTGCGCGTCGAGCATCGCCGCGGCGGCGGCCTCCATCCGGGGCAGGCGCTCGGTGATGAGCTGGATTTCCTTCTCGTAGTAGGTGCGGCCCATGAGGGTGCCCGCGTCCGCGGCGTTGAACACCCACATGAAGAACCAGAACAGCAGGGTGAGCAGAAGCGAGGCGATGGTCGAGCGCGTCAGCACGCCCAGCAGCGTGCAGACGCAGAAGAGATAGCTGAAGAAGCACAGGACGATGGGAATAGCGAGGAAGACCTTGAACTCCCACAGCCCGCCGCGGATGCCGATGACCAGGAAGCTCGCGAGCGTGAAGACGCTGACCTGAAGGGCGACGAAGAGCAGGCCGGTGAAGTACTTGGTGAGGAAGAGCCGGACACGGGAGATGGGCTTGGAGAGAACAAGCTCGATCGCCCCGCCCGCGAGGAAGTCGGGGAAGATCGGGGCGGTGGAGACCAGCGCGAGGATGGTGGCCCCCCACGCGAGCCACATGCCCACGCCGTAGTCCACGAAGCCCATCTTGTAGAAGACCTCGGGCGGGTAGATCTTGGAGTTCACCATCGGGATGGGCACACGCATGCCCAGGAACGTCATGCCGTACTCGGTGATGCCGAAGCAGGCGTACACGCCGACAAGCAGCCCGGAGAAGAGCAGCGTGATCCAGAAGAGCTTTTTGGCGTTCAGCTCTCGGTAGCCGTCCAGGAGCAGGGCGAGGGTCTGGGTGATCACGGGCGGGCCCCCTTCCGGTTCGCGGCGCCGGGCGGGAGTGCTTCGCCGGTGAGCGGGTCTCTCACCGCCTCCATGAACAGGTCCTCCAACGAAGGCCGGATGCACCGCACCTGGCGGATGATGACCGCGCGGGCACGGAGGGCGTCAATCAGCGGCTGGATCACCGCGGCGTCGGCCGTCTCGATGTGCAGGTCCGAGCCGTTGATCGTGCAGCGCGTCGGGTTGGCCGCGTTGGCGGTCCAGGGCAGGATCCGTGCATTGTCCGGGCCGGGCTGAAGGAGCGACTGGAAGGTCTGCTCCGGCGCTGCGTCGGCGATGGAGACCGCGTAATAGGTGCGGTGGTCGGTAAGCTCGCGGAGCGTTCCCTGCGTCGCGACGCGCCCCTGCACGAGGATCGCGACGCGGTCGCTGACCATCTCCAGCTCGCTGAGCAGATGGCTGTTGATGAAGACGGTGCGCCCTTCGTCGCGGATGCGCGTGACGATGTTGCGGATATCGCGGCGGCCGACGGGGTCCACGCCGTCGGTGGGTTCGTCGAGGATGACCAGGTCCGGGTCGTTGATGAGTGCCTGGGCGATGCCGATGCGCTGCCGCATGCCCTTGGAGTAGCCTCGGACGCGCTTGTCGGCCCATGCGGTCATGCCGACGAGATCGAGCAGCGCGCCGGCGCGGCGGCGGCGTTCGCGCCGGGGCGTTTTGGCCAGAGCTCCGTAGAAGTCCACCACCTGGGCTCCGGTCAGATACTCAGGAAAGCGATGGTGCTCGGGCAGATACCCCACACGCGCGAGCGTGGGCTTGTGGCCCACGGGGTGGCCGAGCATCGTGCCCTCCGCGCGGGTGGGCTTGATCACCGTCAGCAGAATCTTGACCAGCGTGCTCTTGCCCGCGCCGTTCGGCCCGAGCAGGCCGAAGATCTCGCCGCGGCGGACGCGCATTTCGATTCCGTGCAGCGCCTGGACGCGCCCGGGGTACACCTTCGACACGTGCGCTAGATCAAGAGCGAGGTCGGACATGCGTGGCCTCGTTGGGGATCACACTCGGCGCTTTGCGACAACGTGGAAGATATGCCACTCCTTGACTTCGCCGTTTGTTCCCGTTTCCTGGTTTTCAATTTCCTTGAAGTCCTCAAGGACGAAGTCGCGGAACAGCTCGATGACCTGGTCGCGGGTGTGGTGAGTGCGGTCCTTGAGGCGGACCCAGGCGTCGCGGTCGCCGAAGAACTGCCCCGCGAATCGGCCGCCTACGGGGATGGCGTCGCAGATGGCCTTCCATAAACGCGGAAAAGCGGGCGGGTCGCAGAAAGGCAGGGCGTAGCTCGCGTTGACGAGTTGGGCGGTGGGGAGTGTGAGGCCCTCAAACCCCGTGACGCGGGTTTCCAGGCGGGGGAGATGCTCGTTGGGGACTTTCTGACGCAGGAGCTCGATCGCGAGGGGGCTGGAGTCGATCGCGAGCACGCGCCAGCCGCGGGCGAGCAGCTCGAGCGTGTCCCGCCCGCTGCCGCAGCCGAGGTCGATGGCGAGGCGGTCGGCGGGGGACTCCTTTTCAAAGAGCAGCAGGGCCTTGAGCAGTGTGTCGCGGGCGGGCTTGCCCTCGACCGCGGCGAAGTAACCCGGCCAGTCGCGCCGGGCGGCGTGTTCGTGGGCTTTGAGCGTGGTGGGGGGCTGTGGCGACATAGGGTTGGGGGAATGTATGAGACTACTCAGGAGTTTGTGCGTGCGCTGGCCGGCGCGGGGGAACTGAAGCGCATTTCTTCCCGCGTCTCTCCGGTGCTGGAGATCAGCGAGATCGCGGACCGTGTGAGCAAGATGCCCGCGGCGGGGCTGCCCTCCCCAGCGGCGCGTCGCACCGATCCGGCGCACCATCACCTTGGCGGCCATGCGCTGCTCTTCGACAACGTGGAGGGCTCCGACTGGCCGGTGCTCATCAACGCCTTCGGGAGCTATCGGCGCGTGGAAATGGCGCTGGGGTGCGACCCGGTGCACGGGCTGGAGGGGCTGGCGGAGCGGATCGGCAAGCTCGTGAAGCCCGAGCCACCGCCCACGCTGCTGGCCAAGCTTCAGATGCTGCCGGAGCTGATGGAGTTGGCGAAGATCCCGCCGCGGAAGGTTCGCACGGGTTTGTGCCAGGAAGTGGTGCTGACCGGGGACCAGGTGGACCTGCGGCGGCTGCCGCTGCTGCGCTGCTGGCCGTTGGATGGCGACCTTGGGCGGTTCGGATACCCCGACGTGAACGCGGGCGTACCCGGCGTGGAGCGTGGGGAAGAGTGGGAGCGGCTGTACCGGGGCCGGTACATCACGCTGGCCGGCATACACACGATCCACGCGGACGATGTGGGCAACCCCGTGCCGACGAGTCGGAACGTGGGCATGTACCGCGTGCAGCTCTTCGGCAAGCGCACGCTCGCCATGCACTGGCACATGCACCATGACGGGGCGCGGCACTGGCGCTCGTGGAAAGCACGCGGCGAGCGGATGCCCGTGGCGATTGTCCTGGGGGGCGAGAGCGTGCTGCCCTATGCCGCGACGGCTCCGATGCCGCCGGGCATCAGCGAGCTGCTCTTGGCCGGGTTCCTCAACCGCGGCCCGATCCCGCTGGTGGATTGCAAGACTGTGCCGCTGGCGGTGCCCGCGAACGCGGAGATCGTGATTGAGGGCTACGTGGACGATCGCGCGGGGCTGCCGGGTTGGGATCCTCGCGCTTCGTCCGATCCGCTGGGTCCTGGCGCGGTGTTCGAAGGCCCCTTCGGCGACCACACCGGGTTTTATTCGCTTCCGGACCGCTACCCCGTGCTGGAGGTGACGGCGATCACGCACCGTCGCGATCCCATTTATCCCACGACGATCGTGGGGCTGCCGCCGCAGGAGGACTATTACCTCGGCAAGGCGACGGAACGGCTCTTCCTTCCGCTGCTGCGCACCATCGTGCCGGACATCATCGACTACGACCTGCCGATGTTCGGGGCGTTCCACAACTGTGCGTTCATCAAGATCCGCAAGGAGTATCCCTATCACGCGCGGCGCGTGATGCACGCGATCTGGGGCGCGGGTCAGATGAGCTGGACCAAGACCATCGTTGTAGTGGATGAGGACGTGGACGTGCACGACACCGGCGCGGTGCTCAGCGCGGTGGGGGAGCGGTGTGTTCCGGCCCGCGACACGGAGCTAGTCCGCGGCCCGTTGGACATTCTCGACCACGCAGCGCCGTTCCTTGGCGCGGGCGGCAAGATCGGCCTGGACGCGACTGGAAAGACCAACGAGGCGGAGGTTCATCCCGCGCCTCGTTCGCAGGAGCCGCTCGCCGCGGAGCTGTGCCGGAGCACACCCATCGACGCCGTGCTTGGGACCGCGGCTGAGGCCGCGGAGGCACGCGTTCGGTCCTTGCCGGGCGTGCTGGACGCCGCGATTCCGGCCTCGCTGGGCGGGCACTGGCTGCTGGTCCGCATGGAGAAGAAGGAGCCGGGAGACGGCGTGCGGATGGTCAAGGCGCTGGGCGCGCTGCCCAATGAGGTGAGCCTGCCGCGGTACATGGTGCTCGTGGGGCCGGAAGCGGACGTGCGCGATGCGGACTCGGCGCTCTTCCATTGGCTGGCGAACGCGGACCCGGAGCGGGATCGCTCGCTGAGCGTGTGCGGGCGGCGCGTCGCGTTCGACGCCACGCCCAAGCTGTCCGGCGAATACGCCAACGGCCTTCCCGTCCGAGACTGGCCGCCGCTGATCGTGATGGACGACGCGACGCGGGAACTGGTCACGCGCCGGTGGACGGAGTACTTCCCGCCCGTGGCCGAGAAATCGTGAAAGCCAACTTCCGACGAATACGTGCCGTTACGCTGCGCCGTTCTCACCCGGAGAAGCACACACCATGACCACGCCCGACACCATCGACTACCGGATCATCGGCGAGGACCTGCAGGCGATCGTCATCACGCTCGACCCGAACGAGGCGGTCGTCGCCGAGGCGGGGGCGATGATGTACATGCAGCAGGGCATCGAGATGGGCACGCAGCTCTCGATGAAGCAGGGGGGCGGCCTGCTCGGCAAGCTGTTCGAGGCCGGCAAGCGCGTCCTCACCGGCGACTCCTTCTTCATCACCTACTTCACCAACAACGCGCCGACCCGTCAGGACGTCGCCTTCGCCGCGCCGTATCCGGGGCGTGTGATTCCTGTCGAACTGGGCGACCACAACGGGACGCTGCTCTGCCAGAAGGATTCCTTCCTCTGCGCCGCCCGCGGCGTGACGGTGGACATCGCCTTCACCAAGCGCATCGGCGCGGGCCTCTTCGGCGGCGAAGGCTTCATCCTGCAGAAGCTGACCAGCCCCTCCGGGCGAGGGCAGGCGTTCATGCACGCCGGCGGCACCATCATCGAGCAGAAGCTCAAGCCGGGCGAAGTGCTCCGCGTTGACACGGGGTGCCTGGTCGCGTTCGAGCCCACGGTGGACTATGACATCCAGATGGTGCCCGGCTTCAGGAACATGCTCTTCGGCGGTGAAGGGCTCTTCTTTGTGCGGCTGACCGGGCCGGGCACGGTGTGGTTGCAGACGCTGCCCTTCAGCCGTCTTGCGGACCGCATCCACGCCGCGGCGCCGCGGGCGGGTGGGCGCGCACGCGAAGAAGGCTCGATCCTCGGAGGGCTCGGGCGAATCCTGGACGGTGATGGAATCTGAACGCGATTACTCGCGCTGAGCGGGGGGCTCGGCGGCGCCGACCTGTTCCTGCCGCTCGGCGCGGACCTCGTGGACCACGCGACGATCATCAGTCGCCGGCAGGGGGGCGCGGTTGGCCGTCGCGGGAAGGTCGCGGCTCGGACGGCTGGACTCGGCCTCGATATCGTCCTCGATTCCCTTGAGCCCCTTCTTGAACTCGACGATGCCCTTGCCCAGGCTGCGCCCGACCTCGGGGAGCCGCTTGCCGAAAATGAGCAGGGCGATGCCCGCGATGATGAGCAGCTCCCAGCCGCTGAAGTTCCAGAATGCGAGGGTCGTCATGAGGCGCTCCTGCCCGATGGGCTTGGCAAGTGTAGGACACGCGGTAAAGGAATGTTCAGGCCGCCTGCCGCGGGCTTAGAGCACGGCGGGGGAGGTGCGCCGGCCGATCCGGCGCTCCGCAGCCTCCACCACGTTGAGCAGGAGCATGGCCACGGTTACCGGCCCCACCCCCCCCGGAACCGGGCTGATGTGCCCCGCCACCTGAGAGACTTCATCGAACCGCACGTCCCCGACGGTCCGGGTTTTGCCGTCCGGGCCCGTCACGCGGCTGACGCCGACATCGATCACGATTGCGCCGGGGCGCACCATCTCGGCGGAGATCAGCCCCGGCACGCCCGCCGCGGCTACGAGGATGTCGGCGCTGCGGGTCAGGTCCGGCAGCATCGGCGTGTGCTTGTTGCAGGAGATGACCGTCGCCTCCTGACGCATCAGCAGCACGGCGATGGGCTTTCCCACCACGTCCCCAGCACCGACGACAACCGCCATCTTGCCCGCGAGGAAGGGGCGCGAGCCGTCCACGCCGTGGACTGACTCAAGCATCTTCACCACCGCGAGCGCGGTGCAGGGGGCGAGCGAGGAGCGGCCGTAGACGATGTTGCCGATGTTGGCGGGATTGACGCCTTCGACGTCCTTCTCGTGATGGATCAGGGCTTGGATGCGGTGCGTGTCCACCCCTTCGGGAAGCGGAAGGTGGAGCATCATCGCGGTGACGGAGTCGTCGGTGGAGAGCAGCAGGATGCGGCCGGCGATGTCGTCGTAGCCCGCACCCTGGGGCAGGCGGTGCAGGCGGTACTCAATCCCCATCGCCTGACAGGTCTTGGCCTGGTTTTCGGCGTAGACCCGGGCTCCGTTGTCGCCCGAGTCCACCAGCACCGCGTCAAGCCGGACGTGTCCGCCCGCGGCGCGGACGGCCTCGACCCGAGCCTTGATCTGCTCACGGAAACGGTTGGAAAGCTGAACGCCGTCAATGATGCGGGCGGGCATGTCGGATGGTAGGAACAGCCGCGGGTGATGCGGTGCGGGGTAGGCGGCGGTTATGCGGCGTGACCTTCGCCGTTACCATTCACCCGTGACGAAGCAGACCCAGCAGTTGGACCAGGCCGCGGCGCGCGTGAAGGAGCTGCGCGAGCTGCTGAACCGCGCCAATCGGGCGTATTACGTCGATGCGGCCCCGATCATGTCGGACGCCGAGTTCGACCGCCTGCTCGCGGAGCTGGCCCGGCTCGAGCAGGATCACCCGGAGCTGGACGACCCCGAAAGCCCCACGCACCGCGTCGGCGGGGAGCCCATCGAGGGCTTCAAGACCTACCCGCACACGTTGCCGATGCTCTCGATCGACAACACCTACGAGGAGGGCACGCTGCGCGAGTGGTACGCGCGCGTGCTGCGGGGGCTCGGCCTGGACAGCCAGTCTTCGGGGGATTCGCTGTTCGCATCACGCGAGCTTCCGATGCTCGCCTGCGATCCCAAGATCGATGGTCTGGCGCTCTCCCTTCGCTACGAACGCGGCAGGCTCGTCCGCGCCCTCACTCGCGGCGACGGCGTTCGAGGCGACGACGTGACCCACGGCGCACGCACCATCCGCTCCATCCCCCTTCGCCTTGAGGGCGACGCGCCTGAAGTTCTCGAAATCCGCGGCGAGGTCTACCTGCCCCTCAAGGAGTTCAACCGCATCAACGTCGAGCGCGAGGCGCAGGGGCTGGAGCTGTACATGAACCCGCGCAACGCCGCCGCGGGAACGATGAAGAACCTCGACGCCAAGCTCATCGCCTCGCGCCGCCTGGGGTTCCTCGCCCACGGCCGCGGCGAGATCAGCGATGCGGGCTTCGCCGCGTCGCACACCGAGTTTCTGGCGAAGATCAAGAAAATGGGCGTGGCGGTGAGCGGGACCATTCCCTGCGAAACCATCGACGCCGCTGTGGTGGCGATCAGGCGATTCGACGAGCTGAGGCATGGGCTGGAGTTCGCGACCGACGGCATGGTCGTGCGCGTGGACCGCTACGACCTGCAAGAACGTTTGGGCGTGACGGCGAAGAGCCCGCGTTGGATCATCGCATACAAGTACCCCGCGGAGCGCAAGACGACGAAGCTGCTGCGGGTGGAGCACCAGGTAGGCAAGACGGGCAAGATCACGCCGCGGGCGGTGATGGAGCCGGTGGTGCTTGCGGGGACGAAAGTCCAGCACGCGACGCTGCACAACTACGGGCGCATCCGCGACGCGGCGACGGAAGTCGAAGGCGAGCGCACGGACATCCGCATCGGCGACACGGTGTACGTGGAAAAGGCAGGGGAGATCATCCCGCAGGTGGTGGGGGTGGTGTTGAAGGAGCGCCCCGCGAGCGCGGAGCGGATCGCCGCGCCGGAGGTGTGCCCCGAGTGCGGCGGCCCGGTCGAGGTCGAGCCGCCCGAGGCGCTGGAGAACCCGGTGCTGGAAACAGCGCGCCGGTGCGTCAACCCCGAGTGCCCGGCTCAAATCTTCGAAAAACTCGTGTGGTTCGCGGGCCGCAAGCAGATGGACATCGAGGGGCTCGGCGAAAAGACCGTCGAGCAGATCCGCAGCGAATCAAAGATCCCGCTCAACACCTTCGCCGACATTTTCCGCCTCGCCGAGCACCGGGACGAGCTGCTCAAGCTCGATCGCATGGGCGAGAAGAAGGTGGACAACCTGCTCGCGGGCATCGAGGCCGCCAAGAAGCGGGGGCTGGCGAAGGTGCTCGCTGGCATGGGCATCCGGCACGTGGGCGACGTCACCGCGAAAATGCTCGCCCGCCGTTTCAAGGACATCGATGCTCTGCTCGCCGCGGATGAGAAGGAGCTGCGCCCCAAGTCTCTCAGCAGGGAAGAGGCCCGAGCTATGGGCTTCCCGGAAGATCCTTCCCAGCGTCCCGAAACCGGCCTGGGCAAGGACACCGCTCCCGTGGTTCACGAGTATCTCCACAGCAGCGCGGCGAAGCGCACGTTCGCGGAGCTGGCGAAGGCGGGCGTGGACCTGACCTCTCACGACTACACCCCCGCGGCGCAGCGTCCGACCACCGGCCCCTTCGCGGGCAAGACCATCGTGCTCACGGGCGCTCTTGAGAACTTCGAGCGGACCGAACTGACGGAAAAGCTCGAGGCCTTGGGGGCGAAGGTCACCGGGTCGGTCTCCAAAAAGACCAGTCTCGTTATTGCGGGGGCTGAGGCGGGCTCGAAGCTCGACAAGGCCCGGGAGCTTGGAATCGAGGTGTGGGACGAAGCCCGATTGCTGGAGGCCTTGAAAGAGGCGGAGTCGGGCGGCCGATAAGAAGAACACCTCGATGCAGAACATCGAACTCAAGGCCGAGCTTCGCGACCTGCCGCTGGCACGCACCATCGCCCGCGGCATAGGGGCGACCTACATCCTCACCTTCGACCAGACCGACACTTATTACCGCATCCCCAGCGGCAAGCTCAAGAAGCGAGAGACGCAGGACGAGCCCGTCGAGTTCATCTTCTACGACCGCCCCACGAGGGCCGGCGCCAAGCCAAGCAACTTCACCATCTACTCGCAGGAGCAGGCGATTGAGCGGTTCGGCACGACGCCGCTCCCGGTGTGGCTGGTGGTGCGCAAACGCCGCGAGCTGTACATGCTCGGCAACGTCCGCATCCACCTCGACACCGTCGAGGGACTGGGGACGTTCATCGAGTTCGAGGCGCTCGTCACGCGGGACTACGACGCGGCACGGTGCGCCGAGGCCGTCGCCAACTTGCAGGAGAAGTTCCGGCCCGCGATGGGCGAGCTGATCGACTGCGGCTATGCGGACCTGCTCGCCCGTGAGCTGGACAGCGCTCCGACCCGGGAACCGGACACCGCCGGGTAGCTGCCCTGAGCGTCAATCAGTATTTCACCACAGAGACACCGAGGAGCGGAGGCGGGCTTTCATGTCTCTGCGTCTCAGTGTGTTTGTGGTAATGACTACCTGCAAACTGCGACCTGCGTGTAGGTCTCCGGGCGGCGGTCGCGGAAGAACTGCCACACGTTCCGCACTTCCTGGATCATGTCCAGATCGAGGTCGGCCACCACCACCTCGTCGCGGTCGCGCGAGGCCTGCGCGATGATCTCGCCGCGGGGATTGCAGAAGTAGCTCTGCCCGTAGAACTCGCCGATGTTCCAGGGCGACTCGGTTCCCACGCGATTGATCGCGCCGACGTAGTACTGGTTCGCCACCGCGTGCGCCGGCTGCTCGAGCTTCCAGAGATACTCCGAGAGCCCCGCCACCGTCGCCGAGGGATTGAACACGATCTCCGCGCCGTTCAGGCCCAGCTCCCGCGCTCCTTCGGGGAAGTGCCGGTCGTAGCAGATGTACACACCGATCTTGCCGAAGGGGGTCTGGAATACCGGGTATCCGCCGTCGCCGGGCGTGAAGTAGAACTTCTCCCAGAATCCGGGGTGGCAGTGGGGGATGTGGTGCTTGCGGTAGCGGCCCAGGTACTCGCCCGTGTGCGAGAGCACCGCCGCGGCGTTGTAGTACCGGCCGCTGACCGTCGAGTCCTCTTCGAAGATCGGCACGATCAGCACCATGCCGTGCTTCTTCGCCTGCTCCTGCATCAGCCGGATCGTCGGCCCATCCGGGATGCGCTCCGCCGTCTGATACCAGCGCACGTTCTGCTCCGCGCAGAAGTACGGCCCGAAGAAGATCTCCTGAAGGCAGCACACCTGCGCTCCGCGGTCCGCGGCCTGTGCGATCAGCGCCAGATGCTTCTCAATCGCAGCCTCCTTGACTTTCCGCAGGTCGGGAGCGTCGGTGAGCGGGGTAGAGGCCTGGATCAGCGCGGCTCGGGTGATTCGTGGCATACGTCAGTCTAAGACCGCGCCAGCCGCGTACTCAATGAACTGCCGTGGGGAGTCAGAAAGACCGCCTTCAGGCCCGGCTTTCCCAGGGCCGATACAGTCCCCACCATGCTCACGGCCGAGAGCAGACCGCGGGACCTCAACTGGCGGCACGCCGGGGCGCTGCTCTTCGGCGACTGGGGCACAAGCCGCCTCTATGTCCTGGGCCTGGCGTTTTATTACAGCGGTCACGCCTCGCTGATCTATCTCGCCTTCATGTCCGTCATCATGATGGCGGTCGCGTGGGCCTACACGATCGTCTGCCGCTCATTTCCCGACGGAGGCGGGGTCTACACCGCCGCGAGACCCATCAACCGCACGCTCTCGGTGGTCGGCGGCACGCTGCTGCTCTGCAACTTTGTGGTGACGGCCACCCTTTCCACGGTGGATGGGTTCCACTACCTGGGCGTGCCGGAGCCCTACATCGTGCCCGCCGTCATCGGCACCGTCATCGCGCTGGGGGCGGTGAACTGGCTCGGGGCGAGAAGCGCCGGGCGGTTGGCGATCGTGGTCGCGGTGGTCGCCATCGCGTCATCAGCCATCATCGGTGTGCTCTGCATCCCGTACCTGCGAGATGGGCTCGCGAACACCGTCTCGACCGTTCCGGGCGTGGAGTCAACCGGGCAGCGTTGGGAGGCGCTTGTCCGCATCGTGCTTGCACTTTCGGGCGTCGAGGCCGTCGCCAACATGACCGGCATGATGAAGCAGCCTGTGGCCCGCACGGCCAGGCGCACCATCTGGCCCGTGCTCGTCGAGGTCATCGTGCTGAACCTCGTCTTTGCCACGGCCCTCAACGCGATCCACAACCCTGTCCACGCCTCGCGCACGCCCGACGTTGTTCAGCAGACCGCGCCGCTTCCGGGCGGTGAAAAGCCGGTCCAGGTCCTGTCCATGACGCCCTCGGACCCGGCGACCCCCGACTATCAGCATTACGAGGTCCGCAACAAGCTTTCGGCCGAGGCCGTGCCGCGGGAGGTGAAGGCGTACCGCGACACCGCCGTGAAGGGGCTTGCGACCATCGCCGCGACGCGCGCCTTCGGCGAGAACGTGGGCCGCGTCTTCGGAATGACGGCGGGCATTGTGTTCGCCTTGCTGCTTCTTTCCGCGGCGAACACCGCGATCATGGCCATCGTCTCGGTAATTTACGCCTTCGCACGCGACCGCGAGCTGCCGCCCGGCCTCGCGAAGCTCAACTACTCCGGCGTTCCCTGGCGCGGACTCATCATCGCGTGCGGGCTGCCCACGGTGCTGGTCCTGCTGACCAGCGACGTCAAGACGCTGAGCGAGCTGTACGCCATCGGCGTGGTCGGGGCCATCACCGTCAACCTGCTCTCGTGCGCGTACAACCGCGCGCTTGATATCAAGCACTGGGAGCGGTGGGGGCTGTGGGCGCTCGGCGGGCTCATGGCCGCCATCGAGCTGACGATCATCGTCGCCAAGCCCAAGGCGACGCTCTTCGCCGCAGCGTCCATGGGCACGGTGCTGGTCGCCCGCTTCCTGGTGCAGCTCTTCCTTCCGCCCGCACCCATCGTGCAGGTGCCCCAGGAGGGCTGGCTCGCGCAGCTCCGTCAGGCCCCGCCCAAGATTCCCACCGGCGTGCCGCGCATCATGCTCGCCGTCCGCGGCCACGAGAACGTCGAGTATGCCGTGGAACGGGCCAGGAAGCGCGGCGCCGTGCTCTTCTGCATGTACGTCCGCGTGCTGCGGGTCATGGACGTTCGCCCCGGCCAGCTCCCGCAGATCGAGGACGACCCCGAGGCACAGGCCGCTCTCGGTCACGCGGCGATGGTCTGCCGCCAGAACAACGTGCCCTTCTTCCCGATTTACATCACCGCGACCGACATCGCCGCGGAAATTCTGGATTACACCGTCACCTTCGGCTGCGACGAGCTGATCATGGGCAAGAGCCGCCGCAGCCTCTTCTCCCGCGCCCTGGAAGGCGATGTGGTCGCCGCGATTGCACGCAACCTGCCGGAAGGAGTCTCCCTCATCACCCGCGCCGGCGGCCCGAAGCCGATCATCACCCAGCCCACCGCCACGCGCACGGTGGAGAATGACGAGCCTCAGGCGGGGTAGCTCGTCGGCATTGCTGCGAGCTGATTTGGACTTCCATCAAGCGCCCTTTCCGCTGGGACGCCGTGCCTGTGCTCGTGAACGCGGCGGGCGAGTCCGACTTCCCGGAGCTATAGCGGATGCTCCGGGGCGTCTTCCGGGAGACGTGGCCGGGCCGGTTCAGCAGCGCGTTACGTTTGCGGCGTATACCGCTCCCCTTGGCTGTGGCGGAGGAGATGGCCCGAGTGTTCGACCGGACGCGGGCGAAGGCGGAGCCGGGGATGCTTGCCCGGTCCTACGTCGATGCGCTCCCATATCCGCCAAACCGACCCGATGAGGCACGAACGGAGACACTCGCGGCGCTTCGTGCGGAGGCGGGAGGGCGAAACAGGTTCAAGCGTCCGAGTTGTAGCCGGGGTGTAGCCGTGGCTTCGGGGCTCCGATCAACGCTCCGCCGCTGCCAATGAATAACGCCCCTGGGATGCTCCCAGAGGCGTCTTCAAGTGCCCCCCGTAGGACTCGAACCTACGACCCGCTGATTAAGAGTCAGCTGCTCTAC
>CALJIV010000018.1 GCA_937974035.1 uncultured Phycisphaerales bacterium
GCTTCCACCCGCCGCGGTACGCCAAGACCTACGAGACTTGGCACGACAACATCCGGGATTGGTGCATCTCTCGCCAGCTCTGGTGGGGACACCGGATCCCGGTGTGGCGATTTGAACCCAAGCCTGGGGCATCTCCCGATCCCTCGGATTGGTTGGAACAACTTGAAAAGGCGTTTTGGACCTGGGCCAAGGCGCTCCGCATATCGAGTGACTATGCAGTCAACCGTGGCTCAAAGACGGATGTCCGACTCTATGTGGCGTGTCGAACACCTCAGGCCAGCCAGTACATTGAACAGTTCACCATTTGGGTCCAATCTCACGATGTTGGCACGGGCTGGTCGCTTCCTCAAAGAGAAAGCGACGATCTTTCTGATCTGGCCGCCAATGTGTCCTTAGAGGAAGACGTCCTCGACACCTGGTTCTCCTCCGCCCTCTGGCCCATCTCCACGATGGGCTGGCCGGAGGAGACGGACCTGCTCCGCGCCTTCAACCCAACCTCCACGCTCTGCACCGCGCGCGAGATCATCACGCTGTGGGTCTCGCGCATGGTGATGTTCAACCGCTACTTCCGCGGCCAGGACCTGGGCAGCGGCGCGGGCGCCGGCCCCGTTCCCTTCCGCGACGTCTTCATCCACTCCGTCATCCAGGACGGCGACGGCCGCAAGATGTCCAAGACGCTGGGCAACGGCGTCGATCCGCTGGACATCATCGCCACCCACGGCGCGGACGCCATGCGCTTCACGCTCTGCCACATGACCACGCAGACGCAGGACGTGCGCATGCCCGTCGTCCGCGACCCCTCCACGGGCAAGAACACCAGCCCCAAGTTCGACCTCGGCCGCAACTTCGCCAACAAGCTCTGGAACGCGGCCCGCTTCGCCCTGGGCATTCTCAACGCCGCACCGGCTGCCCCGGCCCCCGCTTCCGCGACGTATCCCCTCGTGGACCGCTGGATGTTGTCTCGCCTTGCCGCGGCGGTGGAGGCGTGCAACGCCGCGCTGCGGGACTTCCAGTTCTCCGATTACGCGACGACGCTCTACGACCTGCTCTGGCGCGACTTCTGCGACTGGTACCTGGAGGCCATCAAGCCCACCGTCGCCTCCGACCCGCGCCAGCGGGCCGTGCTCGCGCACACGCTCGACACCATCCTGCGCCTGCTCCACCCGGTGATGCCCTTCGTCACCGAGGCCATTTACGAGCAGGTCCGCGACGTCAGGACCGACCCGGTGCCGGGCATCAAACTTGAAGCCCCCCGCAAAGACAACCTGCTCGCCACCGCGGGCTGGCCAGAGGTGGACCCGTCACTGCGCGATGAGAGCGCCGAGCGCGAGTTCGAGCACCTCCGCGCCTTCATCACCGCGATCCGCGAGGTCCGCGCCCAGCACAACGTTCAGCCGCGGCGAAAGATCACGCTGCACCTGGGCGCTTCCGCCGCGTCCCTGGGGGATCTCGCGGACAGCGCGAACCCCAACCACGTGCTCGTCTCCACACTCGCGGGCGTGGGCACGATCACGAAGGCGGCCCCCTCCGGCCCTTCCGTGGCGTTCACCTTCGATCAGGCCGAGTACCGCCTGAGCGACCTCGCAGAAGCCGTGGACACCGGGGCCGAGCGAGCCCGCCTGCAGAAGCTCATCGCCGATCTGGACAAGTCCATTGCAACCCTGGAGGCCCGGCTGGCGAACCCCGGTTACGCCCAGAAGGCCCCTCCGCACATGGTGCAACAGACCAAGGACCAGCTCGAAAAGGCGAAGGCGGAGCGGTCCGCCGCGGCTGCGACGCTCGCCGGTCTGGGGGGATAAGCCGGGGCGCGGTAGGATGCCCTCATGGACCGTTGGCATTCAGCTCGGCCAGACCGAACGCACCTCTTCGCCGCTCTTTGCGCCGGATTGAGCCCGCGCCGGCATCTCTTGTCGGTGATGAAGCCTTCGGCCCTCGCGTTGACGCTCGCGCTTGTCGGGGTCGGCTGCGCGCAGCCGCGTTCGGCCTCTCCGGGCCTTGCCGCGGCTCCGGTTGCCCCCGCCCCCGCAGCGCCCGACCCCAACACCCTGCCCGCCAACGTCGTGCTCGCCACGGCCCCGTGGACCTTTGAGTCCCGCGAGGGCTCGGTGATCGAGACCCCCAGCTACCGCATCATGACCACCGCGACGCGCACGGCCCTCGTCGAGCGCGTACCGGCTTTCATGGAGCTGGCCCTGAACCACTACACCTCCGCGCTCGCCGATCTGCCCCGCCCGAATGAGCACATGGAGTGCTACATCCTCGGCACTCGCCCCCAGTGGGCGAGAATGACGCAGCGCGTCATGGGCAACGACGCCGATATGTATCTGCGCATCCAGCGCGGCGGCTTCAGCAGCGGCGGACGGGCCATCCTCTACGACATCGGCCCGCGCGACACCTTCGCCATCGCCGCGCACGAGGGCTGGCATCAGTACACGCAGAAGACCTTCCGCAACTCCCTGCCCGTCACGCTCGAGGAAGGGCTCGCGACGTACATGGAGGGCTTCCGCTGGAACCCCGAGCAGCCGGAACGGCCCATCTTCCTCCCCTGGGCCAACGTCGAGCGCTACGAGCAGCTCCGCCAGGCGGAGCGCACCGGCAAGCTCATACCGCTCGACCGCCTCATGCGGAGCAAGCCCCAGGAGCTGATGGCCGAAGACCCCGACTCCGCCCTCATCTACTACGCCCAGGTCTGGGCGCTCATCCACTTCCTCAACGAGGGCGAAGGCGGCAAGTACCGCGAGGGTTTGCGCCTGCTTCTTACCGACGCCGCCCACGGCAGGCTGGTCGCCCGTGTGAACCACACACTCGCCTCCCGCGGCATTCCCACCCGCCGGGGCGTGGACCTGCTGGACATTTACCTCAACCGCACCGCCGCGAGCCTGGACGAGGAGTACCAGGCCTTCATCCGCGCCGTGGTGCAAAAGAACGGCGGGCGGGGCCGCATCATCCGCGGCGCCTCCCCCCTCAGCGAGAGCGACCTGAAGTAGCGTTCCCCTGTTTTAGTCCGCGGGAATCGGCGAGGGCGGCGTGCCCAGGTACGTCAGCGTCCGCTCCACGACCCGCCGCACCACCGGGCCCGCAACGGCCGAGCCGTAGTGGGTCGCCTTGCGGATGCGCTCCGGGCCGGGGTCGTCGATCACCACCAGCACCACAAGGCGCGGGTTCTCCAGCGGCGCACCGGCGATGAAGCTGGAGCGGTACTGATCCAGGTAGCCGCTCGGCGCGCCGCGCATCTTGCGCTTCCCCTTGGGCGGCGCCCCGACGGGGATCTTGGCCGTCCCGGACTTGCCGAACATCACGTACCGCCAGCGCTGCCCCTCCGGCGGCTTGCAGTACTTGGCCTCCATCACCGCGGCGACCTGCGCCATCGTCTCGCGCGTCTCCTTCGCCACCCACGCCGGGAGCACGCGGTACGTCACCCCCGGCCCTTCGCTCGAGCCGGCCGTCAGGCGCAGGCGGGGGAGCGTCCCCCCAAGCTCGCCCGGCCGCGCAAAGGCGCAGAACGCACGGACCATCTGCACGGGCGTCACAGCGATTTCGTTGCCGAACGCCACGGAAACCTGCGTGCTCTTCTTCCAGTCCTTCAGCGCAGTGACCCGCCCTCCCGACTCGAAGGGCAGGCCGATGCCCGTGGGCTTGCCGAATCCGAAGCGCACCACCGCGTCGTGGAGCTGCGCGTGCGTGAGCCGCTGCGCCCCCTTGATCATGCCGATGTTCGACGAGTTGATCAGCACTTCGCGCCACGTCATCGTGTCGCGTGCGGTCACGTCGCGGATGGGCTTGCGCCCGTCCGGGGGCACCCAGCCGTGCCTGCCCGTCTCGAACACCTCGTCCAGCCCCGCCAGGCCAAGCTCTGTGATCGTCGCCCACACGAAGGGCTTGAAGGTGGAGCCGGGCTCGTACATGTCCTCAACGTTGCGGTTGCGGGCCAGCGCGGGGTGAACTTCACGCGCCGGGTCGGGCGGGTTCACCAGCCAGCGGTGGCGCCCCTCCGGGAAGGGTGGAGCGGGCGGCTTTGCCGGCGGACGCTGCCCCTTCTTCACCGGCGGCGTCGGCGGATCGTCCGCCCACGGGAAGGGCTCGGCGTCCGGCGGCGTGCGCAGAAGGTCCACCATCGCCAGCACCTCGCCGGTGATCGAGTCCACGACCACGCACCGGCCGCCCGCGGCGTCGGCCTCCTCGATGCCGCGCTGCAGCTCCTCGTGCGCGATCCGCTGCACTTCGAGGTCCAGCGAGAGCCGCACATCGCCCCCCGGCATCGCGGGGATGATCTGCCCCGGCTCGATCCAGATGGGATTGCCGCGGGCGTCGCGGACGAAGCTGATTTTGCCGTCGCGTCCTTCGAGCTTGTCGTCCAGCAGCTTTTCAGCACCGAGCAGGCCCTTGTGCTCGAAGCTCACCTTGCCGACGATCGGGGCGATTTCGGGGCCGCCGGGGTACTCGCGGACCTGCCGCTTCTCCAGCGTCACGCCGCTCATCTTCAGCGCCTTGACCGCCTCGACCTGCTGCTCGTTGAGGAGCCCGCTGACGACCAGGTAGCGGATGGGGCCGCGGGCCTTGCCGGGCACGGGCTCCGCGGGCGGCCCCACCGCCTCGCCCTCTTCCAGCCCCGCGATGGGGATGAGCTTCTCTTTCGCAAGGCTGATGAACCGGCTGGTGATGGGCTTGCGCGCGGGCAGCTGGGAGGAATCCGAAGCCGCGGCGGCGGCCGCCGCGCGGGCCTCGTTCTCCATCATCGCACGGATGATCCGCGCCCCCACCGCATCCGTCGGCAGGCTCATCGCATCCGCCAGCTTCACGATCGCGGTGTCGATGTCCTCGGGCAGCAGCGTGGGGTCCACCACGACGCGGTAGCCGAAGCGCGTCACCGAGAGCAGCCGGTTGCGGCTGTCCCGGATGTCGCCGCGAAGATCCAGCTCCGTGCGGTGGGTCACCCTCGGCTCAAAGTGCTCGCGCAGGTCCTCGCTGGGGGCGATCTGAAGCTGCGCCACCCGCACCAGCACCGCGAGCATCGCCAGCGAAACGCACAAGGCCACCAGCCAGGCCATCGCGTTGAAGCGATCCGCACGCCGCGGCGGCGAGCCCGACCGAATACCCAGAGAAAGTGCGTTCATCGGCGTTCATCTCCACGGGCGACGCGGGGGGTGGCGTTCTGCGTGCGCTGCCGCGGCGGGGGCGCGGGCTGGGGCTGGCGGGTGCGGGCGAGCTCCTGGCGCCCGTCCACCGCCGGGGGGACCAGCGGCCGCAGCGGCGCGACGGCCCTCGCCATCTGCTCGACCTGCTCGGGGGTGACGCGCTCGGCGATCCGGGCCCGCAGCACCCACAGCCGCTCGTCGTGCTCGTTGATGCGGATCTGCGTCTGCGCGATCTCGCTGGCGACCTGGATGCGCGATTGGCGCAGAGCCAAGAGCGTGCACCCGCACGCTCCCAGCGCCAGCACGACCGCGACGAGCTTCGCGAACACGTCGGCCCCTTTCAGCTCAACCGGGAAGCTGGATCGTCGCTCCCAGGGGAATGCGGTCCGCGGACTTGATGACGTCCTTGTTCAGTTCCAGGATTTCGCGCGCCCGCTTCACCGTGCCCAGCTCGCGCTGGGCGATCTCCGCGAGCGTGTCGCCTTTCCTGATCACGTAGGGCCGCGTCTTCGCCGCCTTCGCCGGAGCGGGCTTCGCGGCGGCCAGGCCGGCGGCCTCGGCGGGCGTGGGAGCCCGGCCCAGCAGCACCTCCGCCGCGGGGAACTTGAGCTTCTGCCCGACCCTGAGCGGGGCGGACTCGTCGTTGATGCCGTTGTACTTCGCGACCTTGCGCCACACCTTGCCGTCGCCGTAGTACTGCGCCGCCAGCTTGTAGAGGCTGTCGCCGCTCACCACGGTGTGGATGCGGTCGGAAGTCGCCGGGGCCGGAGCAGGAACGGGGGCGGGGGCGGGGGCGAGGGGCTCGCGCACCTGCTCGCGCGACACCTGCACGCCCGGCAGGTAGATCGTGTCGTTCGTGACGCGCCCGCCCTGCCGCTGGATCTCCTCGACGAGCGAGTCCGACTGGCGGGCGATGATCGGCCGGTCCTGGGGCTGAGAAACCTGGGGCTGCGCGACGCGCTGGGGCTCCGCGGCGGGGGTGGTCAAACCCGTCAGCGGCGAGGGAGCGGGGGTCGGCGGCGCCAGCATCGAGGAGGCGGAGCCCTGAGAGATCACCACGGGCTCGACGTCGCTCATCGGGGAGGAGTTGATCAGCGGCGCGGGGGCCACGGGCGTGGGCTCGACGACCGCCTGCCGCGGCAGCGACTCCGCCCCCGCCTCCAGGGCGATGAGCGGAGGCTCGGTCATCTTGACGGGATCGGGGGGAAGCGACGCCAGGCGCGTCTGGCGCGCGTGCGAGAGGTGGTCGCTGATGAGCACCGTGACCACCAGGACCAGGGCAAAACCGACAATCAGCGCCAACTTCAGTTCACGCGTCACGCTCAGCGTCCTTGCCTCGCCCGTTGATCGGGCCGACCCAAGACGAGCTCCCGAAAGCGTCCTTGCCCTCGGATCACCCGCCGCAAACCGCGTTGCCCGCCTTCCGGCGGCGCCCGCAATCCTACTGCACTCCCGGCCCGCGTGAACCGCGCCGGAAAAATCCACAACTCGTCAACCGCGCGGCAGCCGCGCCGCCCGGAGCTTCGCCGACCTCGCCCGCGGGTTCGCCGAGACCTCCTCGTCGCCCGCCGTCACCGCACCTCCCGTCAGGTCCTCCGCCCCCAGCCGTTCCAGCCGCTCCATCGCGCGCTTCACCGGCCGGTCTTCGAGGCTGTGGAAAGAAATCACCGCAAACCTCGCGCCGGGTTTGAGCCACTCCGTCGGCTGGTTGTTGCTGATCCGCTCCGCGTCCCGTACCGCCGCTTCCAGCAGCGCTTCCAGGCTTCCGATCTCGTCATTCACCGCGATGCGCAGCGCCTGGAATGTGCGCGTCGCGGGGTCGATCCCTCCGTCGCCTCTCCCCCCCGCCGCGGACCGCACGAGGTCCGCGAGCCGGGCGGTAGTGAGTATCGGACGCTCGGCCCGCGCCCTCACAAGTTTTGAAGCGATCCGCCGGGCCGCGCGCTCCTCCCCGTACCGCCGGATCAGCTCCGCCAGCTCCGCCTCCGGGAGCCCGTTCACCAGGTCCGCCGCCGAGACGGGCAGAGAGGGGTCCATCCGCATGTCCAGGGGCCCGTCGCGGCTGAACGAGAAGCCCCGCGAAGGGTCGTCCACCTGCGTGGAAGCGAACCCCAGGTCGGCCAGCACCATGTCCGCCCGCACCCCCGCCGCCGCGAGCCTGTTGGGCACCTCGGCGAAGTTGCCGGTGAGGACCCGGACGCGGACGCCCAGGCTCCGAACCCGCTCCGACGCCACGGCCATGTTCAGGGGGTCCGCGTCGTTGAGCACGACTTCGCCCTCGCCGAGCTTCTCCGCGACGGCGGCGGCGTGCCCCCCCAGGCCCGCGGTGCAGTCCACGTACACCTCCCCCGGCTTCGGGTCGAGCACCCGCAGGCAGGCTTCGAGCAAAACGGGGACGTGTCCGTACGCCATGGCCGGAGCCTAGGCGACCAGACCCCCGACACAGGCTCAATATCCTTTCAAACCCAGCCCCGGAAGGGGGAGGTAGACTCGCGCCGTGTCCCAGCCCAAGGAACAAGCCTCGAACACCCCTTCCCCGCAGTTCGCCCGGCCCCCCGCCGCGCCCCCCGCCTCACCGGCGAGCGGCCCGACGACGCCGCTGGACCCGGCCCATCCGCTCGCGCTGGCGATGCGTGCGGGAAAAATGGGGTTCTGGTGGCGGGAGCTCACGCAGAACAGGCTCTACTGGAGCCGCGAGCTCGAGTCTCTCTACGGCTTTGCGCCGGGGACGGCCCCGGCGACGCGGGACGGGTTTATGGCGCACGTCCACCCCGAGGACCGAGACCGGCTCCGCAGGGAAGTGGACGACGCGGTGACGGAGCGGAGGGACTTCATCGTCGAGTTCCGCTTCCGGCGGGCGGACGAAAACCACTGGCGCTGGATGGAGGGGAGAGGGCACGGGATCTACGAGCACAACCGCCCCACGATCGTCTGCGGCATCGGCATCGACATCACCGAGCGGCGGCGGGCGGAGGAGACGATCCGGGAGAACGCCCGCCAGCTCGCGATGCTCTACGCCGAGTCGGAGGCGCACACCCGCGACCTGGAGCGGGCGAACCGGGATCTTTCCGACTTTGCGCACATCGCCGCGCATGACCTCAAGGAGCCCTTCCGCACCATCAACTTCCAGATCGGCTTCGTGCTGGAGGACCACCGGGCGGCGATGCCCCCCGCGGCGGTGGAGCGCCTGGAAGCGGTGCAGCAGGTGGCGCTGCGCGGCACGAGGCTGCTGGACGCCCTGATGCGCTTCGCGCGCAGCGGCGAGGTGCGGATGGCGCAGGGGCCGGTGAACCTCGGAACCCTGGCGAAGGAGGCGGCGGCCTCGCTCGGCCCGGCGCTGGCTTCTCCGACGGTGGAGCTGACGGTGGACCCGGAGATGCCGGAGGTGGTGTGCGACCCGGTGGCGATGCAGCAGGTCTTCGTGAACCTGATCTCGAACGCGGCGCGGTACAGCCACGCCGTGCCGCGGCGGGTGCGCATTTACGCCCGCGAGGGCCCGTACGGCCCGCAGGTGTGCGTGGAGGACAACGGCGTGGGCATCCCCGAGGCGCGCCGCAAGGACGCCTTCCGCATCTTTAAGCGCCTGCACCGGGAAGAAGAGTTCGGCCCCGGCAGCGGCGTGGGCCTGGCGATCGTGAAGAAGGTGATCGAAGCCCACCGGGGCGAAGTCACGATCGAAGACACCCCCGGAGGGGGCACAACCTTCGTGATCTCCCTCCCCCGGGCGAGGTTTGTGTAACCACGGCGGGCGGGGGCCGCGCATGCCCCCTCCTGAGGAGGTTCGTGACGTCCGTCACGAGTGCGCGGCCTTGCGGAGGCGATGAGAGCGATCCCGCCGCGATTTTTTCGGGCCTTGGGCATCACGCGCCCGCGGGCCCGGTGGAGCGACGGCCCCGCGGACGCCCC
>CALJIV010000019.1 GCA_937974035.1 uncultured Phycisphaerales bacterium
AACCGGGGGAAATCGAGTCCATCGAGAGCGGCAAAGCGGCCGCGGGGGCGGAGGAGGAGGTGGCGGAGGAGGAGGCGGGGGCGGAGGAGTCGCGGGCGTGGTCTTCTGGTCGAGGACCGGGCCATCCTCGCCGAGAACGAGAGCGGAGAAGCTGGTTTCCTCCGGCGTGCTGGTGGTGAACTCGAACGCGGCAAGAGCGGCATTACCCGAGCCGGAGGCGTCGGCGAAGGTGGGCGCGGGGGCGTCCACCTCGCCGCCGAGGACGATGTCGCCGTTGAAGTTGATCTCCCCGCCGGCGACGAAGTCGAGGCCGCGGTCCTCGCTCGTCGAGCCGTCGTACTTCAGAAGGGTCGAGGGCTGACGGAGCAGGAGGGTGATGGTGGGCGCGTTCACCGTCATATCGCCGACGGTGACCAGATCGCCCAAAGCCGCCTCGCGGGAGGCGTTGATGAGCAGATCGCCGAGCGTCGTGAACTTCTCGTTCTGGCCCATCTTGAAGTCGCGGGCATGGATGGCCAGATCACGCTCGCCGACGATCGTGGCGCGGTCGGGAATGCTCCGGCCGCCGATGCCGTCGTCGGTGGAGAGGAAGATGTCCACGAGGGGGGTGCGCGAGCCGATGTCGCCGTTGAAGGAGATCAGCCCGTCCTCGCTCGTCTGAACGGTGAGGCTGTGCGCCCCGTCCACCGTCGAGCCGAACCGGATGAGGCCCCCACCGTCGCTCACCATGAACTGGTCGTCGCCGATGGTGACCTCGCCGTCGAAGCGCTGATCGCCCGCTGTGTAAACGAGCGTGCCGTCCAGGAAGGACGTGCCTGTCACGTGCAGGCTCTTGAGGCGCTGACCATTGCCGATCGCGCCGTGATCGATCATGTCGCCCTGAATGACGAGGGCGGCGTCCTCGTAGGCGACGCCCTCGGCGAAGAAGCCGCCGCTGTTGACCATGTCGTCGAAGGTGACGGTGGTCGCGGTGAGCGTGCGGTCGTTCACGATCCAGGAGGCGTTGCGATATCGCTGCGTGCCCGTGGTGGTGATATCCGCGGCGAGGTAGGCGTCGCCGGTCACGTCGAGCGTGGAAAGGCTGAGGGGATCCAGGATGTAGGAGGCGTACTGGCTGTCGAGGACGAGGCTGGTCCCCTCAAGGGCGGAGCCGTTGGAGATCGTGATGATGTCGTCGTTGGAGCGGACGGTGTAGTTCATCCCCGTCAACGCCGCGCCGAACTGATCCGCCGCGGGAAGATCACCGCTGGAGATGGCCGCGTCCTGCTCAAAGGTGAAGCCGGCGGGACGCGTGCTCCCACCGCCCGAACCCGCGAAGGCGGGAGCGTTGGTGACCGCGTCCACGCGGGCGTTCCCCAAGCCGGTGTCGTTCCCGGCGCGGAGGGCGATGGAGTCGGCCCACAGGCTCAGGCCCGTGGAGATGAACTTGATGGAGCCGGCGCCGCTCGTGCCGGCGTGCAGGTCGATGGACTCGCCCGCGTGGATGTAGCCGTCGATCACGATGTCGCCACTGCTGACGAGCTTGGCGGTCGTGCCGATGTCGAGGTTGTCTTCGACGCGGATGAAGTCGCTCGCCTGTGCGTCGAGGCTCTTGATGGTCTGGTGGCCGCTCACGCCGCCGAACTCACCGCCCATGACGAGGGAGCCGTCGGTGATGCGGACGCGGAGGTTGGTGTTCTCGGGGTTGCCGACGAACCCGAAGGGGCCCGCGCCGACGTACTTGCTGTCCGCCTGGGTGATGGAGAGCGTGCGGTCGTTGGGAACCGTGGCGAGGGCGAACTGCACCTCGCCGCCCGCGCCCACGAGGTTGATGTCGCCGACCTTGGCAACAAGCGAAGTGCCGAGGAGGTGAACGTCAAGAATGCTCTGGCCGGCCTGGAAGTCGATGAAGTTGGCGGCGATGGTGAGAGGCTGGAATCCTAAGCCGATGATGTTGAGAAGCTCACCGAGGACAAGGTAGTCGCCCGCCTTGAGCGTCAGGCCGCCGTTGGACTTGTCGATGCTGTCGTGGATGACGATGTCGCCGACGGCCTCAAGGCTCACGTCGCCGTTGAAGTTCTCGATGGCCGCGGGCGAGATGTAGAAAGTGTCGCCGGGGGCGTCGTCGCCGTTCACCTGGCCGTCGTCGATCTGGCTGTCGTCGGGGCCGAAGCTCTGGATGACGATGTGCTCGGGGTCGATGAGCAGCGACGCGGACTTGTAGCCGTGGGCGGTGTCGCCCTTCAGCTCGCCGTGGACGGCAAGGTTCTTGCCTGAGACCTCGGCAAAGCCGCCGTGACCGCCCGCCTGCCCGCCGGAGACATCGACCGTCGCGCCGGACGCAACGGTGGTGCCGCCCTGATAGCTGTGGACGAGCACTTCGCCAGCGTCGGCGTGCCCGGCGCCGCCCGCGGCGGAAACGACGCTGCCACGTTCGAGGATGGTGCGGTGGGCGCTGGTGACCTCGACGTAGCCGGAGCGGCCCTCGTCGGCGATAGCCGTGACGGAGCCGGAGTTGACGACGCGCGGGGCCTGCACGGTGACGGAGCCCGCCTGACCGTGCTCAACATCGGCGCTCATGGCGCCGGTGTTGCGGATCGTGCCGCTGTGGCTCACGGCGTCGATCCGGCCGCCGCCGGCGTTGATCGTGCCGCTGTTGTGGATGGCGAGAGAGAGGGCATCGCCCGCCGCGAGGGTGACGATGCCGCCGCGTGCCTGGATGGAGCCGGAGTTCTCGATGGCGGGCGAGCCGGCCTCGACTTTGGGGGCCGTGGAAGCGGGACCGGCGGAGGTATCAATCGCCTTGCCGTCCACGCGGACGTAGATCTTGCCGCGGCCTTCGCGGATGAGCACGTCGTTGCCCACGACGGTGGTGACCATGCCGCCATTGGCGACGATGGTCCCCTGGTTTGAGACGTGGCGGCCAATGAGAGCGACGGTCCCCGCGTCGATCATGCCCTGATTGACGACGGGGCCGCTGACGTTGGTGAAGTGGTTGACGCCGGCAAGGAAGTCCTTGTCAGACATCCGTGCCGCGGCGGCGTACAGGCCGTTGGTGTTGATGACGGCGTTGTGCCCGAAGAACACACCCGCGGGGTTGACGAGGTAGACCTGGCCGTTGGCGGTCAGCGTGCCGTCGATCCGCGTGGGCGTTGGACTGTTGATGCGGTTGAGGACGCGGGAGGAAGCATTGGGCTGAATGAAGCGGACGGCTTCGCCGGAGCCGATGTTGAAGCTCTTGTAGTTGATGATGGTGTTGTTCGCAGCGGTGATGGTGGTCAGCGAGCCGGACCGGGCGATGGTGGCCTGACCGCGGACCACGGCCGCGCCTTCGGGCCCTGCCAGCGCTTCGCGTCCCAGGCCGAGCATCGAGCCGGCGATGAGCGTGAGCAGCGTTGCGCGGCGGATGGGCAGCGAGGCGGCGGTTCGAGTCTTCATACGTCCTCCGTGGAAGGTCCGCACCCTCGAGGGGCGCGGGCCTCACCTAAGTGTCATCTAGGAATACGCTTGTGCCACCGGGCGGTTTAGTAGATCAGCGTGAGGACGAACGAGAGCTCGTTATGCCCGGCATCAACGTCACGATCCCCCGCGGCGTTGCGAAGGTCCCTCAGTGCAAACCCCCAATCCACGCGCAGGTTGAACCGACGGGTGACCGATAACTCCGCCCCGATACCTGCCCCGACCAGTGTGCTGTCCACCTCGAAGTCGAGCCGGTCTGAGTTCACGACTCGGGCGGCGTCAACGAAGGCTTTGAGGACCAAGTCCCAGTCCGTGGGGCCGTACTGGTACTGAGGCCTCCAGCGGAAAGGCTTGTTGAAGAGGCTGCCCGGGGTCGGGTTGGGCGAAAGGTTTTTGGGCAGGTGGTAGCGGTACTCGGCGGTGCCGAGGATGACGGTGTCGCCCGCGGTGGCGGATTCCGGATAGCCGCGGACGGTGTAGAGCCCGCCGACGGGCTGCTCCTCGTTGGGAATGAGACGGTGGTCGAAGGCGTACTGCCCGCGAACGTTGAAGAGCACCTCGTGCGCAAGACCGCCGGTGTTCGCGGCGTTGGGATCGAAGAGTGGCTCAAGGTAGAAGGAATGCGTGGCGTCGGCGCGGAGCAGAACCCAGTCGTCATCGGCGAGGGTGCGGCCCAGGGCGTCGAGATCCTCGCCCGTGCCCGCCAAACCAGACATATTGAACTCCAGCCCAATGCTCGCGTTGGTGCGGGCGATCTCCGTCTGACGCTCCAGACGCAGGGCGAGGGAGGGAATGAAGAAGTCCTCCGAGCCCTCCGTCCCCGCGGCCTCGTTCGTGACCTCGATGTGCTTGAACTGGACGCCGCCGACGAGATCCAGGAAGAGCGGGCCATTCTGGAAGAAGTTCCACGCGAGCGACGCCCCGAGGGTGTACCCCTCGCCTTCGAAGTCGAGACCGGGGAAGCCCACGTCGGAGGCGAGGTAGGTATACCACGAGCCGTCGATGCGGGCCCGGAGCCGGTCGTCGGTGCCGGGGATGGGGCGGTCGTAGAAGCCGTAGACGCTGTGAGTGTCCTCGAAGTTGGCGGTGTGGTAGCCGATGGTGAGCGTGTCGTCGGCGTTCGTCAGGTCGTTGTGGATGAAGCCGAAGTGCTCGCGCAGGCGTGAGGTCGCCTCTGTGCCCGTGTTGCTGAGCTGCGCGAAGAGCATCCACGGCCGGTTTTCCGTCACGAGGTAATCGAGCGTGATCGCCCCCGGCTCCTCGCCCGAGGCCGAGACGGCGACGTCCGCGCGGCGGCCGGGGCGGCGGTTGAGGCGGTAGAGGTAATCGTCGATCAGATCGCGCCGAACGAGGTCGGTCGTACCGCCCTCGCCGCGGGGCTGGATGGGAGAGCGCTCACGGATGCGCTGGTGGAGCGGGTGGTTGACTGTGTTTTCCTTCTTGGGGTCGATGCGCTCGCCGATGGCGACGGTGCGCAGCTCGGTCACGACGCCCGTGGTGACCTGCAGCGTCATGGTGGTGACGCCCGCCGGACGAAGGTCCACGACGCGCCCATCCTCGACGCGGAACTGCGCCGGGTCGGGAGTGACGTACACACCGACCAGCCCCATGTCCTTCAGGAGCTGCACCACGGCGGGGGCGATGAGCGTGAGGCCGGTGTCGGTGAAGCGCTGATCGGCGAGGGTGGGCAGGTCGGCGAGGCGGAAGCCGCGGACTTCCTCACGCGGGCGCGGGGCGGCCCAGCCGTCCTGCGTGGGAACGGCCTGGATGACGGCGTCGAGGAGCGCTTCGGGCGATGGGTGGCCCGGGTTCTCGCGCATGAACTGGATGACGATGCCAGTGACCTTGTGGCTGGGTTGAGCCGCGGGCGCCGGAACAGGGGGGACTGCGTTCTGGGCGAGGGCGGTAAGGGCGGGGCTCACCAGGGCGAGCCCGGCACCGATAACAAGAGAGCGGACGATTCGGGCCTGCGCACGCCGGGGGGCGTGGGGCGTGCGTTCACGACGACTGTGCATGGTTCCCCACTGCTGAAAGTGATGGAAGAACTCTCGGGGTCATGAGTTACCGGAACTGACATCGTACCGGGATCAAACGTAGGCAGGCAGTCTGGGGCATTGGTGCGGTGGATAAGGCCGCGCATGGAGCAATCCCTCCGTATGTCCGACGCGCCGAAGGGATTTGTTTCGCATGACTGGAGTGCAAGCGTGTTCCGGTCGATGCGGACCATCGCGGCTGTTCCCCGGCCGCGGAAACGGAGCTTCAGATGAACCGGCGGATGATGCTCGTGTGCGGCGCGGCGTTGATCGCGGTGGGCCTGACGGGTTGCAGCTCGACCTCCAAGCAGCAGGCCAGCATGGGGATGGTGAGCGGGGACTCGAAGGTGCTCAGCCTCGCGGCCGGTGATTCGCTGGGTCGGGCGGTGTACGTGAACGACCTGATCCTCGCCGCCGCAGCGATCGAGCGCGACGCCGTGTTCACGAACGTCGACATCGGCGTCGTGGAATCGTTGGGCCTCGAGTAAACCGTAACCCTTTTCGCTGCGAATAGATGGCGGGCCGTTCGGCCCGCCTTTTTCTTTTCCCCGCTGGAGAGAGTTGGGTTGTAAGGGCTGGAGGAGAGACGCGGGAGACACGGAAGACACGGGCCCGGACGGGGAGGACCGGGCTGATTTCGTGGCCGCGGAGGTGATTCGAGGTCATGTTTGGCGTGGAGCGGGGCATCGCCCTGCCTCCCTCAAGGACGGCGTGAAGAGAAGATCAGGAGGCGTCGAGATGCGTTCGTTCATCAGGCCTTCGCACTGCGGGACGGTGGCGGCTCTCGCGACAGGGCTTATCGCTGCAGGCGCGGCGCAGGGTGCGTACATCACCGATCCCGGCTTCTTCAACGACTACCCGAGCACCCTGATCACGTTCGAGACCGACGGGATGGGCAACACCATCTCGCTGATCGAGGGCCAGTCTCAGGCGATGCCCGCGAATGAGTACGCCTCCCTGGGCGTGACCTTCACCGGCGGCAGCGGCCCGGTCTACTGGGTGAACGACGGCAACACGGCGTTCGACGTGGCGCAGTCGCTCGGCGGCTCGGCGAACATCGCCATTCCGTCCTCTCTGACGAACAGCTTCACGATCACTTTCACGACGGAAGTGCGGGCCTTCGGGTTCTTCGTGGTGAACAACCGGAACGTGGACCCCACCGGCCCCGTCTTCGTCGTGCGCGACACCGAGGGGAACATCATCGACACGGCCGAGTTCGGCCCGACGTTCGTGGCCGGGACGATCCCCACGCCGAACACCACCGCGGATTACGGCTTCATGGGCGTGATGACGACCGTGCCCATCGGCAGCGTGACCATCACCAAGCAGGCCGCGATTCTGGACGATCTGCACTTCAGCGCCGTGCCCACGCCCGGCTCGATGCTGGTCGCCGGGATCGGCACCGTGCTGCTGATCCGTCGCCGCCGCTAACGCGAGCCGCGGGCGCGCAGGTCCACGATCACGGGCAGGTGGTCGCTCGCCTCGCTGTCGGTCCGATCCAGGCCCAGGCGGGCGAGGGTTTCATCGCTGAGACGGCCGGTATCAAACACGAAGGCGTTGGCGGCCACGGCGTTGGCGTCGCTGTAGACGATGTAATCCAGACGTCCGGGGCCGAAACCGCCCTTGCTGTCGCGCCACGTCGTGAGCGTGCGATCCCCCAGCACCATCGGAGTCGCGACGGCCAGGTCGCTGCCGTCGGCGTCGATCCGGGCGCGGAGCAGGTCCAGCGGCGGACGGGAGCCCACGAGGTTGAGGTCTCCGCCCACAACGCGGATGGCGCCGGGGTACGCCGCGGCGGCGGAGGCCATGAAGTCGTTGATGGCGCGAGCCTCGGCCATGCGGCGGCGGTCTTCGGAGCTGTCCTTGGTGCCGCAGCACTTGAGATGCGTCGCGCCGACGATGAGCTCGCCCACCGGAGTAATCACGCGCCCGGCGACGAAGCGCACGGGCCGGCGCTGGGCCTTGTCGTTCTCGCCGGGGACGGTGAGAGCGTCGTTGCGGAAGGGAACCAGGGTGTAGCGGGAAACGATCGCCACTCCCCCACCGCTGCTGCTGTCGCCCGCGGCCTTGCGGACGCTCCACTGAGTGTCGCCGTCCACCAGAGCCGTGAACCACGCCTGCATCGCCGCGGCGTCGCCCTGCTCCCACTCGCTGATGAGGATGATGTCGGGCTGCAGGGCCTGGAAGATGCGCTGGAAGCGCTCGGGCTGGCTGACGGGGCTGGAGCGCTCGACGTTGAAGGCCATCACGCGGACGGCGTCCGCGGGCTTGGCGGGCACTTCAACCGTGACCGCCGCGGGCGCGGCGGCGGGCGGGACGAAAGTGGAGAAGGGATCGGAGTAGCCGACGATCTTCCCGCTTCCGTCGTAGAGGGCGATGATGCCGCTGACCGTGCCCTGAGAGCGCATCCCCGCCTCGGGCAGCAGGCCGCTGGTCTGGGGCGTGCGGGCGATGCGCAGCTCGTACCAGCTCGAGGCGTACGTGGGCGCGCAGGCGAGGTCGAGGTCGGCGATGGGGATGGGCGTGCGGCGGCCCTGAGCGTCCACCGCGTACGCCGCGACGCCGTTCTTCGTCACCGCTCCCTGGCGCGGCGAGAACTCGATCTCCAGATCCACGCCGAGGGAGTTGAAGCCCTGCAGGTTGCTGGTGCGGCCGGTGGCGGTGCTGCCGTCCAGGTCGAGCTGGATGGAGGTCGTCACCGGCGCGGCCTGGAGCGTGTACTGCGCGTCCTGAACCGCGAAGCGGAGATAGAGATAGCGGTCGTCGGCGGTGATGGGCGAGTCGCCCTGCCAGTCGGAGGTGTCGCCGTCGAGCGTGATGGCCGCGGGCAGTTCCGGGGCGTGCAGGGTTGCCTGCCCGCCCCCGCCCGAAGCGCACGCGCCGAGCGCCAGCGCGAGGGGAGCGGCGAGGAACATCCAGAAAGCGCGTCCACGACGAGGATGAGAGGGCTTCATGGGGCGTCACTATCCCCCACGCGGGCCCGTCTCGCAAGCGGGGCAGGAGGGAGGCCAGATGCCGGGACCGTGACGGGTTTTAGCCCCCTTTCAGCCCAGGGCGCGTGGCGTTCCCGTACCTAGAAGGCCGGAGACACAGCCGAAAGGGGAACGGATGAAAGCGCGCGCACGAGGAGACGGGCAGAACGTGGGCACGGCGGAGCGGGCGGCGTCGCTGCTGGGGGGCGGCTGGCTGGCGTGGCGAGGGCTGCGCCGGGGCGGGCTGGGGGGAGTCGCGGCGGCGGTCGCCGGAGCGGCGCTGGTGCGCCGTGGCGTGACCGGACACTGCGAAGTGAAGGAGCGGCTGGGGCTCGGGCACAAGGGCGAGGCCGCGCCGGAGGACTACTACAAGCGCGGCATCCACGTCGAAGAGTCGGTGACGATCCAGGCCCCGGCGGCGCAGGTCTTCGCCTTCTGGCGCAACTTTGAAAACCTCGCCCGCTTCATGGAGCACATCAAGTCGGTGACCGTGCTGGATGATCGGCGCTCACGCTGGGTTGTCGAGGGGCCGACGGGCGATGTCGAGTGGGACGCGGAAATCATCAACGAGGAGCAGGACCGGCTCATCTCCTGGCGCTCTCTTCCCGGCGCGGAAGTGGACAACACCGGAACGGTGCAGTTCCGCGAGGCTCCGGGCGGGCGGGGCACGGAGGTGCGGGTCACGCTCGAGTACCTCCCGCCCGCGGGCAGGGTGGGTCTGACGATCGCGAAGGTGATGGGCAAGACGCCGGGCATGCAGGTGCGCGACGACCTGCGGCGGCTGAGGCAGCTGATCGAGACGGGGGAGATTCCGACGACGGAAGGCCAGCCGCGGGGCCGGGGCGGCTTGCGGGGGGCGCTCCAGACCGCGGCGGTCGCGGCGTATGCGCGCACAGGCCCGGAGACGGACCGGGCCGGGCGCTTCGGACGCGACCGCGGCGCGGAAGAACCGCGCCACGAGCGGCGCGATGAAGAGGGAGGCGGGGGGCGTGCGGCTTCGGAAAGCACACCGAGCGGCCAGGAAGGAGCGCGGTCATGAAGGCTCTCTGCTGGAACGGGCCGAAGGACATCCGGGTCGAAACCGTGCCCGACCCCAAGATCCTGAACCCCCGCGACGCGATCGTCCGCGTGACCTCGACCACGATCTGCGGCTCGGACCTGCACCTCTACGATGGCCTGATCCCCACGCTCCGCGCGGGGGACATCATCGGGCACGAGTTCATGGGCGAGGTGGTCGAGGTCGGCCCGGGCGTGCGCAATCTGCGCGTGGGCGACCGCGTGGTGGTGCCCTTCTGCATCTCCTGCGGCGCGTGCTATTACTGCAAGCGCGCCCTCTTCTCCCTGTGCGACAACACCAACGAGCACGCGGCGTGGGTGGAGAAGCTCTACGGCTTCAGCCCCGCGGGGCTCTTCGGCTACTCCCACATGTTCGGCGGGTACGCGGGAGGACAGGCGGAGTACGTGCGCGTGCCGATGGCCGACGTGGGGCCCCTCAAAGTCCCCGACGGCCTCTCGGACGAGCAGGCCCTCTTCCTCTCCGACATTTTCCCGACGGGGTACATGGCGGCGGAGAACTGCCACATCCAGCCGGGGGACACGGTGGCGGTGTGGGGCGCGGGGCCCGTGGGGCAGTTCGCGATCCGCAGCGCCTTTCTGCTGGGCGCGGAGCGCGTCATCGCGATCGACCGGCTCGACGACCGCCTGATGATGGCCGCCACGGCGAGCGGGGCCGAGCCCCTGAACTACGAGGACCGCGACATCTACGAGACCTTGCGCGACATGACGGGCGGGCGCGGGCCGGACGCGTGCATCGACGCCGTGGGCATGGAGGCGCACGGGATGGGCGGCATGGGCGTCTACGACAAGGTGAAGCAGTCCCTGCGGCTGGAGAGCGACCGCCCCCACGTGCTGCGCGACATGATCCGCTGCTGCCGCAAGGGGGGCACGCTCTCGGTGCCGGGGGTGTACTCGGGGTTCATCGACAAGTTCCCCTACGGCGCGGCCTTCGGCAAGGGGCTCACGATCAAGGGCGGGCAGACGCACGTGCACCGCTACATGCCCGACCTGCTCCAGCACATCCTCGAAGGGCGCGTGGACCCCAGCTTCGTCGTGACGCACCACATGGCTCTGGAGGAGGGCCCCGAGGCGTACGGGATGTTTCTCCACAAGCAGGACGGGTGCATGAAGATCGTGCTGAGCCCCGGCGCCAAAGCGAAGCAGCGCCGCGCGGAGCAGGAGCGGGAAGCCGCGGTGTAGGCCTCGCTAAACCCGCACTTCCGCCCGCGGCACGGCGCCGAGCAGCGCTCTGGTGTACTCGTGCGCGGGGTGATGAAGCACCTGGTCGCGCTCCCCCACCTCGACGATCCGCCCCCGGTGCATCACCGCGACGCGGCGGCAGACGTGCTGGATGACGTTCATGTCGTGGCTGATGAACAGGTACGAAAGCCCCAGCTCCGCCTGCAGGTCCATGAGCAGGTTGATGATCTGCGCCTGCACCGAGACGTCGAGGGCGCTGGTGGGCTCGTCGCAGACGATGAAGCGCGGCCGCAGCGCCAGGGCGCGCGCGATGCCGACGCGCTGGCGCTGCCCGCCGGAGAACTCGTGGGGGTAGCGTGAGGCCGCCGCGGGAGGAAGGCCGCAGCGCTCCAGCAGCTCCGCGACGCGGCGGTCGAGCGTGCGCGCACTTCCCATGCCGTGGACGACGAGGGGTTCCGCGACGATCTCTCCGATGGTCATGCGCGGGTTGAGGCTGCCCGCGGGGTCCTGGAAGACGATCTGCATGTCCTTCCGCAGCCGCCGCAGCGCCGGGCCCCTGGCGGCGAGCACGTCCGCGCCGTCGAAGAAGACCCGCCCCGCCGCGGGCTCGACAAGCCGCAGGATCGCGCGCCCGACGGTGGTCTTGCCCGAGCCGGACTCTCCCACCAGCCCGAGCGTCTCTCCCGGCTGAATGTCGAAGGAGACCGAATCGACCGCGCGCACGATCCGAGGGCGCCCCAGCCCGCCCGAGGCGAAGTGGACGCTCAGGTTCTCCACACGGAGGAGGGGATCGGCCATCGGGCGGCATCCTACGGAACGGAAGAGAGGGGCGCAGAGCCGAACGAAGGGCCGAAAGGCCCTGCTTGACCCGTCCCGGCGGAGTCATATCGTTTGGACCCGGACGGGAAACCGCCCGGGCTGGGGCAGATAGCTCAGTTGGTAGAGCACCGCACTGAAAATGCGGGTGTCGCCGGTTCAAGTCCGGCTCTGCCCATTCGATCCGCGAGCACGAGACCCCCGCCACCCCGGCGGGGGTTTGTGTTTTTGGCATCCTTGGCTGAACACAGATCGACCGCCGGTCGGAGGCCGACGCCGCCCGATCACGCCCTCACGCCCACCGGTGCAGCGACGCCTCGAGGACGCCCAGAGAAAGGCGCGCGTCGTCGATGAACTCGGCGACGGAGCCGGGCAAAGGCTCGGCCTCCCAGATCGCGCGCAGGTCCGCCTCATAGCGGCGGATCAGCACCTCGGCGCGGTCGCGGGCCACGCTCTGCTCGTGCACGGGCAGCAGCGGCACCTCCGACAGCGCGCAGGTCACCGCCTGCAGGCCGATCAGAGCGGGCACCGCGCGGCGGATGCGCCCGCTCTCCCCCTCCCGCGGCAGCGCCAGGGCCGAGCGGGCAAAGTCCATCCAGCGCGAGAGAAGCACCGCCCAGGTCAATATTTGCGGCTCACCGCTCACCCCTTCAGCGTACCTCACAACGAAGTCACGAAGTCGCGGAGTCGGAGCGTCTCGAAGCCATCAGGGTCTTCATCACGGAGACACAAAGGCAA
>CALJIV010000020.1 GCA_937974035.1 uncultured Phycisphaerales bacterium
ACGATCGAGAGCGGGCAGGACCTGTCGCTGTTTGTCACGCAGCGGCTGGACCTTCTGAGTCGCAATGCGCTGAGCGGCGCTGCGGTGGTGCTGCTGGCGCTCATCGTCTTCCTGCCGCCCGCGGTGGCGTTCTGGGTGACGGCGGGGCTGGTCATCAGCGTGCTGGGCACGCTGGCGACGATGGCGGCGTTCGACATCACGCTCAACCTGCTCACGATGTTCGGGCTGATCGTGGTGCTGGGGCTGCTGGTGGACGACGCGATCGTGATCGCGGAGAACATCGTCGCGCGCCACGAGACGGGCGAGGGCGCGCTCGATGCGGCGATCCGGGGCACACGCCAGGTGCTCTGGCCCGTCGTCGTGACGGTGACGACGACGATCGCGGCGTTCATGCCGCTCCGGCTTATCGAGGGGCGGGTTGGCGACCTGATGGGGAGTCTTCCCGTCGTGGTGGCGATCGCGCTGCTGGTGTCGCTGGGGGAGGCGCTTGTCATCCTGCCCAGCCACATGGCGCACACGCTGCGCCGGATGGAGAAGAAGGGCGGGAAAGGGCCGGTCAAGCGGCTGGGCGACTGGGCGGAGCGCAAGCGCGACTGGTTCTTCCACGGCTGGCTCGCGCGCCCGTACGCGCGCCTGCTGGGGGCCGCGGTGCGGGCGAGGTACCTCACGCTCGCGGTGTTCATGGCTGCGCTGATCGCGTGCTTCGGGCTGGTTGCCGGCGGGCGCGTGCCGTTTGACTTTCTGGCGTCGGCCGACAGCGAGACGATCCTGGTGAACCTCAAGATGCCCGTGGGCACGCCGGCGCACCAGACCAACGCGGTGGTCGAGCGGATCGAGCGGGCGGCGCTCGCGCTGCCCGAGGTGAAGGCGGTGCAGGCGTTTGTCGGCGCGAGCAACGACATCAACGACGGCACGGCGGTTGCGCAGAGCCACCTGGGACAGCTGTTCATCCAGCTCACGCCCGTCGAGCAGCGCGACCGAAGCAGCCAGGAGCTGCGGGTGGCGATGCAGCGCGACCTGGGCGTGATTCCTGGGGTGAAGAGTCTGCGGTTTGAGGAGATCCAGGGCGGCCCGGGGGGCCCGCCGCTGAGTTACACGATCCTGGGGCGCGACATCGAGCGGATGCAGGGCGCGGTCGACGCGATGAAGGCGGCGCTCTCGCAGTTCGACGGGGTCTTCGCGGTGGCCGACGACAGCGACGCGGGGCAGCGCGAGCTGCGGATCGAGCTGCTGCCAGGGGCGCGAGAACTGGGTTTCACGACGGACCTTGTCGCCCGCCAGGTGCGCGGCGCCGTCTTCGGGCTCGAGGCGCGCACCTTCGCCGGCGACCGCGAGGACGTGGACGTTCGCGTGAAGTTCAACGAGGAAAACCGGCGCAGTCTCGCGGCCGTCGAGCAGATGTACGTCTTCAGCGCCTCGGGCCGGGCGGCGCCCCTGCGCGAGGTCGCCCGCGTCGTCGAGGCGCGCGGCTACGCCTCGATCAACCGGCTCAATCGCCAGCGCGCGATCAACGTCTCGGCCGACGTGGACCGCGCCGTCGTCACGCCCGAGCAGGTCGCGGCGGAACTGGGGCCGGTCTTCAGCGAGATCACCTCGCGATTCGAGGGTGTGACCATCGTGCCCCGCGGGAGGCAGGAAGACCTGGCGGACTCGTTCCGCTCGCTGCCCCTGGGCTTCATGGCCGCGATGACCATGATCTACGTGATGCTGGCGTGGCTCTTCGGGAGTTACACGCAGCCCTTCGCGATCCTCGTGGCGGTGCCGTTCTCGGCGGTGGGAGCGATCCTCGGGCACCTGCTGATGGGGTTCGAGATGACGATCCTCTCGCTGATCGGGTTCGTCGCGCTGACGGGCATCGTGGTGAACGACGGCATCGTGCTGGTCGACTTCTACAACGAAAGGCGGCGCGACGGGCTGGACGTCGTGCCCTCGCTGCTCGACGCGGGGCGCTCGCGCCTGCGGGCGATCATCCTGACCACGGTGACGACGGTGGGCGGGCTGGCGCCGCTCATGCTTGAGCAGAGTTTCCAGGCGCGGTTCCTCATCCCGATGGCGATCACGATCTCCTTCGGGCTGATCGCGGCGACCGTGGTGACGCTCGTGCTCCTGCCGTGCCTGATCGCGATCATCGCGGACGTGCGCCGGATTGCCCGCTGGGCGTGGACGGGGGGCGGCGCGCGGTGGGACGACCCGCTCAAGCCGGCCGGGGCGCTCGACTGAGCCGGCTGGGTGGGGCCCGGGTCTTGCCGGTGCGCTGTAGCATGGGCGCGGAGGCAAACCCATGGCGGACACGGACACTCAGAAACTGCTGCTCATCATCATCGCGATCCTCCTGCCGCCCCTGGCGGTGGGGCTCAAGGAGGGCGTCGGCGGCACGCTGATCCTGAACATCGTGCTGTGGCTGCTGTTTTACATCCCGGGACTGCTGCACGCGCTGTATGTCATTCTGAAGTGACCGCGTGCAGAGACGGCGCGGCGGTGGGGGAAGGCGCGTCCTTGCGCCGGGCGTTCCTACCATCGAACCTCGGGCGCCGGAGGCGCAACGGGTGAGATGGCCGAGTGGTTGAAGGCGCCGGTCTTGAAAACCGGTAGACCCGTCAGGGTCTCGCGGGTTCGAATCCCGCTCTCACCGCTTCAACCCAACCAGAAGACCCCCGCGACATCGTGATGAGCGCGCAGGGGTCCGTGGTGTGCGGTTGCCCGGTGTGTGGTCGTGCAGGGTTCGAGCCGTCGGGGCGCGGATCACGCCGCGACGTGTCCGGGGAAACCCTTGCGCTCGCCGGTCCTCTCCGACCTCCGGGGTCTCTGGTCGAAAGCCGGGAGGCGATCACGGGGTGTCGATCGCGTCGTCGATCGCGTCGGCGGCGTCGTCGGCCGCCTCGTCGACGGCTTCTCCGGCGTCCTCGACCGCGTTCTCGGCGTCGCTCTCGCAGCCGGCGATCGCGAAGGCGCCGAAGCCGGCGGCGCCTGTAAGCAGCGCCGCGGCGGCGAGGCGGCGGGCTTTATCAGTGGTGTTCATCACGGACTCCTGTGCTGTGGGAATGGGGCGCAGAGCGCGGGTCAGACGCTGACGCTGCGCCCGCGGACGAGGCCGGCGATCAGCGAGATAAGGAAGAGAACGAGGAAGACAAAGAAGAGGACTTTGGCGATCGTGGCTGCGCCGGCGGCGATTCCGGTGAACCCGAAGACCGCGGCGATGATGGCGATAATGAAGAACGCGAGTGCCCAGCCAAGCATGGTGATTCTCCTTGTGGTCGGCGGCGGTGCGCCGCCGCGGTTGTCGGTACTTTCGGGAGGCGCGGCGCAGGGTTGGTGAACGCGCCGTAAATCGAGTCTCATGCGTCAGTCGCGCACGTCTCGCGACGCGCCGGAGATGCCTTCGCCGGCGGCTTCGATGTCCTCGCCGGCGCCTTCGACGGTGTTGCAGGCGGGCAGGACGGCCATCGCGAACACGAACGCGAGGGCGGCGAGGATCCGGGGCGTGGGCTTGAACCAGGTGTTTTGTTGGAAGCGCATCGGTTTGACTCCTGTGTGTCTCGCAAAGGCCGAACAACCGGCCTGTTGCACACAAGTTCGGGCGCCCTTAGGGGAACGCGCTGAAGTCAATCTGAAAGGTTCTTCATTTTGTTTCCCGGCGTACAGCGTCTGAACTCTTTCATGAAACCCCGAGTACAATGCGTTCGGGGCATAGACGGAGTGATGAGAATCCATGCGGGTATTGATCATTGAGGACAATCCGAAGATGGCCGGCGCGATCCAGCGCGGGCTTCGTGACCACGGGTACGCGGTCGAGGTCTGCCACAGCGGTTTCGAGGGAGAGGACCTCGCCGCGGTGGAGAAGTTCGACGTCATCCTGCTGGACCTGATGCTGCCGGACCGGGACGGGGTGGACGTGTGCCGCAACCTGCGTCGGCGGTGCGTCGACACGCCGGTGCTCATGCTCACGGCGCTGTCGGGCACGGACGACAAGGTCGCGGGGCTGGACGCTGGGGCGGACGACTACCTGACCAAGCCGTTCGAGTTCGAGGAGCTGCTCGCGCGGATCCGGGCGCTGCTGCGCCGGGGCGAGGCCAGCGAGGGCCGGCACCTGCGCTGCGAGGACCTGGAGCTGGACCTCTACACGCGCCGGGCGAAGCGGGGCGAGACGGAGCACGAGCTCTCGAACAAGGAGTTCGCGCTGCTCGAGTACCTCATGCGCAACCCGAACCGCGTGCTCTCGCGCACGCAGATCGCGGAGAGCGTTTGGGACATGAACTTCGAGCCCGAGAGCAACGTGATCGACGTGTACGTCTCGTCGCTGCGGAA
>CALJIV010000021.1 GCA_937974035.1 uncultured Phycisphaerales bacterium
GCGGATGCATGGTTTTTCGGGGCCAAGGCACGTGGATCGGGGGCAAAAACCCATGAATCCGGCGCGGATTCATGGGTTTTTGGAGCAAAGCCAGGTGGTTTTGCGGCAAAAATTGCGGGCTTTGGCACAAGTGCCGTCCGTTTTGCAGCGGATGCAGGCAACGGCGGGCCGGATGCCGGAGCCTTTCGGCCGCTTTCCGGCTCCGCCGGGAGCGGGGAAAGCGGCGCCGGGGCAGGGTCCATCCCGGCCGGAAGGGAGGTGGGCCGGACCGAGGCGCGGGCGAGCGTGGCCGGGGCGGCGTCTCTCGGCCCGAGCGGGAGCGTCCTCGGGCCAAGGTCATCACCCTGTTATGCACAAGCGCCGCGGACTCCTGCTCGCGTTTGCCGGACAACTTTGATACGATGTGCTATGCCCCCTCGCCCAGACCAGCCCGAGCAAAAGCCCGCGCAGGCGGGCCCCGACGCCCCTCGCAAGCGCCTCAACTTCGACATCGCCGCCGACCGCTCCGCGTGCCTGGCCGATCTGGCCGAATCCACCACGGACTCGGAGTTCTACAGCCCCATCCCGGAGGGTTATCAGCGCGGCGCGCACAAGTACGTCGTGGTGCTCGGCACCGTCATGTCCGGCCTGGGCAAGGGCATCTTCTCCAGCAGCCTCGCGAAGATGCTCAAGGAGAAGGGGCTGACGGTCGCCCCCATCAAGCTGGAGGGATACCTCAACATCGACTCGGGCACGCTCAACCCCTACCGGCACGGCGAGGTCTTCGTGCTGGAGGACGGCACCGAGTGCGACATGGACCTGGGCACCTACGAGCGGCTGCTCGACCAGAACCTCAGCAAGAGAAACTTCACCACCAGCGGCCAGCTCTTCGGCGAGATCCTGGAGCGCGAGCGCCGCGGCGGCTACCTCGGGCGCGACGTGCAGATGATCCCCCACGTCACCGGCGAGGTGAAGCGCAAGCTCCGCGAGCTGGCGGTCCGCGGCGACGGCACCCGCCCCGCCGACGTGGTCTTCGTCGAGGTGGGGGGCACCGTCGGCGACTACGAGAACGGCTTCTACATCGAGGCGATGCGCGAGCTGGCCTTCGAGGAGGGCCCGGGCTCGGTCTGCTTCGTCGCGCTGACCTACATCATCGAGCCGCGGGCGCTGGGCGAGCAGAAGAGCAAGGCCGCGCAGCTGGGCATCAAGCGGCTGATGGAGGCGGGGATCCAGCCCCACATCATCGCCTGCCGCGCCAGCAACCCCGTGACGGACAAGGTCGCGCAGAAGATCGCGATGTTCAGCAACGTGCCGCTGCGGCGCGTCTTCTCCATGCACGACCGGGAGAGCATCTACACCATCCCCGAGGAGATGCGCATGGAGGGGCTGGACCGGGAGATCCTCTCGATCCTGAACCTCCACGACCGCGTGGACTTCGCCCAGGAGGACCGGCACCGCGAGAAGTGGACCGCCTTCGTGCGCAGGCTCACGGCGAAGAAGAGCCGCAGCGTCAAGATCGGCGTCGCGGGCAAGTACGCCAACCTCCGCGACGCCTACGCCTCCATCGACAAGGCCGTGGAGCACTGCTCCGCGCACCTGGGCACGCGCGTCGAGCTCGACTGGCTCGACACCACCAACGTCACCGACCGCACCGTCGAGGCGGAGCTGGCGGGGCTCGACGGCGTGATCGTCCCCGGCGGCTTCGGCACCCGCGGCGTCGAGGGCAAAATCGCCTGCGTCAAGTACTGCCGCGAGAAGGGCCTGCCCTATCTGGGCATCTGCCTGGGCTTCCAGGTCGCGGTGATCGAGTTCGCCCGCAACGTCCTGGGGCTCGCCGACGCCTCCTCCACCGAGTTCCACCCCGGCACCCCCAACCCCGTCATCAGCGAGCTGCCCGAGCAGAAGAAGATCGAGGGGCTGGGCGGCACGATGCGGCTGGGGGCGCAGGACATGGTCATCGTGCCCGGCACGGTCGCCTCCATGCTCTTCGAGGGCCGGAGCACCGTCCGCGAGCGCTTCCGCCACCGCTACGAGGTCGATCCGGAGTACGTCTCGAGGCTCGAGGCCGCGGGCATGGTCTTCTCCGGCCGCCACCCGACGCGCCCGATCATGCAGATGATGGAGCTGCGGCCCCCCGGCTGGGCCCCGGAGACGGTCGGCGGCCCCGTCGTGACGCACCCCTTCTTCATCGGCGGCCAGTTCCATCCCGAGCTCACCAGCCGCCCCCTGCGCCCGCACCCGATGTTCCTGGGGCTGGTCGCCGCGGCGGTGCAGCGCAAGTACGGCCCGACGATCGACCCGCGCGACCCGTGGGCGGCGGAGCTCTCGCGCTGGATGATCACCGCGCGCCACCAGGCCGCGACGGCCTGACCATTCCTACTTGAGCGAGCCGTTGGGATACCAGGCCGCGAGGGTCTCCGCGTCGGGGAGGGGCATCAGCTCCAGCGCGATGCGGTAAAGGCCGTCGGCGTGGTACTCGCACTCCACGACGCGCCCCATGAGCGGCGTCGGCCGGGCGTCGATCATGTGGACCGCGACGAGCAGGACGCGCCCGATGTAGCTCATGCGGCGGGAGAGCAGGACGAGGTGGGAGCGGCTGAGCGTCATCGCCCGCGCGGCCCAGGCGGGGCCGGGGCGCTGGCGGTCGTCCAGCTCCGCCACGTCCAGGTCCGCCTTGAACGTGTGGCCGCTGATCTTGTGCTTCAGCGGCGTCACGATTTCAAAGCCGCCCCCGACGGGCGTGGGGAGTACCTGGCGGGCGCTTTTTTCCTCGTTCCACATGCCGCGGGCTTCATCGACGGGCCCCCGCCGGAAGTTCACCCGGGACGGGGAAAAGAGGCGGAACCGCCGATAACCCCCCGGCGCGATGTGCCCATTCTCACCCAAGCTCAATCCGGGGCGGGGTTGACGGGGTGCGAAAGCGCGGCGACTCTTTGCGCGTGCGCGTCGCCCTCAGCAAAGCCGACCTGGCCCGGGTTCACACCGAGCCCTGCGTCTTCGTGCCCACCATGGGGGCCCTGCACGAGGGGCACGCCGCGCTGATCCGCGCCGGGGCGGCCCTGGCCCAGGCCCGCGAGCTGCCCGGCGGGTGCGTCGTCAGCATCTTCGTCAACCCCACCCAGTTCAACGAGCGCTCCGACTTTGAGCGCTACCCCCGCGACCTCGACGAAGACCTGAAGGTCTGCGATCAGGCGGGGGCCGCCTGCGTCTTTGCCCCCCGTGAGGAAGACATTTATCCCCCCGGCGAGGAGGTCGCCGCCCCGCCGCTGCCGGCGGTCGCCACGCAGCCGGGGCTGGAGGACGCCCACCGCCCCGGCCACTTCGCGGGCGTCTGCCAGGTCGTCAAGCGGCTCTTCGAGCTTGTCCGGCCCGTCGCGGCGATGTTCGGCGACAAGGACTGGCAGCAGCTCCAGGTGATCCGTGCGATGACGAAGGAGCAGCGCCTCCCCGTCGAGGTGCTGGGGTGCCCCACCATCCGCGAGCCCGACGGTCTGGCGATGAGCAGCCGCAACCGGTTCATCAATCCGGAGGATCGGCCGCGGGCGCTGGCCATCAGCCGCGCGCTGCGGCAGGCCCTGGGCGCGCGCACCCCCGACGCGGCGGAGGAGCTGATGCGGCTGGTGCTCAGCGAGTGCGAGGTCGCCCCCGAATACGCCGTGGTGCGCGAGGCGACCACCCTGCTCCGCCCCGCGGAGGCAACCGAGCAGACGCAGTGGCGCGCCCTGATCGCGGCGCGGATCGGGAGCGTGCGGCTGATCGACAACGCCCCCTGGCAGCCCCGCCTCTGACGGCTGCCCTTTTCCGAGCGAGACTCCTACCCTCAGGCTCCCGCACCGCCGCGGGCCACGGAGGTTCCTCGTGCTCAGGACGCCGCTCTACCAGTTCCACCTCGACAACAACGCCAAGATGGTCCCGTTCGCGGGTTGGGAGATGCCCCTGACCTACTACGGGCTGACGGAAGAGCACCACCAGGTGCGCAACTCCGGAGGCTTCTTCGACGTCTCGCACATGGGCCGCGTGCGCATCGCGGGCCGGCACGCACGCCGCTTCCTCGAGCGCATGTGCACCCGCCGCATCAGCGACATGGTCCCCGGCCAGTGCCGCTACTCCCTGGTCTGCAACGAGAAGGGCGGCGTCAAGGACGACGTGATCGTCTACCGCCTCGACGACGACGAGTTCCTGGTGGTGGTCAACGCCGCGAACCGCGAGAAACTGCTGGCGCACTTCGAGGCCAACAGGGGCGACCTGAGCTTCAAGATCGACGATCAGACGATGTCCACCGCGATGGTGGCGCTGCAGGGCCCGAAGGTGATCGACCTGGTGGCGAAGGTCAGCACCGAAGTCCCCACGCTCAAGAAGTACCGCTTCGCGGTCAAGAACCTGATGATCGCCAAGCTCATCGTGAGCCGCACCGGCTACACGGGCGAGGACGGCGTGGAGGTCATTCTGCCCGGCATGGCCGTGGGCATGGCGATGAAGCTGCTGATGGCGGACATCGACATGAAGTCTCCCGGCGCGCCGATCCGCCCCGCGGGCCTGGGGGCGCGCGACACGCTCCGCATGGAGGCGGGCATGCCTCTCTTCGGGCACGAACTGGGCGAGGAGTTCAACGCCCTCGCCTGCGGCGTGGACTTCGCCATCGCGCTGGACAAGGACCAGGACGAGCGCGGCGAACCCTTCATCGGGATGGACGCCCTCAAGCAGACCCAGGCCGCGGGGGGCCCCGCGCGGAAGCTCGCGGGGTTCATCCTCGATGGCAAGCGCTCCGCACGCCAGGGCATGATCATCCGTCAGAACGGCAAGGAAGTCGGCGTCGTCACCAGCGGCTGCCCCAGCCCAACGCTGGGCAAGTGCATCGCGATGGGCTTCCTCGACAAGGACCTGCACGCCGTCGGCACGGCGGTCGAAATCGACACCGGCAAGGGAACGCTGCCCGCGACCGTGACTCCGTTGCCGTTCTATAAGGCAGGCAAGAAGTAACCCCTCTGGTGCGACCCGCCATGCCTACACCCGGAGAACGTTTTCGCGATCTGATGAACCGCGGCTGCATCGCCGTGCCCGGTGCGTTCAACGGTCTTTGTGCGCGCGCCATTGCGCAGGCGGGCTTCCCGGCCTGCTACATCTCCGGCGCGGCGACGAGCGTCGCGGCGGGAGTTCCGGACGTCGGTCTGCTGGGCCTGGAGCACTTCTGCCGCTGCATCCGTGAAGCCGCGGACGCTTCCGGCCTGCCGGTGCTCGCCGACGCCGACACGGGTTTCGGCGAGGCGGAGATGGTGCGCCGCACCGTGATCGAGTACTCGCGCGCCGGAGCCGCGGGCCTGCACATCGAGGATCAGAAGTTCCCCAAGCGCTGCGGCCACCTCGACGGCAAGGAGCTGGTCCCCACCGATCACATGATCGAAAAGGTGCAGTGGGCGGCCAAGGCCCGTGAGCACTGCGACCCCCACTTCGTCATCTGCGCCCGCACCGACGCCCGAGGCGTCGAAGGATTCGAAGCCGCCGTGAACCGTGCCGCGGCGTACGCCCTCGCAGGCGCGGACATGATCTTCCCCGAAGGGCTGACGACCGAGGAGGAGTTCTCGCTCTTCGCGAAGGCGATGCAGGGGCTGAACGGCCCCAGCCCCCGCGGCGGGCCTTACCTGCTCGCCAACATGACCGAGTTCGGCAAGACGCCCATCATCCCGCTGGAGCGCTTCGCCGCGATGGGCTACTCCTGCGTCATCTACCCCGTCTCGATGCTGCGGGTCGCCATGGGCGCCGTCACCCGGGCCCTGGAACAGCTCCGCAAGGACGGCAGCGTCGAGGCCCTGCTCCCCGAGATGCAGACCCGCCAGCAGCTCTACGCCCTGACGGGCTACAAGCCGGGCGTTCCCTGGGAGTTCCCCGGCTCGACCTCCCGCTAAGCCATGTACCATGCCTGCCGGGCCCGTGGCGGAACGGCAGACGCAGCGGACTTAAAAGACGCTGCTATCCTGTCCGGAATCGGATAGACACCGTCCTGCCCTCCTGAACCTGCTGTAGAGTACCACGAACTCTCGATCCGTTTTCGGATAGGACGTTTTCGCCTGGTCACCAGCGACCAGAACGGTGACCAAACACGGTGACCACGGCCCAAAGGCCCGGACGGAGTGGGGTCCTCGGGTGGTCACTGGTGACGCCCAGCCGGACGGATTGCCGATCTAGGCCAGATGCTATGGATCATCGCTTTTGTGGTGGTAGTGGCCCTCTTTCTGATTTGGTCCGACCACGTCAAGCAGGGCGCTCCGTGGCAGCCATGCGAGGCGGACAAAGTCTTCGAGATGCTTTGGCTCAAGCGGCTGGACCAGACGCACCTCTTCGAGCCTAGTACAAGCGAGGAGCGGGGAATAACAAAGGCGATTCTCTCCCGGGGAGGGGGATTCTCAGAGGTTGTGTGCCCGCTCAAGGAAGTTCCTGCCGCCACAGCAGCCGCGCTGAAAGGGAAGCACCACGAGTGGATTGTCGTGGTGTTCGCCCGGAACGGCCTAGCGACTTCGATGTGGTCCAACAAGGGGCTCGACAAATCCCGCGTCCACCTTGCGACCACCCTCACACAGCTTGTACGGCACGCTCAGAAGACCGGAGCAGACACGGTGGTGGTCCTCCACAACCACCCAAACTCAGTTGGGGCTCGCGTCTCCTTCCTAGGAGCCAGCCACCAAGACCGAATCAGTGCTGACCACTCGGGTCCCCTCTTTGTTCGCGAGGGGATGAGGTACTTCGAGGGTGTATGTGAACGAGGGGACTGGCTCATTTACGACGGCTTCGTCCCAGGTGTCGGCCTTGACGAGCGGGCCAATATCCAATCGGAGGTTCTGGAATCAATGAACTCCCCCGCGATCAGGCGCGCTCTTCGGTCCAAGATCAACGGACTAGAGCCCTGGTCGTCTAGGTCCAACGCCGTCCAGCAGAAGAGAGCCATGCACCGCATCCTCGAAGGCACGACCACGAAGCAAGGCAACTAAACACCGCCTCTTCTGCCTGACGCCCCCTTCAACCCTCCCTCGGGTGGCCTAAGGGCGGCGGCACGCCGAAACCTAGCTGTACAGCTCCAAATCTGAACACAGAATCGAATCTGCGGGGTCAGTTCATCCGGTCTCATAGCGGATGTGTCCCCGCGGGTCACGGGTTGAGGCAGGCTGAAGCGGCGTGTGGCAGGGGTTCCGATGTTTGGGTCACATTTTCGAGACCCCATATCGACCACCTAGCCCGCCACGTTCCCCCCGTACCCCCCCCACCAACGGCACGGGGGCGCCCCGCATCGGACGCGAGCTGGCGCAGGCACGCGGTTACGGGCCTGGGTGAGCGTGCGGAGGCGAGCGGAACCGCCCTGGGAAGGGGCATGGGCACCGGATCGGGCACAGGTGGCGCCGAATCCCAGCAGAATCACAGCGATTCCAACGGATGATTGGTCCGTCTGGTGAGTTTGGTGGGGCGTTGAGGCAGGCTGAAGGCGAGCGAAGGCGGGTGTAGGCGAGCGATTGGCAGCGGCGGGAGGTTGGCGACCGGCTTGGGACGGCGGATCGGGCACCCGAGGCATCATCGACCGTAAACCGCACATCGAGAAAGAGGCAGAGGCCGAGGGGCGGCTTCGCTGGTACACGCGGGAGGAAGAGGCAGCGGCGCTCCAGCACATGCGGCAGACAGGCCAGCTCGACTTGAGCGACCTCTTTGAGTTCCTGATGGACACGGGATGCAGGTTGTCGGAAGCGTGCGGGGAGAAGTCAGGCATCCAGTGGAGGGACGTAGACGCGATCTACGCCCGCTTCCACAGCACCAAGAACGGAAAGGCCCGTGCTGTTCCCCTGACGAACCGATTGAAGGCGATGCTGGAGCGACGGCGCCCGAAGTCTGTGCACGGCACTGATCGCGTGTTCCCGGAATGGAACCCCAACACCGCGATCAAGGCGTGGCAGCCAGTACGACAGCATCTCGGCCTAGCCGACGACAAGGAGGCGGTACTGCATACCTGCCGCCACACCTGCGCCTCCCGTCTTGTCCAGGCGGGGGCTCAAATCCAGATCGTTCAGCAGTGGTTAGGGCACAAGACAATCCGCATGACCCTGAGGTACGCCCATTTGGCGCCCACCAACCTGCTCCAGACGGCCACACTTCTGGAGCCAGGTGTGACCACGCAGGCGGATACAGTCCGCCATCCTGCGGCCACACGTCGAATGGGCACGGTGGTGACCACGGTGACCAACCAACGGAAGCCGAAGGGCGCAAAAACCGCGATAGGACACTAGAAACGCAGGGGCCCGTGGCGGAACGGCAGACGCAGCGGACTTAAAATCCGCTTTCCCGCGAGG
>CALJIV010000022.1 GCA_937974035.1 uncultured Phycisphaerales bacterium
CGGGGGGCGAGGGGCGGGTGGGCGAGAGGCGGGCTTCGCGGGGCTTTGGGCCGTGGGGGCGCGCCGAAGCGCCGCGTGCGGGCTGAGGGGTGCGGACGCGCGGCTGTCCGCGCTGCGTTCGGGTCTTGAGGCGTGGAGAGGGCGCGGTAAGCTGGACGACTCCCGGTTCGGGCGTGTCTTCTCACTCTTTTTTCTGAAGGAGCTGGAGAGATGAAAAAGTCGGTCATGGGCGTGGCGGCGCTGGGCGCCGCTCTGGGCGTGTCTTCTGTTGCGTGCGGCCAGGACCTGTCGCCGGCGGCCGTCGGGAGCGTGCGGGACTCTCCCCGCGGCGGGGCGCCGGAGATGCTCACCACCGCCGCGCCTTTCAACACGCTGACCCGTCAGGTCGCCTCCGCCGAGGACCGGGCGATGCTCGAGTTCGACGTCTCCGCCTTCGCGGGCGCGACGCTGGAGAGCGCGACCGTCCGCATGCGGATCGTGGTGAACAACGCGCAGGACAACGGGCCGCGCCTCTTCAACCTCGAGGTCTACAGCGGCAACGGGGAGATCGAGCTCTCCGACTTTGATGCGTCGGGGACGGTGGTGGGCTCGTTCTCGTACCACCCGCCGAACCAGTCGTTCGTCGACGTGAGCATCGACGCCACCGCCGCGGTGCAGGCGCTGCTGAACGGCGGCGCGACGCACGTCGGCGTGCGCGTGGACCCGGCCAGCGAGCCCAACTTCCCCAACGTGATCGATATGACCGCGGACCACGCCCCCGTCCTGCGGCTTGTGGTGGGGGCGGGCGGCGGCGGGTGCGGCTCTGCGGACTTCGACGGCGACGGCGACGTGGGCACCGACGCGGACATCGAGGCCTTCTTCGCCTGCCTCGCCGGCGACTGCTGCGCGACCTGCTTCTCCGGCGGCGCGGACTTCGACGGCGACGGCGATGTCGGCACCGACGCCGACATCGAGGCCTTCTTCCGCGTGCTCGCGGGCGGGGAGTGCTGAGACAAGCCGCCGGAAACGGTGACGATCCGGATCTCTTCGTGGTGCTGCCGACCCGCGGCCGCCGGGCCGCGGGTTTTCCTCATCTTCAAGGAGTTTCTGATGTTCCGACCTGTTCTTTCCATTACCGGCGCGGGGCTGCTGTGCCTCGCCGGCGCGGCCGTCGCCCAGGTCTCTCCCGACGCGGTGAGCACGGAGTGCGACGCGGAGATGGTGCGCGAGCTGTGGGTGCGCCCGCGCCCGCTGACGCCGGGCGGCTACGGCTCGCGCCTGGACGTCACGCACATCGACATCAACAGCCCGCCCGAGGCGGACACGCCGCGCGAGCTGGCCTTCACCCCCGACGGCGGGACCGTCGCCATCGTGAACCACGGCACGGGGCTGATCCCAGGGATGATGACGTTCTTCGACGTCAACACGCGGCAGATCACGCACTCGGTGGAGGTGGGGCTGATGCCCAACCACGTCGCGATCTCGCCCGACGGGCGGTACGCCGTGTGCACCAACGTGCTCAGCCACACCATCAGCGTGGTGGACGTTCCGACGCGCACGCTGATCGGGCACGTGCCCGTCACGGGGACGCAGCCCTTCCGCGTGGCGATCACGCCCGACAGCCAGCGCGCCATCGTCTCCGTCACCAACGACGCGGTGAACTCCTCCTTCAGCGTGATCAACCTTGCGACGATGACGGAGGAGTACTGGTTCCCCAGCGTGAGCCAGGGGGTGATGGGGGGCTACGCGACGCCGGAGATGGGCATCAGCGGCGCGCTGTGGACGCAGTGGGCGCTGACGCCGGACGGGGCGAGGATCGTCCTGCCCGACCGCGTCGGCGGGCGTGTGGTGATTTATGACGTCGCCACCGGCGCGCCCACGTACCTCACCGCCGCGCCGCTGGCGACGAGCGTGGACATCAGCGCCGACGGCACGGTGGCGGTGGTCGGGCACGAGGGCTTCGAGCGCAAGATCAGCCGCGTGGACCTGGTGAGCAACACCATCACGGTGCTCAACCTGCCCAACAGCGACGACCAGCTCCAGGGCCAGGTCATCCGCATCACGCCGGACAAGAACTACGCGATCGCGGCGATCGTCAACAGCGCCGGCTTCTACAGCCTCGCCACCGGGGCGCGGACGTCGGTGATCAGCACCGGCGTGGTGGGGGACATCGAGATCTCCTACGACGGGCAGTACGCCTTCGTGAGCAACGCCAACTCCCGCGTCATCAGCATCGCGACGCAGAGCCTGGTGGCGACGATCCCGCTCGCGCCGTGCGTGGAGTCGGCCACGAGCCCGACGCAGCTCCGCGCGGTGGCGCTCAACAGCCGCTTCCGCGAGGACATCCATCTCTACAACATCAACGGCGCGGCCTCCTTCGCGGAGGGCTTGACGCTCACCGGCGAGATCCCCGAGGGCGACGCGCCGCGCTCCGTCGCCGTTTCGCCCGACGGCCGCACCCTCGTCACCGGGAACGTCACCAGCCGCAACGTCACCATCGTGGACGTGCCCACCCGCACCCCCGTGGCGTACATCGACACCGGCGACCGCGTCCTCGACGTGGCGATCACGCCCGACGGCCGCTACGCCGTCTCCTGCAACACCGACGCCAACACCGTCTCGGTGATCGACCTGCTCACGCACACGCGGGTGGCGCACCTGAACGTCGCGGAGCGCCCGAGCGAGGTGAGGATCTCCCCCGACGGCACGCGGGCCTACGTCCTCAGCGTCGCGGGCACCGACCGCGTCCACTTCATCAACCTGAACGGCGCGGCGAGCAGCGTCGTCGGCTCCACGCTCGCGGGGCAGACGGGCAACGCCCAGTACCCGGCCTATTCCGACACCAGCGGCATCGAGCTCTCGCCCGACGGCTCCATCATCGCGGTGTGCGTGAGCTTCGAGGACAAGGTCCGGCTCATCGACGCGGGCACGGGGGCGATCATCGCCGACGTGGAAGTGGGGGCCGTCCCCGGCGCTTCGCCCATGGAGTTCCCCATGCGCTGCGCCTTCAGCCCCGACGGCTCCAGGCTCTACGTCTCCATGGGCTTCGGCAACTCGGTCGCGGTGGTGGCGATCAACGGCGCGCAGAGCACGCAGATCGCCAACATCCCGACGAACCCCTACCCCTACACCTTCGCGGTGGACCCCTCGGGGCAGTACGTCTACGTGGGCACGTGCGTCACCAACCCTGGCGTGCAGGTCATCGACGCGGCGACCAACACGCTCGTCTCCACGATTCCCCTGGGGGCGATCAAGTCGCTGGCCCTGCACGAGGGCGTGCTGTACGCCGCGGGGCAGCAGCCCTCCGGCGGCGGCATGCTGTGGCGGCTGAACGCCGCGGGCCCGCTCACCACGCCGATCGACGCGACGCCGCTGACGAGCAACCCGTCCGACATGGTGCTGCACGCGCCTTCCCACACCCTCTACTTCGCGCAGCCCGTCCCGGACGGCGTGGACGTGGTGTACTTCGGCCCCGCCTGCTCGACCGCCGACTTCGACAACGACGGCGACGCGGGCACCGACGCGGACATCGAGGCTTTCTTCGCCTGCCTGGCCGGCGACTGCTGCCCCACCTGCTGGCATCTGGGGGCGGACTTCGACGGCGACGGCGACGCGGGCACCGATGCGGACATCGAGGCCTTCTTCCGCGTGCTCGCGGGCGGGTCCTGCTAAGTCGGCCCTGCGTTCAGGTTCTGTTCCGCGCGAAGCATTGAGATGCAAGTTCAGGCCCGGCAACCACTCAAGGTCGCCGGGCCTTTTTCATTGCAGCGCGGCGGGGCGGCGGGGCGAGCGTTTTGTGACGGGTCGAGTTCCGGTTTTTCGGATGGTCTTCTGCGGAACTCGGCGCGTGCCGGGTTTCGCCGAGATGAGTGAACGAACCTGTGGCGACCGGCGTGCGGGGTCCGCGCGTTGGTGGCCGCGCATTCCGCAGGAGATTGATCCATGAACACCAACCGTCGCGTCCGTTCGCTGGCCGCCCACCTCGTGCTGGCTCTTGCCGTGTGCGCGGGCACCGCGGTGCCCGTCTTCGCGCAGCCCGTCAACGACAGCTTCACCTTCCAGGGCGAGCTGAAGGACGGCGCGAGCTTCGCCACCGGCAACTACGACTTCCGCTTCCGCCTGTATGACTCCCTCGTCGGCGGGAGCCAGATCGGGGCCCAGGTCTCCACGACCGCGCCGCTGGTGGACGGCAAGTTCGCCGTCACGATCCAGTTCCCCAACGCCTTCACCTCCGGCCAGCAGCGGTACATCGAGATCGACGCCGCGCCCGCGGGCAGCGGGGCGTGGGTGACCCTCTCGCCGCGGCAGCTCCTGACCGCCACCCCCAACGCCAGCTACTCCATCACCTCGGGCACCTCCGTCGCGGCCCAGACCTTCGGCGGCCAGGCCCCGTCGTTCTACACCAACGCGAGCAACATGAGCGCGGGCACGCTGCCCAGCGCGCGCCTGAGCGGGTCCTACTCCTCCGCGCTGACCTTCAGCAACATCGGCAACACCTACTTCGGAAACGGCGCCAACCTCACCGGCCTCAACGCCTCCAACATTTCCACGGGCACGATCGCTGACGCGCGTCTCCCCTCCAACATCGCGCGTCTGAACACCGCCCAGACCTTCACCGCGGCTCAGACCATCGACTTCGGCGGCACGGCGCTGACGCTGAACGACACCGTCGCGGGCGGCATCTCCATGGTCCTCAACAACGCCGGCGGCACGGCGCTCGACATCAACAACAACGCCGCGGGCCTCGTCGGCTACGGCCTCGCCGTGGACGTGACCGGCACGAGCACCAAGTACGGCGCGCTGCTCAACATCGCCGGCGACACCGGCATCGGCTACGGCGTCTTCCAGACCAACAACACCGTCAACGGCCGCGGCTACTACGTCAGCATGACCGGCACCGGCACGACCTACGGCGCCTACATCACGACCAGCAACCCCACCGGCTACGGCGGGTACTTCACCAACACCGCCAGCTCGGGCATCAACTACGGCGTCTACGCCCGGAGCAACTCCCCCGACGGGTACGCTGTGTACGGCCTCCACGACGCCTCCTCCGGCACCACCCCGGCCGTCTACGGACGCTCCGACTCCACCGCCATCGGCGCGACGGCCGTCATGGGCGAGATCAACACGACTTCCGGCGGCGCGTTGTCCTCCGCGGTCCGCGGCCAGCACAACGGCACCGGCGGCGGCGGCATCGGCGTCCACGGCTCTCACAACGGCTCGGGCTGGGGCGTGTACGGCGTCTCGACCGGCGGGTACGGCGTGTACGGGAACTCGACGGACGGCATCGGCGTCCGCGGCTACAGCTTGAACAGCTACGGCGGCTACTTCGACACCGGCGTGGCGGGCGGCGCGGCGCTGTACGTCGTCGGCACGGCGTCGGTGGGCGTGATCACGATCCGCGGCGGCGCGGACCTTGCCGAGCACTTCGAGGTCGTGAACGACGTCGAGGAGGTGAAGGAAGGGATGGTCGTGATGATCGATCCCGAGCACACGGGCGGCGTGAAGCTCGCCGTGGGCGCGTACAACAAGTGCGTCGCGGGCGTGGTCTCCGGGGCCAATGACCTGAAGGCGGGCATGATCCTCGGCGAGTTCGACGGGGCGCACGAGGCGAAGCCCATCGCCCTCACCGGTCGCGTGTGGACCTACGCCGATGCGACGCACGCCGCGATCGAGCCCGGCGATCTGCTCACCACCTCCGACACTCCCGGCCACGCCATGGTCGCCACCGACCCGGCCCGCTCCCACGGCGCCATCATCGGCAAGGCCATGAGCCGCCTCGAGAAGGGTGAGAAGGGCCTCGTGCTCGTTCTGGTCAACCTCCAGTGATGGTCTCTGATCGCACCACGAAAGGAGACTCACGATGAAAACAGCATGCATGACAGCCGCCCTGGCACTGGCGCTCGGCGCCGGCCTGGCCCGGGCGCAGGTCGTGGTGGGCGGGCCCGGGCCGGAGCAGGCGAACGTCGCTCCGCTCGCCCCCGCCGTCGCCGTTCCGCTCTTCCTGGACGCCGCGGTGGAGCCCGCCGAGCCGGCCTCCGAGTTCGATCACGCGCGCTCCATCACGCTCAACGCGGCGGCGCTGCACAATGCCGCGCCGGGGAAGCAACTGCTCATCTCCCCGGAGCCGGGCGTGGTGGACCAGTGGTACGTGGAGTCGGTGTCGCAGCCGACGGATCTGATCCGCATCGTCCGCTGCCGCATGGCGGACGATCCCACCGCCTACGCCGCCTTCTGCACCTACGAAGACGCCACCGCGATGACGATGCAGATCGCCTCGCGCGGGGCCACCTACCGCCTGCAGTTCGCCGGCAACGGCGTTTACCACGTCTGGAAGCTCAACTTTGACAAGACGCCCAACGAGTCCGAGCCGCTCCCGTCTCCGGTCGAGCCGCCCCGGTTCATCGGTCCCGACGACGACGACTGGATTCCGGACGGCACGGGCTACGCCCCTCGAGACGGCGGCGGCTGCGGCGGGGGCAACCCCGTCCTCGACATCATGATCGTCTACACCGCTCAGGCGCGAACCGCCATCGGCGGGACCAGTGCGATGCGTGCCGAGTGCGCCCTTGCCGTGGACCACGCCAACACGGCGTTCCGCAACAGCGCCATGGCCACCCGCATGCGCCTGGTCTACTGCAACGAAGTCGCCTACACCGAAACCGGCAACCAGGACACGGACCTCTCCCGTCTGCGCGGGACGAGCGACGGCTTCATGGACGGGATCCACTCCATCCGTGACGACGTCAACGCGGACATGGTCTCGCTGGTCAACGACACGGGCAGCGGTCTGGGCTACTGCCCCGGCGGGACACCCACCTACGCCGGCTCGCCGTTCAACACCTGTAAGTGGACGCGCGTCGCGGCGACCTTCACGCTCGCCCACGAGTGCGGCCACAACCTCGGCGGCGGTCACGACGTCGCCAACGGCGGCGCGTGCGGTCCTTCCTACGGCGTCGGACGCCTCTTCGGCCCAGCCTCCGCCGGCTGGTGCACCGTCCTGGCCTACCCGACCGGCACGCACCCGCGCGTGCTGTACTACTCCAACCCCAACGTCAGCTTCAACGGCTACGCCACCGGCGTTCCCATCGGCCAGTCCGGCGAGGCCTACAACGCCCGCGTCATCACGGACAACGACAACACCGTCGAAAGCTTCGAGACCACCCGCTACGACATCTACGTGAACTTCACCTACGGCGGGTTCATCGAGATTGGCACCCCGGCCTTCCCCTACAACACCTTCGTCGAGGGCGTGACGAACATCGACACGCCCAACGTCGGCGCGGGCGAGCTGCCCACGCTTTACGTCTCCGGCGGCCAGCAAAACTACACCGGCACCGTGAGCAAGGCGATGACCATCGTCCCTTGCGGCGGCGCGATCACCATCGGCACTCCCTGACGCTCAACCTCCATCCTCAGGAGACATCGACATGAAACCCAGGTTCGCAATCCTGCTCGCCGTGCTGCTGCTGGGAGTCCTCTCCCCCACGGCGAACGCCCAGCTCTCCCTGAGCTGGTTCACCGTGGACGGCGGCGGGGGCGCCGTCGCGGGCGGCAGCCTCACCCTCCGCTTCACCGTCGGTCAGCCCGACGCGGGCTCGGCGATGACCGGCGGCGCGTACATGCTGGTCGGCGGCTTCTGGGGCGGCGTGGGCTCCACGCTCGCCTGCGGCACCGCCGACTTCGACGGCGACGGCGACATCGGCACCGACGCCGACATCGAGGCTTTCTTCTCCTGCCTCGCCGGCAACTGCTGCCCCACCTGCTACCCCGGCGGCGCTGACTTCGACGCCGACGGCGATATCGGCACCGACGCCGACATCGAAGCCTTCTTCCGTGTCCTGGCAGGCGGTCCCTGCTGACCACCGGCCAGGCCTTCCGCCCGAAGAACGCCCGCTCGCCGGGGCGTTCTTTTTTTTTTACTCCCCGCCGTTCCTTCCGCCGTCTCGGGTCGGGTGGGGGTGGCTCATCCCGGCCCCCCCCCCGGCTGGTTGCCGGCATCTACACTTTTTCCACATGGTCACCTGCAAGGCCGACCCCACCCTCAAGCGTGTCGTCTCGGGGAACTTCCAGTTCCCGCTGGGGGCGTACCCCGTCGAGCCGCTTACCCCGCGTCAGGGCTACAGCGTCCACTTTGAGCCCGCGGACGGTGATGACGAAGCGGGCGAGTGGGAGGAGTGGCCCGACCGCTACGTCTTCGACGTGGTGATTTCCGCGGAGCGTGTGGAGCCGCTCTGCCGCATGCTCTTCAGCCTGCTGCAGGGGCGCGTCTACCCCATCCTCGATGTGCTCGGCCACGACGCCTACCGTGAAATCGACCCGTACATCAGCTACGACCTGGTCGGCCTCGACCGCTTCACCGACGCCGTGCGCCGCTTCCGCGACTTCCTTTATGAAGACGGCATGTGCGGCTTCGGCGCGATGTGCGAGGAGCCGTTCTTCTACATCTTCATCGACGAGCACAAGATCATCACGATCCGCTGCGAGCCTGGGCTGAAGGAGAAGGTGGAGAAGATTCTCGCCGCGTTTGATCTGGAGCAGGTGGACGAGCCCGCGGGCGCGGACGCCGCGGCTCACGAGCACCGCGGCATCCTCAGCGTGCCAAACGACAAGCCGGAACTGCTCTCACAGGAAGAAATTGTCGAACGCCTCAAGGACGAGTGGTCCCTGCTTCTCAACGTCGATCCCGACACAAACCTCGACGATCAGGGCAGGGAGCTGGGCGTCACCCCGTGGCGCGTCATCGTCCGGTGCGAGTACGAGGACAAGCCGCCCCGCTACGCCGAGGTGCTTCTGGATGCCCCCTCCCTCCGGGCCGCGGAGGAAGCCGCCTTCGACGCCACCGATGATCTGGTCAGGGAATCGACGAGCCAGCCCCCCCTCCCCTCCCGGCTGGCCAAGGCCCAGGAGATTCCGGAGGAAGACGATTCGTGGGAGGACGCGGTGATCGTCGCCGCGGATCGTGTGACCCCGCAGGTGATGGAGAAGCTGGTGGCCGCCGCGATGCAAGCGCAGGCAGGAAACAAGGTTACGGAAAAGTCATCCTCGACCGATCGGCCCGGTGAATCAGACGTTCGTATCCGTTGTGCGCGCTGGGTGCAGTAACAATCGCAGCGGCTTGGTGAAGCATGAATCAGGTTTCGGTACGGGGTCCGGTGGGTTGGGGCGATTCTTCTGCGTTGCACGCGGGGCCTTGCGGCCCCGGATGGGTTTGCATCCCTACCCGTGAGTGAGTATCTTCCGCACTCGGCCGGAACCGTTGCAAGGCGGTCGCCATACCGACTTGCACGAGGTCTGGGTGTTGCGCAGCGCGTGATGCCCGCACCTTCCGTCTGCCCCGACCGTCGCCTCGCGGACATTGCCGTGTGCGCAGTGTCGGGCGACGAACGGCCCGCGTGGGTCGCGGGCCGCGGCAAGACGAGTCGCCGGCCGAAAGACGAAGCCGCCTGGAAAGCAGGCCGCGAGGCCGCGTTCCCTGCTGTAGGACGTTCTGGAGACGAAGCATGCAGTATCACACCCGCTCGGTCCGCTCCTTGGTCGCCGCCGCCGGCCTTGTCGCCGCGGTGTACGCCGCGCCCGCCCTTGCGCAGGGGCCCGAGCGTGCGGCTTCTGATGCTCCCAGCAACATCGGCAGCGCTGCCGCGACGCTCGATCGAGCCGCGGAGCTGATGGCCGAGGGCCGCTTCGTCCAGGCGAAGGGGCTCGTCACCGCCCTGACCCGCGACGGGGGCCTCTCCCTCTCCGACACCGAGCGCACCCGGGCGCTGTCGATCCTGAACAACGCCAACCGCCGAATCAAGAGCCTGTCGCCGGTGGAGCTCTCGCTCCAGACCGCCGTGGACAGCATCGACCGCGGCGAGCTTCGCGCCGCCGAGCGTCAGCTCAGCGCCGTGATGTCCTCTCCCCAGGCCACGCGGGCGCAGATGAACGAGGCGACGGAGCTGATGGACCAGATCCGCGCCCGCCGCGCGGAGCTTGAGCCGCAGGTCCCCGGCCTCATCGTCCAGGCCAAGACGGACTTCGACGCGGGCCGCTACGCCGAGGCGAAGGCCACGCTCGACCTGCTGCACCGCTCCGGCGTCGCCCTGACCGAGGTCCAGGAAGACACGCTCATCGCCTACCAGACCCGGATCGTGGATCTGGAGAACAAGCAGGGATCGCTGTTCCGCACCAACGCGGGCATGCTGGCCCAGCCCGGCGTCGTCCGCACTCGCGAGCCTCAGCCCGAGCCTGCTCCCGAAGCGCCCGCGCCGCAGGCCCAGGCCCAGCCGGAACCCGCCCCTGCTCCCGCTCCAGCGGAGGCGGCTCCCGCGCCGGCTCCTGCTCCGCAGCCCGAGCAGCCGGAGGATCCGATCTACCGCGCCCGGCGGCTGGAGGCCCAGGCGATCCTCGCCGAGGCCCACGCGGCGTTTGATCAGGCCCGTTACAACGAGGCGGTCAGCAAGTTTGACCGCGCTCTGACGACCTACGCCTCGTTCCTCACGGAGGAGGAGGCCAACGCCGCGCGTCTGCGCGTCGCCGAGGCCCGCACGCGTCTTGACCAGGGCACGCCCACCGACCTCACGCAGCTTGCCCAGCAGAACAAGCTGCGCCACGACGCGGCTCTGGCGATGTACCTGAACGACATGGAGCGTGCCCGCCGCGCCCTGTCGCAGGGCGACACCGAGGGCGCCGTGGACCTGGTTGCCTCCGCCCGTCTGCACCTCAACGGCAACCGCGAGTACTTCTCGCAGACCGAGTACGACCGCCTGCTGGCCGACGCCGACACCCTGCGCTCCGAGATCGATCGCGCCACGGCCCGCCGCATCCAGGAGGAGATCGAGCGGACCACGGCGGAGCTGGAGCGCGAGGCCATCCGCCAGCGCGAGGCGGCCCGTCGCGACAAGGAAACCAAGATCAACGAGGCCATCGCCCGCGTCCGCGCCCTGCAGCGCGAGATGAACTATGACGAGGCCCTCCAGGTCGTGGACCAGATCCTTTTCCTCGACCCGGTGAACCCCACCGGCCTCATCCTCCGCGACATTCTGACCGACACCCGCAACTACCGCCGCTATTACGAGATCGAGCGCAGCAAGGGGTACTCCTATCAGCATCACGAGCTTGAGAACCAGGACGCGCTCATCGCTCCCGAGCGTCTGCTGGGCTACCCCTCCGACTGGCCCAAGATCGTCTACCACCGTGGCGAGCCCGCGGCGTTCGCCGACGCGGAGGAGAACCGGCGCGTCCTCGCCGTTCTTCAGTCCAAGCGCATTCCGGCGAACTTCAACGAGAATCCCCTCTCGGCCGTGATGGCGTACATCGAGCAGGTCGCCAACGTCAACATGGACGTGGACTGGGCCGCGCTCGAGACCAAGGGCATCGAGCGTGACACGCCCGTCACGCTGAAGCTCACCAACGTCACGATCGAGACCGTCCTTGATCGCATCATGGAGAAGGTCAGCCCCGATTCCATGAGCGGCGCCGCGTGGGCCGTTCAGAACGGCGTGCTCACCGTCTCCAGCCGCGAGGCGATCAACAAGAACAAGGTCCTCGCGATCTACGACATCCGCGACCTGCTCGTCGAGGTGCCGGACTACGAGAACGCCCCCGAGTTCGACCTGCAGAGCGTGCTCCAGAGCACGGGCCAGGGCGGCGGCAACAGCCAGAGCCCCTTCCGTGAAGCGCAGCAGGAGCGGCCCCCTCGCCGTACGCTGGAGGAGCGCACGCGCGACATCGTGGACATCATCCAGACCAACGTTGACACGATGGGCTGGCAGGCCAACGGCGGCGACGTGGGCGCCATCCAGGAGCTCTCGGGCAGCCTCATCATCACCAACACGCCCGCCAACCACCGCGCCATCCAGGGGCTGCTCCGCAAGCTCCGCGAAGTGCGCAGCATGCAGATCAACGTCGAGACCCGCTTCCTGCTCGTGAGTCAGGACTTCTTCGAGCAGATCGGCTTTGACATCGACCTCTACTTCAACGCCAACAACAACCAGGTCCGCGCCGCCCGCGCCCAGAACCCCAACGCCCAGGCCTCCAGCTTCTTCGACTTCACCCAGGGCGGCTACCAGCAGGGCCTGTTCACTCCCCCCGGCAGCAGCGCCGCCAACTTCGCCGGTCAGCGGCCCAGCCCCCTCTCGCCCATTGGCGTGGGCAGCAACTCCATGGGGCTCGTGGAAGGGCTCGCCGGCGGCGACTTCGCCGGCGGCATTCTCGGCAGCGCGCCCGCTCTGGGCATCGCCGGCCAGTTCCTTGACGACGTGCAGGTGGACTTCCTCATCAAGGCCACCCAGGCCGACCGCCGCACCGTCTCCCTCACCGCTCCACGGCTGACCTTCACCAACGGTCAGACCTCCAACATCATCGTCGCGACTCAGACGGCGTTCGTCTCCGACCTTCAGCCGGTCGTCAGCGAGTCCGCCGTGGGCTTCGACCCCACCGTCAACGCCGTCAACGAGGGCGTGAGCCTCATCGTCGAGGGCACGATCTCCTCCGACCGTCGCTATGTGACGCTGAACGTCTCCGCGGCGGTGTCGAAGGTCGGCGGGTTCGCGAACACGCCGGTCTCCGCGGTCGCGGGCGGCCAGCTCGTCAACTCCGCGGCGACGCAGTCCTTCATCCAGCTGCCCATCATCACCGTCACCCAGGTCCAGACGACCGTCACCGTCCCCGACCAGGGCACGATCCTGCTGGGCGGTCAGCGGCTGGTCACCGAGCAGGAGGTCGAGACCGGTGTTCCGGTCCTGTCCAAGATCCCTGTGCTCAACCGCTTCTTCAGCAACCGCATCACCAGCAAGGAAGAGCAGACCCTGCTGATCCTGCTCAAGCCCACGATCCTCATCCAGAACGAGGAGGAGGAGCGCAACTTCCCCGGCAGCACGCAGGCCCTCACCTTCGGCGGCCAGTGAGCACAACGCTGCAGTTCCAGGGGCCCGGGCCACGCCCGGGCCCTTTTTACTTCCGGCCCCCTCCGGCGTTCGCCGTTCCCCTCATCCCCTCCCCCCGCTAGAATCCGCGGCAAGGAGACCGCGCATGCCCCCCGAGTCCCGTATCCGGGTCAAAAAGCTCAACGACGTCACCCAGATCGAGTTCCTCGACCGCAACATCCTCGACGAGGGCAACATTCAGGTCATCGGGGACGAGATCGCGGCGATCATCGACGCCACGCCCAACCCCAAGCTCGTGCTCTCCTTCGCCAACGTGGAGCACCTCTCCTCCGCGGCTCTGGGAACCCTCATCACGATCAACAACCGCGTCCGCAACCGCGGCGGGCAGCTTCGACTGGCCAACATCGACCCCCAGATCTACGAGGTCTTCGCCATCACCCGCCTCAACAAGCTCTTCCAGATCCACACCACCGCCGATGAGGCGGTCAAGAGCCTCGCCTAAGGGTTAATGGCCCACGAAGAGCCACAAACCGTGCGCCTCGACCTGCCCAATGACCAGGCCGCCATCACCCGCGCACAGGAAGACCTGATCGCCGCCCTCGAGCGCTACGGCTATCCCAAGGCTTCCCTCTTTGCCGTGCGCCTTGCCGTTCACGAGGCGATCACCAACGCCTTTGTTCACGGCCACCGCGATCTTCCCAACGCCCCCGTCCGCTTCGAGTACCGCGTCGGCCCCGACGAGACCGAGATCACCGTCCAGGACTTCGGTCCGGGCTTTGATCCCTCTTCCATCCCGGACCCCACGCTCGACGAGAACCTCGAGCGGGGCAGCGGCCGCGGCCTGCTCCTCATCCGCGCGTACATGACCGTCGCCGAGTACAACGCCACCGGCAACGCGCTGCGCATGGTCTACAAGCGGCCGACGTGATAACAATCGGCAACGCACAAAGCTCAAAATGAGGGACGCTGCAACCACAGCGGCGAGGTGATGCCGCTTCGCGCTCGACTGATCTGGGCGCGTCGTTGGCCGTGCGGGCCTATGCCGGCGGCCACATCCAGCGGATGTCCGCGGGGAGCATTCGTCGCACGTCGAGGATTTCGCCGCGGCTGATGCGGCGATCCAGCAGGTCGAACACGGCGCGGCACGCAAACTCCGGATGGATGCGCGTGTGGTTGCCCAATCTCCGCTCGACGATCTCGATGAACTGCTCGCGCGTGCGCAGGCGCAGGGGCGTGGAGCCGGGGTTGTAGCCCTCGTAGTACATGCCGCGGAGGAGCATTGGCATCTGGCTCGCCAGGTCCGCGGCTTCGTCGGGTGTCAGGCGGTCGCGGAGGGTGTGCAGCACGGCGCGCATCGCGGCCCACGCCTGCGTCTCGCTGGGGAAGCCGCTGATGTCCTGCAGCTCGTGCACCCATTCCAGCGTCTTCTCCATCGTCGCGCGCAGGTTGGGCGCGATGGTCGGGTAAGGCGGTTCGGGATGCGTCAGAAACACTGCGCCCTCACCTCCTCCGCGACCAGCCCCTTGAGCTGCTGGATGTTGCGGTGCTCCTGCTGCTTCAGGTCGCGCCAGAACTCCTGCAGGCGAGGCTTGCCGTCCGCGTTCGCGATGTACTGGTCCAGCCGCCACATCTCATCCAGCCGACGGGACAGCTCGTGGACGAGGTCCCGGTCGTGGTCCGCGGCTCCGGCCGTCTGGCCGATGCGTTCGTATTCCTTCGCAGCGGCGGGCATGGGCATGACGTCACTCCTTTCTGCTGATGGAGTGCATCCTTCCCGCCCTTGCCCAAGCGCGGGCCGCAAGCAGCTTGAAATCAGGCTCACCGGCTGGGCGCACGCCGACACGGGCGGCTCACGCCGCGTGAGGGCTTTGAGCAGCCGGCTCTGGTGCGGAGGCCGCGGCTTGCTCAGTTGTCGAGCAGCTCGACGCTCTGGAACTTCTTGCCTTCGAGCATTTCGAGGCTCGCGCCGCCGCCGGTGGAGACGTGGGTCATCTTCTCCGCGAGGCCGAACTTCTCGACCGCCGCGGCGGAGTCGCCGCCGCCGACGATGCTGATGGCCCCGGCCGCGGTCGCGTCCGCGATGGCCTTGGCGACCTGCTGGGTGCCCTGGCTGAAGGGACGGAACTCGAACACGCCCATGGGGCCGTTCCACACGATCGTCTTGGCCTTCCGCAGGAGCAGGGCGTACTTGGTCTGCGTCTTGGGGCCGATGTCCATCCCCATGAAGCCGTCCTTGATCTGCTCGTCGAAGACCTCGATGTCGCCGCTGTCCTCGCTGAAGAGGGTGCTGCAGACGTGGTCCACGGGCAGGTGCAGCTCCGCCTTCAGCTTCGCCGCCAGCTCGATGGTGCGCTTCGCGTCCGCGATGCGATCCTCCTCCACGCGGCTGTTGCCCACCTTCTTGCCCATCGCCTTGAGGAAGGTGTACGCCATCGCGCCGCCGACCACCACCGCCGAGGCCTTCGGCAGGAGGTGCTCGATCGCGCCGAGCTTGTCGCTCACCTTCGCGCCGCCCAGCACCACCACGAAGGGCTTGGCCGGAGCCGCCAGCGCTTCGGAGAGGAACTTCAGCTCCTTCTCCATGAGGAAGCCGACGACGCGAGGCTTGCCCTGCATCGCCATCGGCACCGCCACCATCGAGGCGTCGGGCCGGTGGGCCGTTCCGAAGGCGTCGTTGCAGTAGATGTCGCCGTACGCCGCGAGCTTCGCCGCGAAAGCCGGGTCGCCCTTCTTCTCGCCCTTGTGGAAGCGCAGGTTCTCGAGCAGCAGGACCTCGCCGTCTTTCAGGGCGTTGACCGCCGCGGCGGCCTGATCGTCCACGCAGTCCTGGCTGGGGAAGGCGACGGGCTTTCCGAGGAGCTCGGAGAGCTTCTCCGCCGCGATCTTGAGGGAGAACTCGGCCTCGTAGCCGTTGCCCTCCGGGCGGCCCATGTGGGAGATGAGGACGGCCCGCCCGCCGCGGTCCGTGATGGAGCGGATGGTGGGCAGGGCCTCGCGGATGCGCCGGTCGTCCGTGATGCGGCCGTCCTCGACGGGGACGTTGAAGTCCACACGGGTCAGGACTCGCTTGCCGGAAACGTCAACGGACTGAATGGTCTTCTTGGGCATACGGCTCACTCCGTCCCACGCGATCGCGGTGGGGGAGTGAGGGTAGGTCGCGACTCGCGGATTGGCAGCTTTGGCAGGGGAAGAGGGGGCCGGAAAAGGCGGGCGCGGGGCGTCCCGGCGGGCGCAAAAAAACCGCCGCGGAAAGGCGGCGGTGGGGGAGGTCAGCCCTCGATGATCTTGCTGATCCTTGAGCGGAGGTTGGCGCCGCCCTCGTTGTCGAGCTTGTCCTTGAGGCGGCGCAGGTGGGTGGCGACGGAGGCGTCGATGAGCTGGTCGCCGATCCGGAACTTCACGCCGCCGATCATGTTCGCGTCGGTGTAGGGGTGGATCACGACGTCCTTGCCCATCACCTGGGCCAGGCGCTCGCGCATGGTGCGCAGCAGGTCCGGCGAGACGGGCTCGACGGTGAAGACGTCCACCTCGACCCGCCCGAACTTTTCCTGCGACTCCTGGTCGAAGGCGGCGGTGATCGCGGGCAGCTGCCCGATCCGCCCCTTCTCGTTGAGCACCTGCAGGAACTTGTAGGTGAGGTCGCTGACGCGGCCCTTGAAGACCTTCTCAATCACCTTCGCGCGGTCCGCGGTGGAGATGGAGGGCGAAGAGAGGAACTCGCCGAAGCGGGCGTCCTGGCGTGCGATCTCCAGGATTTCCTCCAGCTCCGCGACCGTGGACTCGATCGCGCCCTGGCCGCCCTGCTTGTTGGCAAGGTCGAAGAGGCTGCGTGCGTACACGCGTGCGGTCGCGTCGGGGGGTGAATCGATCAGGGGCATCGCTCGGTCCTATCCGTAAGTGCGTGGTCAGTTCTTCCCCGCCGCCTGGAGCTGGAGGAGGCTCTCTTCCACCAGCCGCTGCGTGTCCTCGGGCGTGATGTGGCGCTTGAGGATCTTGCTCGCCACCGTCGTCGCCAGGGTCGTGGAGTGGGCGTAGATCTCGGCCACCGCGGCACGCTTGGCCGTCTCGATGTCCCGCATCGCACGCTCGCGCATCTGGGCCAGCTCGGCGTCGGCCTTGGCCCGCAGCTCCGCGGCGAGGGCCGCCTGCTGCGCCTTGGTCGCCTCGATCATCTTCTGGGCCTCGGCACGGGCCTGGGCCAGGCTCTGCTGGTACTGCTCCAGGGCGTCCTTGGCCTGCTGGCGGGCCATTTCCGCGGCTTCGATCTCCTCGCGGATCTTGTTGGCCCGCTCGTCGAGGGCCTTGGAGATCACCGGCCACACCTTGGTCGCCAGCACCGCGAAGACCAGGCAGAACACCACCAGCGCCGTCACCGCCGTGAACAGCCCGGCCTTGTCATTGTGAATGGCCTCCGCGCTCTTCTGGTGCGCCTCATCGGCGGCCAGCGCCAGCGCGGGGGTCAGGAACGTCACGGCAGCGGCGAACAGGGCGGAACGGCGAGGCATGGTCTGCTCCAATCCGTGTGAAAGGTCCAATTCGGAAAAACGCCGGCGGCCCTTCCGGGCGGCCGGCATGAGGTTGCATCAGGCGCTGAAGCCGGTGAACACCGCGAACAGGGTGGCACCTTCGATAAGGGCCGCCGCGAGGATCATGTTGATCTGGATCTTGCCGGCCGCCTCGGGCTGACGGGCGATGGACTCCACCGCGCTCTTGCCCACCAGGCCGATGCCCAGACCGCCGCCCACCAGCGCCAGGCCGGCGCCGAGGACCGCGAGACCCTTGCCGACGGTCGCGCCCGCGGCGGTCTCCTGCGCGTTGGCCACCGCGGGAGCCGCGGCCATCGCCGCCAGACCCATCAGAAACGCCTTGTTCATCAGCTTGCTCATCGATTCCCTTTCTATCTCAATCCATGCCCGGGTGCTCGTGTGCCGCGGAAGCGGCGGGCCCGTTATTCACGCCGACCCAGTGGGTTACGCGTGGGCGTGCTCGTGGCCCTTGGCATGGCCGTGCCCGTGCTCATGGCCATGCTCGTCGTGGTGATCCATCAGCGAGATGAAAATCGTGGTCAGGAACATGAACACAAACGCCTGCAGGAAGGCGACGAACAGCTCCAGGAACATCAGCACCGTGGCCGACAGCACGCTGACGAGCGTGATCGTGCCCTGCGTCCCCCAGCCGCCTTCCTTCAGGCCCGTGGCGATCGCGGTCCCGGCGAAGCCGAGCACCGTCGCGATCAGCACGTGGCCCGCCGTCATGTTCGCGAACAGACGCAGCGCCAGGGCGAAGGGCTTGATGAGGAACTGGCCCGCCGCCTCGATGATGAACAGCAGCAGCGCGATCGGGAGCATGTACACCGGCAGGCCGCCCAGCATGTGCTTGATGAACCCGACCGGGCCCAGTCGCACGATCGCCGCCACGTTGAACACAATCGCCGAGATGACGGCCAGCGTGCCCGTCACCCAGATGTTCTGAGTCGCCGTGCCGCCGATCCAGTCCGCGTGCACGCCCACCGCGTGGAAGATGTCGCGGATCGGCGTCAGACCCAGCAGGTTGTTCACCAGGATGAAGAAGAAGAACGTCAGCAGGATCGGCGTGAACTTCTCCGTCCGGTCGTTCAGCAGCGGGCGGATCACCTCGTCCCGCAGGTAGACGATGAACACCTCGATCAGGTGCGCGAAGCGGTTCCGCGGCACGTAGGCGTCCGCGCCCTGCGCCTTGCCGTCGGTCTTCATCTGACCCGCGACCCACAGGCCGACCGCGATCATGATCAGCCCCGACAGCACCAGCACGCCCTGGTTGCCGGACCACACCCAGTAACCCTTCTCGTTCACCACCGCAGGCTGGTTAACAACGTGCTCCAGCGGGTTTCCGGCGGCAAGGGTCGTCATGATCGCGTTACCCATGGGTCCGTGACTTCCTTCCTTACTCTGCCCGGCCGGTCGCCCCGGCCGCCTTCAGTTCCGCCTTCCGCTGCTCGATCCGGCTCAGCACGCGAATCGCCAGCGTCGTCTCCAGGGCGAGCATGAGCACCGCTCCGCCCACCGCCGGAAGCGAGATCGCCCGCCCGGCCAGTTCGGGGTTCTTCACGGCAAGGCCGTAGCACACGCCCAGGACCAGCAGCGCCCGGGCCGCCCCGGAGAGCAGCACCACCACCCCCCAGTACTCCGGGCTGACCCGCAGCAGCGCCGGCGCAAAGCCCGCAACGGAGCCGATCGCCAGCGCCACCGCCACCGTTCCGGCCTGCGCGGGAGTGCCGCCCATCAGCCGCGAACCGGCCCACGCGCCGAGCACAGCCACAAGGCTCCCCACCAGCATGGTGAGCCCGTAAGTGCGGCGCGGGATGTCGGGCGTCGTGGTCAAAACAGATCCAGTCAAAAAAGGGTCTCAAGGATAGCCAGCCGTACCCCCGCTGGCGAGAACTCCGACCGCCCTCCGGACGCCTCGGACACCCCCGCCCCGCCCCCCTCCGGGGGTTACCTGCCCCCCCGTTCCTGCTCCTTCGCCCGGCGTTCCGCGGCTTCCTGCTTCTGGGTCGCCCGGACGATCCTGTAAAAGGCCAGAACAAACCCCACCGCCAGCCCGATCAACGCCCCCGCCGGCGCGGTCCCACGCCAGCGGTCAAAGAGCCATCCCAGCACCGCCCCGGCGATGATCGTGAAGACGAAGTCCATCGCCATTGCCCATGCCCGGCCCATTTGCAGGGCCTGCGATGGCGGCCGCGGGCGGTCAGGTTCCAGTTTGGGCGTTCCGGGCGGAGGGTTCTTGAGGACCTCGGGGATCGCCAGCCGCGGATCGTCCTCGGAGGGAGGCGTGGGGGGGGCGGGGTCGGTCATCGCTTCAGCCTACCCAGGTGCTGGCCGAGACTTGTGTATCTGACCCATCCGACGCACAGGACCGATACGGCTGAAAGGTCCCATGCTCCTCTTTCAGGCGTGCGAAGCAGGTTCTCGCAAGCTGTTGCACGTGCTCGGGCAACGCGTCGAGCTGGCCAACTGGCGAAACGAGACCCACTCCTGGGGGAGAGGTTTCGAACCGCCTGTTCAAGCATCGCTGATGCCCATGATTTACATGATAAGCCGCAGCGCCGCCGTCCGCGCCGCCTTGATGGCCTCGTTGACTTTGCCGACGTCGGTGCCGCCGCCCTGGGCCGCGTCGGGCTTGCCGCCGCCCTTGCCGCCCACCACGGCTGCGGCGTCGCGCAGCCAGTCCCCGGCCTTCAGGCCCTTGGCGATCAGTGCTTCCGGCACGGCGGACATGATCGCCACCTTGCCACCCGCGGCGTCCACGCTGAACAGCATCACCGCGGCCTTGGGCGCACGCTCCCGGACCGTCTTCATCGCCGCCTGCAGGGCTTCGCGGTTGTCCCCCGCTTCGATCGTCGCCACGATCACCTGCTCGTTCGCGGTGACCGCCGATTCCGCGATGCCGCGGGCCTGACGCACCGCCTCTTCGCGGATCGCCGCCCCCATCCGCTTGCTCGCCTCCTTCACACGCTCCTGCAGGTTCGCAAGCATGGCGCGGCAGGCCGCCTTGCGCCAGGCGGGGATCATCAGGCCGTCCAGCTCCGCCGTCAGCTCCTGCACCGCCTTGCCCAGTTCCGTATCGGGCAGCCCGCCCGCGGCGGAGATGCGCTTCTCTATCGCGTCCGCGTGCTGGTGGGCCTCCGCCGCGGCTTCGCCCGTCACGGCGACGACGCGCCGGATCCCCTTGGCCACCGCCTCCTCGGCGATGATCGCGAAGCTGCCGATCTGGCCCGTGCTGTTGACGTGCGTGCCGCCGCAGAACTCCACGCTGTAGCTCATCCACTTTTCGTTCTGAGGCTCGGCGAGCAGGTCCGCCACCGGCGCGCCGATGCTCACCACGCGCACCGGGTCGGGGTACACCTCGCCGAAGACCGCGCGCAGCGTGTTGATCTGCTTCGCCGACACCAGGCTCGCCTGCTCCGCGTACACCGGCAGGTCCTGGGCGACGCGCTCCGCGACGCCCTTTTCGATCCGCTCCAGCTCCGCCGGCGTCACCGGCTGAGAGTGGCTGAAGTCGAAGCGCATCCTGTCCGGCGCGACCAGCGAGCCCTTCTGGTCCACGTGCGTGCCCAGCACCTCGCGCAGCAGCAGGTTCGTCAGGTGCGTGGCGGTGTGGTTGCCCGCGGTCTTGAGGCGGCGCTTCTGGTCCAGGTCCATGAGGACGGAATCGCCCACGCGCAGCTCGCCGGCGCGGAGACGCCCGATGTGGAGCACGTAGCCGCCGAAGGTCTTGGTGTCCTCGACGACGAACTCGGTGCGCGGGTCGCGCTCCTCGCTGCCGTTGAGGAGGGTGATGCGGCCCGTGTCGCCTTCCTGACCGCCCATCTGGGCGTAGAAGCAGGTGCGGTCGGTGATGATGCCGATGGGCCGATCGGCGTGGGCGGCGTGCGCCACTTCGTCGAAGTTTTCGCCGTTCCAGATCGCCTGCACGCGAGCGCGGATGTCCTTGTTGACGAACTTGTGGCTGTCGTCCGTCGCGGCGATGTTCAGGTGCTTCAGGCGCGCGACTTCTTCGGCGCCGAGTGTCAGCGCCTTGGGGGCGTCGGCCTTCGCCGCGCCGCCGGTGCGGGAGAGGTCCTTGGCGGCCTCCACGGCTTTCTCGAAGCCCGCGATGTCCACCCTGATGCCGCGTTCCTCGGCCATCAGCACGGTGAGGTCGATGGGGAAGCCGTAGGTGTCGTAGAGCTTGAAGGCGTCCGCGCCGGTGATCGTGCCGCCGGTTGCCTCGGCCGCGACCTGCTCGAAGAGCTTGATGCCCCGGTCCAGCGTCTTTCCGAAGCTCTCTTCCTCCTCGAGGATGATCTTCTGCACGCGCTGCGGGTCCTTGCGCAGTTCGGGGAAGGCGTCGCCGAAGCGGTCCACGACGACGGGCACGAGCTGGGCGAAGAAGCCTGTCTTGGCTCCGAGCATCTGCCGCCCATAACGCACCGCGCGGCGGAGGATGCGGCGCAGCACGTACCCGCGGCCGACGTTGCTGGGCACTGCGCCGTCGGTGATGGCGAAGGTCAGCGTGCGGATGTGGTCCGCGATGACGCGGTAGGCGGTGTCCACGTTGCCCTTATCCGCCGCGCCGAGCTTGCCGGAGTAGGGGTGCGGCGCGTTCGTCAGGCGCTCGATCGCCGCGAAGATGGGGGCGAAGACGTCGGTGTCGTAGTTGCTCCGCTTGCGCTGGAGGATGCTCACGAGCCGCTCCAGGCCCATGCCCGTGTCCACGTGCTTGGCGGGCAGGGGGGTGAGCGTGCGGTACTTCGCCTCGATTTCGGTGCGGCTCTTGAAGGGCAGCTTGCCACGCTCGGCCTCGGGGGTGCTGTCCCACTTGTGCAGCGCGGCGAGGCCCTCTTCCGAGTACTCCGCGTCAAACTGGATGAAGACGTTGTTCCAGACCTCGATGACGTCCGGGTCGCCGCTGTTCACCAGCTCCGGAGCGACGCGGTTGCTCTCGCCGAGGGCCACCAGCCGGTCCGCGTGGATCTCCGTGCAGGGTCCGCAGGGCCCGGTGTCGCCCATCATCCAGAAGTTGTCCTTCATGTTGCCCGGAAGGACGCGCTCCTTCGGCAGATGCCGCAGCCACAGGTCGCGCGTCTCCAGGTCCGGCGCCAGGCCCGCCTTCTCATCGCCGCCGAAGTAGGTCGCGTACAGAGCCTCCTTCGGCAGGCCGTAGACCTCCGTCAGCAGCTCCCACGACCACGCGATGGCTTCGGCCTTGAAGTAATCCCCGAAGGACCAGTTGCCGAGCATCTCGAAGAAGGTGTGGTGGTAAGTGTCCTTGCCTACGTCTTCGAGGTCGTTGTGCTTGCCGCCGGCGCGGATGCACTTCTGGCTGTTGACCGCGCGCTTCAGCCGCCCCATTTCGCTTCCGGGGTCGGCCTGACCCAGGAAGATGGGCTTGAACTGGTTCATTCCCGCGTTGGTGAAGAGCAGCGTCGGGTCGTCCACGGGCACGCAGGGAGAGCTGGGCACGAAGGTGTGGCCGTCCTGCTTGGAAGGCTTGCCCTTGAAGAACTCGATGAACGTGGTGCGGACCTGATCGGCGGTGAGGTGACGGGCCATGATCGGGGGGATCTCCGTAGGAAGCGGAGATTCTAGGGGCCGCCGCGGCACGCCCCCGGGGAACGCTCAACCGCCGGTCTTGCTTCGCTGCCGGCGTGCCGCGAGCAGACGGTCGCACGTGGGCACGTCGTCTGCGTGACGGGTCGCTCGATCCCCGTCTTTCCCACAGGAATCACGCGGGTCCGCGGCGAGGCGATTCTTGAGATTGTCTTGTGAAAAGGGCAAGGCGAGACTGGCCGTGTTGCTCGGCCGGAGAAACCCAGTTTTCGGGCATGGGATCACTTCGTGGACTTCAGAGGCGAGGAGCCCGATCAGCTCACCGCCGCTCCTTCGCGGCTGGCGCCCGCGCCGGAGAGGTTCGCCAGCCGCGTGCGCAGGTTGTCCAGCACGTTCATGAAGTTGATGTAGCTGTCGTAGGGGGAGTCGTAGGGGTTGAAGTACTTGTGCACGTCGCCGTCGGCGAAGTACTTGGTGCACATGTAATAGAAGTGGTCGCTGGTGGTCAGCTTCCGCCAGTCGTTGAGCAGGTGGCCGGCCTCCGTCGCGGCGTGAGCGTCGCCGCTCTTGAGCGCCCGCTCGTGGGCTGCCTTGATCGGCTCCTCGAGCCGGAAGACCTCTTCAAGGGCGTTGTGCTGCATGGCGTTGCCGCGCCACGCGGTGAGGTCGCGCTCCGTGTCCGCCCAGCTGATGAAGTCGTGAACGTCGTACTCGCCCACGGGCGGGAACTCGTCCAGGGCCATGCTCGGCGTGATGAAGTGGTTGTGGCCGGGGTTGATGTCGAAGATCTTTTCCGGCAGGGCGGAGAGGAACTGGAAGATGCCCGTGTCCGCCCACTGGTGCTCGCCGAAGGTCTCGTAGTCCATGAACAGGTTGCAGATGAACCCGTCCCCGTTGATCTGGTTCACCCACTTGGCGAACTTCTCCGCGGTGAGGGGCCACTCGGCCCAGCCGCGGTTTGAGAAGCGGAAGGCGATGTCGTCGCTGAGGCGGTAGTTCTTCAGGAGCAGGCCGAAGGGCTTCATGTCGCGGCCCTTCGCGCCCCCCGGCGGGGTGTAGACGTAGTTGGGCGAGCGATGCCCCAGGTGCCGGTCCACGCCTTCGCAGATCTGCCCCTTGAAGCGCCGGTTCCCCGTCTCGTCCGTCATTTGCGAGACGTGCCAGGCGAGGTCGTTGTTGTAGATCAGTTCCGTGTTCCTGAAGACCCGCGGCGTCTGGCCGAAGAGCTGCTCGATCCGGTGCGTGTGCATCAGCACCTGCTCGTCGAACTCCCGCTTGCTGTACAGGTAGCTGAGGGAGTGGTGGTAGGTCTCGCCGATGAACTCGCAGCAGCCCGTCGCCGCGAGCTCCTGGAAGGTGCGGATGACGTCCGGCGCCCACTGCTCGAGCTGGTCGAGCACCGTGCCGGTGATCGAGTAGCTCACGCGGAAGTTGCCCTTGTGCCGGCGCACCAGGTCGAGGATGAGCTGCGTGGTGGGGCGGTAGCACTTGTCCGCGACCTTGCGCAGGATCGCCGCGTTCTTGCCGTCGTCGAAGTAGAAGGGGTCGCTGTCGAAGACGCTGTAGCGACGCAGGCGGTAGGGCTGGTGCACCTGGAAGTAGAAGCAGACGCTGGTCATGCCGCAGTCTATCGGCCCCGCGGCACAACGCCCGCCGCGATTCCGGTGAACCCGGCCCCAACCGTCCCTTCAGCCCCGGGTTAGAGACGCTTTTGGCGTGGTTCAAAGTTTCATGCTTGACAGACACAAGGGGATCGCTAATCTTCCCTAGTTGAACTAGGGATATCGCCCATGCCCCCCAAGGATTCCAGCCCCGAACTGCCTCCCGGCGCGCTCGAGCTGATGGTCCTCCGCACGCTCGCCCGCGGCTCAAACCACGGCTACGGCATCGCCCGCGCCATTGAGCTCGCCTCTGGAAAGGCTCTGTCCATCGAGGAAGGCTCGCTGTACCCGGCGCTTTACCGCCTCGAAAAGCGCGGCGACCTGAAGAGCGAGTGGGGCATCACCGACGCCAACCGAAAGGCCAAGTTCTACTCCCTCACGCCCCGCGGCAGGGCGCGCCTCAAGGAACAGACCGCCCTGTGGGAGAGGCTTTCCACCGCCGTGTCCCGTGTGCTCACCGATGACCCCGCTCCGGAGAGTGCCGCGTGAGCCGCGTTTTTCTCCGTTCCCTGTTCGTCTTCGATTCCCGTCCCGTGGCGGAGATCGAGGCCGAGGTGCGCGACGAGCTCGACGCGCACCTCGCCATGATCGAGGACGAGCTGCTCGCCCAGGGCCTTTCCCCGCAGCAGGCCCGCGTCCAGGCTCTCGCCCGCTTCGGCGACCCGGCGCGGATCGCGCTGGAAGCACGCACCATCAAGCTCGGAGACCGCATCATGCTCCAGAGAATCAATCTTGCGCTGCTCGTCGTATTCGGTGCCGCCGTGATCTTCCTGCTGGTGCAGAACCACCGCATCAACACGCGCAGCGTCGCGACGCTGGAGCAGGTCAGCGCGAGCCTCGTGGCGCTCCAGAATCGTGAGCCTGCCCCGCAGGCCGCTCCGGCTTCGCCCGCAAAGCTCGTTTACATCGAGGGCGCGGTGAGGAGCCCCGGCCCGTACCTGATTCCCCCCGGCGGGTTCACGCTCAAGCAACTTATCTCCGCCGCGGGAGGACTGAAGGACGGCGCGCAGACCATCTATCTCGACAGCGGCGGCGATGACAGGATGAACGTCATCCTCTCCCCCAGCAACATGGAGGCCTGGTACGACTACAAGCTCCAGCCCGATGATGTGGTCACCGTCTCCGAGCGTCCGGACCCGCGCGCCCCGCACCGGATCCACGTTTCCGTGCAGGGGTACGTCAATCACCCGTGCGACGACTGGATCGAATCGAGCGGGGCTGTTCTCGCCAAGCTGCTGAACGGCAAGTGGAAGCCCGACAAGCGGGCCACACGGGTTGTTATCCGGCGTGCCGGTGGGGGACCGGAAGAGTCCTTTACCGTCGCCGAGGCGCTGTCGCAGCAGGGCCTTACCGTCCGGATCAATGCGGGCGATGTCATCCACGTCCTCAGCCCCGAGGCCGACGCCGAAGTTCCCTCCGAATGGCGGCGCTTCGTCCGCACGCCGCGGCTCATGGAGCTTGCCCGCGGCAGCCGCGAGCTGATGTACGCCATCGAGCAGCGCGAGGCGTACGACAATGAGTATGAGTCGCTCATCAAGCGGGGCTTCCCCATCGCCCACGGGCGGGTCGAAAGCATCCGCAAGTCCGTCGGGGGGATGGAGCTGCAGATCGCCGCGCTGCAGGTCGTCCTTCTGAAGGATCGGCTGATGGAGCTGGCGCAGAGCGATCAGGAGCTGCGCGACCTGCTCGAACGCCGCGCCGAGATCGAGCGCACGCCGCCGACCAGCATGGAATCGGATGAGCGGGGGGCGTTCAGCTTCCTGTCCCGGTACGCGGAGGTGGACCGCGCGATCCTCGCCCGATACGAGGAACTCACGGGCAAGTAAGCCGCGGCCGCCTTACCGGAGGCCGTATTCCTTCAGCTTGCGATAGAGCGTGCGCTCCCCGATGCCCAGCAGCTTCGCGGCGTGCTCCCGGTTGCCGCCGGTGAGGCGCAGGGTCTCCCGGATCGCACGCTTTTCGATCTGCTCCAGGCTCGTGCCCGCGAGGCTCGCGTACCCCGCGCCGCCGCCCGAGGGCGCCGCGTCTTCCGTCCCCTCGTCGCTGCGGATGTCCTCGGGGATGTGGCGCGTGTCGAGCATCACCGCCTGTCCCTGCACCGGCTCCTCGCTCAGGGCGCTGACGACCATGTTCTGCACGACGTTGAGGAGCTGGCGCACATTCCCCGGCCAGTGATAGCTCGTCAGCCGCATCATCGCCGCGTCGGTGACGCCGGGGATCACCGCCTCCGCGGGCTTGGCCGCCATTTCCGTCGCGAAGCGGTCCACGGCGAAGTGGACCAGGGGCGGGATGTCCTCTCTGCGCTCGCGCAGCGGCGGGAGCTGGATGTGCGAGCCGTTGATGCGGAAGAAGAGATCCTCGCGGAACTGGCCGTTGGCGACGAGCTGCTTCAGGTCGCGGTTGGTCGCCGTCACGAAGCGCACGTCCGCGTGCCGCGCCTCGTTGCTGCCCAGCCGCACGACTTCGCCGCTCTCCAGCACGCGCAGCAGCTTGGCCTGCATCGTCAACGGCATGTCCCCGATTTCATCAAGGAAGAGCGTGCCGCCGTCGGCGTACTCGAAGACGCCTGCGCGGTCCTTGTCCGCGCCGGTGAAGGCTCCCTTCACGTGCCCGAAGAGCTGGTCCTCAAGCAGGCTCTCGCTCTGGCCGGCACAGTTGAAGGTGACGTACCGGCCGTTTGCGCGCTTGCTGTTGCGGTGCACGGCGAGAGCGATCAGCTCCTTGCCCGTCCCGCTTTCGCCGGTGATGAGCACGGGGATGTTCGACGGCGCGACCGTCTTTACGGTGCGCAGCACGCGCCGCATCGGCTCGCTCTGCGCCACGATGCCCTCGAACCCGGCCTGGTCCAGCTCCTGCTTCAGCCGGTCGTTCTGGTGCCGCAGCAGGACGGCCTCCGCCGCGCGGTTCACCAGGTTCCGGAAGACTTCCAGGTCCAGGGGCTTCTGGATGAAGTCGTAGACACCCATCTTGAAGGCCGTGCGGGCGGTGGGCACGTCGCCGTGGGCGGTGACGAGGATCACCTTCGCGGCGGGCTGGAGCTTCAGGGCCGCTTCCACGACGCGCAGGCCCGCGTCCGCGCCGTCCGGAGCCACCGGGGGCAGCCCGGCGATGACGGTCCCGGCACTCCCCGGCATCCGAAGGTCTGTGACGATGACGTCGAAGGCGCCCAGCCGCAGTTCTTCCCCGGCCTCCGCGACCGAGTTCACAACCGTGCACACGTGCCCCGGCTTGCGCAGGGCGTCCGACATCACATCCGCATGGTCCGGCGCATCCTCCACGATGAGCACCTGTGCCGCGGCGTTCTGAACACTCTTGGCCTCGGGCATAGGCCCGATTCTAGATTCGCCCTTTCACCAGCCCTCGAGCACCACGTGTTTCAGCCAGGTTAGTGTTTGCTAAGTGCTCGAGGAACTCGTCCGAGGCGGATCCTTCGGGTCCGTCGTTTCCATACCTCTAGCTGCTGATCGCGTCCGCCGTGGCCAGGTGCTGCGCCCCGCAGAGCGCAATTGCCAGTGCGTCGGCCATGTCCGGGGGCTTGGGCGCTTCCGGCAGGCCGAAGTGCGCCTGAATGGCGCGCTGCACCTGCCCCTTATCCGCCTGTCCGAACCCCGTCGCCGCCTTCTTGACCATGGCCGGCTTCAGCTCGATCAGCCGCAGCCCGGCCTGCTGCGCCGCCAGCAGCAGCACGCCGCGGGCGTGCCCCATGATGATCGCCGTCGCCGGGTGCTGGTAATGGGAGAACAGGCCCTCGACCGCCACCGCCCGCGGCTGGGTCCGCGCAATCAGGGCGCGAAAGTCGCTGTCCAGCTCCTGCAGGCGCTCGGCGATCGACGGGAGCTCCTCGCCGCGGCGGACGAGCCGGAAGACCCCGGCCTCCACGATCCGCGCCGGCGACCACCCCTCGATGCAGGCGTAGCCCGTCACCCTCAGCCCAGGATCGATCCCGAGAATCCTCACGCACCAACTCTATCGGAAAACGGGGAACGCGAAGGACGCGAAGCCCACTTCGCTTCACAGACTCCTGTAGTGGTGCAGCCAGTTCACCACCGTCTTCGCGAATACGTCCGCCTCAAGGTTCACCCGCGACCCGGTCCGCAGGTTGCCCAGCGTCGTCTTTTCCAGCGTCGTCGGGATCAGGGCCACCTCGAACCACTCCCGCGGCTCCACCCGCGCCAAGGTGAGCGACACCCCCTCCACGCACACCGACCCCTTGGGCGTCATGTATTCCATGAGCCCGGCCGGGGGACGCACCCGCACCCGCCATTCGCTCTCGGTCGTGACGGACTCCACCACCCCCACGCCGTCCACGTGCCCCTGCACCACGTGACCGCCCAGCAGGGTCGTCGGCGTCGCGGCGTGTTCCAGGTTCACCCTCGAACCCGGCGCGAGTTCCCCCAGCGTCGTCTTCGCGAGCGTCTCGGGCACCACGTCGAAGGCCCAGACCGCCCCCTCCAGCCCCGCCACCGTCAGACAGCAGCCGGAGATGCTGATGCTGTCCCCCAGCGCAGGCCGGTATTCCCACGCCCCTGGATCGATGCCCAGCCGTACCCCGACCCCGCGCCGTTCCACCGACGAGACCGTCCCAACCGCCTGGACAAGACCCGTGAACATGCGCGATGCTAGCCGAGCCGGTTGACCAAGGCCCCCCGACCCTTGATACTGGTCCTCCCGCCTTCCCTTGTCGGGTGGGCCACAACCTGGAGATCGCCCCGGATGTTCACCCGCACTGCAGCTTCTTTCCTCGCCCCCACACTTGCTCTGGTGATGCTCGCCGGGCTCCCCGGTTGCAAGTCCTCCTCCTCGGCCACTTCCGCGGATAAGCCCGCCGCGGCCCCCCAGCAGTCCGGCGAGCTGCCCTTCCCCGTCGTCCACGACGACTGGGCCAGCATCGGCTACCGCCTCGACTGGGTCGGCTTCCCCTTCCCCGGCGCGACGGACCGCACCCGCGTGACCTTTGTGGATGCCGCGGAAGATGCCGTGGTGATGCAGCAGTCCGACAGCACCGTGTCGGTGCTCGAACCGGCCACCGGCAAGACCCGCTGGTCCTATCAGCTCGCCGGTCCGCTGACGAAGTTCGTCGGCATCAACCGCGACCCCCTGGACCCCAACCACATTTACGTTTCGAGCGAGGCGGACATCTTCACCCTTTCCGCCGCGAACGGCACGCTCCTGGCGCGTGACCGCCTCAGCCGCGTCGTCAACACCCGGCCCATCATCGAGAACACCACCGCCATTTACGGCGCGTCCACCGGCGAGATCATGGCGCACGTGATCGGCCGGGGTGTGAAGGCCTGGGGCTTCATGTCCAACGGCGCCATCGAGGCGAATCCCGTGGATATGGGCGAGGTCGTCGCCTTCGTCTCTCAGGGCGGCGATGTTCTGTTCTTCTCGCGCAACGGCTCGCTCGTCGGGAGCGCGGCCATCTACCAGGGCCTCGCCAACAACCCCGTTGCCGAGAATGGCCGCCTCTTCATCGCCGGCCTCGACCGCTCCGTCTGGGCCTTCGACACCCGCGGCAACCTGCTCTGGCGTCACCGCACCAGCACGCCCCTGACCGCCCAGCCCACCGCTCACAACGGCGTGCTTTACGTCTCCATCCCCACGCAGGGGCTCACCGCCTTTGACCAGGCCACCGGCAAGGTCCTCTGGCAGCAGCCCAACGTCCAGGGCACCGTCATCGCCACCCGCGGCGGCCGTCTGCTCGTCCGCGAGGAAAACGGGCTCACGCTCCTGCACCCCTCCCGCGGCGACATCGTGGAGCGCATCAGCACCCCCGGCATCGTCCGCATCGACACCGACAAGTTTGTTGACGGCAACCTCTACGCCGTCAGCAACAAGGCCGTCGCCGCCAAGTTCGTGCCGCGGTAAGACATTCTCAAGCGCAGAGCAAGCAGGGAGCCCTCCGGCTCCCTGTTTTCATTTCCGCCCCTGTGTGTCCGTGTCATTTCGGCGGTTGACTTCTCTACCATCGGGCATGCCCGACCTTGCTCCCATTCGACGCGCCCTTGTTTCCGTCAGCGATAAGACCGGCCTTGTTCCATTCGTCCAATCCCTCGCCCAACGGGGCGTTGAGATCATTTCCACCGGGGGCACCGCCGCGGCTCTCCGTCAGGCGGGCATCGCCGTCACCTCCATCGACGACGTGACGGGCTTCCCCGAGATCATGGGCGGGCGCGTCAAGACCCTTCACCCGAAGGTCCACGGCGGGTTGCTCGGCCTGCGCGACGACCCCGCGCACAAGCAGGCGATGGATCAGCACGGCATCCGGCCCATCGACCTCGTCTGCGTCAACCTCTATCCCTTCGAGCAGACCATCGCGCGGCAGAACGTCAGCGAACACGAGGCCATCGAGAACATCGACATCGGCGGCCCCTCGATGCTGCGCTCCGCCGCGAAGAACTTCGAGTGGGTCACCGTCGCCAGCAACCCGGCGCACTACGCGCGCATCCTCGACGACCTCGACCGCCACAACAACCACACCACCCGCGCCCTGCGTGCTCAGCTCGCGGCGGAGGTCTTCGCCCTCACCAGCCGCTACGACGCCGCCATCGCGGGCTACATGGGCCGGGCCAACGCCGGCCCCTTCCCGGTGCTGCTCACCCACACCTACCTCAAGCAGGACGACCTGCGCTATGGCGAAAACCCCCATCAGGCCGCGGCGCTGTACCGCGCCGCGCCGTCGCACGCCGCCCAGCACTGGCCCAGCATCGCCACCGCCGAGCAGCTCCACGGCAAGGAGCTGAGCTACAACAACATCAACGACGCCGCCGCGGCTCTTGAGCTTGTCATCGCCCTCAACCGCGTCATCGGGATGGGCGGCGCGCCCGCGGTCAGCGCCGCGATCCTCAAGCACACCAACCCCTGCGGCGCGGCCATCGCGCCCACCGCGCGCGAGGCCATCGACCTTGCCATCGCGGGTGACCCCGTCGCCGCGTATGGCGGCATCCTCGCCCTCGGCGATGAGCTCGACGACGCCGCGGCGGAGCGTTTCAAGTCCAAGGACGTCTTCCTTGAGGTCATCATCGCCCCGCGCTTCAGCCCCGGGGCGCTCGAAACGTTGCGCGCACGGTGGGCCAACGTCCGCCTGCTGGCGGTGGGGGACCTGGACGCCCTCAACCACGCCGCGCCGCAGCTTGAGCTTCGCTCCATCCCCGGTGGCCTGCTCGTTCAGGAGCGGGATCTGGCGCTGGCCGACCCCGGCCGCTTCACGCTCGCCGCGGGCCCCAAGCCCACGCCGGAGCAGCTTCGTGCTGCGTCGTTCCTGGAGGCCACCTGCCGCTTCCTCTTCAGCAATGCCGTGTGCCTGGGCGGGCCCTCGGGCCAGGGCCTGCGGCTCTTCGGCGCGGGGGCGGGGCAGATGGACCGCGTCACGAGCTGCCGCCTCGCCGTCGAAAAGGCCGGAGCACTCGCCAAGGGCGCGGTCGCCTTCTCCGACGCCTTCTTCCCCTTCCCCGACGGGCCCCAGGTTCTCATTGATGCGGGCGTCACCTGCATCGTGCATCCCGGCGGCAGCAAGCGCGACCAGGAAACCTTTGACCTGTGCAATGCCCGGTCCGTGACCTGCCTGACGACGGGCCTGCGGCACTTCCGCCACTGACCCCCCCGCAACCCCCCAGCCACAGGCCTTTATCCACCTCCGACAGGTTGAACCGGGGCTTTGATACCCTAACAATCAGTGTCCCGCTTCTGCGGAGGTCTCCATGCACGGACGACATGGCAAGCGCCGGCCCGCCCCCGCGGCACACGCCGCCGCGGTGTCGTCCACCGGGGAGGGGGCCATACCAGCGGATATTGCATCCGCGCTCGCGGGCCTACCCGCACCCAACGCCAACGAAGGCCTGAACGCGAAGGTTCTTGTGCTCAACAAGGCGTATGCCGCGATGCGCGTTGTGTCGGCGCGGCGCGCGTTTGTGCTTCTGGCGCGGTCGATCGCGGAGATCATCCACGTCGATACCTCCGACGGCGGCAACGGCCAGTTCCTCAACTACGACCTTGAGTCGTGGATCGAGATCAGCCAGCTTCAGCGCGCCTTCGAGCCCGACCGCCACGACTGGGTGCGCACCGTGCGCATGGAGATCGCGGTGCCTCGCATCATCCGGCTGCTGGGCTACGACCGGCTGCCGGAGCAGGTGGTGAAGCTGAACCGGCGCAACCTGTTCGCGCGGGACCGCAATCGCTGCCAGTACTGCGGGCGCGTCTTCCCCACCAACGACCTTTCGATTGACCATGTTCTTCCCCGCGCCCAGGGCGGCGGGGACTCGTGGGAAAACCTCGTCTGCGCCTGCATCAAGTGCAACGCCAAGAAGGGCGGCCGCACGCCCGAGCAGGCCAATATGAAGCTGATCAAGAAGCCCGAACGCCCCAAGCGCAATCCCATCATCGCCCTCAAGCTCGGGCACGAGAAGTACGCGAGCTGGAAGGCGTTCCTGGACCACGCCTACTGGGACGTGGAGCTGCGCTAAAGCTCAAAGCGCAAAACACAAAGCTCATCGAGGGCCCCCCGGCCCGGGGCTTTCCGTCTTCATTTGAGCTTTGAGTTTTGAGCTTTCCTACCATCCCGCCCTTACCGGAACTCTGTCCTATGGAAGCAGGCATCGTCGGTCTCCCCAACGTCGGCAAGAGCACCCTCTTCAACGCGCTCACGAAGGCCGGCGCGCTCGCCGCGAACTATCCCTTCGCCACCATCGAGCCCAACGTCGGGGTCGTGCCCATCCCCGACAAGCGGATGAACATCATCACGCAGTACATCCCGCCGCAGAAGATCGTTCCCGCGTCGCTCCGGCTCGTGGACATCGCGGGCATCGTCAAGGGGGCCAGCGAGGGCGAGGGGCTGGGCAACAAGTTCCTCTCCCACATCCGCGAGGTGGACGCCATTCTGCAGGTCGTCCGCTGCTTCACCAAAGCCCCCGGCGGCGAGGACATCGTCCACGTCGCGGGCTCCGTCGATCCCATCCGCGACATCGAGATCATCTCCACGGAACTGGTGCTCGCCGACCTCCAGACCGTCGAGGGCTCGCTCCCCAAGGCCGAGCGAGCCGCCAAGAGCGGCAAGCCCGAGGAGGTGGCCCGCTACGAGGTGCTCAAGAAGCTCAAGCCCGCGCTCGAACGCGGCGAGCCGGCCCGCACCGTCAAGATCGACGATCCCGAGCAGCAGAAAGTGCTCAAGAGCCTCGGCCTCATCACCTCCAAGAAAGTCCTTTACATCATGAACGTGGACGAGGACGACCTGGAAGGCACCTCCGAGGCCTGCATGAAGGTGCGCGAGCACGCGAAGAAGGAGAACGCCGAGGTCGTCCCCGTCTGCGCGAAGATCGAGTCCGAGCTTGCCCAGATGGCGGATGCTGATCGGGCGGAAATGCTCGAGGCACTGGGGCTCAAGGAGCCGGCCCTCGATGCCGTGGCGCACGCCGCGTACAAGCTCCTGGGCCTGCAGAGCTACTTCACCGCGGGGCCGAAGGAAGTCCGCGCCTGGACCATTCCCATCGGGGCCACCGCGCCGCAGGCCGCGGGCGTGATTCACTCCGACTTCGAACGGGGCTTCATCCGAGCGGAGATCTACTCCGTCGAGGACCTTGAGAAGTACAAGAGCGAGAAGGCGATCAAGGAAGCGGGCAAGCTGCGCATCGAGGGCAAGGAATACGTGATGCAGGACGGCGACATCTGCCACTTCCTGTTCAACGTGTGACGCGCCGCCCCTGTCTTCTGAGCCGCGGTCAATACCCGCCCGCGCCGCGCAGACGCTCCAGCGCGGGGTGCTTTTCCGCCTTCTTCTTCGCCAGCGCCTCGACCACCAGCGGCGGCACCATCGGCGCCAGCTTCGAGAGGTCTTCACCCAGCGCCGCGATCTGCTTGATGAGGCTGCTGGAGGTGTAGGCGAAGCTCTGCCCCGCGACGACGAACGCGGTCTCCAGCCCCGCGACCTCGCGGTTCGTCACCGCCTGCTGCACTTCGTACTGCAGGTCCGAGAGATTGCGCACGCCGCGGAGGAGCACCGAAGCGCCGGCCTCGCGTGCAAAGTCCACCGTCAGGCCGGTGAAGGGCCGCACCGAGACGGGCGCGCCGTCCGGCTCGGCACGCACCATTTCCGCCACCAGTTCCCGCACCATCGCCGTGCGCTCTTCCGGCGAAAAGAGCTGGTCCTTCGAGGGGTTGTACCCCACGGCAACGATCAGCTCGTCGAACAGCTTCCGCCCCCGCCGGACAACGTCGAGGTGCCCGTAGGTGATCGGGTCGAACGAACCGGGATACACCGCGATGTGTCGGGTCGGCATAGGGCGAATCGTAGTAGCTTCGGCAAGGTGCCTCGATGCCTTATGCCGCGATCCGCGTCCTCGCCGCCAGGCTCTTGCGGCTACTGCAGATCTCTTCCCTTGGAACTTTGGCTTATGCCTTTGGTGGGCTTCTGCCTTTCCTATTCTCACCGCGTGCGAGTTCTTCTGTTCACCGACACTCTTGCCGACGTCAACGGCGTGTCGCGGTTCATCCGCAACGCCGCGGCACAGGCCCTTTCCGCCGGGCGCGATCTCACCGTCTTTACCTCCACCAACTTCGACTGTCCCGTCGCCCCCAACATCCGCAACTTCAAGCCCCTCGCCGCCACGAGCATGCCCGGCTATCCCAATCTGGAGCTTGTGCTTCCTCCCTTCCTGAAGATGCTCCGCGCCGCGCGTGAGCTTCGGCCCGACGTGATTCACATCTCTACCCCCGGCCCCGTCGGCTGCGTCGGACGCCTTGCCGCGCGATCGCTCAGCGTCCCCATCCTCGGCGTCTATCACACGGACTTTCCCGCGTATATCGAGCGCCTGTTTGACAATGAGCTTTTCACGACGATCTCTCGCGGAGCGATGAGCCTCTTCTACCGCCGTTTCGCGACGATCTTCACACGCAGTCAGGATTACGCGGATTCCGTTGCGCGCCTGGGCATCCCCCGCGAGCGCATCGTGCCCCTGCGTCCCGGCATCATGACCGAGCAGTTTCACCCGCGCGTCCGCGATGCTTCGATCTGGCCGGGCTACGGCTGCGAGGCCGACGCTCTGCGATTTCTTTACGTTGGGCGCGTGAGTGTCGAGAAGAACCTTCCGCTGCTGGTCAAGGTGTGGAAGGTTGTGGATGCGGGTTTGCGCGCACGCAACATCGCCGCGGAGCTTGTCATCGTCGGCGACGGCCCTTATCGCGCGGAGATGGAAGAGGCTCTTGCCGGCGCACGCGCCCGCTTCCTCGGTTTCCGCTACGCCGAGGAGCTCTCACGCATGTACGCCAGCGCTGACGTGTTCCTCTTTCCCAGCACGACCGACACCCTGGGCCAGGTCGTCATGGAGGCCCAGGCCTCCGGCCTGCCCGTCCTCGTCACCGATCAGGGCGGCCCTAAGGAAGTCGTTGAGCACGGCCGCACCGGCTTCATTCTGCCCGCCGATCCCGCGGCGTGGATCGACCACATCCTCCGCCTGGCCGCGGATTCGGCCCTTCGCGCCGTGATGAGCGCCGCCGCCCACGCCCACATGCAGCCGTATTCGATGGCCGCGAGCTTTGACCACTTCTGGTCGGTGCACGAGCAGGCTTACGCCGAGAAGCAAGCCCGCGGCTGAGCGACCAGTCGCCCGCTCACGGCGAAGCGCGGTGATCGGACTTGCTGCGCCAGCGCGGCGGCAATCCGCTTGGGAGCACGTCGGATTCGCCTCGATCCTGGAAGTGCGAGACTTTATTCCTTCGTCGCCACCAGCTCGTACACCGGCGGGAGCTGGACGAAGCTCGAGGGGTCGTTGCTCGCCTCTTCCCATGCCGCGTCGAAGGCTTCCTTGTCCGCGGCGGTGATGAAGCCGCCCTCCACAAGCCGCGGCAGGTAGGTCTGCCAGAAGGTGTTCGGCCAGTGCCACAGGCTGCTGCCCGGCCGGGCGATCCGCTGCACCACGCCGATGTGGTCCACGCGGAATCCGTTGGCAAGCAGCATCCCCGGCAGGCGGCCCATGATGTCCGTGTCACCGCCCCGGGCGCGCCAGGAGGCAGCTACCGCGCTGATGACCCGCGAGAAGGCCTCCCGCCGCGGGGCCAGCGTCAGCGAGCGCTCGTAGTTGAAGTAATCCTGCACCGCCAGACGCCCGCCGGGCTTGAGCACCTTCGCCAACCCCTGCACGACGCCCTCCGGCCGCTCGAGGAAGCAGAAGACCCAGCGGGCGTATGCCGCGTCCGCGGTGTTCTCCTCGCCCGCGAGAACCTCGGCCAGTTCCTGAGCGTCTCCCAGCACGCGCTCGATGTTCATCGCCTTGCGGGACATCGCCACGTTGTGGAGCTGCTTCAGGAAGGCTGCGGACTCGTCGATCGCAATTACCCGACCCGTCGGTCCCACAATCTGGGAGAGGTCCAGGGTCGCGTACCCCGGCCCGCAGCCGATGTCGATGACCGTCTGCCCAGGCTGGATCCCCGCCCGCTCCCAAAGCTCGTGCGTCGCGGCAGACCAGAGCCGGTGCTGCAACCCGAGGCGCGCGGCTTCCTCCATCCCCGTCCCGAGCACGTAATCGCTCGAAGAGGGGTTCGAGGGGCTGACCGGGGCGTTGGGTGTTGAGGTAGGCATGCGTGGGCTCAAGCGTAGGCCATTGCTATACGTGCGCCGATCACACGGGGATTTATCTCCCCGCGCCCGGCCCTACTCGGGGGAGCGCTCTCGCTCTAAACGCTTCCATCGGCCTTCCTTACCCCCCTTCTTCGCGCCGACCATGCCGCAGCGACCGATATCCTTCCTCAACTTGGCCTTACATCACGATTCATCCGGATCGTCGCTCGTTCCACGCCCTTCTGATTCCATCCTTTCGCGTGCTCGTGAAGCCGTTGCCGGGTTCCATCCCGACGCGCAGCCGCTCCTCAGCCGCCGGACCTACGCCCTCGAGATCATCACGACCTTTTTCTTTGCCCTGGTCCTGATGGTTATCGATGGCAACGTCGTCGCCGTCTTCACCAAGCAGACCTTCGACGGCGTCATCGCCGCGGCAACGCTCAACCTTCTGGTCGCGGTTCTGGGCGCCACCAGCGAGCTCGCCAACCTGCTCTCCTTCTTCTGGGGTTCGCTGGGTCAGGGGAGGCCGAAGGTTCCGATCATCAACGCCTTACAGCTGGGCATCATCCTCGCCACCGGGGTTATTGCCGCGCTCCCGCAGACGCCGATGGGCCTGTACGGCCTGGTCGCCCTCGTCATCGTCGCCCGCATCGGCTGGTCGGGGATTCTCACTCTGCGCCCGACGCTCTGGCGCGCCAACTACGGCCCCGCCGTCCGCTCCCGCATCGTGGGGCAGATCCAGACCGTCCAGATGCTCGTCATCGCCGTGGGCGGGGCCGCCATCGGCTACGCCCTCGACCGCTTCAACCCCGGCGTCTACCGCCTCATCGTCCCAGTGGCGTGCACCCTGGGGCTCGTCGCGGTGCTTGCCTACTCACGCATGAAAGTCCGCGGCGAGCGCGCCATGCTCGCCCGTGAGCGGGCCTCCTCCCTCATGCGCTTCTGGGACGGCCCGATCGTCATGGCCCGCATCCTGCGGCGCGACCTCCGCTACGCCCAGTTCATGGGCTGCCTCTTCGTCCTGGGCTTCGGCAACATCATGGTCGCCCCGGTGCTCGTCATCACGCTCCGCGAGCACTTCAACATCGGCTACTTCCACAGCATCCTCATCGCCAGCTCGGTGATGAACATCGTCATCCCCTTCGCTATTCCCATCTGGGTCCGCCTGCTCGACCGTGCCCATGTCGTCCGCTTCCGCGCCATCCAGAGCTGGGCCTTCGTCGTCGCGGGCACGCTGTTCCTCCTGGGCGCGTACTTCCACACCCTCCCGCTGATGTTCGCCGGGGCGGTCGTGCAGGGCATCGCCCTCGCGGGCGGCAACCTTGCCTGGCACCTCGGGCACGTGGACTTCGCCCCGCCCGCGGAGACCAGCCACTACATGGCGACCCACGTCACGCTCAACGGCCTCCGCGGCTTGATCGCCCCATTCGCCGCCGTGGGCCTCTATGAGGCCGCCCGCGCCGCGGGGCTCCAGCCCTCCGTCGCTCTCTTCGGGATGACCTTGGCGATCACGCTCACCGGGTGCTTCGGTTTCCTCTGGCTCTACCACGCGATGGGCCGCAGCGCGCAGGCCAAGGGCCCGCGCTGACGCGCAAGCTTTCGCAGCGGGTTACCGTCCCATCAGGCGGGCCAGCAGGAACGCCACTTCAAGCGCCTGCTGATAGTTGAGGCGAGGATCGCACGCGGAGCCGTAGTTCTGCGCCAGCTGCGCTTCGGTGATGCCCACCGCGCCGCCGGTGCACTCCGTCACGTCCTCGCCCGTCAGCTCGAAGTGAACCCCGCCCAGGGGCACGCCCGCATGCTCGTGCACCGCGTTCGTCTCTTCCAGTTCCCGGACGATCGCCTCGAAGGAGCGTGTCTTGAGCCCCGCGGGCGTGATCGTGGTGTTCCCGTGCATCGGGTCGCAGACCCACAGAGCCGCGATCCCCGCGACCTTCACCGCTTCCAGCAGTTCCGGCAGCACGCGCCGCACGTTCCCCGCCCCCATCCGCGTGATGAACACCAGCTTTCCGGGCTCGTTCTTCGGGTTGAGCGCACGGGCCAGCCCCATCACGTCGCGCACGTTCGCCGACGGTCCCAGCTTCACGCCCACCGGGTTCCTGATGCCGCGGCAGAACTCCACGTGCGCCCCATCCAGCCCTCGCGTGCGGTCCCCGATCCATGGCAGGTGCGTCGAGAGGTCGTAATACCCCTCCCGCCGCGGCACGCGCCGGGTCTGCGCCGACTCGTACCACAGGTTCAGCGCCTCGTGGCTCGTGAAGAACTCCGTTCGCGTCAGCTCCGCGATGGACCCCTCGCCCATTGCCTCCATGAAGCGCAGGCCGTCGGAGAGGTTCGCCGTCATCCGCTCGTACTCGTGCCGGATCGCCGGGTCGAGCGAGGCCTGTTTGCTGAAGGACAGGTCCCAGTATTCCGGGTGGTGCATGTCCGCGAAGCCGCCCGCAGCGAGGGCACGGACGAAGTTCAGCGTCAGCGCCGCGTGCTGGTATCCCTTGAGCAGCAGGCGTGGGTCGGCCCGGCGCGCCAGGGGAGTGAACTCCGCGCGGTTCACCAGGTCCCCGAAGTAGCTGGGGAGCGTTACGGACTGCCCGTTGACCTGTCGCGTTTCCGTCGGCGAGCTCCGCGGCTTGGCGTACTGCCCCGCGAAGCGTCCCACGCGGATGACCGGCTTCTTCAGCCCGTGCACCAGTACGATGGACATCTGCAGCAGGATCTTGAGCTTGTTCGTCACCCGCTGCGGCTGGCAGTCCGCCAGCGTCTCGGCGCAGTCGCCCCCTTGCAGCAGGAATCGCCTGCCCTCCTGGGCCTCGGCGATCTGCGTCCGCAGACGCTCAATCTCCCAGCTCGTCACCAGCGGCGGCAGAGTCGAAAGCTCGCGCACGACCTCGAACAGCGTCGGCTTGTCCGGGTATTCCGGCGCGTACGCCGCGGGACGCGACTGCCACGAGGTCGGCGTCCAGGGCTGCTCGTGCGCGGCGGTGGGGGTGCCTTGGACGGTGGTAGGCATCGGGGCAGATCATAGGAAACGGGCCGCCCGTGCACGCGGGCGTGCAAGCCGCCCCCCGCCTTCGCCGCTTTGCCGAAAAAAATTGCTGATTCGACTTATCCGGCTCCCCCTTGCCGCCGATCCAAGGTTTCAGCCAGGACGGTTATGTGACTGTCCCACACCGGCAGCGTTTGCCGGTCAGCACGGACGCGACCCGCCGGGCACGGAAGCCCAACCTCGACACCAAGGGAGCCAAGCATGGCCACGAATACCCGTCGTCGTACTTCGAGCAGCACCAACCGCGCGAAAAAGTCCTGGGGCCGGAAGGCGAAGGCCTGGAAGCGCTCCACGAAGCGCGCCACCGCCAAGGCCTCCGCCAAGCGGCGCACCGCCCGCAAGACCGCGGTCCGCAAGACGGCCCGCAAGACCAACTGGCGCAAGAGCAGCACCAAGCGCACCGCCAGCAAGACCACCGCCCGCAAGACCAACGCGCGCAAGAGCACCAAGCGGACCACCGCCCGCAAGGCTACGGCCCGCAAGTTCAACCGCTCTTGGTGGACCCGCGCTACCAACGCCTCGACCACGTGGCGCACCTTCCGCCGCGCGGCCTGAGCCCTTCCAACGCACACGCGCAAGACCAACCGCCCCTCTTCGTTCGGGGCGGCTTGCGTTTTTGGACTGTGCAAAAGCAAAAAAGCCCCGGCGGGGCCGGGGCGATCGCTCGGTTCGTGACGCGCTAGAAGTTCGCGAACGGATCGAACCTTCAGCTGTTGCGCGTGAGCTGGCCGTTTTCGTTACCGCGCCTGACGGCGATGCGCCGAGCGGGGGACTTCTGCACCTTGGGGAGTCGGAGGGTAAGCACTCCGTTGGCCAGTTCCGCGGTGGCCTGCTCCTCCTGAACAGGGGCGGGGAGCATCACCTGGCGCTCCACGCTGCCCCAGCGGCGCTCGCGCCGGTGCCAGCGCTCGTTGCTCTCCTGCTGATCCTCCGACTTTTCGGCCCGGATGCTGAGCACGCCGTCCTTCACCTCGGCGGTGATCTGGTCCTCCGTGAAGCCCGGCACGGAGGCCCGCACGATGAACTCGTCGTCGTTCTCGGAGAGGTCAACCGCGAGGCCCGACTGCTCCGCCCGGCTGTAGGCCACCGGCGCGAAGGCGAAGAACGGATCCTCGAAGAAGTGATCGATCATCCGGGACAGCGGCGTGAAGGGAGCGGAGAGAGACCTGCTCGTGCTGGACTGCGCGGGTCGATTGATGATGCTTCGGACCATCGAATGCTCCTTTCTGTCCTTCGTGCGGACACGGGGATATATGGCAAACTCGGTGCCATTCCCGACCTTGAGCCGCGGAGCCGGGAACCCGTTCCGGCTACAAAAAAGCCTGCAAACTCGGCACTTGGCTTGTCGTTTTGACAGCCCCCTTTACCGAACGTCCGTCCGCACGAACACCCGTCACCTACCCTTGTTTCATGCCGCTGATTGACCTTCGTTCCGACACCGTGACACGCCCCACCCGGGAGATGCTCGCCGCGATGACCCGGGCCGAGTTGGGCGACGACGTGCTGGGGGATGACCCCACGGTGATCCGCCTCCAGGAGCTCTTCGCCCAGCGTCTGGGCAAGCCCGCGGCGTGCTTCATGCCTACGGGCACGATGGCGAATCAGGCCGCCATCCGCGCCCACACCGAGCCCGGCGACGAGATCATCGCCCACGCGGACAGCCACATCATCCACTACGAAACCGGCGCTCCCGCGGCTCTCTCCGGGTGCATGATCCGCCCGCTCTCAGGCCCCCGGGGCCAGTTCGAGGTCGCTGACCTGGAAGCCGCGATCCGGCCCGTGGGCATCCACGCCCCCAACAGCCGGCTGCTGGAAATCGAGAACACGCACAACCGCGGCGGCGGGGCCGTCTGGCCGCTGGAGAAGGTTCAGCGTGTGACCAGGCGGGGCCGCGAGCTGGGGCTGAAGCTCCACCTGGACGGCGCCCGGCTGTGGAACGCATGCGTGGCGACGGGCCATAAGCCCGCGGAATACGCGGCGAACTTCGACACCGTCTCCTGCTGCTTCAGCAAGGGGCTGGGTTCTCCGGCGGGGTCGGCCGTCGCGGGCGACGTGGAGACGATCCGGCGCGTGGCCCGGTTCCGCAAGATGTTCGGCGGGGCGATGCGGCAGGCGGGCGTCCTCGCCGCGGCGGCGATCTACGCGCTGGAGCACCACGTCGAGCGCCTCGCTGATGACCACGCCAACGCCAAGCGGCTGGCCGAGGGGATCGCGAACATCAAGGGCCTGTCGCTGGAGCCTGAACAGGCCGCCCACGGCGTGGAGACGAACCTGGTCTTCTTCGACCTTGCTCCCTCGCTGAACATGACGGGGGCGGACCTGTGCGCACGGCTCAAGGCCAACGGCGTGCTGATGCTCGCCACGGGCCCACGCCGGGTGCGCGCGGTGACGCACCTGGACGTGACGCGCCCGATGATCGAAGAAGCGCTGAAGGTTCTCGCCGAGGCCGTGCGCTAGCGGCCACGCCGCCCGCTCTTGAGGCGCTGGACCTTCATCGTCACGTCCTCGGAGGTGACGGAGGGGGCTTCACCGCCGCGCCCCTGCCTCTCAACGGTGAGCTTCTGCCGCCAGTCCATCGACTCGAGCATCCCCGTTTCGGTGTCCCACTGGGTCTGGCCGGAAAGGTCGCCCTCGCGCACGCGGATGCCCGCCTTGGAGCTGGAGGGGTCGAGGCTGAAGGTGCCGCGGCTGACGATCGTGGCGACGCCCCGGGCGTGGCTCTTGAGGGTGTTGGTGGTCTTCAGACGGATGACGCCCAGGCCGCCGTCGATGACGTCCTCGTTGGTCCAGGCTTCGCCGACGCGGGCCTCGCCCCGGCCCTTGCTGGTGGTGGAGAGCGAGCCGAACGCGCCCTTGAGCAGGCTCCCTCCGTCCATCCCGGCGAGCGGGCCTCCGCCTACGCCGGAGATGTTGCCGTCGAGGTCCATCTTGACGGGCAGCGTCGTGCCCACGATGGACTCAAAGAGGGCGCTCATGGGGTCGTTGCGGTCGGGGCGGGTGGAGTCGAAGCGGATGTGCTCACCCGCGAGGGAGCCCTCGAAGCGGAACTTCTCGATCGTCATGTCGAGCGCGTAGCCCTCCTCCGGGTCCACGCCGGTGCACTTGAGGACGACGGTCATGCCGATGTCCTTCTTGCCCTCGCCGAACATGCCCTGATCGCCCCGCATGCCGGGGCCTCGACGCGAGCTGTTCGACTTGATGTCCATTTCGAAGCGGACCTCCTGGCCCAGCTCGAAGCGCGGGCGCAGGTTGACGAGCCCCTTCTTGCTCGCAGGCGTGGTCGGAGCGGGCTCGGAGGAGGGGGGCAAGGGAGGCTCGCGCATATCGGGCGTGCCCGCCTGGCCGAGCGCACTGCCCGCCACCATCGTCACGCAGAGCACCGCCACGAGCCTGTTCTTCATCGTTGGTTCTCCTGTCCCGGTTTTACCCTGGGAGAGATCGGCCGGTTGCAACACCGAGAATGCAACAAAAACCCGCTGGCTGCGTTGGTCCTACCGATGGGCCCGCCACGCGGGCCAGGAGCAAGAGTCATGAACACGCTGACCCGGTTCACCGCGGCACTTGCGAGCCTTTGGCTCGTCGCCGCGAGCGTCGCCCAGCAGGCCCCCTCGACCTCCGACCAGGAGAAGCAGAAGGAGCAGGCCGTTCAGCCGGAAAAAGCCACGGGCAGGCACGGCAAGCCCGAACCGAAGAAGCCGCACAAGCCGGAGAAGCCCGAGCCGGACACCGCCTCGCAGCAGGTCATCACCATCGATGGGCGCAGGATCACCGTGCGCGTGGAACTGACGCGCGACATGATGCCCGGCCCGCGCCATATGCGTAACGACGGCATGGTCGCCACCGTGAAGCTCTCCACCGACCACCCGGAGGGTCTGCCGCGGAATATCAAGTCCGTGCGGCTGTGGCTCTCCAATCCGAAGCGGCAGTCGTGGCGGCCTCCGCTGACGGTGTCACGGTCATACCGGCACGAGCCGGGCGTGCTGCGGCTGGTGGCGCGCAGCGGACCGCGCTGGGAGGTGAACTCCCAGGCGACCGCGCTGGTGATCCTGATGCACGGATCAATGACGTACCGGATCTCGGTGCCGGTGACCGTGCAGGGTGCGCACTAGCAGGGTTCAGTGGATGAGCTGAACCTGCATGCAGAATGCGACCTGGTCGCCCGCCATGTCAGCCAGCAGCGGGAGGCCGGTGGAGGTGTTGAGGATGGGGGTCTGGGAGACCGGGTCGAAGTACCAGCTGACGTTGCCGGTCACCTTGACCGCGTGGCTGTTGGGGGAGACGTAGTAGTTGACCCCGACCGTGGCGGTGTTGAAGTTGTCGCCTTCGTCGGGCACGATCACGTCGTAGCGGGCGAAGAGCTCGCACTGCTCGGTGATGAAGTAGCCGCCCTGGGCGAGGAAGCCGTAATCGTTGAAGCTGCCGCCGGGGGTGTCCGTGTTGCGCCACACGCCGCAGGCGAAGACGTTCCAGCCGTCGCCCTCGACGGTGACGTCGGCGGTGCACTGGAAGATGTCCTCGTCGAAGGTGCCGCCGGTCTCGCCGCCGCACTGCCAGACCACGCCGCCACCGATCATGCCGGCGTACTCGCTGCCGCGGAAGGAGGTATGGTCGTCGAACCGCTTCCAGCTGTTGCCGCTGAACATGTAATCGACGCGGCAGGAGACGGCGAAGTCGGACTCGGCGGGGCTGTCGAACTCGGAGTTGAGGGCGTTCATGCCGTCGAAGAACGTGCCGAAGAAGCGGAAGCGCTCCCTCACCACGCTGACCTCGATGCCCTGAGTGCGGTTCTGTCCGAAGACGGAGTTGAGGGCGGAGCGCTCGGCGGTGAGCTGGTAGACGTCGCTGACGTTGTCCTCGCGCTGCAGGAAGGGCTTGAGCTGGCCGAAGCGGATCGCCACGCCGCTGTCCCAGGTGTAGCAGGCCCAGGCGTCGAGGAGGTGGAAGTCTCCGCCGTTGCGGTGGAACTCGCCCTCGATCTTGAAGGTCAGGTTTTTGTCCCACACGCTGCCGGAGGCGTTGATGCGGGCGCGGCGCATCTGGAAGCCGTGGGTGAAGTCGTCCGCGTCGTCGGGCCGGTCGTCGCGGAAGACCGCGAGGTAGCGGGTCTGGGTGAAGCCGCCGATGTTCAGGGTGTTGTCGCCGCCGTCGGTGATGAAGAACTTGCCTTTGTTCCATCCGGCGCTGCCGGTGGCTTCATCACGGAGCAGGCTGACGCGCAAATCGGCATCGGCGAGCAGTTCGGCCTCGTAAGCGCGAGTCGCATCGCTCTGGGCGAAGGCGGGGATGGCAAGGCCGGCGGCAAGGACGAGAGACCAACAGTTCTTCATCGGGAAAACTCCTTGGACTGCCCCGGGGGTTCTGCGGGGACGTGGTGGGACAGGGTACAGAACTTGCCTGGCTATGGGTGCACGTTCGTGGGATCAGAGACCGCACTTCTGAAGGTCTTCCGCGGCGACTTTGGGAGAGACGGGGTAGTAGCCGTCTTTGATGACTGCTTCCTGGCCCTCCCGGCTGAAGATGAAGCGGACGAACTCCGCGCGGAGAGGGTCGAGCGGCTCGCTCCCCTTGTTGATGTAGACATAGAGGTAGCGGGCAAGGGGGTAGCGGCCGTTGAGCGCGTTCTCGAAGGTGGGGGCGACGGCGGGGCCGCTGCCGCGCTTGATCCGCAGGGCCTTGACGTCTGCGGTGACGTAACCGATGCCGGAATAACCGATGCCGGCGCGGTCGGTGGCCACCGCCTGCACCACGGCGGAGCTTCCGGGCTGCTCCTTGACGGTGGGCTTGAAGTCGTTCTTACCGAGGGCGATGTCCTTGAAGTAGCCGTAAGTGCCGGAGGCGGAGTTGCGGCCGTACAGCGCGACGGGATGGCCTGCGAGGGGGCCGGTCACGCCGAGGTCCGCCCAGGTCATGTTCGGCCCGGCCACGCTGAAGAGCTGCTTGAGCTGGTCGAGGGTGACTTCCTCGAGTGGGTTGTCCTTGTGAACAAAGACCGCCAGGGCGTCGATGCCGGTGCGCAGCAGGGTGGGCTTGTAACCGAACTTCTTTTCGAAGGCATCGATCTCGTCGGCCTTCATGGGGCGGCTCATGGGGCCGAACTGAGCCTGGTTCTCGATGAGCGCCGCGGGCGCGGTGGCGGAGCCCTTGCCCTCGATCTCGATGTTCACCGCCGGGTAGAGCCGTTTGAAGTCGGAGGCCCAGGCGTCCATGAGGTTGTTCATGGAGTCGGAGCCGATGGACTTGATCGAGCCGGAGATCCCCTGCACCGGCCGATACGACGGCAGGGAGGGATCAACCTGGACAGCTCCAGAAGCGGGCTTGGGCTGGGCCGCTTGCTGGCCGAGCACGGGCGGGGCGAGCAGGGCGGGTACGACGAGGACGAGCAGAGGGGTGAGCTTCATCGATTGCTCCTTTCTTTCTTCTGGCGGAGGAATCTACGGGGCGGGAGCGACGTCCGAAACCCCGAACGCGCTAAGCGTTTGCTAAAGCAGCAGGAAGGTTCCGCGGCTCGGAGTGCGGGTGAAAGGTGCCGCCGACCGATCAAAGAGGGTGTTCCCTTCGTACCGGAGGGACCGCTGTCTCTATGCACCCCGCCAAGCCCGAACCCCCCACGCCCGAGCCCTCGTCCGAGCCGTTGCCGGAAACCGCGATATCGGATGCGCCTGCGAATCCCGCGCCGGTCCAGGCCGCGATGGGGGCGACGGTCGGGCGTGGCGCCGCGTGGCTGATCGTCAACACCCTGTTCAGCAAGGGCCTGAGCTTCGCGGCCTTTGCCGTGCTCGGCGGCGTCCTGACCAACCGTGAGGTGGGTGTGTGGACGACGGCGTTCTCCTTCGCCGCGTTCATTCAGTTCTTCAAGGACGGGGGCGTGCCCCAGCTGCTCATTCAGCGCGGGGAGCGAGCCTACGGCGAGATATCGGGGTCGGTCTTCTGGATCGTCGTGACGTGCAACCTGTTCGCTGCGTCGCTGCTGGCGGGGTTGGCGCCGGTGGTCTCCGGGCCGCGGTTCTTCGATCAGCCCGAACTGCCGCCGCTGCTGTATCTGATCGCGGCGTACATCGCCATTTCCGGGCCGTCGATGGTGCTGACGGCGCGCTTGCAGATGCAGCTTCGGTTCCGGTCTGTCTCGAACGTCCAGATGGTCTCGTCCATCATCCGGTACGGCACGACGATCGTGGCCGTGCTGAAGGGGCTGGGGCCGATGAGCTTCGTGCTTCCGCTGCCCTTCATGGCCGCGTTCGAGTGGGCGGCGATGTACCTGGCGACGCGGGACACGCCCTGGAAGCGGCCGGCGAAGCCGCGCATGTGGCCGGAGCTGCTGAGCCAGGGCAAGTGGATGGTCTTCGTGACGCTTGCCTTCGCGGTGGTGAACCAGGGGCCTTACTTCCTGCTCTCGACCCTGATCTCCGCGGACCGGCTGGGCGTCTTCTCCTTCGCGTACCAGATGGTGGCGCAGGTGGACCAGGTGCTCGCGGCGACCGCGGCGGCGGTGCTCTTCCCGGCCTTGGCGAAGCTGAATCAGGAGCCGGAGCGGCAAGCCGCGGCGGCCCTGCGTGCCGCGCGCCTGATGGTGCTTCTCTCGAGTCTGGCGTGCATCGGGCTGGCGGTGTGCCTGCCCTGGATCGAGACGCTGCTGTGGGGTGGGCTGCGCAGCGGCTCGGTGCTCCCGGCGCAGATCATCGCCTCTGTGTTCGCGTGGCGGCAGCTTCTGTGGGTGCCCGCGCCGGCGCTGCAGGCCCGCGGCGAAATGAGGCACGGGGCGGGGCTCGTCCTGCTCGGCGGGTTGGGGCTTATGGGCGCAGCAGCGATGGGATGGGGGCTGGGCGGCGACGCCGTGATCATCGCCGTGTGCATGGGCGTGGTGATGCTTGTGCTCTTTACAGTTCTTTCGCTGCTGGGGCTGGCGCGCCTGGGCGTGCGTGCGCGGGATGTTCTGCGGGGCACGGTCCCGGCGTGGCTGTGCTGCCTCGCGGCGGGGGCGTTGAGCCTTGGCCTCATGCACCTTCTGGCACCCCTGAGCCTGCCCGGCGGGTCGCGGGTGGATGCGGGGCTGAGGGTGGTGATCGTGGGCGGGAGCTTCACCGTCGCGGCGTTGGCCCTGCTGCGGGTGGCGGCTCCGGCGGAGCTGCGGGAGGCGCTGGGGCTGGCTCCGGCCCGGCTGCGGCCCTACACCGCGTGGATCGGCGGGCGGGCCGCAACCTCGGCGGGCACGGGGCGGTAACGCGGTCATGGGCACGGACTTGCACAACTACCGGGTGTTCATCTCCAGCCCGGTCGGAATGGAATCTGAACGGCGCGCGGTGCACGAGGCCATCGTCGCCTTTAACCAGGACGAGGCGGTGCCCCGCGGCGTGCTCTTTGTCCCGGTGGGGTGGCAGCTCACCCCCGGCGGGGCTACTCGCCCGCAGAGCCTGATCGATGAGGACATTCGCACGTGCGATTACTTCATCCTGCTGCTGCACGACCGCTGGCGGCCGCGTGCGCACGAGCGCGCCCACGTCGGGCTGCCCGAGAACGACGCGGAGGAGGAGTTCGAGCTGGCGCTGGACTGCCTGCGCGACCCCGCCGCGCCGATGCGGCAGCTTCTGCTGTGCTTCAAGCCGCCCTCTCCGGAACAGCTTGCAGCGATGACGCACCAGCTCAAGCAGGTGCTGGACTTCAAGCGGAGCGTGGAGCTGGAGCGAGAGCACGCCTGCGTGACCTTCGACGATGAAGCACGGCTCACGGAGGAGGTGCGCCGGCGGCTGGGGGTGTGGCTGCGCGACCACGAGGAGAACGTGGACCGCAAAGTGCAGGGGGCCGAGGTTCACCCCGAGGACGGAGGCTCGAGCGGGGGTTCGACGTTCGGATACGCGCTGTCGGAGGAAGACGCGGTTCCGCCGGGGCTGGTGCGTGCGGAGCTGATCGCGGAGGGCAAGCGCCTGGCGGATGCGGGGCGTGCCGCGGGGGCGGAGAGCTGCTTTGCGCTGGCGGTGGCACGCGGCGACGACCCTGGGGCGTACATCGAATACGGCAAGTTCCTGCGGCGCGTGGGCAGGCTCTCGCAGGCGGAGGAGATGTTCCATAAGGCGCTGAGCTACGCCCAGCAGCGGCAGGATCACGCCGTGATCGCCGCGGCGTGTTCATGCCTGGGGATGCTGCTGCAGCTTCGCGGCGACCTGGCCGGCGCCGAGCAGATGTTCCGCCGGAGCTTCGAGATCCACCGCCGACAGGGGGACCAGCGCGGGCTCTCGCACGCCTACGCGAACCTGGGGCTGGTGCAGAAGGCGCGCGGCGACCTGGTGCGCGCGGAAATGCTGCTGCGGCGATCACTGGCGATCGAGGAGCAACTGGGGCGTCTGCACGGCATGGCGAACCAGTACTGCAACCTGGGGCTGATCTCGCGCCGGCTGGGCGACCTGGCCCGCGCGGAGGAACTGCTCAGGCGAGCCCTGGAGATCGACGAGAAGCTTGGGCGGCTGGAAGCCATCGCGAACGGGTACGGCAACATCGGCCTGGTGCTCAAAGCCCGCGGCGACCTGGACGGCGCGGAAGAGTGCTTCCGGCGAGCGATGGCAGTCAACGAGGGACTGGGTCGCCTGGAGGGGCTGGCGAGCGACTACGGCAACCTGGGCCTGATCTGCCAGAAGCGGGGGGCCCTGGACGAGGCGGAGAAGATGCACCTGACCTCCCTCTCCATTGAGGAGCAGTTGGGGCGGGTGGAGGGGATGGCGCGTTCGCACTACTCGCTGGGCACGCTCGCCAAGGCGCGGGGCGACGCGGCGGGCACACGCTCCCACTGGAAGCAGGCGAGGGAACTCTTTGCCCAGGCCGGCATGGCGCGGGACGTGGAGATGATGGACGGCCTGCTGGCGGGCCTGGAGGGGCCCGGCGGGGGGGACGTGAAGGCCGGTTCGGGAGCATTGAACCCCGGGGCTGGGGAGGGGGGATCGGGCGTGGTATAGTGCTGGCGGGAGGTGCCGGATGGGCCAACTCGTCGTGATGGGCGCGCTGACTACCTGCTCGATGGGCGTGAGCCCATGCTCCATGATCATTCCGCCGACCAACAAGGTGAAGGGGTGCAGCGTCTCCGCAGCGACCGTCATGGACAACAAGCTCACGAACATTCCCGGTTTCGTGATGTGCAAGTCGCTGAGCAACCCGACGGTGGCGTCGGCGACCTCCGCTGCGTCCGGGGTGCTCACGCCGATGCCCTGCGTGCCGATGTTCACAGCGCCCTGGAGCCCTGGAGCGAGCAAGACGAAGATCGAGAACCAGCCTGCGCTGGACAGCACCAGCACGTTGCAGTGCGCCTACGGCGGAACGGTCACCGTGGTCTTCCCGGGACAGACGAAGATCGTGGTTTCCTGACCTGGGACGGCAGGACGCGATGTCGCAGCTCAACACGGACCGGGCCGTCGTCCGCATCCTGCGCGAAGCCGCGCAAGAGGCGGGCGTGGAGGTGCAGTCGATCGGCGAGGGGTGGATCCTCCGCTTCACGCGCTCGGGCGTGACTCGCTTTCTGCACGGGTACACGCTGGACCTGAACACAGCCGCGACGCACGCCATCGCCTGCGACAAGGGGGCGACCTCCGACGTGCTCGGGGCCTTCGGCGTGGCGTGTGTGGAGCACCGCGTCTTTCTGCACCCGAAGATGGCCGCGTATGTCGTGCACCGCGGCAACTGGGAGGCGATGCTCGCCTACGCCCGCCAGTGCGGGTTTGACGTGGTGGTGAAGGACAACCAGGGGACGGGCGGGCGCGGGGTCTACCGGGCGCGCAACGAAGTCCAGCTCGAGCACGCCGTGTACCGGCTCTTCGCCCAGACGCAGGCGGTGGCTATCTCGCCCTTCTACGAAGCGCCGGTGGAGCGGCGGTTCATCATGCTGGGGGGGCGGTGCGAGGCGGCGTACACCAAGCAGCGGCCCAGCGTGGTGGGGGATGGAAAGCGCACCGTGCTGGAGCTGCTGGCGGATCGCCTGGTGCGCGAAGGCGCGGGCGGCCCCGCGGCACGGTTGATCGCAAACCTGGATGAAGAGTCGAGCGCTGGGCTGGGAGAGGTCCTGCCCACGGGGGCGGCGCGACTGCTGAACTGGCGCCACAACCTGGGGCAGGGGGCGGCGGTCACGCTCGTGGAGCCCTCGGGGCCGGGGCTGGAGCTGGCGCAGCGTGCCGCGGCGGCGCTGAATCTGGCCTGCGGAAGCGTGGACGTGATCGAGACGCCGGAAGGCCCGCGGGTGCTGGAAGTGAACGCGGGGCTGATGATGGAGTTCCTGGCGCGTGAGGTGGAGGGGGGCGAGGCGATCGCGCGCCGGGTGTACCGCCGCGCGTTCGAGATGATGTTCGCGGAGGCGAAGTAGCTCAGGCCCGCGTGGCCAGGGCGACCATCATCTCGATGCCCGTGCTCAGGGCGTCGTCGTTGAAGTCGAAGTCAGGCTGGTGCAGCGTGGGGAAGTGGCGTGCGCCCTTGGGCTTGAGGCCGAGGAAGAAGAAGCAGGCTTTGGCGTGGTCGCCGTAATAGGAGAAGTCCTCCCCGCCCATCGTTGGGTTGTCCACGGTGTCCACGCGGTCCTCGCCGAGCGTGGCGCGGGCGATTTCAAAGAATCGCTCCGTGCTGGCGGGGTCGTTGGCGGTGATGGGGTAGCCCTCGTGCCAGGCGATTTCCGCGGTGCAGCCCAGCGACTTCGCGGTGCCCTCGACGACTTCGTAGAAGCGCTTCTTGCCGAGGATGCGCATCGACTTGCTGAGCGTGCGCATGGTCCCGATGAACCGGACCGTCTCGGGGATGATGTTGTCGGCGGTGCCGCCGTGGATCGCGCCGACGGTGACGACGACGCTCTCCAGCGGTCCGACGTTGCGCGAGACGATGGTCTGCAGCGCGGTGATGATGTGCGCCGCGGCGACGATGGGGTCGGCGGAATACTGCGGATAAGCCCCGTGCGCCTGAGTGCCGCGTACGGTGACGACGAAGTCGTCGGTCGCGGCCAGGAGCGGTCCGGGGCGCGTGGCGACGTGCCCGACCTCGAAGGTGGGCCAGCCGTGGAGTCCGAAGATGGAGTCCACCGGCGGGCCGAGGCCGCCTCGCCCTTCGCCGGCGAGGGCCCCCTCGTTGCACATGACCTCTCCGCCTCCGCCGCCCTCCTCGGCTGGCTGGAAGATGAAGGTGACGGGGCGCGGGCGGTCGATCTTCGAGAGGATGCGTGCCGCGCCGATGAGGATGGTCGTGTGGCCGTCGTGGCCGCAGGCGTGCATGACGCCGGGATTGCAGGAGCTGTAGGGCTTGCCGGTCTGCTCCTCGATGGGCAGCGCGTCCATGTCGGCGCGGAGGGCGACGCTCGGGCGGTCGGTGGGCGTTGTGGCGGGCAGGTGCGCGATCACCCCCGTGCCCTTGCCCATGCCCGCCTTGAACTCGATCCCCAGCGCGGCAAGCTCGCGCTGCACGACCTCGCTCGTGCGGTGCTCCTGGTACGAAAGCTCGGGGTGGCGGTGCAGGTCGTGCCGTAGTTCGACCAGCGAGGGCAGTTCCGCGGCGATCAGGGAGCGGATGGGCTGGGGCTTGGTCCGGGTGGGCATTGGCGAAGCGTAGCAGGCCGCGCCGTGCCCATGCTCGGAGGTCAACGGGCGGGGACGGGTTTGGCCGGGTTATACGCGCCGTTGGTCAGGGCCTTGCCCACCCTGGCAAGGTCAAACTGGCCCTCAAAAGAGGGGTAGAAGTTGTCATCGCCGACGTACTGGCCGTCGCACTCCACGACGGTCAGCGAGGGCTCTTCGACGAGGTTGATCCGCTCTTCGCCCGCGCCGTGGGCCTCGAGGATCTTGACGGTGGGGCGGCAGGGGGCGAGCGGGGTCCAATCGACGACGACGGCGCGCCGGCCGTCGCTGAGCGTGATCATCGTCCCCGGCGGGTACGGCGGGGCCACCGCCAGCAAGGCCAGGAAAACGACCGGGTCGATCCAGTCGCTGAAGGGGCGTTTCTGCATGAGCCGCAGGGCCCGGACCGCGGGAATGGAGGGGTGGTCGGCCTCGTTCGCGCCCGGGGCGCAGGCGGGGTGGCGCAGACGGTCGAAGAGATCGGCGCAGGCGACGATGCGCGCAAAGACGTGGATCGCGCTGCCGCGCAGGCACACCTGGTTCTCGCCCTCGCCGCGGCAGGGGAAGCCCGTGCCGTCGTAGCGCTGATGGTGATGCAGCACGATCGCCGAGGCGGCCGGGTCCAGCTCGCCCTTCACCATCTCGTAGCCGAGGTGGACGTGCTGCCGCCACTCCTCGTCGGACTCGTCATGCGTGGCGTTCCAGCGGTCGAGCACCTTGGGGGGCAGGCGCGTCATGCCCACGTCGTGCAGCATCGCGCCCACGCCCAGGCCCGAGAGGTCGCGAGCCATGATGGGCGAGAGCTTGGGCCGCTCGCGCACAAGGTAGAACTCCAGCTTCAGGCCCATGAGCAGGCTCAGCACGCTCACGTTGCCGCAGTGGCGCAGGAAGGGGCGATCGCTTCCCACAAGGTCGCTGACCATCACCGCGGCCTGAGGGTTCTCCATCAGGCGCGAGAGAAGAGACATCACCGCGCGCTTGTAATCAAGGAAGTCGAGCTGCACCGAGCTCTGCATCATCGCGGTATCGATGGCCATGCCCACCGTGGTGGTCAGCTCGCGGTAGCCCGCGAGGATGCGCGGATCGACGAAGCGCACCAGGTCTTCGGTGCCGGGGTGCACGATCCACACTTCAGGAACGAAGAGCTCGCCCAGCCGCGGAATCGAGTACTCGTCGAGGAGCACGCCGGGACGCAGGAGCACCACGTCGTGGTGGCGGGGATGATGCACCGGGAGCGCCAGCTTCATGCCGGGGCGGGCTTGAGCCAGTGTCACACGGAGCATGCAAGGCTTATCGACCTGAGCCGCTACGGCCTGCGCCGTCTTCCATCAGATGGGTGTTATTGGACCGGAAGGACCGGAACCCCCGAGATCGGGGTTCGCCTGCCTACCCGCTTTAACTCCCGTCGAAACCCCGGTTAGCGGCTGAGGAGGCGAAACGTCGGGGGCGGGGTGGGCTGGATCACGAGGATCACGCGGCTGTTGCGCCTGCCGCCCGTCGCCAGGTCGGTCATCATCAGTTCGCCCAAAGTGGGGGTGGAGGGCAGCGGAGGGCCGACCTGGGTGAAGAGGCGGTCTTCGAAGGTGGGCGCGGGCTCGGGGCGGGTGCGCCATTCGGCGTCGGGACGCTCCGGGATGATGAGCAGGGCGTCGTCCCCGGCGAAGGAGGCCTCCAGCGAGAGGCGGGTGAACACGACGCCCTCCGCTTCCAGCGAGGGCCGCGGCTTGAGGAGGGCTGCGATGTCGCCGCGGTCGATGGGAACGGTGTGCTGGGGGGCAAGCTCGATGTTGATCGCGCCGGGAATGGCGCCGGGGGGGAGCTTGGTGAGGTCCGCGCCGGCGGAAGTGAGGGCGGGCCCGCTCCAGCAGCGCATGAGCATGCGCAAAAAGCCAGTGCCGAGCACGACGTGGCCGTCGTCCATCTGCACGGGCTGCGAGGTGGTCCAGCGCGGCCCCTGCACCGCCTGCATCCAGCGCGGGTTTTCGCCCACCCATTGCTGCTGGATGGGGCCCGTCAGGCGCAGGGATTCGCGCACACGATCAAGGTCTGCCTTGGGGACGCTGACGAGCCGGAAGCCGTTGGCTTTCCAGCGCTCGCGCGTCTCGCGGGTGACGGGCACGACGCGGTTGAGGTAAGGCGCGAAGACCTCGGCGATGGGGCGTGTGCCCTCGATGGTCCGGGGGGCCTCGTTGTCAGAGAGGCGGTCGTCAAAGGGGTTGTCGTCAACGACCCACCAGGTCAGCTCGATGCCGTAGCTCGGGCCGTGGAGGCCGGGGCTGGCGTGAGCGGTGACCCGCGGCGGGGTCGTGGGCGCGGGAGCGGCGGCGCAGCCCGTAAGCAGGCAGGCGAAGGCCGCGAGCCCGAGCTGTGTCAGCCGTTCACGCATGGGGTCGGACTGTATCAGGTCAGCCGCGTGGGCACGCTGTCCTGCGGCGCGGGGTCCAGGTCGTTGATCCGGTCGATGAGCTTGCGGATCAGACCGAACTTGTGGCGGGTGTGCTTGAAGACGATCCGCGGCAGGTTGGGGTAATCGTCCTCGCCTTCCCCTTCCAGGGGCCCCTGAATCTGGGTCATGGGGCCTTCCTTGATGAGGACGCGGAACTCATCCTCGAGCCTGGCGAGGTCCTCGGGGCGGAGCGCCCGCTGGACGCGGATGACCAGGTCGTCCTTGACGTAGCGTGAGGAGTGGTAGTTGCGGTAGAAGCGAACGATGTGCTGCACGGCGTCGGCGGGGCTCTTGGCGAGGTAGTAGATGCCGGGGTCCTCGGGGCTGATCCAGCCGCGCCCGAGGAGCTGGGTCGTGACCCACTGCTCCCAGGACTTCCAGTAATCGCCGCCCTCGCCCTCAATCATGACGATCGGCATCATCGTGGACTTGCCGGTCTGCACGAGGGTGAGCGCCTCGTAAGCCTCGTCCAACGTGCCGAAGCCGCCGGGGAAGAGGGCCACGGCCTCCGCCTGACTCAGGAACATGAGCTTGCGGGTGAAGAAGTAGCGGAACTGGATGAGCTTCTCATCGCCCGCGATGACCTGGTTGGCGTTGGTCTCGAAGGGCAGGCGGATGGCGACGCCGAAGCTGCTCTTGCGCCCCGGGCCGACGTGCCCGGCCTGCATGATTCCCAAACCCGCGCCGGTGATGCTCATCCAACCCGCCTCGGACATCAGGCGGCTGAACTCGACGCAGGCGTGGTAGTCGGGGTGATCCTCCGGTGTGCGCGCCGAGCCGAAGATGGTGACCTTGTGCGGCTCCTTGTACTTGCCGAAGACGCGGTAGGCGTACCGCATCTCCTTCAGGGAGTTGGTCATCAGCTTCAGCTCGCCCGTGTCGCGCCCGTCGGGGATGAGCTTGAGCGCGGTCTGCATCAGGTCGCGCACCAGGCGAGCTGGAAAGGTGCCGGGCACGCCGCCGGTCTGGGCGATCAGCGCGTCCAGCGCGGCGGCGATGTCCGGATCGTCCGCGCGACGCGCCTTGGGGCTGACGGGACCGCCCGCGGCCTCGGCCGCCGCGTCGGCCAACGGTTCCTTGGTTTCGGGGATCTCGCCGCGTTTGTCCAGTGGCATCGAAGGGATTACTCGCTTGCTGCGGGGCGGGTGCCCCGTGGGGGGAAGTCTAGACGCCAGAGCGCGTGACGCCCCCGCGCCACGAAAGAAGCCTCTTTCACTGGGGGTAGACCAGTTCTCGCCCCGGAGTGCGGCGGCGGCGGGGGTCGGACTTCGCCCTGGCCTCGATTTGCTCCAGTTGCCGATCCTGAGCGGAGGGCCGCCCGCCGAAGATGCGCTCGAGGATGCGGGTCGGGCCGGGAAGCGGGCGAACGCCGATGTCGGGCTCGGCCAGTGTGCCCTTCACCTCGGCGAGCAGCACGGCGTCGCGCACGTCCTCCATCAGGCGGGTGAAGATGGGGATGCGGGCGCGGCTCTGGGTCTTGAAGCGCAGGTCGAGCTTGAAGTCCGGCAGCGTGGCCGTGCCGTAGCCGTAGATGTCCACGGACTGCGAAGAGACGGTCAGCTCCGTGAACACGGCCTGATTGCCCTGGATGTAGAAGTCGGCGACGCCGTAGTCGAGCCGCTCGTTCATCGGGAGCTGAAGGTTCGTCACGCGGATGAGGGGGATCAGAAGCGGAAGGTTGAGGATGCGGCCCCCGCCGATGGTCATGGTGCCGCGTCCGCGCCGGGTGAGGGGGTCGCCGATGATGCCGCCGATGGAGAGCCCGGCGTCGAGCCGGCCGCGGGATTCGTCTGGTGGTTCGGCGAGGTTCGGCGGGCCGACGACGTCGGCGTTCTCGTAATCGGAGAGGATCGAGGCGAGGCGAACGTCGGAGGCGGAGATCTGCGCCTCGAAGCGGCGCTTGCCGCTGCCGCGGAAGGGGGGCGAGAGCCGGGCGGTGCCCGCGACGCGCCCGCCGTGGCAATCGGCGGAGAGGTGCGGCACCTCCACGCCGCCGTCATCGGTGCTGTGCACGCGAACGGCGCCGTTGGTCATGTTGATGCCGGCGGCGGCGAAGTAATCCAGCAGCGCCCGCAGTTGAAACTCCGCGGGATCGTCCGGGCCGGTGCGGCTGACGAGGTAGTCGAACGCCCCTTCGATGCGCGAGATGGAGACGCCCACATCCATGCGCCCGCCGCGGATGCCGACGCGCCCGCGGGCGCGGAAGGCGTGCAGCTCGCCGTCCTTGCTGAAGACCATGGAAAGCTGGTTGTCCTTGGCTTCGACGGGGCCCGCGGCGTCGAAGGAAATGGACTGCATCTCGTCGCGGACTTCCTTGGGAAGCAGCGAGAGCATGTCGGGGGGCAGGCCGATGCTGTTGACGCTGATCGTGGTGATGATCGCCGTGCCGCCGGAATCGGTGTTCATCCACGAGCCGTCAACGGCGGCGCTCCAGTCGGGGGCGGAGAGCGCGATATTGCGCAAGCGTCCCCCCTCGTTCTCGATCTCGATGCCGCCGGAGATGACGGGGAAGGTGAGCACGGTACCGTCGTAGACGAGGCTGGCGTTGCGGGGCCAGACGCCGGCGTGGATGTTCCACGCCTCGCCCGCGGGGGTCATGGAAAGGTCGAAGTCAAAGAGCCCCTTGGGGCGGCTTGCTTCGTAGAAGCCGACGAGCGAGGGCGGCGCGAGGGCGCGCAGCGCGGAGAGCGTCAGTCCCGATTCGAAGGCGTGCGCACGGATGGAGCCGCGGAGGCCCGCCCCGCCCGCGGGCAGGCCGTCGAGCCCCAGCACCCCTTCAAGAAAGACTTCGCTGGCGGGGTCATGGTTGAAGCGCAGGTCCCCGGCGAGGGCGTGGATGGTAAGCGTGGCGCGGCCCTCGCTCGGCGCGGTGATGGTGACGCCGCCGGAACGGCCCGCGAACTCCAGACGCCCATCCCCGATGTTGGCCTGGAGCCGGTGGGCGTTGTCGGCCATCACGGTGGTGGTGAGGATGGTGGAGTTCCGCGGCTGTTCCAGCGTTGTGCGCACATCCACGAGCCCCGAGGGCTGATAGCGGGCCCGCAGCTCGCGCAACGTGGCGCCGACTTCGGGTGCGAAGACTTCAACCAGGTCTTCGACGGGGATGGAGGCGTCGAAGCGGTTGGCTTTCGCCGTAGCGGTGAGGCCGCCGACGGGCTCGGGCTTGGATGAGTCTGTGCGGATGGGCAGCGAAAGGCGAATGTCCGCGCGGGCGGACTGGTCGGGCGTCGCGATGGGGGCGAGGTTGCTGGAAAGGCTGACGGCGAGGGAGTCCTGCGTGACCGTGATCTCGCCGTTTACGCCGGACATGAGCAGGCGCGGAGCCTGATCCGGATCGCGCCGCACGAGCGGAGCGGCGCTGGCGTCACGGAGCTTCGCCGCGACGGTGAAGCCCGGCTCATCCGCGGGGGTCATCCCGATGCGCACGTCGAAGTCGGCGTTGGCCCGGATGTTGAGCGCACGGAGCTGGTCGCGGAAGGAAAGCCCGTCCTTCCCCGGCGTGGTGTCGGGGATGGCGTGGATCATCAGCTCGTCGAAGGGCACGCCACGGGCGGAGATCTGCACGTCCGGGACGAAGGGGGCGTTGGGGTTGTCCACGCGCTCGAAGTCCACGCGGGCGGTGACGTGGGCGGTCCCGCCGAGCAGGCCGTGGTAGGTGCCTCCCTCCATCACCGCGTCGGTGTCGCGTTTGATGATGGTCACGTCGCGGGCGATCATCGGATAGGGGAAGGCCTCCGGGAGCACGCCCGCCTCCGGAAGGCGGATGGTTTCGACGTCGAACCACTCGGAATCGGGGCCCGCCTCGCGCGTGACCTTCACGACGACCTCCGCGCGTCCGCCCAGCTCGAAGACGGGGCGTTCGGCGATGGCGCGCAGCGCACGGACCCGCGGGGAGTTCGGGTCGCCCTGGATGCGGGCCAGCTCCGCAATCGCGGCTTCGTGCTGCTCGCGTGTGGCGATAACCCCTTCCTCGATCAGCGCCCGGTAGCGCTCCTCGTTGAAGACCTCGCGCATGACCCGCTGGCGCTTGCCGAGGGCTTCGGTCAGGCGGTGGTCCACGGGAAGGTTGCTGACGCGCACGTTGACATCGACGAAGGCATCGTCGGTGGGGGGGGTGATGAGGCCGTCGGCGTGGATGCGAACCCCGCCGGGGGCTTCGCCTTCGATGCGGACCAGCTCCACCTTCTCCTCGTCGAAGGCGATCTCGCCGGTCATGTTGATGAACTCGTAGGGGAACTTGTGGAACGCGGCGGTGGCGTTGCGGAAGGTGAGCGTGCCCGCGACGGCGATATCGCCTTCCTTTCCGTCCACGGGGTCGGCGCGGGTGACGATGACCTTGGCGTCCACGATGCCGGTGGGGTTGCCGAACTGCGCCAACCGCTTGCGGACGACGCGCGGGGCGAAGCGCATGATCTGCGGCGTCTCGGTGAGCTGGAAGCCGCTGCTGACGAGGGTGCAGGTGAAGCCCGCGTCGGCGGAGGTGCCGTTGACGCGGAAGGTGACTCCGTAGGGCAGCTCCTCGAGCGTGCCGACGAGGTTCCCCTCGACGCCGTGGTTGGTGAAGACGATTTCTCCGTCCACGTGCTCCATGCGGAGCTGGCGGTCGGGGTCGTAGGAGCCGGGGATGGGGGTGCCATCCTCGGCGAGCTCGGGCCGCTCCTTGACGGGCAGGTTGAGGGCGACGCCCTTCAGCGTGATGCGTGCTTCCCAACCTCCCGCGAAGTCATACGTGACGGTGGCGCTGGGCACTTCGCCCTGCATGGCGGTCTGTCGGAAGAGCTGGCGGCTCTGCGTGGGCGCGACCTCCGCGTTCCAGGTGCTCAGCGAGAGCCCCTCGAGCGTGAGCTGGATGCCGGACTTGGAGACGCGGCCCTTCACCGCCAGGCCGCCGGGGATGGGGTTCTCCCCCTGCACCTCGTGGAAGGTGATGAGCGAGGCCCCGGTGTTGTCGGGGGAGCGGATCACCTGCCCGCCTACGTCGATGGCCTTGAGCCTGGTGTACTGCGGCACGCCGCGGGCGAGACGCTCCGGGTCGGTGACGTGCTCGCCCAGCTCGATGACCCCGCCCCGGACGAGGATGCGGGGAACCTTCTTCAGCCCCTTGCCGCCCCCCTTCTTTGGCTTGAGCGCCGCGAAGTTGACGGAGAAGTCGTCGGCGGACTGGCTGATGCGGGCGGTGGGGCGGTCGAGGGTGACTTCGTGGACGACGGCGGGACCCTGGAAGAGGCTCTGCCAGTCGAAGGTGGCCTCCAGACGCTTGACGCTGAAGACCTCCCCGCCCGTGCCGGGGACGCCCGGAGCGCGGAGGGTGGCGTCGGTGATGATGATCCGACCGCCTGGCTGGATGATGACCGAGGAGGCGTCCGCGACGCCGCCGGTCATGCGTCCGGCGACGGCCATGACCACCCAGCGGGTAAGAAAGGACTGGGTGATGAGGAAGTAGCCCGCGACGAGGAGGAGCGCCACGATCAGCCCCCGGCGAACGCGGCGCGCGGTCTTGCGAGGGGTAGGTTGGCGTGGTGGGGTGGTGCCCATGCGTCTTGGTGAATCCCCGGGGCGGATGATAGAAGCATGCCACGCGGCTGCCGCGCGTGCTCTCGGTACCATGCCACCATGGCGAAGGTTCGGCGTCTCTTCGTGTGTCGTTCCTGCGGCGGGGCTCAGAGCCGGTGGATGGGCAAGTGCCCCGACTGCGGCGGATGGGACACGCTCGAAGAAACGGCCGTGGACCCGGCGCTGAACCGCGATCCCCAGAAGGGTTTAGTCGCGGCGTGGGAGGAGCTGCGGGGCGAAGGGCCCGTCGTCGCGGCCTCGCCCGCGCGTCCGCTCAGCGAAATCACCGCCGGGGACGGATCCGTGGCGCGCCTGCCCTCGGGGATCAACGAGTTCGACCGCGTACTGGGCGGTGAAAGCGTCAAGGGGCTCGTGCCCGGCTCGGCGGTGTTGATCGGCGGCGAGCCGGGGATCGGCAAGTCCACGCTGCTGCTCCAGGCGGCGCAGGCCTGGGCCCGCGGCCGCCGCGTGCTGTACGTCAGCAGCGAGGAGTCCGCGGCTCAGGTGGCAATGAGGATGGAGCGGGTGGGGGAGGAAGTCACGAAGTCAGTGAGTCACGGAGGCACGGAGGGGGACGCCTCACTCCGGGAAGCTGTGACTTCGTCCCTTCGTGACTCCTTGTTCATCCTCAGCGACACCAACCTCGCCCGCATCGTGGAGCAGACGCGCAAGGTCTCGCCCGCGGTGCTCATCATCGACTCCGTGCAGATGATCTACAACCCCATGCTGCCCGCGGGGCCGGGGAGCGTGACGCAGCTGCGACGCTGCTGTGGAGAGCTGGTGTATCTGGCGAAGGCCTCGGGCATCGCCGTGGTGCTCGTGGGGCACGTCACGAAGGACGGTCAGCTCGCGGGCCCGCGCCTGCTCGAGCATCTCGTGGACGCGGTGCTCTCCTTCGAGGGAGATCGGCACCACAGCCACCGCATCGTGCGCGCGGTGAAAAACCGCTTCGGCGCGACGCTGGAGCTGGGGCTCTTCGAAATGACCGACCGCGGCCTGCGCGAGGTGCCCGAGGGCGGGCACATCTCCGCGCTGCCCGGCGCCGAGCCCCGCCCGGGGTCGGTGGTCTGCCCCGTGCTGACGGGGACGCGCTGCCTGATGGTGGAGGTGCAGGCGCTCACCGCGACGGGATTCCTCGGCGCGGCGAAGCGGAAGAGCTCCGGGCTGGACGGCAACCGGCTCGCCATGCTCATCGCGGTGCTGGAGCAGCACGCGGGGCTGCGGCTGGCGGACCGGGACATCTTCGCCAGCAGCGTGGGAGGTGTAAAAGTCGCGGAGCCCGCCGCGGACTTGGCGCTGCTGCTCGCCATCGCCGGCGCGCACTACCGCCGCTCGCTCTCAGCAACCTCCGCGGCGGTGGGAGAGGTGGGGCTGGGCGGCGAAGTGCGTCCTGTCTCGCACCTGGAGCAGCGCGTGCGCGAGGCGGCGCGTCTGGGCTATCGGCAGCTTCTCGTGCCGACGGGTGTGAAGCTGCCCAGGGTCGCGGGCATCGAGCTGGTGGAAGTGAAGAACGTGGACGCGGCGATCCAGCAGTTGGCGTAAGGCCGCCGCTTACTCGGAAATAAGCCAGTCCGGCAACTGGCGGACTTTGCCCTCGGCGTCCACGCAGGCGAGCGTGGTGCTCGCCGCCGCGGCGACTTCTTCGCAGGCAGCGCCGCCGCGTTCGACGACCACGATCTCGTACTCATGCTCGATCTTGACCCTGCTCCCGCCGCGCCAGTGGGTGCGGACCTCGACGACGTCGTCGTAGCGCACCGGCCGCCGGTAGCGGAGATCGAGGCGGACGATGACGAGGAAGGTGCCCGCGCGCTCCAGGTCGGCGTAGGCGACGCCGCAGTCGCGGAGCAGCTCCGTGCGGCCCACCTCCAGCCAGGGGATGTAGGAAGAGTGGTGAGCCACGCCCATCGGGTCGCACTCGCAGTAGCGCACGCGGAGGCGCACCGTGCCGTCGCGGATGATGCGGGCGGGGGTCAGGGGGCCGGACTGGGAGCCGGGCTGGGCGTGGGCGTTCCTCATGAGGCATTCTTGCCTCGGCGGGCGCACGAAACGCCCCCGCGTGCAAACCGAACAATCCCGGTCTGTTTTTTCCTCAATGCCGCCGATGAAAACGCTACAGTCCAGACCAGTGCCCGCGCCCTCTCCCCAATCCGGTCTTTCCACGCCGCAGGCGGTTGTGCGCCTGCTGCGCGAGAGCGATCCGATCCCCGAGATCACGAAGCTGCTGCACCGCGCCTACGCGAAGCAGGTGGCGATGGGGCTGATGCCCCTCGCGGGCCGGCAGGACGACGCGACGACCTACCGGCGCGTCCACAGCGGTGAGTGCTACATCGCGACGCTTCCCGGCCCGAACGGGGGCGAGCGGATTGTGGGCACGATCCTCTTCCACGAGGTGGAGGACGCCAAGGGCCCGCCGTGGTTCAGCAACCCGCACGTGGACAGCTTCTCCCAGTTCGCGGTGGACCCGGACATTCAGGGGCAGGGGCTGGGCGGGCTGATGCTGGACAAGGTGGAATCCCGCGCCCGCGAGTGCGGGGCGCTGGAGATCGCCTGCTCGATGGCCGAGCCCGACACGGCGCTGATGCAGTGGTACTTCAAGCGCGGCTACCGCTTCATCGAGCATTGGCAGTGGCCCTACACCAACTACCGCAGTGCGATCCTGAGCAAGAAGCTCTCCCCCGCCTGACTGGCGAGCCAGCAAAGGTTCACTCTGCGGTCCTCCGGAAACTTGTCGGAAGGGCCCAGACGGTGCATCATGGTGCGGGGCGTGCCGGTATTACGGCCACAGGAGGTCACCATGCGACGAGGCTTCACGCTGACGGAACTGACGACGGTGCTGGTCTTGGGGGGCATCGGCGGGTGCCTGGGGGCGGTGGCGATGGGCCTGCAACCCGAGCCGGAAGAGAAACCCGCGGTCTCGGGCGATCCGGAAGCTGCGCGGGCGGAGAAGGAGCGCATCTCGCTGGCGAAGCAGCTCAAGTGCGCCACGCAGGTGCGGAGCATCCATCAGGGGTTCATCGTTTTCGCGAACAACAACAGAGACCGCTACCCGCTCCCCTCGCTCGTTGATCTCGGGGACGACACCGTGCGCGAAAGAGGGGCGGAAAAGGACACCACCTCCAACCTCTTCTCGATGCTCATCTACTTCGGGGCCGTAAGTCCCGAGATGATGGTGAGCCCTGCCGAAAGCAACGACAAGGTGAAGGTGTACGAGGAGTACGAGTACGACGCGCCGAAGCGGGCCGTGAACCCTCAGGCGGCGCTGTGGGACCCCGGCTTCTCGGCGGACTTCTCCGACGGCAACACTGGGAACACCAGCTACGCCCACCTGATCCTCAGCAAGTCCCGCCACGATCTGTGGAAGCTCGGCAAGTTCGACGCCACGCTGCCCGTGGTGGGCAACCGCGGGCCCAAGGTGACCGCTGTGACGTACAAGGGTGAGCCCGACGCGCTCAAGGCCGAGCCGCAGGTGAGCGGCAAGAGCAAGACCTTCGCGATCCACGGCTCGCCCGACGCCTGGGAGGGCAACATCGCCTTCAACGACAACCACGTCGAGTTCCTGACGGAGATGACCCACAAGCGCACGTTCAAGCTCGAGCCCGAGGGCGAGCGCCCCGACGTGCTGTTCTTCAACGAAGAGCTCGACCCGACGGACACCAACATCTTCATGGGCATCTTCACCCACGCCGGCCCCTCCACGCGCAACTTCCGGGCGATCTGGGACTGACCGCGGCACGGCCGGTCTTCTGAGCGGCGATGCGCCCTGCTACCCTGCCGCGGATGCGTGCAGTGGTTCAGCGGGTTTCGTCGGCTTCGGTCGCGGCGGGTGGGCGCACGGTGTCGAGCATCGGGCGCGGGCTGCTGGTGCTGGTGGGGATCGAAGCGGCGGACACGGCGGCGCAGATCGCGTGGCTGGCGGAGAAGGTGGTGAACCTCCGCATCTTTGAAGACCAGCAGGGCAAGCTGAACCTCTCCGTGCAGGAGGTTCAGGGCTCGGTGCTGCTGGTGCCGAACTTCACGGTGGCGGGCGATGCCCGCAAGGGCCGCCGCCCCAGCTTCGACAACGCGATGCGCCCGGAAGCCGCGGAACCCCTCTTCCGCGAGCTGGTCGCGGCAACGCGTGCCAAGGGCGTGCCGGTGGAGACGGGCGTCTTCCGCACGGAGATGGCGGTGAGCCTGGTGAACGACGGCCCCATCACGCTGGTGCTGGAATCGCCCGCGGCGTAGGCACGGCTCAAGGGCGAGCCGAGTCGCAGTAACCGCGCTTGGCGCGGCTTGGTTCCGTAGGCTAACAGCGTGAGCATGGAACCCGAGATCGTGCAGGCTGTCGCCGCGGCGGGGCGGAAGGCGCACACGGCGCGGGTGATCGGCTCCGGGGCGAGCGGATCGGTGGTCCGGGTCGAAACCGACCAGGGGGCGGTGGTCGTCAAGGTGTCCCGCAGCGCGGACCTTCGCGCTGAAGGGCGCTCGCTGGCGTACCTGCGGACGCATTCGAGCCTGCCGGTGCCGGAGGTGTACTACGCCTCGGAGCGAGCGCTGGTGATGGAAGCGATGCCAGGCCAGACAGGGGCGGGCAGGGCGGAGCGGCACGCCGCGGAGTTGCTGGCCGGGCTGCACGACGTGCAGGGGGAGGCGTTCGGGCTGGAGTTCGACAACCTCATCGGCCCATTGCCGCAGCCCAACACGCGGTCGCGGTCATGGGTGACGTTCTTCCGGGAGCGGCGGCTGATGACGATGGTGGAGGCCGCGGCTCGGGAAGGGGCGATTCCCGAGACGCTCGCCGCGGGGCTGGAACGCCTCGCGGGAAAGCTGGAGTCTCTGATTCCCGACCAGCCGCGGGCGTCGCTGGTGCACGGGGATGTGTGGTCGGGGAACGTGCTGCACGAGGAGGAGAGGATCACCGCGCTGCTCGACCCCGCGCCCTATTACGCGCACGCGGAGGTGGAGCTGGCCTTCATCACACTCTTTTCCACCTTCGGCACGGGCTTCTTCCGGGCATATGCGGAGCGTCGGCCCATCGATCCGGAGTTCTGGAGCACGCGCCGGGACCTGTACAACCTTTACCCGCTGCTGGTCCACGCGCGGCTCTTCGGCGGGACATACGTGGGGCAGCTCGCGAGCACCGCGGCACGGTTCCTGTAGGATGACGGGCGGCATGAAACGACTGCTGCTCCTGGTCGCGTTGCTCCCCCTGCACACCCTCGCACAACCGCTGCCGGACCTGGCGCGCCGGTACGACACGGACGAGTCGTACACCTCCCGCTTCGCGCACGTGGACTGGTCGGAAGAGCGCTTCGAGCGCATGGAGCGCTTCTATCGCTCCTGGCTGGAGCGGCTGGAAGCGATGGAGTACGCGACGCTGCCCGCCTCGGAGCGGATCGACTTTCACCTGCTGCGCACGCACGCGCTGTGGAACCTGGACCGCCTGGAAGTGCAGCGCCGGCGGCTGGCGGAGATGGAAGACCTGCTGCCGTTCCGCGTGCAGGTGCAGGCCCTGGAGCTGGCGAGGTCGCGGATGGAGGAGTGCGACCCGCGCACGGCCGCCGAGGTGCTGACCGACGCCGCGGCAAAGGCCAGGAGCGTGCGCGAGCGGCTCAAGAAGAAGGAAGGGTGGCCCTCCTCGCCTGTGGCTCAGCGGGCGGCCTCGGCGATTGATTCGCTGCTCTCCGACCTGGACCGCTGGACGCGCTTCTACAGCGAGTTCGTGCCCGAGTTCGACTGGTGGACGAAGCGGGCGAGGGAGGAAGCGACGAAGGAGCTGCGCGAGCTTTCCAAGTTCCTGCGCGAGGACGTGGCGGGGATCAAAGGCAAGGAGGATGACCCGCTCGTGGGCGACCCGATCGGGCGTGAGGCGCTGCTGGCGGACATACGCCTGGAGATGCTGGCCTACACGCCCGAGGAGCTGATCGCCATCGGCGAGCGCGAGCTGGCGTGGTGCGAGGAGGAGATGCGTCGCGCGGCGAAGGAAATGGGCTTCGAGGATTGGCGCGAGGCGCTCGCGAAGGTCAAGCAGGCGTACGTCCCGCCGGGGGATCAGGCGGCGTTCGTGCGCGATGAAGCCCGTGCCGCGATTCAGTTTCTGAAGGAGCGGGACCTGGTCACGATTCCCTCGCTGTGCGAGGAGTCGTGGCGGGTGGAGATGCACTCGCCGGAGCGTCAGCGCACGCTGCCTTATGCGGTGTACGGCGGGCAGTACATGGGCGTGTCCTACGCCGCGGGCTCGATGAGCCACGAAGAAAAGCTGATGTCGATGCGGGGCAACAACCGCCACTTCACGCACATCGTGACGCCCCACGAACTGATCCCCGGCCATCACCTGCAGGGCTTCTACGCGGCACGCGAGGCCACGCACCGCCGCCCCTTCCGCACGCCCTTCCTGGTGGAGGGCTGGGCGCTGTACTGGGAGTTCCGGCTGTGGGACCTGGGCTGGGCCGGGGCGACGGGGCAGGACGCGGCGATGGACCGGGTGGGGATGCTCTTCTGGCGGATGCACCGAGCCGCGAGGATCATCGTCAGCCTGAAGTTCCACCTGGGAGAAATGACGCCGGAGGAGATGATCGACTTCCTGGTGGAGCGCGTGGGGCACGAGCGCAGCGGTGCGACGGCGGAGGTGCGGCGGTACATAGGCGGTGCGTACTCGCCGCTCTATCAGTGCGCGTACATGATCGGCGGCATGCAACTGCGGTCGCTGCACGAGGAGCTGGTCGGATCAGGCAAGATGACCGCCCGCCAGTTCAACGACGCCGTGCTGATGGAAAACGCGATCCCCATCGAGCTGATCCGAGCCAGCCTGCAGGGGGAGGACCTGCCCAGGGATTGGAAGCCTTCGTGGCGGTTTGCTCGCTAGCGAAAGCGAAAACGCAAGTCTCGAAGCTCAAATGGGCATCCCGCGGCGTCTGCGCGTGATGCGCCTCGAACCTGCAACGCTCAAAGCTTGTGTTCTCGAATTTGAGCGTTGAGTTTCGAGCCTTGAGTTTTCGTCAGCAACTCCCTCCCCCCAGCACCCTGAAGAACGCCTCGATATCCGCGTCGGTGCCGCTGTCGCCGTCGCCGTCGAAGTCGGCGCCGAGCCGCCAGCAGGTGTCGCAGCAGCTCCCGGCGAGGCAGGAGAAGAAGGCCTCGATATCGGCGTCGGTGCCCACGTCGCCGTCACCGTCGAAGTCCGCGGTGCTGCACGTGGAGGGGCAGCCGCCGGTGCCGCAGAACACGGGGATCTGGACGATGGTGGAGCGCGAGAAGCCGCCGGGGGCGGTGGGGTCGGCGATGACCCACTGGGCGTAAATGATCTGCCCCGGCTCGTACGCCCCGGGCGTGATGGCCCAGGTGATGGTGGCGACGCCCGCGGCTCCGCCGAACTGCCCGGTGGAGGTCGTCCCGGCCAAGTAGCCGGTGGCGAGGACGCCGCCCACGGGCGGGGTGGTGGAGATGTAGCACGACGCCTCCGCGTTGGGGGGCGCGTTGAAGACGCCGAGGCGGAAGGCGGGGTTGCCGATGAAGGCAGGGCCGTTCGCGATCATGGTCGGAACGCCGTTGGCCCCCGCAACGCCGCCGCCGATGACGGTGGGGCGGTGCTCCGCCCGCTCGGTGAAGAGCGTCGGGCGGTCGAAGGGGAACTGCTGGTCGCGGACGCGCGGGTCGAGCAGCGCGTTGGTGAGGAAGTCCAGCAGCGCCGTCTCGGCCTGGGGCGGGAAGGCGATTCCCTGCATCAGCGGGTCGAGGTTGTCGGGGAACTGCGGCGCGGATCCCGGCGCCTGGACATAGAAGCGGAGCACGTCGGTGAGATTGGTGAACTGACCGTTGTGCATGAAGGTGCGCTTCAGGCCGACGTTGCGCAGGCCGGGGGTCTTGAACTTGCCGCGGTCGGCGGGGTCGCCGGTCACGATCTGCCGGCCCAGGTCCTCGCCCGGCGGACGCAGGCCGATGTTGCGGAACTCGTTGTCGGTGAAGAGGCCCTGGGAGTGGTCGTGGCAGACGGCGCAGTTGGCCTGGAAGGTGTTGAGGCCCGCCTGCTGGCCGGGCGTCAGCGCGTTGGGCACGCCCGCCATGTGCGCATCAAAGGGCGTCTGGTCGGAAATCAGCGTGCGCTCGTAGGTGGCGATCGCCATCGCGATGCGCGTCGCGCTGATCGTCGGATCGCCGAAGGCCTCCGCGAAGAGCTGCGGGTAGGTGGGATGGGAGGCCAGACGCGCGGCGATGTCCGGCGGAAGGTTGCTCGCCAGCTCGAGCGGACGCACCGTCGCGAGCTTCGCGGCGATGCCGGGCCAGTCCACCCCGTCGTGCCCCATTTCCACGTGGTTGACCGGCGGGCCGACGGCCTGGCTTTCCAACGCGCCGCCCGAGGCGATGACCGTCTCGCCCGTCTCCGGATCGGTGAAGTGGGAGCGGGCGCGGCCTTCCCAGAAGAGGTCGGTGAAGTACGCCGCGTTGATGGGCGAGTTCGCCGCGCGTCCCGTCACCTGCGGCTGGAGGCCGAAGGTTGGATCTCGGAAAAAGTCGTTGTTCACATTGGCGCGGATCACGCCCGGCGACCCGCGCCGGTCGTCCGGCGTGCCGATGATGCCGTCGGGCCCGGGGTGGATCGCGATGCGATTGTCCGCCCCGCCGCGGCTCATGGTGTGGCAGGTCGCGCAGGCCACGGTGTTGCTTGAGGAAAGCTGCTCGTCGAAGAACAGGATCTTGCCGAGGATGCGCTTGGGCTCGGTGATCGGGTTCTCCGGCGGCACGGGCACCGGCGGCACGGAGGCAAAGGCGAGGTAAGAGCCGCCGACAAGCGCGGCCGTCCCAATGGGCAGGCCGGCGAAAAGAGCGGCGATCAACGTACGACCGGGCTTTGAAGTCTGCATTTCTGTGCGCTCCGCGACGGGGAGGGGCAACGCGGTTGTCCGCGGCCCATTGCGGAAATTCCGCAAAAAGCCGCGCGGGCGCAAGAAACTACCGCGCGGCAGGGCGGGCTGCAACCCAACTGCCTGTTAGATCATGGCTTGCGATGTCCGGGAGCGATACTTGTCGGTTATCGCTCAGTCGCCGCCGCCGAGGGTCTTGGGCCCGAACTTCCCGGCGACGCGCTCCATGTACCCCTCACCCTTGCGCTCGTACTTGGTGAAGCCCATGCGCTCCAGGTTCTTGTTGCTCAAGGTGGACTTGGCCTTGATGGGCGACCACGGGCCCGCGATCGCGGGGGCGACGATGGCGCGACGCACAGGCTCACCCGTTTCCGGATGCTTCGTGAGCGGGTCGTCCTTCATCGGCTGCACGATCTCGAAGGTCCGGCCGGTGGGCTGGCCCTTCTTGTCCAGGATCTCGTACACGTACGTGGGCATGCGGAATTCTATACCTCGTCAGCCGAAAACCCGGCCACTTTCGATGTCCATCAGCTTCCACTGAAGCTGCTTGCACATCTTCATCAGGACGGGCAGGGCGATGTCCTCGTCGCTGACGGAGGCGATGGCCTGGGTGATGGTGTCCACCGAAGTGGGGACTTCCACGGTCATGCCCGGTCCGTAGAGGAACTCCGTGCCGGAGTTGGAGGGCAGGGCCCCGTCCGGGGCGGTGTTGAACGAAGCCAGCTTCTGGGTGAACTCACGGCGTGAGCCCAGAGGGGCGGGGCCGCCGTTGCGCTCGGGGCCCATGATCACGAGCTGTCGGCGCTTGCGGGCCACTTATTCCTCGTCCCCTTCGACCTCGTTGAGCAGCTCGACGGCGGTGTCGAGGAGCTTGATGAGGGGGACGGGCTTCTGGAGGTACTTGTCCACCCCGAGGCTCTCCGCGTACGCCTGGTGCCGCTTGCCCTCGTTGGCCGTGACCATGATCACGATGGGGCTGTCCTCGCACCCCTTGATCTTCTCGAGGGCCAGGAAGCCCGAGCGCTTGGGGAGCATCATGTCGAGGACGACGATGTCCGGCGGCTCCTCGCGGCAGATGCGCACGGCCTCGTTGCCGTCCATCGCGCACTGCGTCAGGGCGCCTTCCGCCTGGAAGGCCGCGTCGAAGGACTCCAGAATGTCGCGGTCGTCGTCAACGATCAGCACTTTGACGTCGGTCAGCCGACCCGTGCCTTGCATCATCATGATGGCGGTCTCCCGGCGCGGCCCCTGGGGCCTATGCCACACTGTACCGCGCGTTTCCGCGATCGGATGCCTCAAACCGCCAGGGCCAGGGTATCCCTCCGGCTGCGCTCGATAACCTTTTCGACGTCCTCGGGGGTCATCCAGGGCAGGCTCAGGAGCTTTTCCTTGAGCTGCGGCGGGAAGGGCTTGTTGTGGCGTTCGTGGGGGGGACGGGAACGCCAGATGCGGTGCATCCAGAAGTACTGCTCGGGGGCGCGGCGGACCATCATCTCGATGGCCCGGCGGTAGCGGGCGGTCAGATAAAACAGCGGATCGGGCTGCGTGGACCAGTCCTGCGGGCCGAAGGTGTCCACCAGCTCGACGGAGTACCGCAGGCTGGGGCTCTCGGGCGTGGACTCAAACTGCAAGCCGCCGGAGGGTGTGTCGATCCATGAGCCCTCGGGCGTGGGCTCGCCCTGGCGCATGCGGCGGGCCATGCCGCAGACGATGGTGGCGTTGGCCTGCATCGCGAGCAGACCGATCATCTTGTAGGTGGAGGTGAGGCGGCCGAAGAAGGGGGTGAAGAGCCCTCGGTCGCCCCCCGACTGGTCCGCGACGAGCCCGATGGGGTGCCCCGCCTTCAAAACCGGGGGCAGGGCGCGGACGGCCCCGAACTTGGAAACCAGCGTCAGGCCGCGGCGTTCGCGGGTGTCGCGCAGCCAGTGGTCCAGCGGTTCGCTGTCCAGCGGGCGGTACACCGCGTGCATCGGGAAGCCCAGCATCGAGATGGCGTAGCCGATCAGCTCCCAGTTGCCCACGTGCCCGGTGATGAGGATGACCGGCCCGGAGCGGAGCAGGTGCGACAGGCCGGGGCCGATGTCGGTGAAGACCAGGTGCTTGAGGAAGCCCTCGTGCGTGATGAGGCGCGGGGCGAAGGCGATCTCGACACCGAGCTGCGCGAGGTGCTGGTAGCTGTGAATCGCGTACTGGCGCACGCGCTCCTGCGGCCATTCTGGAAAGGCGTCGGTCAGGTTCTGGACCGCGCGGTTGAAGTGCTTGGGGAGAAACCGCGGCACGACCCGCCCCAGGGCACGGGCGACGTTCATCGAGGATGTGAGGCCCAGCGTCAGCGGGATGGTCATGGCCGACCGTGCCGCGATCGCCTGCGCCGCCTGCACGATCTTGGGCTTCTTCTTGCGCTTCCGCGGCGGGAGGTGCTTGGGTGGAGGTGCGGGGTCGGCCATTGGGGGGATGATGGTAGAAAGAAAACGGCCGGCCCGGAGAGGGGCCGGCCGCGAGGGGTTCAGGGAAAGAACGCCGCGGAGTTGCGGGCCGTCAGCGGGCCGCGCGGGCGGGGGTCTTGGAAATGAGGGTGTAGAGGCGGTTCTCGCTGATGACCGGGACGCTGGTCGCGGTGGCGCGGCGGTAGAGGTCCTCGTAGCGCTCGACCTCACGCTGGCGGCGGATGTACTCCTGCACGACCTCGAGGGGAGCGTCGGAGGAGGGACGGGGCGGGACGACGGGGGTCTCGCCCAGGACGAGGAAGTCCACGTCGCCGGTGAGGTCGTCGGCGATCCGGCCGCCCCAGGCCTGGATCATGGTGGCGATGTCCTGGCGCTCCATGCTGGTGGCGACGCCGTCGCGGTTGGCGTCGAAGTTGCCGAAGACGACGAACTTGTAGGACTTGTTGGGGTCGTAGATCGGGTTGGCGATCACGTCGCCCTTGACGACGGGGTTGCCCTTGACCTCGGAGACGATGCGGCAGGTGGAGCTGTTCTCACCGACGTTGATGACCTCGATGAGGGCCTTGCCGCGGGGGTAGTTGCCGTTCTCGTCGGGCTTCACGGCGGCGGCGGTGGGGTAGACGTTGAAGGTCATGCCCAGGGTGATCTTGTCGCGGGAGCCGCGGTTGATGAAGACCTGGTTGTCACCGGGGCTGGTGCCGAGGATGGTGCCGTCGACGAGGGCGGACTCGTCGTCGGCACGGTAGAGCTCGCCAGCCTTCTGCTGGCGGAGGGCGCTGAGCTGGCCCTTGAGCACGAGGTTCTCCTCGTTGGCCTTGGCGAGCTGGTCCTGAAGGCTCTTGATCCGCTCATCGGCCTCGGAGAGCTGGCGCTCGCGCTGGGCATCGAGCATCTTCTTGTACTCCTCGACACCGAGGCGGTAGCCGTCGCTCTCGGCCTTGATCTGGGAGATCTCGGCGGCGAGGGTGTCGATGGTCCGCTGGTGGTCGGCGCGGAGGCGGGCGACGCGCTCGACCTCGTTCTGCAGGTCGGCCATCGCCTTCTGACGCGCGGCCTTCTCCTGCTCGAGCTGCGCCTGGAGGTTGCTGATCTCCGCCGCACGCTCGTTGAGCTTGGCCATCAGGGTGGTGTTCTCAAGGCCCGCGGCCTTCATCTTGGCCGCCAGGTCGCTGGCCTTGTCGCGACGGCTGCCCGTGGCGAGCTGCATCGTCGCGGCCTGGGACTCCAGCAGGTAGGCGACCAGGGACTGGTTGTTCTTCCGAGCGTCCGCGATGAGGTTGCGGATGTCGTCGCGGTTGCGCTCGATGTCCTTGATGATCTCGATGTTGCTCTGGTTGGCCGTTTCCAGAAGACGAGTCTTGTCGCTGTACTTGCCGTAGAAGACGGCGAAAGCGACAAAGAAACCAACGGTGGTGAGGCTGAGAATCGTGACAGCCACACCCATTCCGACACTCGTGCTGGTCCGACCGGCCATGATGAAGGCTCCACTCAGGTTGGGGGTGCGGCGGGAGGCAAGCAGCCCCGCAACCCTTGGCAGCGCAAGGGCACGCCGGCACCGACGGTACGCATTGGGTCCGACCGGGGTTTCCGGACGGGGCTGGTCAGTGTCCCTGAACCGCGGGGCGGCGTCAAGGGGAGGGATCGGTTAGGGGATTGTGCCCCAGGGGGCCTGTCGCCCGCGCGGGGGATGTGCCGGGAAATGTGGATGGGGCCGCCCCGTGAAAGCGGTGGGTATTGTGTCGGCCATGATCCCGAAGTGGCTGGCGGCGGTGCTGTTGCTGGTTGGTTCGAACGTGTTCATGACCTACGCGTGGTACTACCACGTGAAGGCGAAGACGTGGCCCTTGCTGACGGCGATCGTCGTTTCTTGGCTGATCGCAGGGGTGGAATACTGCCTGCAGGTGCCCGCGAACCGGATCGGGCACGTGAACTTCGGGGGGCCCTTCACGGCCCCGCAGCTCAAGGTGATTCAGGAAGCCGTGACGCTCACGGTGTTCGCGGTGTTCTCGCTCGCGGTGCTGCAGGAGCGGCCTCGGGGGACGGATATCGCCGCGTTCGTGCTGATCTTCGCGGGCGTGGTGGTGTCCACGATGGGGCCGACGTTGATGCCCTGGCTGAACGGAGCGGGGCGGTGAGCGGCGGCCGAATCTCGTGGACGCGGCGATTGAAGCTGCTGTCCGGCCCGCTGCTGGCGACGCTGGTGTATCTGCTCGTGCCGCGGGAGCTGCGCGATGCGTCGGGCGAGGTGGTGGCGACGCTCAGCGAAAACGGCCGTGTGGCGATGTCGGTGACGGTGCTGATGACGGCGTGGTGGCTGACGGAGGCGATCCCGCTGGAGGCGGCGGGACTGCTGCCGCTGGTGCTGCTGCCGGCGCTGGGGGTGATGGACCTGAAGCACGTCGCGCCCTCATACGCGGACCCGGTGATCTTCCTGTTCCTGGGGGGAATGCTGCTGGGGGCGGCGCTGGAGCGGTGGGGTTTGCACCGGCGCGTGGGGTACACGGCTGTTGCGTGGCTGGGGCGAAGCCCGTCGATGCTGGTGGGCTCGATCCTCGCCGCGTCGGCTTTCCTGAGCATGTGGGTGAGCAACACCGCCACGGCGGTGATGATGCTGCCCATCGCCGCAAGCGTGGTGCTGATCGTGAGCGAGGAGGCGGGTGCCGGGCGTGAGCAGCAGGTGAGGAACCTGGGGCTCTGCGCGGTGCTGGCGGTGGCCTACGGCGCTTCGATCGGCGGTGTGGGCACGCTCATCGGCACGCCGCCCACCGCGTACCTGGCGGGCTTTGTGCGCGAGCGCTACGGGCAGACGCTCACCTTCGCGGAGTGGATGGTCGTGGGCGTGCCGATCGTCATCCTGACCGGACTTGTGGCGTGGGCGCTGCTGACGCGGTTCATTTATCCGATCGAGGGCCTTTCGCTGGGCGCGGCGAGGGCGAAGTTCGCAGAGCACCGGCGGGCCTTGGGACCGCTGAGCGCGCCGGAGTGGCGGGTGCTCGGCGTCTTCGTGCTCACAGCGACGGCGTGGGTGGTGGTGCCCCTGCTGATGCGGAATCCGGATGTGAAGAGCGCGCTGTCGTGGGGCTCGGGTGCGGACGCGGGCGTGCGCGTCAGCGACGCGGCGATCGGGTTGGCAGGCGGGCTGCTGCTCTTCCTGATTCCCACGGGAAGCGATCAAGCCCGCTCGCTGTTGACGTGGGAAGAAGCGGCGCGCGTGCCCTGGGGCGTGCTGCTGCTCTTCGGCGGCGGGCTGGCGATGGCCGACACGATCGACAAGACGGGGATCGACGATTACCTCGCCGGGCTGGGCGGATTCATGGCCGGGTGGCCGGTGTGGGTCGTGGTGCTGGTGGTTGCGCTGTCGGCCACCTTCCTGTCGGAAGTGACGAGCAACACCGCGCAGACGGCGGTGATGCTGCCGGTGGGGGCGGCATTGGCCGAGCGCCTTGGCGTCCCTGCGGCGGTGGTGGTGGTGCCGGGTGTGCTCGGGGCGTGCCTGGCCTTCATGCTGCCCGCGGGCACGCCTCCCAACGCGATCGTGTTCGCGAGCGGACGCATCACCATCCGTCAGATGGCGTGGGCGGGGCTGTGGCTGAACTTCGCCTGCGGCGGTGTGGTGGCGTGCTTCGTGCTGTTCATGATGAAGATGGGTTGGATGCCGGGCGGCTCGTGGTAGATCAGTCCTGCACGGCGATGTAGCCTCGCCGGACGCCGAAGCCCGTCGAGCGGGTGACGTTGAACTGGATTCCGTTCGCGTAGTTGACGGACGACGCGAGCTTGCGGAACTGCTCCGCGCTCGTGATCTGCCCCGTGGCGTTGCCCTGGCGATAGCCGCTGATGACGTCGCCGGGCTGGAACTCCGCCGCGGCGGCGCGGCTGTCGGGGTCCAGCTCCATGACCATCACCCCGCGGAGGCGCGGCTGGCCGATGGCCTCGGCCATCTCGGGCGTGAGCGTGCGCACGCGCATGCCCAGGGCCGGGATGTCGGTGTAGCCGATCGCCGTGGCCTGGTCGGCGAGCGTCACGGCGATCTCCCGCGGCTTGCCGTCGCGGAGGACTTCAAGCACCACGCGCGTGCCGGGCGGCGTGAGCGCAATGGCGCTGCGCAGGCGAGCCTCGTTGAGCGCCCGGCCCTGAAAGCGGGTGATGATGTCGCCGGCCTTGAGGCCCGCGCGCTCGGCGGGGCTGTCCTCGGCGACGGTCTCGATGGTGACGCCGGTGGGGGAGGCGTCGGAGAGGCCCACGCCCAGCCAGCCGCGGACGACCTTGCCGTGGGCGATGATGTTCTCGACGACGGCCTTGGCGATGTTGGAGGGGATGGCGAAGCCGATGCCCTGGTAGCCGCCGGTGCGCGAGGCGATGGCGGAGTTGATGCCGATGACCTGACCCTGAAGGTTGAGGAGCGGGCCGCCGGAGTTGCCGGGGTTGATCGCCGCGTCGGTCTGGATGAAGTCCTCGTGGACGCGCCCCGTCTCACGCGGCGTGATGGAGCGTCCCTTGGCGGAGACGATGCCCGCGGTGACGGTGTTCGAAAGCCCGAAGGGGCTGCCGATGGCGACGACCCACTCGCCCACTTCAAGGGCGTCGGAGTCGCCGAAAGTCACGGGAGTGACGTTGGAGGGCAGGTCGTCGGGGTCCACGCGCAGGACGGCGATGTCGGTGGGCTCGTCTCGCCCCACCAGGCGGGCGGTCAGCTCGCGCCCGTCGAAGAAGCGGACCTTGATCTCCTCCGCGGCACGCGAGCCGCTGACGATGACGTGGTTGTTCGTGACGATGTAGCCGTCGCGGCTGATGACAAAGCCCGAGCCCAGCCCCGTCTCGCGGATGCTCGAGCTGATGGGCGTGCCGAACCAGTCGCGCGTATAGACGCGGTTGCGCTGCGTGACGTGGACGACCGAGGGCTCCACGTTCTGCGCCACGGACTTAAAGGCGTTGGAGAGCCGTCTGGCGAAGGCGATGTCCTCGGGGGCCGCGGCGTCGGAGGTGGGCGTCGCGGGCGGGGCGCTCTGGATGACGGGCTGAGGCTCCGTGGACTGCCCGCACGCCGCGGGGGACATGGCCAGGGCGGAGAGCAGCAGGGTGGTCAGGGCTTGGGAGGGCTTGGACATAAAGCTCCTTGTCATGATGGAGTATTCGACGCAGGAGGGGGCGTCCGTGTTCATTGGGGAATGAGGGGACGGTCTGTCTCTACTTAACGCACAGGCGGGGGGCACGGATTGCAGCCCGCGCGGCGTCCGAACGTGGGACGGATGCAAGCGGTGTGCCGGTCAGGTGCCGCGGGTGTTGCCGAACAGGTCGAGATGGAGGCGGTGGCAGTAGCGGAAGCCCCGGTCGAGGCAGGCCCGGGTGATCCACGCCTTTGCGTCCGGAGAAGGCGGCGAGGTGCCTTCGGGCATGAGCAGCACGTCCGAGGGCTGCCAGTTTGACAGTTGGGCCAGCAGGGCGTCGATCTCGTTGAGGTCGGCGGGGTCGGAGACGACGAACTTGAGCTGGTGCTCGGGGTAGTCGGCGAGGAGCTGATCGAGGACGGGGATGTTCAGCCGACGCTCCTCGTGCCGCTGCGCCCAGACGGGGTCCTGGCGCGGCGTGGAGTTTGAGAGCTTGGGGCTGATCGACATGAGGTCGCAGGGCAGGGAGCGGTGGATCGTGCCCGCGGTCTCGATGGTGATGTGGATGTTGTGCGCACGAAGCGCGCGGGCGAGGTCTTCCAGCGCCGGGAAGAGCATCGGTTCGCCGCCGGTCAGGACGGCGTGCGCGGCGTTGTGCGCATGGGCTTCTTCGACGAGCGCGTCAATGGAGCGCTGATCGCCCTCGGGGTTCCAGCTTGCATAAGGCGTGTCGCACCACGCGCAGCGGAGGTTGCAGCCGCTGGTACGGATGAAGAACGAGGGGACGCCGCTGAGCTTGCCTTCGCCCTGGATGGAAAAGAAGGTCTCGGCGATGGGCAGCGCTGGAGGCACCGGGAAGTTTAGGGAAGAAGGCGTGGGGCGGAATCAGACGTAGCGGGTGGGGTCGGGGACGCCCGCCTGCTCAAAGCCGCGCCGGCGGAGGCGGCAGGAATCGCAGTGGCCGCAGGCGCGCCCGTCCGGCGCGGGGTCGTAACAGCTTGTGGTGAGGGCGTAATCCACGCCCAGCGAGTGGCCCTGCCGGATGATCTCCGCCTTGGAGAGCGTGACCAGCGGCGTGTGAACCTGGAAGCGTGCGCCTTCAACGCCCGCCTTCGTCGCGAGGTTGACGGTCTGCTCGAAGCTGCGGATGAACTCGGGGCGGCAGTCGGGGTAACCGCTGTAATCCACGGCGTTGACGCCGATGAACAGGTCCGCGGCGTGCAGCGTTTCGGCGTACGCCGCGGCAAGCGAAAGGAAGATGAGATTGCGCGCAGGGACGTAGGTGATGGGAATGTCCGAAGCGTTCGGCTGGTCGCCGCTGTCCTTCGGAACGGGAATGTCCGCCGTGAGGGCTGAGCCGCCGATGGCGCGGAGGTCAAGGGTGAGCGTCATGTGCGAAGCGGCCTGCAGGTGCGCGGCGATAGCCGCGGCTGCCGTCAGCTCGTGGCGGTGGCGCTGGCCGTAGTCGAAGGAGAGGCAGTGGCAGACGTAGCCGCGGGAGCGGGCGATCGCGAGGACGGTGGCGGAGTCGAGGCCGCCGGAGAGCAGAACGATGGCTGGGGAAGACACGGTGAAAGGCTCGGTAACGCTGCTTGCCCGGTTTTCGTCGTGGAACTCAGTCACAGCTTGCGGAGCACCGCGGCGTGGGGCGGCTTGTCGGTGCACATCTTGCGCTCGTAGTTGGTGCCGACGAGCTGGCCCTCGCCGACCCACTCCGGCGGGGTGAAGGGCAACAGCTCAAAGGGAGCGGAAGCGTCGGGAGAGCGAGGCTGGGTCCAGCGCTTGAAGTGCTCCATGTCCCATTCCCAGAGCTCGTCGTGATCGGTGACGACGCGCAGCTCCCCGCCGGGGATGAGGGTGCGATGCGCTTCCTGAAGGAAGCGGTCCTGAATGACGCGGTTCTTGTGGTGCTTCTTCTTCGGCCAGGGGTCGGAGAAGTAGAGGTGAATGACGGAGAGGATGCCGGAGGGGCACCGCCAGCGGAGGAAGTCCGAGGCGTCGGCGCGGAGCAGGCGGACGTTGCGCAGGCCCGCGCGACGGACGCGGTCCGCGGCGTAGAGGTAAAACTCTCGCGCCCATTCGATGCCGAGAAAGTTGACATCGGGGTTCGCGCGCGCCGTTTCAAGAATGAACGAGCCCTTGCCGGGGCCTATTTCAAGCTCGAGCGGGCGCGAGGGATCGGGGAACCACCGGCGGGGATCGACGAATCCTGCCTGTGGGTCCGTCAGGGCCTCGTCGGGCAGCGAGGGCAGTTCCTGCGATGTGACGCCGACGATGCCCGGGGCGTCATCAAGGTCGCGGCCGTGTCCTAAGCCGAAAGACATGAGCGTGGATTATTGGCGGCTTGAAGGGGCATGCCGTGGAATGGGCGGGGTAGAAGGCGAGCGATTAATCATCCGTGAGGCGGGTTAGGACGTATAAGTGAATGTCCGGGAACGTTGAAGTCGGCTCAGAGGAAGGCTTCGAAAGGCCGATATCAGCATGAGGGGGTGGTCGCCGTAGGGCCGCAGGCAGCGGAGGGCAGGGCCATGAACGAGTTCCGCTCGGCAGCGTCGCAGGATGTGCGGAAGGAAACCTCGGGGGCCGGAAGGGAGCTTGCCGGCCTGATCGAGCAGCGGCTCGACCGTCAGAAGTTCCAGGATCACCACTGGACCGGGACGTTCTGGGAATACCTGGACATCTGCGCCGCGAACCCGATGGTGGTGCGCAACGCGTACCAGCGGCTGTACGACGCCGTGCTCGCGCACGGCTACGAGAAGTACAAGCTCTTCAAGAAGGACGTCACGCGCTACCACTTCTTCAGCGACCCCTTCGACAACGGCGCGGATGCCATCTTCGGCCTCGACTTCGCGCTGATGCAGCTTGTGGACTTCCTCCGCTCCGCGGCGGAGGGCTACGGCACCGACAAGCGCATCCTGCTGCTCCACGGCCCGGTGGGGAGCAGCAAGAGCACGATCGCACGACTGCTGAAGAAGGGGATCGAGGCCTACAGCCGCACGCCCGAGGGCGCTCTGTACAGCTTCTCGTGGATGCTCGACGAGAACTGCGAGGTGACCGGCAGCAGGGGCGCGGGCGCTGTCAGAACGCACGAGTACCCCTGCCCCATGCACGAGGACCCGCTGGTGCTGATACCGCGCGAGGCGCGCGAGGAGGTGCTGGCGAAGCTGAACGCCAACTACACCAGCCGGACGCACAACGGCCGCCTGCGCGTGAACGGCGAGCCCGATCCCTTCTGCCGCAAGATCTTCGAGGATCTGATGGCCTTCTACGAGGGCGACTTCCGCAAGGTGATGGACCACGTGAAGGTCCGGCGGATCATCCTCAGCGAGAAGGACCGCGTGGGCATCGGCACCTTCCAGCCCAAGGACGAGAAGAACCAGGAC
>CALJIV010000023.1 GCA_937974035.1 uncultured Phycisphaerales bacterium
CGGGGGCGGCGGGGGCGGCGGAGGAGCCGGGGGCGGCGGGCCCTCGGGCGTACCTTGATTTCAGGGGTCTGGACGTTACCATTCCCCTCCCTTTTCCAGAACAGAGGGACGCGGCGGGCGGGCTTTCAGAGGGCCGTCCCCGCGGTCAGCAACACCGGACCGGGCGCCATGGACGAGGAAGAAGAGATCGAGCCGGTTTGACCCACGCGGTCTGCGAGGAGCAGGCCGCGGCGCGCCCCCACTTCTTTCCTGAGCAACAACGCACGTTACGCCGCGGGCTTATGAAGAGCCCGAGGCGGTCCCAGCATCCGGCCCCGCAGGGGTGACCGGGCACGAAGCAGCAGAAGGCAGCAACACCATGTCATACCTGTCCAGAATTCGCAACATCGGCATTTGTGCGCACATCGACGCGGGCAAGACGACCGTGTCCGAGCGCATCCTGTTCTACACCGGCAAGAACTACAAGCTGGGCGAGGTGCACGAGGGCACCGCGACCATGGACTTCCTGCAGGACGAGCAGGAGCGCGGCATCACGATCCAGTCCGCGGCGACGACGTGCCCGTGGACGCGCCACGGCGTGGAATACAAGATCAACCTGATCGACACGCCGGGGCACGTGGACTTCACCATCGAGGTGGAGCGCTCGATGCGCGTGCTGGACGGCGCGGTGGCGGTGTTCGACGGCAAGGAGGGCGTGGAGGCGCAGTCCGAGACGGTGTGGCGCCAGGCGGACCGGTACAAGGTGCCGCGGATGTGCTTCATCAACAAGATGGACAAGATCGGCGCGAACTTCGACTTCTCGTACGAGACGATCAGGACGCGCCTGGGCGCCAACGGCCTGCCCATCCAGTGCCCGATCGGGGTGGGCCACGAGTTCAAGGGGATCATCGACCTCCTGACCATGCGGGCCTTCTACTTCGAGGGCGACAAGGGCGAGACGATCATCGAGAAGGAGATCCCCGAGGACCTGAAGGAGTACGCGGGCAAGTGGCGGACGATCATGATCGAGAAGACCGCCGAGCTCGACGACGACCTGATGAACAAGTACCTCGAGGGCCAGGAGCCGACGGTCGAGGAGCTGCAGAAGACGATCCGCAAGGCGACGATCGAGCGGCGCTGCTACCCGGTGCTGTGCGGCGCGGCGCTGCGGAACATCGGCATCCAGATGCTGCTCAACGCGGTCATCGACTATCTCCCGAGCCCGGACGAGAAGCCGGACGTCGAGGGCACCGACCCGCGGGACAAGGACGTGAAGATGACCCGCCCGCACGACCCCAAGGCCCCCTTCGCGGCCCTGGTCTTCAAGGTCGTGAGCGATCAGCACGGCGACCTGACCTACATCCGCGTGTACAGCGGCACCCTGACGAAGGGCACCCGCCTGCTCAACCCCGGCAACGGGAAGAAGGAGAACGCCAGCCGCATCTTCGAGATGCACGCGAACAACCGCATCCCGCTGGAGGAGGTGACCGCGGGCAACATCGTGGCCGTGGTGGGCATCAAGGACAGCTACACGGGCGACACGCTCTGCGACGCGGACCACCCGATCCTGCTCGAGCGCATGTTCTTCCCCGAGCCGGTGATCAGCATGTCCATCGAGCCCAAGACCAGCGACGACAAGCGCCGCCTCTCCGAGGCCCTGGGCGTGATCCGCCGCGAGGACCCCTCGTTCCGCTCCAACTTCGACGAGGAGACGGGGCAGACGATCATCTCGGGCATGGGCGAGCTGCACCTGGACATCATCAAGACCAAGCTCATCCGCGACATGAAGATCAACGTCGCGGTGGGCAAGCCGCGCGTGAGCTACCGCGAGACGATCACGAAGAAGGCCGAGTACGTCCGCGGTCTGTTCAAGAAGCAGACGGGCGGCCGCGGTCAGTTCGGCGACGTCATCATCGACATCGAGCCCTTCACCGCCGAGGAGGCCGCGGCGGCGGGCCTGGACTTCACCGACAACGTGGCGGTGGAGAACAAGATCGTCGGCGGCGCGATCCCGAAGGAGTTCATCAAGCCGACGATCGACGGCATCCGCATGACCTGCGCCACGGGCGTGAAGTTCGGCTACCCGATGATCAACGTCAAGGTGACGATCGTCGACGGCTCGTCGCACGCGGTGGACAGCTCGCAGGTGGCCTTCGAGCAGGCGGCCCGCCTGGCGGTGATCGAGGCGGCGGAGAAGGCCGGCCCGGTGCTGCTGGAGCCGATCATGAAGGTCGTCGTGACGGTGCCCAATGACTACCTGGGCAACGTGACGGCGGACATGAACTCCCGCCGCGGCATGATCATCGACACCGAGGACCGCGGCATCGTCAAGCTCGTGACGTGCGAGGTGCCGCTGTCGGAGATGTTCGGCTACACCACGGCCCTCCGCGGCATGTCGCAGGGCCGCGCCTCGTCCACGATGGAGTTCCTCGAGTATCGCCAGATGCCGAAGAACCTCATGGACGCGGTGCTCGCCGAGCAGGCCGGCGGCAAGAAGTAACCCTTCGAGCCGCGGGCGGGCGGAAAGACGCACGCCTCCCGGCCCGGCCCGAGACGCAGGCGCACAGCACAAAGCTCCCCCGGCGCATGTCGGGGGAGCTTTTTCTTTGGTCGAGTGGGGTTGAAGAACCTGCGCGGGACCGGCGGGCGGCGGGCGGGCGGGGGGGGTCAGGAGTGCAGGCCGGCGCGGTCGCGCTGCACCTGGTCGGGCCGCTCCCAGGCGATGCGGGGGGCGTCTCCCCAGAGCATCTCAAGGTCGTAGTGGGCGCGGGTGTTGGGCTCGAAGAGGTGGACGACGAGGTCCACGAAGTCGATGAGCAGCCAGGTGCTGCGGTCGTCGGCGCTGCTGCGGAAGCTGGGGATGCCGCGGGACTTGCCCAGCTCCTCGACGTGGCGGAGCACCGAGTGCATCTGCCGGTCGCTGGTGCCGCTGGCGATGATGATGAAGTCCGTGACCTGGGAAAGCTCGCGGACGTCGAGCAGCAGGACGTCCTCGCACTTGTCGTCGCGGACAAGGCGGGCCGCCTCGATGGCGAAGTCGAGCATTTCGGTCGAAGAACTGGATGGCGGAACCGTGGACATCAGGGGCAAAGGGTAGGTCGCTCCCGCGGGAGGGAATCAGGAGGCAAGGGCCTCGAAGAGATTGGGGGCGGGGGCCGGAGCCGCCGCGGGGCCCGGAACGGCGGGGCGAGCGGCGGAAGCGCGTGCCGCGGCGGGCCAGGTGAGCGGAACCCACTCGGTGGGCCGGTCCCACTGAGCGATGGTGAGCCTGTAGGAAGACTCGGCGTGGTGCATCGCGGCCAGCTCGGGGCGGTTGCACTCGAGCGAGAGGTGGAGGAGCACGACGTGCTCGCGGGGCTGGATGGCGCGGACCGCCTCCGCGGCCTGCTCGTTGCTGAGGTGGCCGCTGCCGTTCATGATGCGGCGGCGGAGGAACTCGGGGCGGCCCGAGCGGGCCTGCATCACCGGGCAGTAGTTGGACTCGATGGCGAGAACGTCCACCTCGCGCATGTGGTCGGTGAGCCGCTGCGTGGCGCGGCCCAGGTCGGTGGCGTAGCCGAGGCTGCGGCCGCTGTGCGTGAACTCGATGCGGAAGGCGGCGACGCCCAGCTCGTCGTGGGACATGAGCACGGGGCGGACGTGGACGCCGGGCCCCAGCATGAACTCCTCTTCCTCGAAGACGTGCGTGCGCAGGTAGAGCACCCCGGCGCGCTGGGCCCGGGCGCGGTGGCGCTTGTGGAGGTAGACGTTGGAGCGCTCGGGGAGAGCCGCGAGCCAGCCGGGGTGGAAGTGGTCGTGGTCGAGGTGGGTGAGCAGGAGGGCGGAGACGGGCAGGTCGATGCCCCGGTCGCGCAGAAGGCGATTCGTGCGGCGCGGGCTGAGGCCCGCGTCGATGAGGACGAGGCGGCGGTCGTCGCCCCGGCCCATGACGAGGGCGGAGCAGTTGCCGCGGCTGCTGCTGGAGAGAACGCAGAGCTGGGCGTGGTCGCAGTGTGCGTCGGGGGGGAGCATGCGGTCCGGAGAAGGTACCAGAAGCGGACCGGCTCAGAGCTCGTCGGAGGCGGCTTCCTCGAAGCCGGGCAGGTGTTCCCCACGGCGGGCGTAGTGCAGCCAGGTGATCAGGGCCCGCGGGGGGCGGGCGGTGCCCGCCGAGATCGAGCGCCTGCTGGTGCGGACGAACTCGGCCATTTCAAGGACGAAGGGGCTTTCGCGCCCGATCTCCTCGAGGACGGCGATCTGCTCCTTGCGCGGGAGCGTGGGGCGGAAGGCCTTGCGGAAGGCGCGGCGGATGAGGGTGATCTGGTCGCGCGGGATGCCGTTGCGGCGCAGGCCGACGAGGTTGATGCCGTGGATGCGGTTGCGCTCGGCGGAGAGGCAGAAGGGGGGAACGTCCATCGAGACCGGGGTCATGCCGGAGATGAAGGCCAGACGCCCGATGCGGCAGAACTGGTGGACGGCAACGCCGCCGCCGATGGTGACCTTGTCCGCGACCTCGGAGTGGCCCGCGAGCAGGACGTTGTTGACGAGGACCACGTCGTTGCCGATCCTCGCGTCGTGGCCGAGGTGGCAGCCGACCATGACGAAGCAGCGGTCGCCGACGGAGGTGGGCGCGTCGGGCTTGCTGGCGGCGTGGAGGGTGACGTTCTCGCGGATCTGGGTGTCGCGGCCGATGCGCACGCCCGCGGTGACGTGATCGTCCTTCCACTTGACGTCCTGAGGGGTAAAGCCGATGGACGTGAAGGGGTGGACGCGGGTGTTCGCGCCGATCTCGACGGGGCCCTGGATGTGGACGTGGGAGATGAGGCGGACGTTCTCACCGAGCCTGACGCGGCCGGTGAGGACGCAGTACGGGCCGATCTGACACCCGTCGCCGAGCTCGACTTCGTTGCCGACGACCGCGGAAGGGTGCACAAAAGTGGCCATAGGCCCCAATCGTACCGGGGGCCCGGCGGAACGTCACTGGTGAGGGGTGAAGGCGAACCAGGCGAGGATGATCAGCTCCCACGCCACGGGGAAGATGCTCAGGATGAGCATGAGCCTGGCGAGGCGCTGGCCGAGGGCGGGGCGGCGGCGGCCGATGTACTCAAGGATGCCGATGGCGATGGCGCAGGTGACGAACTTGAGGCCGATGGCTCCCCAGAGGCCCGCGACCTTGATGACGTAATCAGCGATGCTGTTCAGCTCACGCCCTCCGAAAGCGCCGAAGCGCCCCAGGATGGTGTGCGTGAGCATGATGTCGAGGGAGGAGAAGAGCAGGAACCAGCAGTAGATGTTCGGGTAGAGGGCGTGGAGGCGGCCGGTCTGGGCCGGTGTGTCCATGTTGGTGGGGACCGTGGTCATGGCTCTTTCCGACGCAGGTATTCGCGAACCAGACGCTCGAAGAGTCCTTCGGCGGGCGGAGAGCCCGTCCACTCCCGGAACTGGGCCTCGGCCTGACGGGTGAACAGCCCGACTCCGTCGGTGGTTGCAAGGCCCGCCCCGGCGGCGGCCTTGAGGAAGGGGGTCTGGAGCGGGTGGTAGACCGCGTCCAGAACCGTCGTCCCCGCGGGGAGCCGGGACAGGTCAGGTATCGGCGTTCCGGCAGGGTCGGGGCCACCGGTCATGCCGAGGGGGGTGCAGTTCACGACCGCGTCGGTCGGCACAGACGGCGCGAACGGCCACCCCACGGCGGAAAGCTCCCCCACTTCCCGGAGGGCGTTCACCAGTTCGGCGGCCTGGGCGGGGTTTCGGGCGGAGATGGTCGTGCGCGCGCCGGAGGCAGCCGCGGCGTAGGCGATGGCGCGGGCGACGCCCCCTGCACCGAGAATGGCGACGTGCTTGCCGGCCAGGGGGCCGATGGCGGCTTCGAGCCAGGCTTTGGCGGCGGGGGCGTCGGTGTTGAGCACACGCGGCGGGCCGTCGGTGGGAATGAGCAGGGTGTTGGCGGCCCCGGTGATCGTCACGGCTTCATCGGCGGGCCAGCCCTGGGCTCTGGCGAGGCGGGCGAGGGATTCCTTGAAGGGGTGGGTGACGCTCAAGCCGCGGAGGTCGAGGCGCGGGTGGTGCAGGAGTTCGAGGAGCGTCGCCTTGAGGCTGAGGTCGGCGGCGGCGGTGTCAGCGCCGGGGGCGACGGGGAGGGGCAGGTAGACGGAATCGAGCCCGGCGTGGGCGAAGCCCGCGTTGTGGACAAGGGGAGAGAGGGATTGGGCGACGGGGTAGCCCAGCACACCGTAGACGGAGGTGCGGCGCGTGATGGAGCGGAAGCGGTAGAGGTCGAGCAGCTCGCGGAGGGTGGGCTGGCCCGGCGCGGTGGCGGAGGCGGGGCGGAGAGAGACGAAGGTGAGAAAGCCGCCGAACTTCGGCGCGAGGATGCGCGAGAGCAGGCCGAACTCGCCCATGCCCACGGCGATGGTGGGCTTGGGGGCGTGCTCGTGGAGGTCGAGCAGCTCCAGGGAGTCGCGCAGGGAGCGGGCCTGGTAAGCGACCTTGATGATGCTCGCGGCGGGGGTGTCGTACATCGCCGCGAGACGGCGGAGGAGGTCCGCGGGGCGGGCGCGGGTGTCGTGCAGGGAGAGGATGAGGGACGTGGGCGCGGCGGGGTCGGGCGTTCCGACGCCGCCCTGGATGTTGAGCGCGAGGTTCACCTTCTGCCGCAGGTTCGCGGAGCGGGCGTAGGAGGCGTGCTCCACGTCGATGTAGCGCGGCGGGTGGCTGCCCTTGGCGGGGGCGCGGGTGAGGTGCTCCAGCAGGGCGATGCGGGCGTCCTCCGGGCCGTCGTAGTGCCCGCCTTCGGCGACGGTGCGGCAGGTGACGATGCAGGGGAGCGGGGATCGGGAGATGAGCGTGGAGAGGCGGCGGGCCTGGTTCTCCGCGGCGTGGGTGTCGTGGTCGCCGGAAAAGAAGTCGTCGATGCGGAACTCGACGAGGTCGGCGCCCTGCTGCTTGGCCTGCGCGGCGTCGGCGGCGGCGAGGTCGGGATCGACGACGGGGATGGAGACGCAGATCAGGGTCACGGGGGAGCGTAGGGGGCGGGCCAGGTGGGGCCTGTTTACTGGGCGGCGTGCTGGAGGTGCGTCGCCGCGGCTCGGCCCGCGAGGTAGCCGCCCGCCCAGGCCCACTGGAAGTTGAAGCCGCCGATGCGGCCGTCCACGTCGAGGATCTCGCCGCAGAGGTACAGGCCGGGGCAGACGCGGCTTTCCATGGTGTCGAGGTGGACTTGGGAAAGAGGGATGCCGCCCGCGGTGACTTCGGCGTAGGTGTAGCCGCGGTCGCCGGTGACGGGGAGCCGGAGCTGCGTGCAGGCGAGGACGAGGGCGCGGCGCTGGTCGCGGGTGAGCTGGGCGACGGGCAGGGCGGGGTCGATGCCCGCGAGCGTGCAGAGGACACGCGCGAGGCGCTCGGGGAGCGGGTCGGGCGTGGGCAGGCCCAGTTCGGAGGTGAGGAATCTCGCGGCGGAGACCTTGCTGGTGCGTGCGGCGATGAGCTGCTCGTCGAGCTGCTCGCTGGTGAGCTGAGGAAGGAAAGAGATGGTGAGGCCGGCGGCGGGGTCGTCGGCCTTCGCGGCGGTGTAGTAGCGGCTGATGTCGAGGACGCTCGGCCCGCTGAGGCCGAAGTGGGTCAGGAGCGTGGAGTTGGTGAAGCTCCTGAGCTTCCTGCCCGTGCCGGAGCGCAGGTCGAGGGTGCAGACGCGGGTGAGGCCGGAGAGGGTGGTGAGCGGATGGCCCTTGGGCAGCGTGAGCGGGACGAGCGCGGGAAAGATGCGCTCGGTGGTGGTGTGCCCCAGCGCGCGGGCGAGGTCGTAGCCCTGACCGTTCGAGCCGGTGAGGGGCAGGGCCCGCCCGCCGGTGGAGAGGATGACTGTGCGCGCGGTGCAGGAAGAGAACGCGGAGGGAGCAGGGTGGGCGGAGGACGCGGAGGCGGGCTGTTGGCGCTCGATGAGAAAGCCGCCGTCGGTGCGGGTGATTCGGGCGACGCGCCAGGGGTGGATCAGCTCGACGCCGGCATCGGCGGCGGCTTGGAGCAGGGCGTTGAGGATGGTGTGCGCGTCGTCGGTCGTGGGGAAGAGCTTGCCGGTTTCTTCGCGCTTGAGCTCGACGCCCAGCTCGCGGAAGAAGGCGATGGTCTGAGGAACGTCGAAGGCGCGGAGCACCTTGCGGATGGCGTTGGGGGATGAGCCCGCGTACTGGTGCTCATCGACCTGGCAGTGCGTGACGTTGCAGCGTCCGCCGCCCGCGACGAGTATTTTGGCGCCGAGCTTTTTGGCTCCGTCGAGGGCGAGGATGCGCGTGCCTCGGGGAGCGGTGCGGCCGGCCCAGATGGAGGCGAAGAGGCCCGCGGCACCCGCGCCGACGATGGCGATGTGGCAAGGTTCAGGCTTCAAGGGCGCGCCTCTGAAGGATCACAGCTCCGCCAGCCGCTTCTGCGTCTCCTGGGCGAGCAGATCGCGGAAGAGCTCGGTCATGTCGCCGGCCATGATGTCGCGGAGGGGGTACTGACCGGGGAGGCGCTCATCGACGACGATGCCCTCCTTCCAGCGGTAGGTGCGGATCTTTTCGCTGCGCTCGCCGGTGCCGATCTGAGTTCGGCGGGCGGCGGAGCGCTCGGCGTGGCGGCGGCGCTGCTCGGCCTCGTAGAGCTTCGCCATGAGGAGGCGGCGGGCGCGTTCGCGGTTCTGCTGCTGGCTCTTGGCCTCCATCATCTTGATGATGATGCCGGTGGGCTTGTGGTGGATCTGCCAGGCGGTCTCGACCTTGTTGACGTTCTGGCCGCCGGGGCCCTGGGCGCGGGTGGCGAACTCCTCAACGTCGTTGGCCCAGTCGATCTTGAGGTCCACTTCCTCGGGCTCGGGGAGCACGGCGACGGTGGCGGTGCTGGTGTGGATGCGGCCCTGGGCCTCGGTCGCGGGGACGCGCTTGACGCTGTGGACGCCCGCTTCGAAGGCGAGCTCGCTCCACACGCCGTCGCCCTTGACGTTGATGACGGCGGAGCGGATCCCCCCCACTCCTTCTTCGGGGGTGACTTCGAGGGGCTCGAAGGACCAGCCGCGTTTGGCGGCGTACTTCTGGTACATGTCGATGAGGTCGCGGGCCCAGAGGGAGGCTTCGTCGCCGCCGGTGCCGGCGCGGACCTCGAGCATGACGGAGCCCACGCGCCGGTCGTCGGTCGTCACGAGGCGGGAAAGGACTTCCTGGATCAGCGACGCGGCACGCTCGCGGAGGGCGGGCAGCTCGGCGCGGGCGAGGGCGGCGAACTCCGGGTCTTTGTTCTCGCTGACGGCCTGCTCCAGCTCGGTGATTTCCTTTTCGAGCGCGGCGAACTCCCGGTAGGCGGTGACGACGGGCGCGAGGGCGGCCCGCTTCATGGAGGCTTCGCGGACGCGCTTGTGGTCGGCGAGAATCTGCGGGTCCTCGAGCATCGCCGCGAGCTCGGCCTCGTTCTTCGAGAGCGCGTGGAGGCGCTCGAAGACCCTGGCGGGCACGTTCGGGGCGAGCCTGGAGGCGACCTGAGACATCGCGGGAGGGTAGGTCGCGGTAGACTCGGCGGGCAGTTTGGAAAGGGGATCAACGATGCTTCGATGGCTGCTGGTGATTGCCGCGGCGGTGTCTTTGCCCGTGACCGGGCACGCGCAGGTCGAGAAACAGGCGCAGGCCGCGCCGACGGCGTCGGCGGTGGATGTGTCGGAGACGCTGCACCCGATCCGCGAGAAGGCGAAGCTGCCGGGGATGGCCGTGGTTGTGGTTCGCGGGCGCGAGGTGATCGCGCAGGGCGTGAGCGGCATCCGCAAGCGCGGCGAGGAGGCGAAGGTCACCATCGACGACAGGTGGCACCTGGGCTCTTGCACGAAGTCGATGACGGCGACGCTGATCGGCATGCTCGTGGAAGAGGGAAAGCTGGACTGGAGCACGACGATCGCGGAGGTCTTCCCGGAGCTGAAGCCGTTGATGAAGCCGGGGTGGGAGTCGGTCACGGTGGAGCAACTGCTGGCGAACCGCGGCGGCGCGCCGAACAGCCTGGACAAGGATGGACTGTGGGGGGCGCTGTTCACCAGCAAGGCCAGACCGCGGGATCAGCGGCTGGCGCTGCTCCGCGGCGTGATCAAGCACCCGCCGGTGCATGCGCCGGGAACGAAGTACGAGTACTCGAACGCGGGGTTCGCGATCGCGGGGGCGATGGCGGAGAAGGTGTGCGGCAAGCCGTGGGAAGAGCTGATGAAGGAGCGGATCTTCACGCCGCTGGGGATGACGACGGCGGGGTTCGGCCCGCCGGGGAACCCCAAGGGCGTGGATCAGCCGTGGGGACACCGGCAGGACGGCAAGCCTTCGCACTCGGACAACCCATACGCGATTGCGCCGGCGGGGCTGGTGCATTGCTCGCTGCCTGACTGGGCGAAGTACATCGCGCAGCACGCGGGAGGAGAGCGCGAGGATCGGCCGGAGGGTGTGTGGCTGCTGAAGCCGGAGACGTTCGCGCGGCTGCACAAGCCGTTTGTGAACGAGGAGCCGACGTATGGCGGCGGGTGGGGCGTGCTTCAGCGGCCCTGGGCCAGGGGGCCGGGTGGAACAGGTCGCGTGCTGACGCACAGCGGGAGCAACACGATGTGGTTCGTGGTGGCGTGGGTTGCGCCGGAGAAGGACATGGCCGTGCTCGTGGCGACGAACGCCGCGGGAGACAAGGCGGCGAAGGCGTGCGACGACGTTGCCGGGGCGATGGTGCGGAGGTTCATTGCGGAGAAGTGAGTTTGGGATGAGGGGCGAGACGGCGAATATTCAACGAGGGATATTCCCGGCGTGACGGCGCGTCGTGAAGCGATGCGCGGGGGCTACGGTTGTTGCATGACCGACCGGCTTGTTTCCCCCGCGGCTACCACAGCCTCCGGCTACTTCGGTGCGATGGCCGATTCGTATGACTCGCTCATCCGGCGCGCGATTCCTCGATACGACGAGATGATGCAGCGCCTGCTGGAGCACATCCGGCTCCAGCCGCGGGAGATTCTGGAGCTTGGGTGCGGCACGGGGAACCTCACGCTCGCGCTGCTGAAGCGTTATCCGAATGCGCGGGTGACGACGGTGGACGCCTCGCCGGAGATGACCGAGCTCACCGCGCGGCGGGCGAATGAGCCGGAGAGGCTGAAGACGATCACGTCCACCTTTGAAGAGCTGCGGCTGCCGGACGAGTCCTTCGACCTGGTGGCTTCATCGCTGAGCCTGCACCATGTGCGCGATGTGCGGCCGATCTATCAGGCGATCTGGAGATGGCTGCGGCCGGGCGGGCAGTTCGTGCTGGCGGACCAGCTTCTGGGCGCGACGGCGCACAGCCAGGCGGCACATTGGGATGTGTGGCTGAAGTTCTGCCGCGAGCCGGGGAACTGCAGCGAGGAAGAAATCGCGAGCCTCGCGGAGCATTCGCGTCAGCACGACCATTACCTGCCCGCGCATGAGCACTTTCAGGCGCTGACCCAGAGCGGGTTCGTGCTGCCGGACCTGGCGTGGCGGAACGGGATGTACGCGGTGCTGACGGCGGAGCGGGATGAGACGGGGGGAGGGGTGGCGGGGGATGCGTGATACGGTGAGACGGTGATGGGGTGAGGGGCCGTTTTTCTCCGGGCTCTGTGTCACCATGACGACACCCCGACCCGGCTTCGTGCGGCGGGCGGTCGTACACTCGCGGATACGGAAGGAGTTGCCGCGATGGCTGATCGAGCCCCGAGCCGACTGGACGTGCTCAAGACGTACAAGCTCTACATCGACGGGAAGTTCCCGCGGAGCGAGTCGGGGCGGACGCTGGCGGTGCAGGGGCCGAAGGGCGAGGTGATCGCGCATATCTGCCGTGCATCACGGAAGGACCTGCGGGATGCGGTGGAGGCGGCGCGGAAGGCGCTGCCGGGCTGGTCCGGGGCGACGGCGTATCTGCGTGCGCAGATCATGTACCGGATGGCGGAGATGATGGAGGGGAAGCGCGAGGAGTTCAGCGCGGCCCTCTCGCTTGGTGCGAAGAACAGGAAGAAGAGCGATGTGGAGGTCGCCGCGGCGATTGACCGGCTGGTCCACTACGCGGGCTGGGCGGACAAGTACGCACAGGTGCTGGGGTGCAACAACCCCGTGTCGGGGCCTTACTACAACTTCACGATCACGGAGCCGACGGGAGTGGTCGCGGTGGTGACGCCGGACGAGCACCCGCTGCTGTCGCTGATCTCGCTGATCGCGCCGGCTGTGTGCGCGGGCAATACGGTGGTCGCGGTCGCGGGGCCGGGGAACCCGATCCCCGCGGCGGTGCTGGGCGAGGTCTTCGCCACCAGCGACGTGCCCGCGGGCGTGGTGAACATCCTCACCGGCGACAGGGCGGAGCTGATCCCCTTCATCGCGGGGCATCGGGATATCGACGCGATTCACGCGGGGAACCTGACGGCGGAGGAGGCGGCGACGCTGCGGGGCGGAAGCGCGGAGAACATCAAGCGCGTGACGGTGCACAACGACGTTGACTGGTTCGACAACGATCAATGCCAGTCGCCGTGGTGGATCGAGCCGCTGGTGGAAATGAAGACGGTGTGGCACCCGGCTTCGGCGTAAGGCTTACAGCCCTTCCTGCACGGACATCATGCGGCGGATCATGGCCGGGTTTTCGGCGTGGCGTGTGCGTGCGCTGAGAGCCGCGGCGTGGGCGACGGGCAGGACCGACGCAACGTTGAGCGGGCCGGGGTCGGGCAGGCGTTCGTCGAGGATGCGGGAGACGGAGTTGGTGATGACGGCGAGGGCGTGATCGGGTGCGGGCTCGCCGCGGGCGCGGCCGGGGCCGCGGTGGTCGTCGCGCTTGGCGCCGTCGGGGCCGAGCCATTCGAAGCCGTCGTCGAAGAAGCGCAGGCGGCCATGCTCGCCCAGGAGCGTGACGTTGAGATTCCAGCGCGAGGCGGCGTTGCTCACGGCGATGAGGGCGGAGCGGCCGTCCACGGTGCGGAGCATGGCGTTGAGGTCACCGTCCAGCTCGCGGAGGGCGGGCTCGGAGACCCTGGGGCCGCCGGCGAGCCCGCTGGGAACAAAGACGGCGTCGATGGACTCGGTTTCGGCGAGAAGCCAGTGGACGAGGTCGATGGCTCCGACGAGGCGAGCCGCGAGGCTGGCGTGCTGCGGGGCGGACCAGTGCTCGACCAGGACGGAGCGGACAGGGCCGAAGGCGGCGAGTGTTTCCGCGGCTTCGCGGAAGACGGGGGTCAGACGGGGCAGGCCGATGAATCGCACCCACGCGGCGGGGCCGGGGTCGCCCGTGCCGCCCAGCCAGCCGCCGGGCTCAAGGTCGAGGGCGTCGCTGGGGAGGGGTTCGAGGCTGAGGACGCGGACGCCGCGGGTTGCGGCGGCGGCGATGGCGCGGGCGTCTTCGGGAGCGCCGCCTGCGCCGAAGTCGCCGGCGGAGAGGAGCAGGACCACGTCTGCATCGGAACCGGCAAGGACGGCGCGGAGGTCGTCCGCGGCGGGGCACTCGAGCTCGCTGGCGACCGCCCCGGACTGGGCGCGGAGGGGAGAGCCCGCGGCGACAAGCTCAAGGCCGACGGCGTTGATGACGGAGCGCGCAAGCGGGACCTGGCGCGGGGTCGCCCAGATCACGGCGGTATGGCGCGAGGAGGACATGGAGCGGGATGGTACAGGATGGGCGGGTGGATGAACCCGCTCCCGACAGCTTGTGAAACCTAGAGTTCAACGTGCGGCAAGGCGGCCGCGGTCGGGCGAAAGCCCGCCTGAGGAAAGTCCGAGCACGGCAGGACACGGTGGTGGGTAACGCCCACCCGCCCCACTGGGCAACGGGGCGCGAGACAGTGCCACAGAAAACACACCGCCGATGGCCGCGAAAGCGGATCAGGTAAGGGTGAAAAGGTGGGGTAAGAGCCCACCGCTCCGCTGGTGACAGCGGGGGCACGGCAAACCTCACCGCGTGCAAGGTCGAACAGCCCCCGCTATCAGGTCTGTCCGGCCGATGGGGGCGGGTAGACCGCAAGAGCCCCGCGGCAACGCGGGGCCGCAGAGAAATGGCCGCCCATGCCGGCAGCCGCGTCCCGGCCCCCGTCAATAGGGGCGCGGAAGAGCCGGCGGGACAGAACTCGGCTTACCAGCCGCACGCCCAGCTTCGCGGGCCCTCGGACATCCGGGGGCCCGCGGCCTTTTTGGCGGATCCGTTTCCCCCGTAACGCCTGTCCACAGGGGAGGCTGCGCCGTGCCGGATGACGCCGCGTCAAGTGTGGGTTCCTATCCTTGGCACCTATGCCAAGTCCCCGTGCGTTGACTGCAGCGGACGCCGACATGGCGTATGCCGCTGCTCAGAAGGTTGTGGAAATTCATCGCCGCCTGTCCGGGTGGCTCAAGCCGGGAATGACCCTTCCGGAGATCGATGCTTTTGTCGCCAAGCAGCTCGTGGACTTGGGTTGTAAGTCGGCGTTCAAGGACTATCGCACCGGCTCTCACCCCCCCTTTCCCAGCCATGCGTGCCTGTCGGTGAATGACTGTGTGGTTCACGGCACGGCGGGGTATTACGCCATCGAGGGCACGTTCACGCCCAAGCCGGTGGTCGAGGGGGACCTGCTCAAGATCGACGTCGGGGTGAGGGACAAGTCGGGGTGGATCGGTGACGCCGCGTGGACGTATGTCTTCGGTGAGCCCAGCCCGCTGGTGAAGAAGCTCACGGAGTGCGGGAAGGAGGCCCTGCGTCGGGGGGTGAAGGAGCTTCGGCCGGGGAACACCTACCTGGCCTTTGCGCGGGCGGTGCAGGGGTATGTGGAGGGGGAGTGCAAGTTCCACCTCATCCGGGGGCTGGGGGGACACGGTTACGGGCGGTCGCTGCACAAGCCGCCGTACGTGAGCAACACGGTGCCGACGTACCCGGGCGAATGGCCGGACGCTCACTTGCCCTGCCGGCCGGGGACGCTGGTGGCGGTGGAGCCGATGATCGCCGTGGGCACGGGGATGACGGTGCAGAAGGTGGCGAGCGGCCGGCGGACGGAATGGCCGGTGTTCACGAAGGACGGCTCGATGAGCGTCCACTATGAGCATGACGTGCTGATCACGGAGCATGGGCCCCGGGTGCTGACGGCGGAACTCGAGGAACTGAACGACGTGATCACGTAAGTGGCCCCGCTTTTTTGGGGGCGGGCGGGGCTCAAAAAACGAGCGATAAGGCGGGTTTTTGAGGGTGTGCGGGCCTTCTTACAACCTGTCGTTTAGCCGCGGTTTCACCGGGAGCGCGCGGCCTGAGTACCATTAGCCGCCCGTCGCCGTTGCAAGAAAACCAACCCCCCGTACACCCCGGCCGCGCACGGAGGAGTCGCCCCTATGAGCAGCAAGAGCATCCTGACCCCGCATGGCAAAGTTCCATTTTTGAACGGCACCACGATCACGGGCATGCCAGCCCAGATCAGCCGCCTGGAGACCCACGTGAACGACACCCGCGTCGATGAGTTGTTCGCCTCGGACGTGTTCACGGAGCGCGTGATGCAGCAGCGGCTGCCGCGGGACGTGTACAAGAAGCTGATCCGGACGATCCAGCACGGGGAGCCGCTGGACCCTGCGCTGGCGGACGTGGTCGCATCGGCGATGAAAGAGTGGGCGATGGAGCGTGGTGCGACGCACTACACCCACTGGTTCCAGCCGCTGACCGGCCTGACGGCGGAGAAGCATGACGCGTTCCTGATGCCCGACGGGCACGGGGGCGCGGTGAGCGAGTTCACGGGGAGCGCCCTGGTGCAGGGCGAGCCGGACGCGAGCAGCTTCCCGAGCGGCGGCATCCGCGGGACGTTCGAGGCGCGCGGGTACACGGCATGGGACTGCACGAGCCCGGTGTTCCTGAACCGCAGCGCGGGGACGGCGACGCTGTGCATTCCGACGGCGTTCGTGTCGTGGACCGGCGAGGCGCTGGATAAGAAGACGCCGCTGCTGCGGTCGATGGAGGCGCTGAGCGAGCAGGCGCTGCGGGTGCTGCGGATCTTCGGCAGCGACGCGGGCGTGACGCGCGTGATGGCGACGCTGGGCTGCGAGCAGGAGTACTTCCTGATCGACCGCCACTACTACTTCGAGCGGGACGACCTGAAGGCGTGCGACCGGACGGTGTTCGGCGCGCGTCCGCCGAAGGGTCAGCAGCTGGAGGACCACTACTTCGGCAGCATCCCGACGCGCGTGCTCGGGTTCATGGCGGAGGTGGAGCAGGAGCTGTACCGGCTGGGCGTGCCCGTCAAGACGCGGCACAACGAAGTGGCGCCTGGGCAGTTTGAGCTGGCGCCGATCTTCGAGACGGCGAACATCGCGTGCGACCACCAGATGCTGGTGATGGAGACGCTCAAGCGGGTCGCGCCGCGGTACGGGCTGCAGTGCATCCTGCACGAGAAGCCGTTCGCGGGGATCAACGGGAGCGGCAAGCACTGCAACTGGTCGATGACGACCAACACGGGCGTGAACCTTCTGGACCCGCGGGACAACACGCACACGAACATGCAGTTCCTGACGTTCATGTGCGCGGTGATCCGCGCGGTGGACCTGCACGCGGACCTGCTCCGGGCGAGCGTGGCGAGCGCGGCGAACGACCACCGCCTGGGCGCGAACGAGGCCCCGCCGGCGATCATCTCGATCTTCCTGGGCGACATGCTCACGGACATCGTGAATCAGCTCGAGGCGGGCAAGCCTCGGAGCACGCTGAAGGGCGGCAAGCTGGACCTGGGCGCGCGGACGCTGCCGCAGATTCCGCGTCACACGGGCGACCGCAACCGGACGAGCCCGTTCGCGTTCACGGGGAACAAGTTCGAGTTCCGTGCCGTGGGCAGCAGCGGTGCGGCAGCGTGGCCGGCGACGGTGCTCAACACGATCGTAGCGGAGAGCCTGGACTTCATGGCGACGCAGCTCGAGAAGGCGGTGGGCAAGAACACGTCGCGCGAAAAGCTGCAGGACGCGGTGGCGAAGCTGCTGCAGAAGGTCATCAAGCAGCACAAGCGCGTGCTGTTCGACGGCGACGGGTACACCCAGGAGTGGCAGGAGGAGGCGAAGCGACGCGGCCTGCCCAACTACCGCGAGTCGGTCGCGGCGCTGCAGCAGCTTTCCGCCCGCAAGAACATCGAGCTGTTCAAGAGGTACAAGGTGCTCAGCCGCGTGGAGGTGGAGAGCCGCGAGCACATCTTCCTCGAGAAGTACATCAAGCAGGTGCTGATCGAGGCGGAGACGGCGGTGCTGATGGCGCGGACGCAGGTTCTTCCGGCGGCGGAGCGCCGCCAGACGGAGCTTGCGGAGGCGGTCGTCGCCACCGAAGCGGCGGACGTGGACGCGAGCGCGGCGCGGAAGTCACTGGAGGAGTTCGTGGAGCTGGTGAACGACCTGCGCAAGGCGATCGCTCACCTCGAGGAGACCACGGACTACAAGCACGAGGACGTGGCGAAGCACGCGGAGCAGGTGCGCGACGAGGTCCGCCCGGCGATGGAGTCGCTGCGCGAGATCGTGGACCGGCTGGAGACGCTGATCCCCAAGGATCTGTGGCCGCTGCCGACGTACCGCGAGATGCTCAGCATCAAGTAGTCACGAAGTCACGGAGTGTGAGTCACAAAGGCCCGCGCACGCCGCGCGGGCCTTTTTCGTTGCCTCCCCTGACTTCCTCCTCTCCCCTACCATCCCCCACCGCGGCCCCGTAGCTCAGCGGTTAGAGCGAGCGACTCATAATCGCCAGGTCCTCGGTTCGAATCCGAGCGGGGCTATTCAGAGGGTGCGGTCGTCTTCGTGCCGACGGTGCTCCTCGGCCCTGACCTCATCCTCGACGCGCCCGGCGGCGCCCTTGATGCGGCCCTTGGCCTTGTCGATCGCGCCTTCGGCCTTCATGTCCGCTCGGCCGGTGAGCTTGCCGATGCCCTGCTTGACGCTGCCCTTGAGCTTGTCGGCCATGCCTTCGATGCGTTTGGGGTCCATGACGGTCTCCTTGGTTGAATCAATGGTCCGTCGGGAGGGCTGAGCCCACGCTGAGATCGCCCTGAAGAACGCGGGGCGTGTGCTTACACTGGCCCTCCCGATGTCCGGCTCCAGCTCACGGGTTCAGCGACTTGCGCTGACCGGCCTGCTCACCAACCTGGGGCTGGCCGGGGTGAAGTTTTCCGCGGGCGTGCTGGGCAACTCCTACGCGCTGATCGCGGACGCGATCGAATCGCTGGCGGACATCTTCGGCTCGCTGGTGATCTGGCTGGGGCTGCGCGTGGGGGCGAGACCCGCGAGCGAGCGGCATCCTTACGGGTACGGCAAGGCGGAGTCGCTCGCCGCGGCGGTGGTGGCGGTCGTGCTCTTCGGGGCGGGCGTGAGCATCGCGGTGGAGGCGATTCGGGAGATCCGCACCCCCCATCACGCGCCGGCGTGGTGGACGCTGCTGGTGCTGGGCGGGACGGTGATCATCAAGGAGGGGCTGTTCCGGTTCGTGCGGCACGCCGCGGGTGAGAACGGGAGCGCGGCGGTGGAGACTGACGCGTGGCACCACCGCGCGGACGCGATCACCTCCGCGGCGGCGTTCATCGGCATCGCCATCGCGCTGATCGGCGGGCCGGGGTATGAGGCGGCGGACGACTGGGCGGCGCTCTTCGCGGCGGGGATCATCTTCATCAACTCCTGGAAGCTGGTGGTGACGCCGGTCCGCGAACTGCTGGACGTGACCGACACGCCGACGGTGGAGCAGGCGACGCGGGTCGCCGCGGGTGTGCCGGGCGTGGTTTCGGTGCACAAGGTCTTTGCGCGCAAGAGCGGTGCGAAGCTGTGGCTGGACATGCACATCTGGGTGGACCCGGCGATGCCGGTGCGCAAGGCGCATGCGCTGTCCCATGCCGTGAAGGACGCCATCCGGGAGAAAGACCCGCGGGTGAGCGACGTGCTCATCCACATCGAGCCCGCGGCGGAACCGGACGGGAGCCGGGCGGAGGTCGCGGACGAGAAGGTGTGAGGTAGGCGGCAAATGCCGCGCACGCCTGATACGCTCCCCGCGCTTGCGAGAGCCCAGACGCATTCTGATCGTTCGCACTTCGGCCCTGGGGGATGTCGTGCGCGCGGCTCCAGCGCTGGTGAGCCTGCGCCGGGCGTACCCGGGGGCACGGATCGACTGGCTCGTCGTGGACGCCTTCGCGGATGCGGTGCAATGGCATCCGGCGCTGTCGAACGTGGTGCGTTTCCCGAAAGAGAAGCTGAAAGCCGCGGCGAGACGGGGCGCATTTGACGAGGTGCTCGAATGGTCGCGCACGCATCTGACGGAGGCAAAGTACGACCTGGCGATTGACTTCCAGGGGTTATTTCGCAGCGGGCTGCTGACGTTCGCGACGCGGGCGCCGGTGCGGGCGGGGTTTGCCGATGCACGGGAGGGGGGCTGGCTGTTCTACAACCACCGCTGCCGCGTGGAGGGAGGGCGCGGGGCGCACCACGTCGAGCGCAACTTCGCGCTGCTGGAGTCGCTGGGCGTCGCGCCGGTCAAGGATCTTCGGATTTACCCGGACCCCGCGGAGCGTGCCGCGCTGACGGAGGACCGGGAGCTTGCGGGGGGGCGGTATGTGCTGCTCTCCCCCACTACCCGAGGCGCAGGCCGGGCGTGGCCGATGGAGCGCTACGCGGCGGTTGCGCGGCACCTGCTGGAGCACCGCGCGCGCCTGGGCATCGACGGGGTCGTCGTCGTCGGGCTGAAGTCGGAACGGGAGGTGTGCGCGCCGCTGCTCTCGCTGCCGGTGATCGACCGCGTGGGGGCCACGAGCGTGAGCGGGCTGATGGCCTTGATCGAGCGTGCGGGGCTGGTGGTGTGCAACGACTCCGCGGCGATGCATATGGCCGTGGCGTTCGACCGGCCGCTGGTGGCGCTCTTCGGGCCGACGGACGTGGCGCACGCCGGGCCGTATGGGCGGCCGGGGGATGTGATCACGCACAAGAGGCCGGGCGAGCACGTGCGGCACCGCGACGCCACGAGGGCGGTGGAGTTCATGCGGCGGATCACGGTGGAGGAAGTGATCGAGGCTTGCGAGCGAAGATTGGACGGCTAGTTTCTGCCGCGTGTGTTCGACACCGCATCGCGCATCTCGACCCAACCAATGGTGATCAGGGCGCCTCCGATGAGCACCAACGCTATCGGCCCAGTGATGCCTCGGGGCCAACCTCGGCCGCCCTGAGCGATAGCGCCGAAGTGCGTCCATAGCGGCCACACAAAGAGCACAACACCCAGAAGAAAAATGCCGAGGCCAATCCCAAACCAGACAGGTTCAGGCAGCGTGAGACCGGTGAGCCACCTGAGCCGCATGGGCGCTCAGCCGTTCTTGCGCTCGAACTCGCGCATGAAGTCGGCCATGGCCTTGCAGCCCGCGACGGGCATGGCGTTGTAAATGCTGACGCGCATGCCGCCGGTGGAGCGGTGGCCCTTGAGCTGGTCCATGCCCTGGGCCTTGGCCTCGGCGACGAACTTGTCGTCCAGCTCCGGCGTCGGGCAGCGGAAGGTGATGTTCATGAGCGAGCGGCTGTCCTTGCGTGCGTGGGGCTTGTAGAAGCTGCTCTTGTCCAGCACGTCGTAGATGAGCTGGGCCTTCTCGACGTTGCGCTTGTAGATCGCCTCGAGGCCGCCCTGCTTGAGGATCCACTTGAAGACCAGGCCGCTGAAGTAGATCGCGAAGACGGGGGGCGTGTTGTGGCGGCTCTCGTCCTTGGCGTGGACGCGGTACTGGAGCATGAGGGGCAGCTCGCGCGGCTTGCGCTTGAGCAGCTCCTCGTGGATGACCACGAGCGTGGTGCCCGCGATGCCGATGTTCTTCTGCGCTCCGGCGTAGACCAGGCCGAACTTGGTGAAGTCGGTGGGACGGCAGAAGAGGTCGCTGGACATGTCACACACCAGCGGCACGCCGGCGGGGACCTTGGGCAGACGCCAGGAAGCGTCGGTCTCGCTCGCCCGCCACTCGGTGCCATAGATGGTGTTGTTGGAGCACATGTGGACGTAGCTGGGCTTCTCCGACCACTTGATCTCCTCGTCACTGGGGATGTAGGTGTGGCCGGTGGCGCGGCCGTCCCAGGCCTCGTGGATCTTGCCGTAGAGCTTGGCCTGCTCCGCGGACTTCTCGGCCCAGTAGCCGGTGGTGAGGTAGTCGGCGGTTTCGTCCTGGCCCAGGAGGTTGGCGGGGACCATGAAGTTCTGGGTGGTGGCCCCACCGGTCAGGAAGAGGATCTTGTAGCTGGAGGGGATGTTGCCGATCTTGCGGCAGTCTTCCTCGGCCTCGGCGAGGACGCGGTCGTAGACCTTGCCGCGGTGGCTGTGCTCGCAGATGCCCACGCCGGAGCCGGCGATGCTCCAGAGGTCCTGCTGAGCCTGCTCGATGACCTCTTCGGGCAGGCAGCCGGGGCCGGCGGAGAAGTTGAAGCAGCGCTTGGGGCGGTTGATGAAGGCGGGGGCGGAAGGCATGGAGGCAACAGCGCTCATCGGTTACTCCTGTAAGGTCGTACCCGGATTCTAGGGGCGGAGTTTTGGGAAGGGCGAACACAGGCCTGGGGTCCGTCAGGCCCGAGACAGGGGCGAATCGCTTGGGATTCCGGGCCCGACTGCTTCGGGTCTTCGGACGTGGGCGGTCTGCATCAACCCTTGTTTCCGCGGCCCCCTGCCTGAGTTATCCTGCCCGCGCCATGATTGTTTTGCCCTTTGATCCAACGCCACGGGGCGACGCGAACCAGGCCCGCGGCCACGCCGCGGAGCGGCAGCTTGCGCACGACCTCGGCCGAGCGTTCGCCGACGCCGACCTTGATATCCAGCTTTACCACGGCTTGCGCTTCCCCGCCCCGCGCAGTGCCTGGGAGAGCGACCACACGCAGATCGATCACCTCATCGTGCATCGCTACGGCATGGTCATTGTCGAGTCCAAGACCACCGGCGGGTATGACCGCGGCGTGTTCTACGTCGATCAGCATGATCAGTGGGAACGACGCCCCGAGGGCCCACGCGGGCCTCGCTACAACATGCCTTCGCCCGTGGAGCAGGCGCGGCGGCAGGCCGAGTCGCTGCGCGTGCTGCTTCAGAACTCCCCGGAACCGCTGCTGGACAAGGTCGCGGGGCTGCTCCAGCAGAAGTTCACCCGCTACTTCCCCATTGTGACCCTCGTCGCGATTGCCAACAACACCCGCCTCGACGGCCCCGGCGCGGAGCAGCACGCGGGCACGGTGATGAAGGCGGAGAAGATCGTCGGCCGCATCCGCGAGGAGATCGAAAGCCACGCCCGCCACGTCGGGCTGGTGGGATTCGTCCGCGGCGCCTTCACCGACCCTCATAGCGAACGGGGCCTGTTCAACCTCAGCGACGCAGCGTTGGGGCGGATCAAGGACTATCTGCTCAAGATGCACACGCCGGCCCCAGCCGCGACACCTGCTCCTTCCAAGCCCGCAATGCGAACCACGAACGTTGCGGTCCCTGCCGAGCACGCTTCCGAGGCTCGGTTGCGCATGGATCGACGCGCGCGGTTCGTTGGGGGCGTTCACGACTTTGGCTCTTCCCCCGCTGAAGCCGCCGCGGTGGAGACGGAGGCAAGAACAGCCCCCCGCTCACCCCAGGCTGCCGGACGCGAGGCCCCGGCCGTCCGCACCGAGGCCCTTACCTGCCGTCACTGCCGGAGCATCAACGTCCAGCCCATCTACGCGAAGTACGGCTACTGCCTCAAGTGCGACGAATGCAACGGATTCACGCCCCTCTCCCGCACCTGCACCCAGTGCGGCAACCCCAACGCCACCATCCACAAACGCGGCAATGAGTTCTACCGGGCGTGTGCGGCGGAGAAGGGTGGGTGTGGGGCGGAGGTGGTGTTCTGGACGCAGTGAATCTTGAAGCCGTGCTGCGAACGCGGCTCACACCTTTCCGCAGATGCAGCCCGCGGAAGTCGGCCTCCTCAGCAACTCGCAGGGAACGCGAGCGTTCGTCCGCTACCTCACGGATTCACGCAGTTCTCCACCTTCCCCTTTTCCTTGTACACCTGCACGATGCGCACGACCTCGTTCGCCACGGCGAGCTGGGCCTGGTCGGTGGAGGCGCCGACGTGGTGGGTGGTGTAGACACCGGGAAGTTTGGCGACTTCGCAGTCGAAGGGGGCTTCGCCTTCGGCGGGGGCGCCTTCGTAGACGTCGAGGCCGGCGCGGATGCCCTTGGAGGTGACGGCATCGCGGAGGGCGGCTTCGTCCACAAGGCTGCCGCGGGAGGTGTTGATGAAGTAGGCCCCAGGCTTCATGGCGTCGAAGAACTGCTTGCCGAAGAGCTTGTTGGTGCTCGGCGCGGCGGGCAGGTGCACCGTGATGGCGTCGCAGGTGCGGGCCAGCTCCAGTAGCTCGGGGGTGGTGGTGCCGCCGAAGCGGGCGTTGAGAGCCGCGGCGTGCTGGGGAGTGATCGAGCGCGACCAGGCGATGACGTCCATGCCGAAGGCGACGGCGCGCTTGATGACTTCCTGGCCGATTGCGCCGACGCCGATCACGCCGAGGGTCATGCCCTTGAGGCCCTTGCCCTTGGCGAAGCCCTTCTTGTTCCACTTGCCGGCCTTGAGGGCCTCGCACTGGTCGGGGATGCGGCGGTCGCAGCAGATGAGCAGGCCCATCGCCAGCTCGGCGACGGCGACGGCGTTCATGCCGGGGCAGTTGCAGACCTGGATGCGGCGGCTGGTCGCGGCGGGGACCTCGATATTGTCCACGCCCGCGCCGGCGCGGATGATGACCCGCAGCTTCGTGGCCTTGTCCATGACCTGCGCGGGAACCTTGCTGGAACGCACGACCAGGATGTCGGGGTCCACCTGGGCGACGACCTCAGCCAGCTTCGGGCCGGCGCCGGCGTCGTAGACCACCTCACAACCCAGGGCCTTCAGGCCGTCGATCCCCGACTGCTCGAACTTATCCGCGACGAGAACCTTCATGGAGTGCTCCTTGGAGCCTGAAGGTTAGTCCGCAGAAAGCGGTTTTCGAGGCGTCTTGACTTCCCCCGGCCCCTCCCTTCGATTCCCCATGATCCGACCCCTGTGCATCGTCGCCGCCGCGGTCCTTGCGGGCTGCGCTCAGCAGACGCCCCCCACTCGCGATCAGGCACTCGCTGGGCTGGTGGAGCCCGGGCGGACGGAACAGCCGCGGCGGGCCGACACGGCGCCTCCCCCGGCCCTGATCGACAACGTTCCGGTGACGCACGAGGAGCTGCACACGCGACTGGCGGAAGCGGCGGGCGCGGTGGCGCTGGAGGAGATCATTCTGGATCGGGCGCTGGAGCGGGCCGTCGCGGAGGCGGGGGTGACGATCACCCCTGAACTGGTGGATGCGGAGCGCGGGGTGCTGCTTGTCGCGTTGACGCAGGAGGCGCGGCTGACGCCGGAGCAGGCGGAGTCGATGCTGGAGGCGATGCGTCGCGGGCGGGGGCTGGGGCCGGAGCGGTTCGCGGCGTTGCTGCGGCGCAATGCGCAGCTGCGGGCGTTGGTCCAGCCGCGGGTGCAGGTGACGGAGCAGGAGGTGGACCGCGCGGTGGCGATTGAGTTCGGGCCGCGGTACCGCTGCCGCGTGATTCAGCAGGAGAACGAGCGAGAAGCGGCGCAGACGCGGGCGCACATCGAGGCGTCGCTGCGGCCGATGGAGGACTTCCGCAAGACGCCGGAGGAAATCGCTGCGGAGAAGAGCAAGCCCCTGCCCGCGGAGCGCGTCGAGGCGGCAGTTGCCTTGATGGGTCAGTGGGCGGTGCGGGTTTCGCGTCACGAGACCGCGCCGCGGGGCGGTCAGGTGGCGGAACTGAGCCCGGCGGATGAGTCGTTTCCCGCGAGCGTGCGTGCGATGCTGCCGCGGCTGAGGCCGGGGGAGATCAGCCCGGTGATCGCCACGGACCAGGGGTGCTGGCTCGTGGTGGTGGAAGAAGCGCTGCCGGCCCAGGCTGCGCCGACGGTCGCGGACCGCGCGCGGGTGCGGGCGCGCGTGCAGGCACGGCGCGAGCGGATGGAGATGGACCGGCTGGCGCGGGAACTGCTCGACGGGGCCACGGTCACGGTGTTTGACCGGGGCCTGCGGTGGAGCTGGGAGGGCGCGAAGCGCTGATCAGCGCTTTTCCTGCTCAAAGACGACGACGAGCATGATGTCGGAGGGGGCGTAGCGGCGACCCTCGGACGCAGCGCCCAGGATGCGGCCGCTCTCGCCGCGCTCGATGAGCGTCTGCGGGGAGAGGTTGCCGAAGATGTTGACGACCTTGACGTCGTCGTTGGCGAGCCAGTCGTTGACCTCCTTGGCCAGGCGTCCGGGTTCGTCTTCCTTGCCGATGAAAATACGGATCTGGTGCACGTCGCCTCCCGTTGGGTGTAGGTGATTTGCGCGTCAGCTCGGGGTCACCGAGCATACTCGATCGCCCGCGTCTCGCGGAGCACAGTGACCTTGATCTCGCCGGGGAAGGTCATTTCCTCGGAGACCTTCTTGGCGATCTGGTGGGCGATGAGGTAGGCCTCGTCGTCGCCCACCTTGGCGGCGTCCACCATGACCCGCACTTCGCGCCCGGCCTGGATGGCGTAGGCCTCGTTCACCCCCTTGTAGGAGAGGGCGATGTCCTGCAGCTCGTTGAGGCGCTGGATGTACTTCTCCATGCTCTCGCGCCGGGCGCCGGGGCGGGCGGAGGAGACGGCGTCCGCGGCCATGACGATGGGGGTGTAGAAGCTGGTGGCGGGGATGTCGGCGTGGTGGCCGCCGATGGCGTTGAGGACGGGCTCCTTCTCGCCGTACTGACGGGCGAAGTCCATGCCGATCTTGGGGTGGCCGCCCTCCATCTCGTGGTCCATCGCCTTGCCGATGTCGTGGAGGAAGCCGCAGCGGCGGGCGATGGTGCCGTCGAGGCCGAGCTGGTCGGCGATGATCTGGCTGAGGAAGGCGACCTCGATGCTGTGGCGAAGGACGTTCTGCCCGTAGCTGGTGCGGAAGTGGAGCTTGCCCATCGCCTCGACGATCTTGGGGTGCACGCCGCGGAGGTTGACCTCGAGGACGGCTTCGCGGCCGTGCCGGTTGATCTGCTCGTGGATCTCGCTGCGGACCTTCTCGACGACCTCCTCGATGCGGGAGGGGTGCATGCGGCCGTCCTTGATGAGGCGCTCGAGGGCCTCGACGGCGATGGCCTGGCGGACCTTGTCGAAGCAGGAGACGACGATGACGCCCGGAGTGTCGTCCACGATGATGTCCACGCCGGTGGCCTTCTCGATGGCGCGGATGTTGCG
>CALJIV010000024.1 GCA_937974035.1 uncultured Phycisphaerales bacterium
GGGGGGGGCGGGAGAAGAGGAGCGCCGCAGCGCCGCGGGCGGGGGCAAGCCCGCCTTGGCGTCGTAGACGAGCGAGGCCGCCGCTTCGCGCTCCATCTGCTCGGCGAGAATCTGGCGGGCGCGGAAGAGCATCACGCGCACCCCCACGGCGGACTTGCGCAGCACCGCCGCGATCTCCTCGATGTTCATGTCCTCGGCGTAGCGCAGCCACAGCGCGGTGTGCTGCTCGGGGGTGAGCACGCGCCCGGCCAGGGCCCACAGCCGCGCGCCGGTGGCGATCTCCTCGTCGCGCTCGTGGGCGGGCTCGGGCGGGGCGCTCTCGTCCTCGTCCCCCACCCAGCGCAGCGTCGGGCGGCGCCTGCGGTGGTGGCTCACCGCGAGGCGCGCGGCGATGGTGAAGAGCCACGTCGAGAAGCGCCACGTGGGCTCGTAGCGGTGGATGCGCTCCCATGCGCGGATGAAGGCCTCCTGCGTGAGGTCCTCCGCGTCCGCGCGGCTGGCGGTGCGGCGCAGCAGGAAGTTGAAGAGCCGCACCTCGAAGCGCTTCACCAGCTCGCCGAAGGCCTCGAGCGAGCCCCCCGCCGCGCGCAGGGCCAGCTCCTCCGGCGTTCGTGCCGGGGCGGGCTTGGCCTCGAGGCGCGCGCTGGAGAGATCGATCGTCACGCGTTACTTGGGGGCGGGAGAGGCGGGGGGGGCGGGGGAAGAGGAAGAAGCCGCGGGGGAGGCGGCGGGGGCGGGGGCGCGGCGCCTGGATTCCAGCTGGCCCAGCAGGGCGTCCAGCGTCGCCAGCACGCTCGCGGACTTCTCCCGCGCCGAGACGGTGAGCCGTTCGCTCTCCAGCGTCAGCTTCACGTCCTGCAGGCTCTCGACCACGCCCGTGGCGCCGGCGTCGCGGGCCATCATCGTGCCGAAGGCGATCAGCCCCTGCAGCGCGTCCCGCATCTCCTGCGCGGTCCTGGCGTTCAGGGCCGTGACGGTGAGCGTGCCGAACATCTCGCGCGGCGGCTCCTGCGTCTCGCCCAGGTCCAGCACGAGCGCCCTCGCGTTGCGGAGCATCGTCGCCTCGACCTTCCTGTCCGCCCCCAGGTCGCGGGCGGCGACGAAGATCAGGGAGCCCCTGGAGGGCTGGGCCATCGCCACGGGGTTGGCCGCCGCGGGATCGAAGGCCGCGCTCGCCGAAAGCCCCGCGATGACTTTCAACGCGCGCTCGAGGGAAGCGGGGGAGCCCGCGACGAGGACCAGGCGCTCGTCGGGGGGGCTGGAGGGCAGGCCGGGGCGCAGGGCGCAGTGCCAGGACTTGCCCTCGTGGTTGAAGGAGAAGTAGTGGACGATGCCGTCCACGCGGGCCTTGAAGCCCTCGAGCCCCGCCTCGGGGAGCTTGACGATGAGCGAATCGGCCGCGCCGTTGGTGCAGAGCACCGCCACGCCGTCGTCGTCGAAGCGCAGGCCGTACATGGTGACGGAGCGGATGTCCGCGGGGGCGATGCCGAAGCGGGCCTTGCACTCCTCGAGGTGCGCGAGGCTCTCGGCGTCGATGGACTTGATGATGTAGGGGGCCAGCGAGGACTTCTGGCCCGCCTCAAGGTCGCAGTGCACCAGCCAGCTCGCGTCGCGGTCCACCAGGGCGCGGTTCAGCGGCCCGGCCAGGCAGGGAGCGCAGAAGAGCAGGGCGGCGAAGGTCGTACGGATGAGCATGAAACACTCCACTGAGCGTCGTGGCAGAGAGGCATACGCCGTGGGTCGGGGGATGTTACCCCGCCCGCCCCTGGGCACAGAAAGCGGGCATTGTTCCTGACCCCCGCCCCCCGCCCCTCCCGCCCCCCGCCCGAATCGGCGTTACTGTGTGGGCATGAACAAGCCCCTTGCAGGCGTGGCGGTGCTCGCGGCGTGCGGCGTGATGGCCTGGGCTCAGCCCGAGCAGCCGGAGAAAGCCCCCGGCGCCCCCGAGCGGCCCGCGCAGCAGCAGCCTCCCGGCCAGGAGCAGGACCGCAAGCTCGCCATGACGCTGGAGAGCGACTCGATCAAGCACGACACGCAGATGCCCAGGCGCCACACCATCGACGGCGAGGAGGGCAAGGGCAGGGACATTTCTCCCCATCTGAAGTGGGGGAAGGTCCCCGAGGGCACGAAGGAGTTCGCGCTGGTCATGTTCGACCCCGACGCCCGCGGCTTCGTCCACTGGGTCGTCTACAACATCCCCGCGGATGTCACCGAGCTTCCCGAAGGGCTGCCCGCGGGCAAGGAGAACGCGGTGCTCGAGAAGCCCGTCAGGGTGACGCAGGGGCTGAACGACTTCAGGCAGATCGGCTACCGCGGCCCCGCCGCGCGCCGGGGGGGAGGCGTTCACCGCTACCGCTTCCGCATCTACGCGCTGGACACGGAGCTGAGGCTGGAGCCCGGCGCCACCCGCCGGCAACTGGACGAGGCGATGAAGGGGCACATCCTCGCCGAGGGGGAGCTCATCGGTCGCAACGAGCGCTGATGCCGCGGGATCGAACCTACTGTTGGGCGTGCGCTCGTAGCTCAGCTGGATAGAGCAGCGGTTTCCTAAACCGCAGGTCGGCAGTTCGAATCTGCCCGGGCGCGTTCCGCCTCACTTCACGATCCGGGGCGTCACTCCGGGGCAGGTGCCTCCCCGCCTGGGCTGGTCCAGCACCTCCGAGAGGCGCGTCTCCCGGAACTGCTTCTCGATCAGGTCCATCGCGTCGTCGATCCGCCGGTGCAGCGGGCAGAGGTTGAGGTGCGCCGGGTTGCCCAGGGGGCACTTGCGGATCCGCAGGATCGGGTCCACCGCGTTGATGACCTCCAGCATCGTGATGCTGTCCGCCGGGCGCGCCAGCGCGAAGCCGCCGTTGGGCCCGCGCTGCGAGGTGATCAGCTCCGCCACCACCAGGTCGCGCAGGACCTTCGAGAGATACCCCTGGGGCACCTTGGTGCGCGCCGCCAGCGTCTCGCTGTTGATCGTCACCCCCGGCTCGAGGGCCGCCAGGTGCACCATGGCTCGGAGGGCGTACTCGGTGGTCTGGGAGATCATGGGTCCGTCCTTGGTGGAGAAGTCTACCCGGAGCTCCGGGATCGCCTCACCTCCCGCCTCCGTCGGGGGCGGGGGGCTTGCCCAGGCGCTCCTCCTCGGCGCGGATCCCGGCCGGGAAGAGGATCGCGTTCTCTTTGTGGATGTGCACGTGCGTGTCGCGCTCCAGCTCCTCCAGCGTGCGCAGCATCGAGCGGTACGTCATGCACGCCAGCGGCGGGGGCGTGTAGCCGTCGGTCAGCTCGCGCAGCTTCGACAGGCTCTCGCCCGCCTTCTCGTGGTCGTGCTCCATGCAGCTGATCGGCCGGCGCACGCTCCACGGCGGGCCGGTGTGGATCTGCGTCGGGCGCTCCAGGCGGCGCAGCCACGGGAAGAGCACCCGCTCCTCGCGCACCATGTGCTCGTGCAGCTCCTGGGCGAACTCCTCCAGCACCTGCGCGACCTCCAGCAGGCGCGGGTCGTTCCTGCCGTGGGCCGCCACCACCCGCGGCACGACCACCCGCAGGCGGGCGATCGCGTCCCGCGCGAAGGCGTGGTGCGTCTGCTCGATGTGGTCCGCCAGCTCGGTCATCGTCGCGTCCGCCCACGAGCGCTCCGGCTGGGGCGTGCGGGCTTCCTCTTCGGCGATGGCCTCCAGCACGCGGGCGGCGGCCAGCCCGGCGACGGCGCACGCCTGCTCCAGCGAGCGCTTGCCGCCGCAGCAGTAGTCCAGGCCGTAGCGTTCGAACACGGGGATGGCGCTGGGGCGCAGCGCGGCGATCTGGCCGAGGGTCATGTCGGTGTCGGGGATGGCGTTCACCTGGTTCCTCCTGCTGGGGGTCGGTCGGGGCTTCCGAAACGCTCGCGCATCCAGTCCTTGCGGGCCTGCGCCAGATCGGTGTGCCGGAGCGTGCGGCCGGAGAACTCGCGCGCGGCGCGCTCCGCGGCGTCGGGGTCGGCGAAGGCCGCGATCCCCGATCCCATCGGCGTCTTGAGCTTCGTCTCGTCCGCGAGGATGAAGGTGGCCCGCTCCGCCTCGAGCCACGCGCGGGTGGTGTGATCGTGCACAAAGACTTCCAAGACCTCGTCGGGCCGCTCCTGGGCGTAGTCGAGCAGGCAGCCGATGTCGTCGAAGAGGGCGTGCTCCTTCACGCCGTCGCGGCTCACCAGCAGCGCCGCGGAGCACCGCTCCTCGTTGATGATCATCCCGCACTCGGCGCACTCATCTCGCCCAGGGCGCAGCTCCGGCGGGCCGGAGAGCTCCTGCCGGATGCAGCCCGCGGGCGCCGCGCACAGAAGACCGAGGGTCAGCAGGCGGTTCAGGTTCATAGCGGCGACCTCCGTGAGAAGATGACCGAGGCCAGGCACAGCGGGACGAGCATCCACGCCACCAGGCACGCGCCGAAGATCGCGTGCAGCGCGGGGCCGTACTCCTCCGCGGCGTACAGCCCCGCCGGGCCCAGCACGTCCAGCGTCGCGTCCACCGAGTGCAGCGACCACATCTTGAACACCTGCAGCGGGTTGATGAGGCTCAGCGCGAAGAGCTCCTCGATCCGCAGCCGCAGCGCCACCGCGCCGGCCATCAGCCCCAGGTCCGTCACGAACACCAGCGTCAGCCACGCGAAGATCGCCGTGCCCACGGCCACCGACGCCTTCCGCGCCAGCACCGAGATCAGCATCCCCACGCTGAGCATCGCCAGCGCCAGCGAGAACGAGAGCCCCGCCAGCCACAGGATGCTCTGCGGGCGCGTCGCTTCCCCCTGCCACGCCAGCACCGCGGCGCACGCGCCCAGCCCGAGGCACACGCACGCCAGCAGCGCGCCCGCCAGCCCCAGGTACTTCCCCGCCACCACCTCAAGTCGGCTCACCGGCTGGCTGAGCAGGTACGCGAGCATGCCGCGCTCGCGGTCCCCCACGATCGACCCGGCGCCGGCCGTCAGCGCCATCAGCGGCACCACGAGCAGCACGAGGTTGATCAGCCCCGCGGTCGTGCGCCCGAACCCGGAGAGGCCCAGACCGCCGGACCCCGCGGCGGAGACATACGACACGCCCAGCCCCAGCACGGCGAAGGCGAACGTGTAGAGCACGAACCAGCGCGAGCGCACCGCCTCGCGCAGCTCACGCCCGGCGATGGTGATGATGTTCGACGCGACGCCCGGCGCGGCGGGAAGAACGGAGGCGTTGAGGGCGTGAGCGTTCATGGGTGCTCCTCCATCCGCCGGGCCTGGGCCAGCGTGATCAGCTCGAAGTCATCCACGTGCACCTGGTGCGCGGCGAGCACCCGGAAGGGGGCGGCCTTCTGCTCCTCGGGCACCGGGACCAGCACGCCGACGCCGTTGTGGCGGGGAGAGAAGCCGTTGTCCGCAAGCAGCGCGAACGCCCGCTCGCGCAGATGCGGCGGGATGGTCAGGTGCAGCACCGGCCCGGCCCCCAGCTTTCCCAGGAATCCCGAGGCGTCGGTGACGTTCGTGATCTCGCCCCGCTCCAGCATCGCCACGCGCTTCGCCAGCGTCGTGACTTCCTCCACGCGGTGGGAGGCGAAGAGCATCGTGCGTCCCTCGCCGGAGAGCCGGCGCAGCAGAGAGACGAACTCCTCGCGCCCGCAGGCGTCGAGGCTCGCGGTCACTTCGTCCAGCACCAGCACCGGCGGATCGCCCAGCAACGCCACGGCGAGCGCCAGCCGCTGCTTCATGCCCCCGGAGAGCTCGCGCACGCGCTTGCGCTCGTGCCCGGCAAGGCCGACCCGCTCCAGCACCGCCGCGACGTCCGGCGTGCCCAGCCCCTTGAGGCGAGAGAAGAACGCCACCGCCTCGCCCACGCCCAGGTCGTCGTAGAAGGCCAGCTCCTGGGGCACGTAGCCGATCAGCCGCCGCGCCCGCTTGGGGTGCTTGCGCACGTCCAGCCCGCCGACCTCGATCGTTCCATCGAATCGCAGCAGGCCCAGGACGCAGCGGATGAGCGTCGTCTTGCCCGCGCCGTTCCCGCCCCACAGGGCCACGCTGTCCCCGGAGGGCACCTCGAGCGTCGCGTTGTTGACCGCGACGGCGCGTCCGAACTTCTTCGTGACAGCATGCACGCGGATCATCGGTGACCTCCCGTTGTGCGGTACGGCCGCCCGGCCAGCCCCAGCACGCCCGCGCCCGCGGCGAGCAGCGCCGCGCCCGTGACGCCCAGCCACGCCGGCGAGGGCCGTTCCGTCGGCGTCGCGAAGCGGATCTCCACCGGGCGCATCAGCGGCACTTCGTCGCAGAACTTGGGCTCTGGCCGCACGGCCGGAAGCGTGCGGCCAACGAACTCGATCGCCTGCTGCGCGGGGCTGAACAGAAAGAGCCTCAGCTTCGGCTCCTTGTCCATGATGTTCTCGAAGAGCGTCTGAGATTCGTGGACGAAGTCGCCCACGCCGTCTCCGTTCTGGTCGTAGCCGGTGTAGTCCGACCAGAAGTTGCCGCGTTCGCCCTTCCAGAAGGCGTTGGCCGACAGGTCGCCGCGCCCCCCCACGGTCACGTGGTCGATGTTGTCGATGAAGTTGTTATCCGTCAGCTCGTTGCCCTTGGCGCTGGGCAGGAAGGTAAAGCCGATGTCGTTGTAGGCGAAGGTGTTTCTGTGGAACACGCCCGGCTGCGCGTCGGTGAAGGGCGAGCCGTCGATGTACACGCCCACCCGGTTGCCCGTCACGAGGTTCTCTTCCACCGTGAACCGGTCCGTCTCCTTCAGCCCGATGCCGTAGCCGCTGGGGCCGCGGTTGCGCACCAGGAGGTTGCGCCGGATGGTGACGCCCGCGCTGTACATTAGGTACACGCCCACGGAGTTCTCGGTGAAGCGGTTGTCCTCGATCGTCACGTCGTCGCTGAACATCAGGTGGAGGCCGTAGCGGCACTTCGACGCGACGTTGTTGCGGATCACGATCCCGCTGGAGTACCACAGGATCGCGTCGCGCCCGTCGTGGATGGTGTTGCCTTCGATGAGCGTGCGGTCGCTGCGCCACAGCCGCAGGCCGTCGCCGCGCCGGGCCACGTCGAGGTTCTTTCCGCCGATGCGGTTGTTCCGCACCACGCTGTCGGGCGCGCCGCGGAGGTCGATCCCGAAGAGGATGTCCTCCAGCGTGTTGTTCTCCAGCCTCGCCCGCGGGGCCAGCGCCCGCACCGCCGCGTTTTCCTTGTCCAGGTCTACGCCCGTGTTGCGGATGATGAACCCCCGCAGCGTGACGTCGGGCGCGGCGATCTCGACGATGTCGCCCCGCCCGCCGCCGTCGATCACCACGCGCCCATCCGCCACCAGCTCCAGGGGCTTGTCGATCCGCACGTGCTCGCGGTACACGCCCGCGGGCACGCGCACCGTCGCTCCCGGCGAGGCACGCTCGATCATCCGGCCGATCTCGCCCTTGAGCTCGGGCTGCGCCGCGCCCGCGGAAGCCGCGTCGAGCGCGGGGGCGCCGTGCTCGGGCTGGAGCGCCGGGTTCAGCGCCGCACCGGCGAGGATGATGAGCGCGAGCGTGTTCACACCTCACCCCGTGCGATCATGCGGTCGTACAGCGGCTTGTACGCCGCGCGGTGGAAGTAGAACCCGATCACCGTCAGCAGCGACGCCGCGACGGAGAGCCAATACCCCGTGCCCAGCTCCGCGTAGGTCTTGAACTGCCCGATGCCGCCCTCGCCCAGGACCGTCGGCGTGAAGGGCTTGATGGAGGAAGAGAGGGGCGCGGAGGGGTCAAGGTTCTGGCCGAAGTGCGCCATCCACCACTGCAGATCCGCCAGGAAGCCGATGGGGAACCCCACAGCGGGGAGGGCCAGCAGCACCGCCCAGCGGCTGTGCACCAGCGCCGCCCCCTCCATCAGCAGCACCATCGCCACCATTAGCCACACCGACGCCGCGCGCTCGAACGCCGCGGCCTGTTCCAGCGGACGCATGCCGATGTAGTGGTTCAGGGCGTTGATTTCGTCCACGTCCCCGTCGAGGTGGTTGACGTAGGCGGTGAGAAAGAGGCCGTCGGGGTACTGCGGCGCGTCCAGCTCCATGTGCCAGTAGGGCAGGAACACCGACAGCAGCAGGAGCACACGCGCCGCCATCAGCAGGAACGAGGGCACGATGTAGCGCAGCGGGCGGGCGTGCAGCTCATCCGCCGCAACCCGCGGGCCCAGCAGGTGCTCGATGAAACGTGGCATGGCAGGCTCCTTGCGTCGGCCGCCCGAAGGGCGGCCCGAAAGCCCCGCGCCGGGCTTCCGTCCGGCACGGAGCGAGTGTTGGGTGCTACTTCGCGGCGTCGGCGGTGGGGGTGCCCTTCGGCTTGACGTGCAGGTACCCCATCATTTCGAGGTGCAGCGCCGAGCAGAACTCGGTGCAGTAGAAGGGGTACGTGCCGGGCCTGTCCGCCTTGAAGGTGAACTCGGTGTACTCGCCCGGCTCCAGCGACAGGTTGATGTTGTACCCGCCGATGCAGAACCCGTGCGTCGCGTCCTTCGTGGTCTCCAGCGAGACGATGCGCCACGTCACCGTATCGCCCTCGTTCACTTCGACGTGCTCGGGGTTGAAGTGGCTGCGGATCGCGGTCATCTTCACGAGCACGTGGCTGCCCTCGCGGATCACCCCCTCCTGACCCTTGCGCGGGGCGTTGGGGTCGGGAGACTGCGTGTGCGGGTTCCAGCCCACCTCCGGGTACACCGACCACGTGCGCAGCTTGTCCGCCTTGATCATCTGGCAGTAGTGGGGCTCGCCCACGCCGATCGGCAGGTCATAGAGCACCGGCATCGCCGTGCCGGGGCTGGAGATGTCCAGGAGCTGGAAGTTCTGCGGCAGCAGCGGGCCGGTGGGCAGGAAGCGGTCCACCGACCACTTGCTCATCGAGATGAGGTAGCGCCCGTCCGGGCTCGCCGTGTCGCCCTCGGCCGCGGCGAGGTGGCCGATGTTGTACTGCACCGGCGTCTTGGTCACGAGCTTCCACGCGGGCTCAGGGTTGAGCTTGTCGTAGTCGCCGCCCAGCGTCCACCGCGCCACGGCCGAGTCGAGGAAGAGACTGGTGTAGGCGTAGCCCTTGTCGTCGAACTGTGTGTGCAGCGGCCCGAGCCCCAGCTCCACCTGGGCCTCTTTCACCGCGTCGAAGTCCAGCACTGGCACGCCGTACTCGTCCCTGGTCGAGTACTTCCTGTTCGCGATGGCGTCCTTGATCTTCTCGATCGAGTACACCGTGACGTGCGGGTCCAGCTTGCCCGCCACCACCATGAACTTGCCGTCGGGGGTCACGTCCACGCCGTGGGGGCTCTTGGGCTCGGGCGCGAAGTGCAGGATGCCCTCCGCGACGCAGGTGTCGATGGTCAGCACCGCGAAGCCGTTGATCGTCTTCGCCTTGCCGGCCTTGAACGCGGCTTCGGCCTTCCTCCAGTCGATGATGTGGAGGTAGTCCATGTCGCGTTTGCTCGCGCCGGCCTCGAAGGGGGGCTCGCCCCGCTCCACGCCGCCAGCCGCCATCTCGGCGTTGAACGAGTTGACGAAGACGAACCCGTCGCTTGCGAACTTGCCCGCGTCGGCCAGGTCCTGCCAGTAGGGGGGCAGCTCCAGCGCGAAGGAGTTGGCCACGTCCACCCGTCCCTTGGAGCGGTCGAACTTCCAGAACGTGACCATGCCGCGGTAGGACTGCTTGTACTCCTCGATGGGTGCGTAGCCGTACCCGAGCACCGTCGCGTACTGCCCGCCTTCGATCACGTACTCGGTGTTGGGCGTCACGAATGAAGCGCCGTGGTCGCTCACCGTCAGCGGGTTCTTCACGATCTGCTTCGTTTCCCAGTCGCGCAGGTCGATCACCGCCAGGCGCGCGTTCGCCTTGTCGCCGATGAACAGGTACTCGCCGTCGTACTCGCCGTTGGTCTCGCTCAGTCCGGGGTGATGCGTGTCGCCCCACAGCACCGGGCGCCCGTTGATCTCGAGCTGCTTGAGCACCGGATCGTTGTCGCCCGCGAAGCCGTAGCCCTGCCACGACTCGGGAGTGAACACCGCGATCGACCGCAGCAGGCGCATGCTCGGCACGCCGATGGCGTACACCTGCCCGCTCTGCCCGCCCGACGAGAACAGCACGTACTCGTCGTGCCGCCCGCTGGGCGTGTAGGTCTTCGCCGCCGCGAGCAGGTCGTCCACGTTCAGTTTGCGCTCGTTGGCGATCTTCGTCAGCTGCGCCACCTGCTCCGACGTCAGCTCGACGGGCTTTGCCTCCTCCGCCGCGGAGCGCCGCCGCCGCCGCCCTTCCTGCTGCGCCGCTGCTTCCTGCGTCGTCATCTCCAGCGCCGTCCCGGCGCACAGCACCATCAGCATCGCCGCGATTCCGGCTCGGGTCGTTGAACGGGGCCAGGCCATGTCAGTTCTCCAGTGCCGCTGCGCCCGGTCGCCGACGCGGCTCCCGGCGCCGTCGGCGGTGTGTGTTCACTGCGTCGATGCCTGCTTCTGCTGCAGCGTCCGCAGGTACGCGATGATGTCGAGCAGGTCGTCCTCCGTGAGCGCGGGGTTGCCGCCCTTGGCGGGCATTCCCACGCCCGTCGTGTTCGCCGGGTCGCTCGGGTCGCGCCCCTTCTGGATGAAGGCCAGCAGCGCGTCGTCGTCCTGGTTCGCGATGAACGGGTTGTTCGCCAGCGGCTTCCCGTTGCCCTTGATTCCCGCGCCGTTGGGTCCGTGGCAGGCGATGCACGAGCTCGAGTACAGCTTCGCGCCGCTGGCGATGTACTCCGCCAGTTCCTCATCGCCGCCCGCCGCGGCGAGCAACGCCGCCCTCTCATCCTCGCTCGGGGCCGCGGGAGCGCTCGCCACCTCCGGCAGCGGCGGCATCCGGCGCGGGTCCTGCAGACCGCGCAGGTAAGCCACGATGTTCGCGATGTCCGCGCTCGTCAGGTCGTCGCGCCCGCCCTTGGGGGGCATCGGCAGCGGCTTGGCCTCCGGCCGCCCGTTCACGATGAAGTCGTGCAGTTCGGCGTCGCTCAGCCCCGCCACGAAGTCGCTCTGCGAGATGTTCTTGCCCAGGCCGCCCGTGCCTCCCGCCCCGTGGCACGCCGCGCACGCGGAGAGGAACAGCTCCCGCCCGCGGAGGGCCGTCTCCGCGTCAATCAATGGCCCAGCGGGCCCGTCGACGAGCGACTCCCAGCGGCTCGCCGCCTGGACGAACGCCTCGCCCGCGCGCCGCCGCGCTTCGGCGCTCATGTGAATCGTGTACACCCCCGCCGCGAGGATCGAACCGGCGATCGCCGCCGCTCCGAGAAGACACTTGCCAAACTGGCGGAGTTTGGAGGGGTGGTCCACGAACAGGGTCTGAAGGCGGGGGGCGGTGTCGTTCATGGCGGCCTCCATTGATCTAGTTCTAGATATCTATATCGATCAATCCGGCTCCGGTTCAAGAATACGGTCCCGCATTTCCTCAAAAACCTGCGACGTGGAGCGCAACGGCCGCTATGGCCGCTACTTGGCGTGATCCCCTACGTCCGCAAAAAACGCGCCTGTCTTCACCCGGAGCAGCGCCTACCAATCCCTCATGCACAGGACCTTCATCTGGCTGGCGGCGGGCCTCTTGCTGGCCGGCTGCGAGGAGCCGCGGATCGAGTCCTACACCACCAAGAAGGAGTCCGCGCCCCCGGCGCAGGCGATGCCGCAGCCGCCGGCCGCTCCCTCATCTCCGCCGCAGGCGGTTGATGCGTCCTGGCCCATCCCCGAAGGCTGGACGGTTGATCCGCAGCAGCGACCTATGCGTCTCGCGACGTTCCGCGCGGGTGAAGGCGGCAACTCGCTCGAAGTGGCGCTCTCCGAGTTTCCCGGCGACACGGGCGGCATTCTTGCCAACGTCAACCGCTGGCGCGGCCAGGTGGGCCTGCCCGAAACCACGCTCGCGGAGTTCGAAGCCGAGGCGAGCATTGCCGATCACGGCCCAGTCCGCCTGTACACGATGCGCTTCCGCGGCCCGAGCGTGCACATGCTCGGGGCCATGCTCTTCAATCAGCAGGCCAACCGGACGCGGTTCCTCAAGGCCACCGGCCCCGCGGCGGAGATCGATGCCCACGAAGCCGCGTTCAACGACTTCGCCGCCCGGCTGGCGCAGGACTGGGGGAAAGGGTGACGCTCCGGCGCCTGCTCAGCGGCCTGGCTTCGCTGCGCCTCACGGTGGCGCTCCTGGTTCTGGCGATGGTGCTCATCTTCGCCGGGACGCTCGCGCAGACGACCCAGGGCGTCTGGCAGGTGGTGGACAGCTACTTCCGCTCCTGGCTCGCGTGGATTGATCTGCGCCTGTTTCTGCCCCGCGGGCCTGCATCTCCTCTTCCCGTGCCATTTCCCGGCGGGCTGCTCATCGCGGCATTGATGCTGGTCAATCTCATCGCCGCTCACGCCGTGCGCTTCAAGCTCACGCGGAAGCGCGTCGGCATCGTCCTGCTGCACGCGGGCCTCATCGCCCTGCTCGTCGGAGAGTTCGTCACCGCCTTTGCCGCGCGCGAGGGCATGATGCACATCGACGAGGGCGGTTCCAGTTCCTACACCGAAGACCTCCGCCGCGTTGAGTTGGCCGTCGTCGATCCTTCAGACCCCGAGCTCGATCGCGTCACGGTCGTCCCCCAGCCGCTGCTGGAGCGTCATGCCGCGAGCGGCGAGCCGATCACCGCCCCCGAGCTTCCTTTCCAAGTCCGCGTGCGCTCGTGGCTGCCCAACTCCGCCCTGGATCGAGGCGGCAACACGGAGCATCGCGGCGTCGGGCAGCGGCTGCGCGCTGTTCTTCGTCCCCCAGCCCGCGGCGTAGACGGGGCCGAAACAGACGTGCCCTCCGCGTATCTCCACCTCGCCACGCCCGACGAAGACCTCGGCGTCTGGCTTGTTTCCGCCAACCTCATCCATCCCCAGACCATCGAGGTCGGCGGCAAAGCCTACACCCTCGCCCTGCGCTTCGCGCGTGAGTACCGCCCCTACACCATCGAGCTGCTCGACTTCCGCCACGACAAGTTCACCGGCACCGAGATCGCACGCAACTTCTCCAGCCACGTCCGCCTCACGGACCCATCCCGCGGCGTGCAGCGCGAGGCGGTCATCTCCATGAACCAGCCCCTGCGCTACCGGGGCGAGACCTTCTACCAGGCCTCCTACAAGCCCGACGATTCCGGCACCATTCTGCAGGTCGTCCGCAATCCGGGCCGTCACCTGCCCTACGCCGCGTGCATCATGGTGGGCCTGGGGCTGCTCTGGCACTTCGCGGCACGGTTGGTCGGCTTCGTGCGCCGGCGCGAGGGGGCCGAAGCGAGGCCCGCGCGTTCCCGCCCGCTGCTCTTCACGATCGCCTGCCTGCTGGGCGTTGTGCTCTCGATCCACGCGATCTTCCGGCCCCAGCCCAAGGCGGAGTTCGATGTTTCACGACTCGTCTCGATGCCCGTCTCCGCGGGCGGGCGTGTCAAGCCCTTTGACACATTCGCACGCAGTGCACTGCTCGCAGCGGGAGGACGTCAGACCGTTCGAGACGAAAACGGTCAGCGCTCCGCCGTCGATTACATCCTCGACCTGATCACGCACCCCGTGCGCATCAAGAAAGTTCCCGTCGTCAGGGTGGACCATCCCGACCTGCTCACCTTGCTCGGCAAGGACAGCACCCGTCCCACGCGGCTCAGCCTCGCCGAAATCGAGCCCCACTGGCGCGAGATCAGCGCGCAGGCCGCGGCGGCTCACGAGCTTCCGCCCAAGCAGCGCGACCCCTTCCAGCGTGCTGTCGTCAAGCTCCACGCCGGTGTCGCTGGGCTGATGAACATTGCCCGGATGGACGCGCCGTACTGGGTTCCCCCGCACGAGCCCGGCGCTCACTGGCGGCCCTTCCACGAGGCCTTCGTCGAAGCACGTCGCGGCACGCCCGAAGCCCAGGGCGCGGCGACCATCGCCCGCATCATGACCGCGTACCACGACGGCGATCAGGCCGCCTTCGACGCCGCCGTCGCCGAGCACGCGGACTTCATCTCCCGCGGCGAGCCCGGCGCCCACACCCGCGCCGCGTTGGAAGTGTGGCTCAACCGTGCTCAGCCCTTCCTCGGCGCGAGTGTCGTCTACCTGCTCGCCCTGATCCTCCTTGGCGCGGTGCTCCTGCTCCGCGCCCGCGCCGGAGGGGAAGGCTTGCGGCGCGTATGCGTGGGCCTTGTCGCCGGGGCGTTCATCGTCCATACCGCCGCGTTGCTGCTGCGCATGTACCTTCAGGGCCGGCCGCCGGTGACGAACCTGTACTCCTCCGCGGTGTTCGTGGGCTGGGCCGCCGCGGGGATCGGTCTGCTTTTGGAGCGATGGTTCCCCGTCGCGCTCGGGGCGCTCGCCTCCGCGGCGATCGGCTTCGCGACGCTGGTCATCGCCCACAACCTCGGCGAAGATGGCGACACCATGCAGGTGATGCAGGCGGTGCTCGATACCAACTTCTGGCTCGCCACGCACGTCGTCACCATTACGCTGGGCTATTCCACGTCGCTGTTGGCCGGCCTGCTCGGGGTGGTGTACCTCGTCGCCCGCGCGTTCCGCCGGGGCTTTGACGAGAGCAACGCCGCGCCGCTCGCCTCGATGATCTACGGCGTCGTCTGCGCAGCCATGCTCCTGAGCTTTGTCGGCACCGTCCTCGGCGGCATCTGGGCCGATCAGTCCTGGGGCCGCTTCTGGGGGTGGGACCCCAAGGAAAACGGCGCGGCGCTCGTCGTTCTCATGAACGCCGTCATCCTTCATGCACGGTGGGGAGGCTTTGTCCGTCCGCCCGGCGTCGCGGCGCTGGCCGTCCTCGGCAACGCGGTGGTTGCGTGGAGCTGGTTCGGCACGAACATGCTCGGCGTGGGGCTCCATTCGTACGGATTCATGGACTCCGCAGCGCTGTGGCTGGTCGCCTTCGTCTGCGTCAACATGCTCCTTGCCGCGCTGGCGGCCTTTCCGGCCCGCGCGCAGAAAGTGAACACGCGCGCATAGGCACAGTGGCGAAGCCCGCGCAACGCTCGTACATTCCCCTTGTCTCCGGGGAGTGACCGTTGGCAGAAGCCTCGCCCACAAAGCCTCCCTCGCGCAGCGGCTTTCTGGCCGCCGTCGCTCGCATTGGTCTGCTCCCCATCGCTATCGCCGTAGTCTTCGGAATCCTCGGAGGAGTGGGGGCCTTCACCTTCGGCTACGGCAAGGGCTGGGCGTACCTCACCAACGACCCCGCGGCGTGCGCCAACTGTCACGTCATGCAGGACCACTACGACTCGTGGCAGGCCTCCAGCCACAAGCACGTCGCCACCTGCAACGACTGCCACCTTCCGCACAACCTTCCCGGCAAGATGTTCGTCAAGGCCGACAACGGCTTCTTCCACTCTCTCGCCTTCACCACCGGAGAGTTCCACGACCCGATCCAGATCAAGCGCCGCAACCGCGCCGTCACGCAGGGGGCCTGCGTCTCCTGCCACGAGGACATCGTTCATCAGATGATCGCAGTGGGGGACTCCAGGGACGAAGCCCCCGCCTGCATCCATTGCCACTCCGACGTCGGCCACGCGCACAAGGCCCGCTCCGGACGCGGCAACGATCGATTCATCGACTGACGCACAGGACCAACCGCCATGGCCCAGGAACTTCCTCCCAAACGCCGCGTCCTCATCATGGGTGTCGTGCTCGCGCTGGCCGCCATCACCACCATCGGCGTCACGGCGCTGCTCGTCACCATCTTCGAGCACCGGCAGGAGGCCCGACGCCCCTTCGTCCGCGTTGTCGAGGTCAACGAAGTCTCCACCGATCCGGCCCCGTGGGGCGCGAACTGGCCGCGCCAGTTCGACACCTACCGCCGCACCGTGGACGACTCCGAAACCCAGTTCGGCAACTCCTCCGCCATGCCCATGAGCAAGCTGGAGGAGCACCCCTGGCTCAAGCGCCTGTACGCCGGTTACGCCTTCAGCATCGACTACCGCGAGGCCCGCGGCCACGCCTACATGCTCTTCGATCAGGAAGTCACCGAGCGCGTCACCAAGAAGCCGCAACCCGGCGCGTGCCTCCATTGCCACGCCTCCGTCATTCCCACCTACCGGCGCGTCGGACTGGAGGCCATGGGCAAGCCGGCCGATGAGCAGACCCTTGCCTCGGACTTCAACTGGCCCGCCGTGATGGAGGGCTTCCGCAAGCTCTCCGTCATGGAGTACGCCGCGGCACACGCCGAGCTATTCAGGACCCCCGACGGCACGCCCGGCACCTCCAACGGCCCGCCGACCTTCCCCGGCGGCCAGCCCGTCGCGACCCCGGCGACCGATGGACGGCCCGTGCCCGAGCCCGACGCCCACCGCGTCGGCGATGCGCACCCTGTGAGCTGCATCGATTGCCACGATCCGCAAACGATGCATTTGCGCGTCACCCGTCCGGGCTTTGTGGTCGGCATCGCCAACCTTGCGAAGTCCGACGAGCCCGTGCCGCACCTGCCCAGCATCGAGCGCTGGCGCAAGGGACCGCGCCTGAGGGACTACGACCCCAACACCGACGCCACCCGCCAGGAGATGCGCTCCTTCGTCTGCGGGCAGTGCCACGTCGAGTATTACTGCGGCCCCAAGGAAGTGCTCTTCTTCCCCTGGCACAACGGCCTGAAGGCCGAGCAGATCGAGGCGTATTACGAGAAGCACACCTTCCCCGACGGCACGCCCTTCCACGACTTTATCCACGGCGAAACGGGGGCCCCGGTCATCAAGGCGCAGCACCCCGAGTTCGAGATGTGGTCGCAGGGCGTCCACGCACGCAGCGGCGTCGCCTGCGCCGATTGCCACATGCCCTACGAGCGCACCGGCGCGATGAAGGTCAGCAGCCACTGGGTCCGCAGCCCGCTGCTCAACATCAACAACGCCTGCCAGACCTGCCACAACGTCCCCGAGGCGGAGCTTCGCGACAAGGTCGCGGCCATCCAGTCCCGCACGGAGCATCTGGTCGAGCTTGCCGCGGGCGCCATGACCGACATGCTCGACGCCATCCGCGAAGCCAAGGCCGCGGGAGCTTCGGAAGAGTCTCTCAAGCCCATTTACGCGCTCCAGAAGAGCGCCCAGTGGCGGCTTGACTTCGTCAACAGCGAGAACTCCATGGGCTTCCACGCCGATCAGGAGACCGCGCGTTTGCTGGGCGAGTCCATCGAGTTCTCGCGCCGCGCGATGGGCGCGGCTCTTCGCCTCCGCACACCCGCCGCGCCGCCCGTCAACCTTCCCATCGAGCCCGTCCAGGGCGTGAGCGATCGCAAGAACGCTCCGCCCCAGTAGTCCGCACCTAGTTCAGGAGCTTGAGTTATGCCCCTGTGGCCCTGGTTCGACCGCCGCTTCACCTTCGACTATCCCGTCAGCAAGTACCCCGACCTGATCGAGCGTCTCTACGGCCTGCCCGCGCGGATTGAAGAGCGCACGCGCTCGCTCACGCGCGAGCAGCTCACCTGGTCCGACGGCGGCTGGTCCATCCAGACCAACGTGGGCCACATCCTCTCCCTTGAGCCCCTCTTCACCGGCCGGATCGAGGACTTCGTCGCGGGCCTGCCCATGCTCCGCGAGGCGGACCTGCAGAACCGCGCCACCTTCGAGGCCCGCTACGACGAGCGCGACCTTGATTCCATTCTCGCCGACCTCCGCGCCGCCCGCCTGAAGCAGGTGGAGCGGCTCCTCCAGCTTTCCGAGTCGGACTTCGCCCGCGTCTCCGTCCACCCCCGCATGAAGCAGCCCCTCCGTCTCATCGACGGGGTCTGCTTCGTCTGCGAGCACGACGATTACCACATGGCCCGGATCGCCGAGCTGCGCCGCAAGCAGGGTATCGTCCCCTAACTTGGTCCCCGCAGGCCGCCCGTGGCTGTTTGAGGCTACCCTTCCCTCGAAAAGAGCCCGAACACAAACCGCGGCTGACCGATAGAACAGAACGTGCACACCTCCTGGGCCAAGCTGGTCTCGCTCCTCTGCCTCGCCGTGCAGGTGATGCTCGGCGGCGGTGTGCTCGCCGCGCCCCCGGTCCTTCCTGGGGAGGACCACGACTGCCCTCCCTGCTGCGACCACTGCGACCAGACCCAGAAAGAGGACCGCTGCTGCCAGTCTCAGGAGCCGGCGGCCCCCATTCGTCCCTGCTGCTGCTCGCACGCTGCACCGCGGACGCCGGCGGCTCCGGCGGAGCGAACGACTCGAATCACGCAGGCGACTCCGCACACGCCCGCGCCCATCTCTACCCCGGCGTTCTCAACGCCCCCGGCTGTGATGCGGCCGGGCGTAGCGCCCCTCGCCCCCGGCTCGCTGCACGCGGCCTGCGGCATCCTCACCACACGATTGCGAATCTAGCAGGGCTCCCAAGGAACCACTGCGCGCCCACCGCGCGCAGGCTGGCTGCGCCGCGCCCTTCGCGCGGCCCGTTGCGCTCATACGCGTGACCCTTTCGGAGCCGATGCAGTGAAGACATTGATGGCCTGGTCCGCCGCGCTCGCGGGCGCGGCATGGCTCGCCGGGTGCGCTTCCTACGAGGCCCGCCCCGTGGACGCCGCTGCGCACCGTGCCGCCTGGCTGGCCCGCTCCCCGGCATCGCCCGAGGTCGCGGCGCTCGCGGCACAGCTCCGCGAGTCCGACCCCGCAGTCGAGTTCCACCCCGACGACGGCATCTCCGCCCCCGAGGCGGAGATCGTCGCCCTCCTCTACAACGCCGACCTGCGGCTCGCCCGCCTGCGCGCGGGCGTCACCCGCGCCGACGCGGAGCACGCCGGGCGCTGGGAAGACCCCGTGCTGGGCGGCAACGTCGCCCGCTTCCTTCAGAGCGCCCCGCACCCCTGGATGGTGATGACCACCCTCGGCCTCACCCTGCCCATCTCGGGCCGCCTCGCCGTGGAGCGCGAGCTGGCCGGGGCCGAGCACGGCGCCGACCTGGCGCGCCTGTATGAGCAGGAGTGGGCGACGCTCAACGCCCTGCGCATGGCGTGGGTGGAATGGTCCGCCGCCGCCGCGAAGCTCGGCGTGATGTGCGAATACGCCGAGCTGCTGGACGGGCTGGTCCGCACCGTTGACGAGCTGGAGAAGGCGGGTGAGTTGGCCCCCATCGAGGCCCGCATGTTCCGCATCGAGCAGGCGATGCTGCGAAACAGACTCATCGCCGCGGAGTCTGCCCTGCGCGAGGGAGAGCTGCGCATCCGCAGGATCATGGGCATCTCCCCGACGGCGCCGCTGGAGCTTGTCCCCGGCGCACCCGCGCAGCCGCCCCTTGAGAACGCCGCCGAAGACCTCGCACGCTTCAGCCCCGCCGTGGCGGTCGCGATGGCCGAGTACGAGGCCGCGGAACGAATGCTCAAGCTGGAAGTGCGCAAGCAGTACCCGGACCTGATGGCTGGCCCCGGCTACGGACGGGAGGAGGGCATGGACGAGGCCGTGGTCATGTTCCAGGTTCCCATCCCTCTGTGGAACCGCAACCAGCAGGGCATCGCCCGTGCCGAAGCCCGGCGGGAGCTCGCCCGCGCCGTCGTTGAAACCACGCTCGAGCGCATCGAGTCCGAGCTTGCCAGCGCCGAGGTCGCCTACCGCGCCGCCCTCGCGCAGCGTGAGACCATCGAGCGGGAGGTCGCCCCGCTCGCCCAGCGTCAGTTCGAGGATGCTCGCAGCGTGGCGCAGCTCGGCGAGGTGGACACGCTGCTCCTGCTCCAGTCGCTCTCGCGGCGGCAGGAAGCGCTGATGGACCTGGTCGAAGCCCGCCGCGCCGAGCACGCCGCCCTGGTCAGGCTCCACGAGCTTGCCGGGCCGCGTCCCCGCACCGAAACACCACAGGAGGCCGCACAGTGACCTCGCAACCCAACCTCCTCACGCTCACCCGCGGCAGCACCGCGACGCAGGTCAGCCCGCCCCCGCGCCGCTGGCTGCTCCGCGTCGGCCTTCCCATCATCATCATCGCCGCCGTCGCCGCGCTGCTGCTCTACACCGCGCGTGATGCGCTCGTCCCCGCGGTGGAGGTCAACGTCGCTCCCGTCGTTGCGATCGCGAACAACGGCCCCGCCCCCTCGGGCGCCGCGCCCCAGGTGCTCGTGCAGGCGCCCGGCTGGGTCGAGGCTGATCCCTACGCCATCACCGTCCCCGCGCTCACCGCGGGCGTCGTGAAGGAAGTGCTCGTCCTTGAAGGCGAGCACGTCGAGAAGGATCAGGTGGTCGCCACGCTCATTGATGAAGACGCGCAGCTTGCGAAGAAGCGTTCCGCTTCGGAGCTTCAGGTGATGCAGGCGGAGCTTGCCATGGCACGCGCCGCCCACGCCGCCGCTCTCAACCGCACCGCCGAGGTCCGCGACGAAGTCGAGCGCAAGCGCGGGCTCGTGGACGCCGGCGGTGTTTCCGAGGGGCAGTTCGCACGCCTGGAGCTGCGCCTCCGCGCGATGGAGCAGGAGCTGGAAGCCGCGCACGCCGCGGTGCTCGCCGCCGAGGCCCGCGTCCGGCAGCACGTTGTTGCATGCGAGGAAGCGGACCTGGCGCTGGAGCGAACCCGCGTCCGCGCCCCCGCCTCCGGCGTCGTGCTGGCGCGTCTTGTGGAGCCCGGCGCCCGCGTGGGCATGGACGGCCCCGCGATCCTGCGTCTGTACAACCCCGCCAAGCTCCAGGTGCGCGTCGATGTCCCCATCGCGGAGGCCGCGAAGGTCGGCGTCGGTACGCCCGCGAACGTCGTCACCGAAGCGTTGCCCGATGTCGTCTTCAAGGGCGAAGTCACCCGCATCGTCCACGAGGCGGATATCCAGCGCAACACCGTGCAGGTCAAGGTCGCTCTTCACGACCCCAGCCCGACCCTCAAGCCAGAGATGCTCACCCGCGTCCGCTTCATGGGCACGCCCCAATCCGGCGCGGCTTCGTCCGCCGCTGCTTCCGAGCAGGCACGGCGCGTCCTGGTTCCAGCACAGTCGGTCATCCAGGAAGGAGAGGGCAAGGGCCGCGTCTTCATCGTCGATCAGAGCCACGCCGCCGGTCCCGTCGCGGCGAGCCGCTCCATCACCTTCACCCCGGCGCAGGAGGGGCTTGTCCAGGCGACGGGCGACCTGCGCGAGGGCGACCGCGTCATCATCGAACCGCTTGAAGGACTGAAAGACGGCCAGCGCATCCGCGTCGCCGGGAAAGGAGCCCGCTGATGCCTCTCATCGAGTGCCGCAAGATCACCAAGTCCTACCGCAAGGGCGAGAACCTCATCACGCCGCTCCACGAGCTTGATCTCGACGTGGAGGCGGGCGAGTTCCTCGCCCTCATGGGCCCCTCCGGCAGCGGCAAGACCACGCTGCTCAATCTCATCGCGGGCATCGACCGGCCCACCTCCGGCCACCTCTTCGTCCGCGGCACGGACATCGCCGCGCTCTCTCGCTCCAAGCTCGCGGACTGGCGCAGCGCGAACGTCGGCTATATCTTCCAGCTCTATAACCTCGTGCCCGTTCTCACCGCCTACGAGAACGTCGAGCTGCCGCTGCTGCTTCACCCTCTCTCCGCGAAGGAGCGTCACGAGCGCGTTTCCGCGGCTCTGGAGCTGGTCGGCATCGCCGACCGCCACGACCACTACCCACGCCAGCTCAGCGGCGGGCAGGAGCAGCGCGTCGCCATCGCCCGCGCGATCGTCACCGATCCGGCGATCATCGTCGCCGACGAGCCCACGGGCGACCTCGACGCCAACTCCGCCCGCGCCATCATGCAGCTTCTCAGCCGGCTCAACAAGGAGCTGGGCAAGACGCTCATCATGGTGACCCACGACGCACGGTCCGCCGCGTACGCGGGCCGCACGCTCCATCTTGAAAAGGGCCGTCTTGCCGAGGCCCCGGTCCATGAAGGAGCCGCGACATGAACCCCTTCCGCTTCCTGCCGCTCATCTTCAAGCAGGTCGTCCGGCACACCACCCGCACCACGCTCACGGTCGCGGGCGTGACGGTCGCGATGTTTCTCTTCATCGCCGTGCAGACGCTCCAGCGCAGCGTGGAGAAGGCCACCCGCACGACCGCCGCGGACACGACGCTCGTCGTCTACCGCGAGAACCGCTTCTGTCCCGCCACCAGCCGCATGCCGGAGTACTACGGCCCGCGCATTCAGAAGATCCCCGGCGTCAAGGACGTCATCCCGATGCAGATCGTGGTGAACAACTGCCGCGCCAGCCTGGACGTCATCACCTTCCGCGGCGTGCGCGCCGAGCACCTGCCCACCCTCGCCCGCCGCTGGACTTTCCTCGAAGGCGACCTCGCCTCGTGGGAGCGCCGCACCGACGCCGCGCTCGTCGGCGAGCGACTCGCGCAGCGTCGCGGCTTCAAGGTCGGTCAGTCCTTCACCTCCTCCGGCATCACCGTCTACGTCGCGGGCATCATCCGCTCCAGCGAGCCCCAGGACGAGAACGTCGCCTACGTCAACCTTGACTTCATCCAGCGTGCCTCCACCAACCGCGCAGGGCTGGGCGTCGTCACGCAGTTCAACGTCACCGTCCACGACCCCGCCGATCTGGAGCGCGTCGCCGCGGCCATCGACGAGGAGTTCCGCCACGAGGCCGACCCCACGACCACCCGCTCCGAAAAAGCCTTCGTCGCTCAGGCCGGGGCGGACATCCTGGAGATCGTCGGCTTCACGCAATACCTGGGGTGGGGGTGCCTCGCCGCGGTTCTCGCCCTTATCGGCAACGCCATCGTGCTCAGCGTTCAGGACCGCATCAAAGAGCACGCCGTGCTCCAGACCCTCGGCTTCCGCTCCGCCGCCATCGCTCAGCTCATCATGGGCGAGGGGCTGCTGATGGGCGTCGCGGGCGGGGCGCTGGGCACGGTGCTGGCTCTGCTCGTCGTTCACTTCGGGCGCTTCAGCCTCACCAACGAGGGCCAGAGCCTGAACATCTACCCCGACTGGTCCATCGTCGGCATGGGCCTGCTGATCTCCGCAGCCGTGGGAATCGCCGCGGGCCTTGTGCCCGCCGTGCAGGCATCACGCCGTGAAATCGCAAGCTGCTTCCGCGCCGTGTGACCCTATGAAGTTCCTTCCCTTCGAGTACGCCGTCCGCAACCTGGGCCGCTCCCGCACGCGCCTGCTGCTCTCCGTCGGCGGCAGCGCCCTGGTTGTTCTGCTCGTGCTCGCAGCCGCGGCGTTCGTCCGGGGCATGGACACCTCTCTTCGCGCCACCGGCGACCCCGACAACGTCATCATCCTCGGCGCGGGCAGCGAGGAATCCATAGAGCGCAGCGAAATCGCCGCTTCGGTTGCCGGGCTTGTCGCCGCCACCATCCCCGGCATCCGTTCCAGCGGCGGCCAACCCTTCGTTTCTCCCGAGGTCCACGTCCAGCTCCCCATCACGCTCGAGCCCGGCCAGGAGCGCGGACCCACCGTGCTTGTGCGGGGCGTCACGCCCGCCGCGTCGCTTGTGCATGCTCAGGTCCAGATCGTCGAAGGCCGCCTGCCGCGCCCGGGGCAGGATGAAGTCCTCGTCGGCGCGATGAGCGCCGTCAAGCTCGGCGTACCGCCCGAACGTCTCGCCATCGGCGAGGTGCTGCACATCGACGGCCGTCCGCTCACCATCTGCGGCCGGTTCATCGCACCCGGCACCGTCACGCAGGCTGAGCTTTGGGTTCCGCTCACCGACCTCAAGGAGCTGACCAAGCGAGAAACGGATTCCTGCGTCGTGCTCACGCTCGACCGCGAACGCGCCAGCCCCGCCGATGTCGAGGTCTTCGCCAAGACCCGCTTCGACCTTGAGATCGTCTCGACGCCGGAGCTTGCTTATTACGCCCGGCTTTCTTCCTTCTTCGCGCCCATCCGCGCCGTCGCGTGGATCACCGCCGGGCTCATCGGTCTCGGCGGGCTCTTCGGGGGGCTGAACACGATGTTCGCAGCCTTCGCTTCGCGCGTCCGCGAGATCGGCACGCTTCAGGCGCTGGGCTTCCGGCGGGGCGCGATCGTCGCCAGCCTCATTCAGGAGTCGGTGCTCGCCACGGGCGTGGGGGCGCTGATCGCCTCCGGGTTGGGCGTGCTCTTGCTTGATGGCGTGGCCGTCCGCTTCTCGATGGGGGCCTTCGGCCTCCGAGTGGACGGCATGGCGATGGCCGTCGCCCTTGCTTCCGGCGTTTTGCTCGGCCTGGTCGGCTCTCTGCCCCCGGCCGTTCGTTGCTTACGGCTGCCCATTCCGGCGGCTTTGAAAAGTTTGTAATCTTTCTTGAGAGGAGGCTCCTCGATGCGTGCATTGCTTCTGCTGATCCCCGTCCTTGTTCTCGCCGGCGTTGCCTGCGAGCGTAAGACGGCCCAGACTCCGTCCCGTCCGTCGGTCGCCGTGCTTCCCGACACGCTCTTTGTCAACACCGAGCCGCCCGGCGCGCAGCCCGTGGAAGAGGTCAAGAAGACCGCCAAGGTCGGCGACACCGTCACCATCAGCGGGCGCATCGGCGGCAGCCGCGAGCCCTTTGTTGCCGAGCGTGCCGTGTTCACCATCGTCGGCCCCGGCATCCCGGCCTGCTCCGATGTTGAGGGCGACGCCTGCGAGTCCCCCTGGGACTACTGCTGCGAGTCCAAGGAGGACATCGCAGCCCACGCCGCCACTATTCAGGTCGTCGGTTCCAACGGCATGCCCATCCCGGAGTCGCTCCGCGACGCCCACGGCATCAAGGAGCTCTCCACGGTCGTCGTCGTTGGAACGGTCGTCATGGCGGACGGCCCGAATCTGGTCATCAACGCGACCCAGATTTACACCCCCTGACTCATGCAGTCCGAGCACGCCCAGTCTGATCAACCGGGCGTGCAGGTGGCCGCATTGTCCCGGCCCCGCCTTGTGGCATGCGCGGCGTTCATCGTCGTCGGGTACGGCGCGGTCGCGTACGCGCTGGCTCCCTATGTGACCTCGCTGCTGTTCCGCCTCGGCATCGTCTGCGCGGCGTTCATCGTCGGGGCGGTGCTGGTGATGGTCTTTGCCCGCCATCAGCGCACACGCTCGACGTTCATCTTCTCCGTCGCCGCGGGCAGCATCGGCGCGATTTCCATTTTCTTCCCGCAGGTGGTGGTGTTGACGCTGCGCATCAATACATGGGGGCCGCTCCTCTTTTTCATTCCCATCATCGGCTCACAGATCATCTTCTACGCTCTCAAGCACCGACGCACGGGCAGCTCCCTGCACTGCCCTGAGTGCGAGTACGAGCTGGGCATGAGCCCCGACGACGCCCCGCTGCGATGCCCCGAGTGCGGCCATGCATGGCTTGGCAAGTGGGTGGTGGGCCGCTCGCGTCGCTCTCCACGGCTTGCGGCGGTCGGCGCGTTGATCTGCTTTCTGGGCGTTGCTCCCCTGGTGGTGCAGTGGACCGGTCTGGGCAGCGCCTCGCTCTCGGTGCTCCCGACGAACATGCTGATTTCGCTCGTCGCCCAGGATCCCTGGGGCCACAACAAGAGCTTCTGGAGCGAGCTGAAGAAACGCTCGCTGACCGCGGACGAGGAGCTGCGTCTTGCCGAGAAGCTCCTGCAGCTCCGACGCGATCACGGCTATCTCTACGGCGAGCCCGCCATGTGGCTCGGCGCCGCCGTTCAGGCCGGCTCTCTGCCCGCCGAACTCATCGAGCGTTATTACGACGACTGGTTCGAGCCCCGTCTCGCCGGCCCCGATACCGTCGCCGTCAACGCGCCCATCACGCTTCGCATCGACGCTGTGGAACGCCGCGGCGGGCCCAACACCTGGATGTACATCCTGCTCGGCCCCGTCACCGTCGACGGCGTCGAAGTGACAGACAGCAACTACGCACAAAAGCGAGAACGGTGGATCTTCAGCCTCGACTTTATTTCCTTCAGCTTTGCCGGCCAGTTCAAGCGCGAGCCGATCATGCTCCCCACCTTTTCCAGCCCGACCCCGGGGCCGATCACCGTCACGGTGACCGGCTATCGCTGCGTCGTTCCGGTGGGCGTCGTGCCGCTGCCTCCCGAGCCATCCGCCGAGGTCGCGTCGCCTCTGGGCGCGATCTACTTCGACCGCTTCGAGATTTCCAAGACCATCACCGTCAAATGATGTCCACGGCCACGGCCTCACACAGCCCGGCGCGGGCGCCTTCCGCGAACAGGCGCTCCACCGCACGCCGCCCATCCTCGCCCAGGTCTACCGTCCACGGGTTCACGTACATCCGCACGTAGGTGTCCACGCGCTCCAGCGTCGGCGCCCCGCTGCTCCCCGGCTTTGCGGCGTTGGCCAGCGCAAACGGCAGCGTGTATTCAAGCGATTCGGCCCGGTGCTCCAGCGCGTAATCCACCGATCGCCGCAGCATGCGGGATACTTCCGCCAGGCTGCCCGGTCCGAACCGCTCGTCCAGGTCCCGACGCACGGCGTTGCATCCCAGCGGCAGCGGCAGTCCTGTCTCTTTCTTCCACCACGCGCCCAGGTCCTCAACCAGCTCCAGCCCCGCCTGCTCGTACAGCACCTGCCCCTCGTGTATGACCAGCCCGGCCTCCGCTTTCTCTTCCGCCACTGTGCCGATCACACGCTCGAACGGCACCTCCAAGGCCGCGTCCTCTCGCTCCGCCCACGCGCGCCCGAGCACCATCCCGAGCACCAGGAACGCCGTCGTCCGCCGTCCCGGCACCGCCACACGCATCCTCCCTGTGCGCAAGTCTTCGAGCGTCACGCCCGAGCCGCGCCGTCGCACCACCTTCGGCCCGAATCCGTCGCCCATCGAAGAGCCCGTCGCGGTGATGACGTACCGGTCCCGCACGCTCGCCCACGCGCGGAACGACAGCGCCGTGATGTCCAAGTCCCCCTGTTCCTCGGCTCGCCTGTTCAGCACCTCAATATCCGCGGGCACCGCGCGGTACCGGAACCTTCCCGTGTCCAGCGGTGGGGGGGAAACCTGCTCCCCGTTGGGGCGCACCTTTCCCGTGATCGGCCACCACATGAACGCGTCATCGGGATCGGGCGAATGCGCCAGCGTCAACACAGGGCGGTCATCGGACATGCCCGATGGTACCCGCTAGCGGTCGCGCGCCCAGCGACGCTCCCGCTGGGCGTGGCGCGCGGGCCGTTCCTGCCGCGCCCACGCCCGCACGAGCGCAGCCCCGCGTCTGCGCGGGCGGGCGGCGATCGTGCTTCTCGGCAGCGACTTCATACAGACACCATACAGCCGCGTCGAACGCACACAAGCAAGATGAGCTGGCTTGCCGTGAAAAACCACTGGCTCATAAGTAGCTGCGGTGCCTGGTGCAGCGTCCCGCGCGTACTTTCATGAGTTGAAGTTCATACATCTTTGCGTTAAACTAGGCGATCTTCAGGCGGCAGAAGGCCCTGGCGTGCGGTGTTGGGATTCACCGCTGTCCCGTAGTTGGGAGCGGGAAACGAAGAGCCGATGCCGAACGAGGCCGCCCTCGTGGAAATCCGACACCTCCTCTGGTCCGCGACGACGTGCGAGTACCCCAGCGCGGGCGTCTACTTCGGCCTCAGCCTGCACGCCGAGCATGTGGCGATCGCGCGGTTTCTCACCCCGCGCCAGGTGCGGATCATGCTGGGGGGCACCGTCACGCTCCGCCCGGGCGAGGGGCCCTTCCCCATGAACTACTTCGCCTTGCGGGATCCTTCCGCCCTCAAGGTCAAGCCCGTTGACCAGCCCCCGCTCCACAACGGGTTCCGCCACGTCAAGATCACCTGCGGCTTCGACCGCCTCCAGCCCACCCCCGAGACAGAGGTCATCGCCCGCCAGGTAGACGACAACGGCCGGCGGCTCGCCGGCGGCAAGCCCGCCTCCACCGCCGCGTTCCTGCTCACCATCGGCCTGCCCACCTCCCGCGAGGATCACTTCCACAAGCAGACCCTCCTCGACCACCCCGGCCAGGGCTGGGACGAGTTCTACCAGCGCATGCGCGAGCTCGCCGAATCTCTCCACGGCATCCCCCCGGCCTGAGCGCCCCCGCCCCGCTCACCTACAATCGCCCTGAATGGCCGACGAGTTCCAGAACACCGCCAATATCCGAAACTTCTCGATCATCGCCCACATCGACCACGGCAAGAGCACGCTGGCCGACCGGCTGCTCCAGGCGACCAACGCCGTCTCCGCGCGCGAGGCCAAGGAGCAGATCCTCGACTCCATGGACATCGAGCGCGAGCGAGGCATCACCATCAAGGCCTCGGCCGTCACCGTCGCTCACCGCCACGTCCCCGGCCAGAAGGCCGACTCCCTGAAGGGGGAAGCGCCGGCGGGGGACAGCCAGCTCTACATGCTCAACTTCATCGATACCCCAGGGCACGTGGACTTCAACTACGAAGTCTCCCGCGCCCTCAAGGCGTGTGAAGGCGCCATCCTCGTCGTGGACGCCACCCAGGGTGTTCAGGCGCAGACCCTCGTCAACGCGTACCTGGCCGTCAACGAAAACCTGACGATCATCCCCGTCATCAACAAGATCGATCTTCCCTCCGCGCGCGTGGACGACGTGGCGATGGAGATCGAGCAGACCCTCGGCTTCCCCGCCGAGGATTGCATCCTCGTCTCCGCCAAGACCGGCCAGGGCATCCCGGAGCTGCTCGCTGCGATCTGCGAGAAGTTCCCGCCGCCCCGCAAGCCCGTCATGCCCCAGCTGCGGGCTCTCATCTTCGACGCGGTCTACGACGACTACCGCGGCGTGATCGTCTACGTGCGAGTCTTCGACGGTTCTCTCAAGGTCGGCGACAAGATCCGCATGATGGGCATCGGCCGCTCCTTCCAGGTTTCGGAGATCGGCAAGAACAACCCCAAGCCCTTCCGCGTCTCCAGCGTCGGCCCCGGCGAGACCGCCTACATCGTCGCCGCGATCCGCTCCCTCAAGGACGTGCGCATCGGCGACACCATCACGCTCGAGATGGACCCCGCGCCGGAGGCGCTGCCCGGCTTCCAGATGCCGCGGCAGATGGTCTTCTGCGACTTTTACCCAGCCACACGCGAGGAGGGCGGCGGCAACGACTTCGAAGAGCTCCGCGACGCGATCGAGAAGCTGAGCCTCAACGACTCGTCCTTTACCTTCACCCCCGTGCACAGCGAGGCCCTCGGCTTCGGGTACCGCTGTGGCTTCCTCGGCCTGCTCCACATGGACATCATCCAGGAGCGGCTGGAGCGCGAGGGCGGCGTTGAGATCGTCCAGACCGCGCCCACCGTCTCCTATCAGGTTCTCGTCCGCGGCACGGGCACCGTCACGGGCAAGTCCGGCCAGGCGCTCCGGCCCGTGGATCCCAACAGCGAGCATTACGTCCCGCCCCCGCCGGGCATGCAGCTCCTCGAGGTCAACAACCCTGCCGACCTTCCCGACATGGGCACCATCGAGGAGATCCGCGAGCCCATCTGCCGCGTCGAGATCATGACGCCGAAGGAGTACATCGGCGACATCATGAAGCTCTGCCTGGAGCGCCGCGGCATCTACAAGTCGCAGACCTTCGTCTCCGCCTCGCGTGAGATGATCACCTTCGAGCTTCCGCTCGCCGAGATCATCTACGACTTCTTCGACAAGATGAAGGGGCTCACCAGCGGCTACGGCACGATGGACTACGAGATCATCGGCTACCGCCCCGACCGCCTCGTCAAGCTCGACATCCTCATCAACGGCGAGCCCGTCGAAGCCCTCGCGATCATCGTCCACCGCGACCGCGCCGAGTATCGCGGCCGCGGGCTCGTGACCAAGCTCCGCGAGCAGATCCCGCGCCACCAGTTCGAAATTCCCGTCCAGGCCGCCATCGGCGGAAAGATCATCGCCCGCGAGACCATCAAGGCCTACCGCAAGAACGTGCTTGCCAAGTGCTACGGCGGCGACGTCAGCCGCAAGCGCAAGCTGCTCGAGAAGCAGAAGGAAGGCAAGAAGCGCATGAAGAGCGTGGGCAGCGTGACCATCCCGCAGGAGGCCTTCATGGCCGTGCTGGATCAGGGGGATTGATCGCTATTCCCCCTTCATCACCCCCAGCATCCGGTTCGCCATCCGTCCCGCGAGCGTCATGAACACAGCCGCGTCCTGCGGCGTGCAGTAACGCTCCACCGTCTGCTTCCACAGCCGCAGCCATGTCGAAAAGTGCTCGCGGCCCACGGGCAGGTCCAGGTGCGCTTCCAGCGGCCGGCCCGCGTATCCCGGTCGTCGCAGCACCGCAGCTTCCCAGAAAGCCCTGATCCGCGCCAGGTGCTCCGGCCAGTCCTGCACCACGCTGTTGAACACGGGCCCCAGCAGAGGGTCCTCGCGGCAGCGGCCGTAGAACTCATCCACGATCGCCGCGATGATCTCCGGCGTCACGCCCGTCGCCCGCGCTTCTCCCGGCGACGCTTCCGTCAGCGGCAGCCGCACCAGCCGCTCCGACTCTTCCATGCGGCATCATAGGAAAGCCCTACTCCGTCATCGCGAGCAGCGCGAATGTCGCCAGCCAGTGCTCTCCCATGTAATCTCCGCTCACGTGGGGCAGCGCCGCTTCCAGGTGCTGCGTGTACGCCTCTTCGCACACCGCTCGCCTAGGGTCTTCTTCCGGCAGCGTGCGTCCGATCGAGCGGAAGCACCACGCGCGGCTGAGATTCAGCCCGTCCAGATGCGTGATCTGCCCATCCGTCCGGTCGCTGACGAACGCGGGCTCAAACATCGCCGCGGGCTGCTTCTCTTCCAATCGCGGCAGGAACTTCCCGAACCACGCCAGAAACTCATCCCGCGGCAGCACCCTCCGCATCAGCTCCGCTTCCATCAATCCCGGAGAGAGGAAGTCCGTCCCGCTCGGCTCCCAGCCGTGGTAGTTCTCGTCCCGCATGTACCACGCCCGCGAGGTCTTCCCGATCAGCTCCGTCAGGTCTGCACGTCCGGCCACGCGCGCATAGTCCAGCGCGAGCGCCAACCCGAACGCCGAGTTCTGATGCACGCCCACGCGGATGGGATACGTCGCCTTGGGCAGATACTCGAGATATCGCGCGACGAACGCCTCCGTCAGCGGTCGGAGCGTCGCGTCCCACCGCTTCACCGCCGCGATGACTTCCTGCCCTTCGGCATGCGCTTCAGCGTGACCCGCCGCGCCTTCCCGCAGCTCCGCCGCGAGCTTGAGCAGCCACGCCCACCCGTACGTTCTCTCGAACGTGCCGCGGAGCTTCTGGCCCAGATACGCCACCTCTCCCGCAACATTCTCCGGCGTGAAGCGCCCGTCGAGAGTTTTCACCACTTCGTCCCGCTGCGCCAGCTTCGGAAACCGCAGCAGCGCCCGCACGAGCAGCCAGTGCCCATGCACGCTGCTGTGCCAATCGAAGGACCCATAAAAAATCGGGTGCAGGGCCCGGGGCCCCTTCACTTCCCCGGCATCGTTCATCACGTGGTCGAGCTTGTGCGGGTACTCCTTGTCGATGTGCGAGAGCACCAGAGCCACGAAGTGATCAATCACGTCGGCGGGATCGCGGGCACGCATTGCGTATGCTGACATCCGCTCATCGTAACGACCCGCTTGCATTCTCACGGGTCCGAACGCCTGCATGGCGTCCCCGCTCCCGCGTCCCTCGCGCTGCTGGGCGTGGGCGGCCTGCTGATGACCCGCCGCCGTCGCTGACCGCGGCTTCCATACCATCCGGGTGTGACCAGGTCCGGCTCACACCTCGATGCCCGCGGCTCCACCGCCACCACCCGCGGCGTCCGCATCGATGTTGCGCCGCGCTTCCTCCCCGAGCAGTCCGGCGAAGACGAGAGCTGGAAAGGTCGCCGCTATCTCTTCGCCTACCGCATCCGCATCACCAACGAGGGCGACCAGGCCGTCCAGCTCCTCAGCCGCCACTGGCGGATCGTGGACGCCGACGGTGAAGAGCGCCACGTCCGCGGCGACGGCGTCGTCGGCCACCAGCCGCACCTGCTCCCCGGCCACGCCTTCGAGTACGAAAGCTACTGCCCGCTCCTCACCCCCTGGGGCACGATGGAGGGGGAGTACACGATGCGCACCGCCGACGGCGAAGAGTTCGCCGCCCGCATCGCGCGGTTTTACCTCGTCAGCGAATAACTCTCAGGGCTCGCCGGCTTCGCGCAGGCTTTCGATCAGCCGGTTGCGCTCGGCGCGAAGCTGCTTGACATGCTCGCGATACCCCGCGATGCGCCGCAGCGCGGCCTGACGCCGCTGCGGGTCCATGTTCGGATCCCGCTCCAGCATCCGCTGCTCGTTGCGGATCGCCTGGTTGAGCTGGTTGATCTGGATCTGGTAGTTGCGGGCTTGCATCGAGTTCGCCGCGTCGCGCTCATTGGCGACGAAGTCCATCGGCGGCTCGGTCTCCAGCCGCCGCAGCGAGCCCCCGCCCACCAGCACGTCGATGGTTTCCTCGATCGGCTGGTAGCGCGTCGTTACGACGTCCATCCCCAGCACCCGCTCCTGCTGCTGCATGACGCGCCGCCGCTCGCGCGACTGAAGCTGCTCCCACTGTGTCTGCGTCAGCCCCGCGTCGATCGGCGTGCCCGTGGCGGACATCTGCCCGGTGCGCTGGCATCGATACGCCCACGCGTCGCGCAGCGTCCGGTCACTCACCGGCATGGCGTTCTGCAGGTCCTGGAAGTTCCCGAGCCGCACGGTTACTTCCATCGGCTCGTTGTTCCGAAGGATCGTCATCCGAACCTCGTCTCCGGGGTCGTGCGAGACGATCACCGCGCGGGCCTCGTCGTGCGTGAACACCGGCACCCCGCTCAACTCGCGGATGATGTCCCCCGGCCGCAGCACCCGCTGCGCATCAAACCCGTCGATCGCCATGCCGATCGTCACACCGGCTTCGGTCTGCTCCCGCGCGAAGGACACGCCCATCGCGCCCCGCGGCGTCTGCTTGAACAACCGCAGCGCGATCTCGTTCACCCGGAGCTGCTGCTCCGCCGTCAGCGGACGCGACGAATCCGTCACCCGCCGCTGCAGGGCATCCAGCGTCAGCCGTACGTCCGTTTGCAGGTCGATCGACGCCCGTTCCCGCGTCGCAAGGTCGTCCGAATCCAGCCGCGCCAGGATCGGCTCCAGCCATTCATCGCCTGCCGCGGCTTTCCCGTTGGCCTGCGGGGGCTGCTGCACGACCTGCCCGGCAGCCACTCCGGAAACAAGCACGCACCCGGCGATCAGGCCGGCTCGAAAGGCTCTGCGACGAACCGTGCGGCTGAACACACAGGCCTCCTGGGGGTGGATATTCCCCATTCTACTGACGTCTGAGTCTACTCGACGTTCTGGGCCTGTTCCTTAATGCGGTCGATAGCCCCCTTAATCTCGACCGTGGCCCTCGAAATCACCGCGTCCGGGCTCTTGCTGGCGATGGTGTTGGCCTCCCGCAGCATCTCCTGAGCCAGGAAGTCCAGCGTCCGCCCGATCGGCCGCCCGTCCGTCGTCGATATCAGCGCCGCGAACTGGTCCAGGTGCGCCCCCAGCCGCTTCACCTCTTCGGCGATGTCCGTCCGCTCGGCGTAAACCGCGATCTCCCGGATCAGGTCCGCGGGCTCCACCTTCATGTCCGCCTGCCGCAGCATCGTCTCGATCCGCCCCTGCAGGCGGGCCTGATATTCCGCCACCACCGCCGGGGCACGCTCGGCGATCAGCGACAGCCGCTCCGCGATGTACTGCTGGTGTGAACGCAGGTCCTCCACCAGCACCTTGCCCTCCCGCTCCCGCATCGTGATCAGGGCGCTCACCGCCTTGTCCAGCAGGGGCAGGAAGACCTTCCGCGCCTTCTCCAGCCGATCCTCTTCGTCCGCGGGGGGCTGGAGCACGCCGGGCAGTTGCAGCAGTGAGGCGGGGTCCACCCGCACGCCGGAGTTGCGCACCACTTCCAGTTGCCCCAGTTGCGTCATGTAACGCTCCAGGGCCTCGATGTTGATCGTGTACGCGGCGGAGGCGGACGTATCCGTGCTCCGGGCCGTCAGCGTGATCGTGCCGCGGGCGATCTTCTCGCGCAGACGGGCTTCAAACTCCGACTCCAGCCCCTGGAACGTGTCCGCGAGGCGGATCGTCGCCTTGAAGTACTTGTTGTTCAGCGCCCGCACTTCGACGAAGTAATGCACCCCGTCGATGGTGGCCGAAGCGTCCCCATACCCCGTCATGCTCCTGACCAAGCGCGCGCTCCTCAGGGAGTAGTGGGGGACTCGGGCTGCGGCTCGGCGGGCTGGGCCGGGGCCGGCTCGGGAGTGGGGGCAGGGTTCTCCGGCTGGGCCGGAGCCGCGGGAGCGGTCGGAGCGGCCGCCGGAGCGGTCTCGGCGGGGGCGGTTTCCACCGGAGTGGGCTCGCCTGCTGTTTCATTGACCCCTCGGACGCCGCCCGGCCGCGTCGCGTACCCGAGCAGCACCGCGAAGAGCAGGTACACCACGAAAATGATGATCGTGAAGATGGTCAGGGCGTCGCCGGTCTTGGTGCCGAAGGCCGTCTGCCCCGATCCCGCGGCACCGCCGCCGAAGGCGCTCGCCAGCCCGCCCCCCTGGGGCTTCTGGATCAGCACCGTGAGCACCATCAGGATGCACACGCCAAGAAAACCGACCGTCAGCAGCCCGGTCACCCAGGCGTTCCAAGCGAGCACCAGCATCAGCACCCTTTCAGAGTCCAACCCCGGCCCTTCGCCGGGTGGAAGAGAAGTCTAGGCGTTCGGACGGCTCCCCTCACCCGGTTTCCCCGCCCCTTTCCCGGAAGGTGCCTGCGTCCAACCCCTGTCCCGGACCGAAGAAAGAAGCGCCCCTCATGCAGGGGCGGGGCCTAGAGTCCTCTGATCTTTGACAACATGGGGCCGAACTGGATTCGACCGAGCAGGGAAGGCACGGTGTGGCGCGTCGAGGAGCATGCGGGCCTCGATAAAAGCATGCACCACAATAACTGCCGAGCGTAACTACGCTCTTGCGGCCTAATACAGACCGCACGAACGGCGTCGGACGCCTGATACGGCGCCGTTCGACGACATCAGGCTGGCCGGGTTTTGCCGCCTCAGGGGGACCCGGTGAGAAAACACTTGGGGCTGCGCGCTCGCGGAGGCTGCCGGCCGCCGCCGCGGGTGAAGAGGACAAACAACCGGATACACGCGTAGAGGCGCTGTGCTGACTGCCCCGGGACGGGGGTTCGATTCCCCCCGGCTCCATTCTTCCGAAACACTGGGACTTGCCTATCCGACGCCTTCCGCGGCGCTTGGCCGCAGGGCGTCAAGGTTCTCTCCTGAGCAGGTGTCGCGCCTGCACGACCCCAGTTTCCGTCGGTTCTGTCGGGCGTCGTGCGGGCGTGGCTGTCCGCGGTGCCGCGACGATCCCGGCACGCACGTCGGGGGACTGGTTGGCCCACGCCGAGGCGGGTGAGGTCGGAGTCCGTCGGGGTATTGCCGCGTCCGGCGTTCGGCCCTTGACGTTCAAGCAACGGCCGTGTTCACAGCGCTGTCCTCATCCTCCCGGCACATACCACAGCGGTGCGTTCGGCCCCAGCGGGATGCCCAGCGCCACCCACGCCAGCAGGAACAGCGTCCACACCACGCAGAACACGATCGAGTACGGCAGCATCATCGCGATGAGGTTGCCGATTCCAGCGTCCTTGCTGTACCGCTGCACCACCGCCAGGATCACGATGATGTAGCTGTTCAGCGGCGTGATGATGTTCGTTATCGAGTCGCCCACCCGGTACGCCGCCTGCGTCAGCTCGGGGCTGATCCCCGCCATCATCAGCATCGGCACGAGGATCATCGACAACGCCGTCCACTTGGCGCTCATCGACGACATCAGCAGGTTGATCACCATCACCAGCAGTACCACCGCCGTGAGCAGCAGCGGCTTGGGCAGGTCCGCCGCGACGATCACCTTGCCCCCCGCGTTCGCCAGCATCGCGTCGAGGCGGGAGAAGCGGAAGCATTCGATGAACTGAGCCGCGAAGAACGCCATCGCGATGATCGGCGCCATTGTCGCCATCGCGTGCACGAACGCCCTGGACACGTCCGACGCCTTCTTCACCGCCCCCGTCGCGATGCCGTACGCCATCCCCGGCAGCAGGAAGCCCACCAGGATGAAGGGCACGATCCCCTGCGACCACCGCGGCATCAGCTTCGCCTCCGGCGGCACGGCCGGCGCATCCACCGGGATCGGCCCGAAGGCCGGCGCCGGCGCGGGCATCGACCCGTGCAGCGGCGCGCCCGGAATCGCGATCAGCCCCGCCATCAGCGCCGCCGCGCCGATGAGGGCCAGGAGCGCCCACTTCAGCCCCTTCCGCTCCACGTCGGTCAGCGTCTGACTCTCCGCCGCACCTGCGTCGTAGCCCCCCGCGCGAACGAGGCGCGGCTCGATCACCTTCGCCGTCACGAACCACCCCGCCAGCGTGACCACGAACGTGGACGCCGCGAGGAAGTACCAGTTGCTCGTCGGCAGCACGGTGTAGCTCGGGTCCAGCACCTGAGCCCCGCGCTCCGTCAGCGGGGCCACCAGCGCGTCCGTGCTCGCGATCAGCAGGTTCGCCGAGAACCCGCCCGAAACTCCGGCGAATGCCGCGGCGATCCCCGCCAGCGGCGGCCTTCCCAGCGCCAGGAACAGCGCCCCCGCCAGCGGCGGCAGGATGATGTACCCCGCATCGCTCGCGGTGTTCGACATCACCCCCAGGAACACCACCATCGGCGTCAGGGCGGGGCCGGGAACGATCCCCGCGAAGTACCGCATCGCCGCGCCGAACAACCCCACCTTCTCCGCCACACCGATGCCGATCATCGACACCAGCACCACGCCCAGCGGTGCGAAGTTGATGAAGTTCCGCACCATGTTCGCGATCAGCCAGTACAGCCCGTCCCCTGTCAGCAGGTTCCGCGGCCGGATCGCGTTGCCGCTCGGCGCCAGCTCCATCAGCGGCTTGCCCGAGGCGTCCAGTACCGGGGTCTCCACCCCGTCCACAATCTGCATTACCACCCGCGGCTTGACCGGCTGAACCTGCCACTCCAGAGCCCCGCCCACCCACGACAGCGCCATCACCAGCACCGTCGCCCCGATGAACAGGAAAATGGGATCGGGCAGCTTGTTTCCAAGCCACTCGATCGCGGTCAGGGCGCGCTCAACTGCCGTAGGCTTCTGTACGGACATGGAGCACAGGATACAGAGTGCCCTGTGCTCCGAAACGCGGCGCTGTGCGCAAACTTGCGGTTATGCCGTGGTCGTGCCGCTCGGCGGCGTGATGAGCGGGCGCACCCGCAGGTCATTCCCGCTGAAGCCGGAGACCTTCACCCGCGACCCGGCGGGCACGAACTGAATCTCGGAGATTGCGTCGAACCTGCGCCCGCCGATCTCGACCATGCCCACGGGGCGCAGGTCCACGAGCACGATGCCCTCCTGCCCCAGAAGGGCCTCACGCTCCTTGCGCTCCGCTTCCTCCGCCAGGCGCAGGCGCTCCGCCTCTTCTTCCGAAGGCACGCCCAATATTCGTTTCCCCAGCGGCGTGCTCGGCCAGATCTTCAGGGCAAACCCGATCGCCATCGGCCCCAGGACCAGCACACCCAGCAGCCCGACCGCTCCCCACGTCGTGCTCTCCCGGAACATGCACACGATGCCCGCCACCGCCAGGCACGCAGCGATCACCCCAAGCAGTCCCCCCGTCGGCAGGAACAGCTCCGCGGCCAGCAGCAGGAACGCGGCGGTAATCAGCAGCAAGCCCCAGACAAGCATCGATTCCATCAGGCCTCCCTGCTCGCTTTCGGCACTTCCTCCACTCCGATCCTCAATCCGCTCACGCTCGTCACCCGGATGCTCACCCCCGCAGGGATAAAGCCCAGGTCCGCCACGGCGTCCAGCACCTGATCCTTGACCTGAATCCGTCCTGCCGGGCGCATCGGCGTGATCGTCACTCCCACATCGCCCGGCCGCACCTCGAACTCCGCGGGCTCCTCCATCGCCGCGAGCATTCCCTGTTCTTCATCGGCCGGTACGTCCTTGAGGACCAGCCGGTTGAGCATGGGCAGCGACCCGAAGTGCTTGGCGATCCCCCAGATCGTGATGCCCGCCGTGAAGATCGAGAGCACGATCGTCGTCAGCCCCCACAGCAGGTCCGACCGCCCCTGGGGGGTGTCCGGGAAGACGTTGCTCCCCGGCACGAAGGTCGCCACCAGCCCGCCGAACAGCAGGACGCAGCCAAGGATGCCCGCGATCCCGAACCCTGGAATCACGAACGCCTCCAGCCCCAGCAGCAGCAGCCCGGCGAAGATCGCCGCTATCTCCCACCACGCCGCCATCCCGATCAGGAAGGGCGGGGCCAGCAGCGCCAGCAGCGCGAGCAGAGCCACGATTCCCGGCAGGATCATCCCCGGGTGGCTCATCTCAACGAACAGCGCCACCAGGAAGAGCACGATGAGCACCCCGCGCACCACCATGTGCGTCAGGAAGTCCACCAGGTGCTCCGACCACGTCATGTCGTAGCGGATGATGTTCTCCGCCCCGAGGAACTCCTTCAGGTCCGCCTCGTTGCGGATCGGCTTGATCTGCGGCCCGCCCTTGCCCATCTCGATCGGGTTGGCGCTCAGGTTGTAGAACAGCAGGTCGTCGGCGTTGAACGTCGCCGCGCCCGTGCCGTCGGTGATGCACCCGAGGCTTTCCCACTTCCCCGCGTCCGCGGCGGTCAGCACGGGCCGGTCCGACGACTGCCCCGAAAGCTGATTCGTCACCGACCCTGCCACGCTTGCGAGCTGGCGCGACGTGGAGGGGAAGCCCGGGGGCGTCGGTCCCGTGTTCGGCAGCGTCCGCGCCGAGGGTGTGCGCCTGCCGCCGGGGGCCAGCCGCGGCAGTTCCGGCGGCGTCTCACCGGGGAACAGCAGGTCCCACTCCCGCCGGTCGATCGCCATTTCCTGGCCGGTTTCCTTGTTGCGCACCCACCACAGCTTGAGGTCCGTCGCCACGATCGCCTGCAGCAGGTACTCATCCCGGATGTACCCGCCGAAGGTCCGGTTGTACCGGCGCGCCGAGTCGATCACCTGCGCCACCAGCGGCGGCATGAACTTCCGCACTTCATCGGGCGTCAGGCTCCGCATCCGCCCCTGCCGGTCGAAGGTGATGGGCATCGCGTCGCCCAGCGTCGCCGGGTCGTTCGTGATCAGCTCCCGCGCCGAGAGCGCGATGATCGCGCCGCCGGAGAAGGCCTGCGAGTTCACCCACGCGATGGTGTTGGGCACCGGGCTGGTCTTAATCGCCTCGCAGATCGCGAGCGTCGCCCCGATCTCACCCCCCGGGGTGTTGATGTCGAAGACGATCGCGTCCGCCCCCGCCTCGGCCGCCTGGCGGATACGCCGCTCCACGCTCGCCGCCATCACCCGCTTCTGGTCGATCTCGCCGCGCAGCGTGATGATCGCGACGTTCTTGGCCTTGCGCACGGCAGCCGGCGCCGCGGGCGCATCCTGAGGGACCGCGCCGACCACAGCCGGCAGCAGCAGGCCCATCAGGGCCGTCAGCGCCGTCAGGAATCGGGCTAGCGACCGGAAGGCGAACATGGACGCTCCTCCGGGTGTGTGCTCATGCAGAAGTATATTGGGCTCTTGCCGAACCGGATTCGCGCGCAGCGGGCCTGAAAGCGGGGTTAGCCCTCTCGATTCGCTTCCGAGGCACGCGGACGCCGCCGTATCAACCCCCGAAGATCCGCTTCAGCCGCTCCAGCAGCGTCACCTGCGACAGGTCCCGCAGCTCGCCCGAGTCCAGGAACGCCCCCCCGCACACCTTGCACGATTCGTAATGCACGTGCGGCTGTCCCAGCGCCGCCATGCGGATGAGCCACCCCTTGTCCCGCGGGCAGTGCATCCGCTCCCTGGACTCCTTCGCCGGGGGCAGCGAGTCCAGCTTCTTCGCCGCTTCTCTGACCTCGCGGCTGGCGAGCACCTTGTCCAGCTCCATCGCGTCGAACCACATCCCGCCGCACGTCGGGCAGCGGTCGATCGTGACCCCGCCCACGTCCGCCGTGGACATCTGCGCCCCGCACTTGGGGCACTTGATCGACCCCGCCGGTTCGAGCTCGCTCATCTGGTCCATGCTCAGGAACTCTGGGAGCTACGGGCGATCACGCCGTGGCCTTGTACCGCTGCTCCGCGGCCAGCTCCTCCGCCAGCGCGTGCCCCAGCTTCTCGAACTGCTCGATCGAGTTGTACAGGTGCGCGGAGAGCCGCACCATCCGCCGGTTGTCGTGCAGCCGCCAGATGGGGACGACGATCCGGTGCCGCTCGTACAGCGCATCCTGCAGCGCGTCGTCGTACTTCGTCGGGCGGTTCATCAGCTCCGGCGCGGGGTCCGGGATGAGCAGCGTCGCCATGCTCCCGATCATGTTCTCCGGGGCGGGCGGCGTCATCCCCAGGATGTCGCACACCACCTTGCGACCGGCCATCACCAGCTCGTGATTGTGCCGCATCACCGCGGGCCAGCCGCCCGGCAGCATCCGGCCCACCGCCTCGATCGAGTGCGGCACCGTCAGGTTCCGCGAATAGTCGTCCGTCCCCTGGTAGTCGAAGTCCCGCAGGAACAGCGACCGCTCCGGCCGCACCTTGTTCGCGCGGCTCGACAGGCACACCGGGCGGAACAGCCTCTGCCGGTCCGGCCGCACGTACACAAACCCCGACCCCTTCGGCCCGCACAGCCACTTGTGCCCGCTGGTCACGAAGTACGTCGGCTTCAGCGCGCCCACGTCCACCGGAATCTGTCCCGGCGAGTGCGCCCCGTCCACCACCACGTCGATCTCGCGCCGGTTCAGCTCCTTCACCACTTGCGCCACGGGGAAGACCAGCGACGTGCCGCTGGTGATGTGGCTGATGAAGGCCAGGCGCGTCCGGTGCGTCACCGCCCCCAGGAACGCCTCCAGCACCTGCTCCGGGCTCTGGATCGGGAAGGGGATCTCCGCCTTCACCACCTTCGCGCCGGTCTTGGCGCACACCCGCTCCAGCTCGTTGGTCAGCGATGAATATTCGTGATCCGTAATCAGGATCTCGTCCCCGCTCTTCAGCGGCGTCGCGTACAGGATGTGGCACAGCGCGTACGTCGCGTTCGCGCACGGCGCAAGATCACACCCGCGGCAGTTCAGGAACGCCCCCACGCGCTCCCGCATGTCGTCCAGCAGCTCCTCCAGGTCGCTCTTGTAGAACCGCACCGGGTCCCGCTCGATCCGGTCCCGGATCGCCAACTGCACCTCCAGCGCCGCCCGCGGCACCGCCCCGTAGCTCCCGTGGTTCAGGAACGTCAGCTCCGGGTCCAGGGCCCACAGGTCCTTCTGAACCGGAAATGGAATTGGGCGGGCCAGCGACTCGGCGGAAACGGCATCGGCGATGGTGGAGGAAATAGGCATGCGGCTGGACCTATCGGCACGCGCGGGGTATCTGAGCGCAGTTTGAGGGGGGACAAATCAGCCTCGGAGCCTAACCGCCTCGGTTCGGCTTCTGGTCTTGCCGACAGGCCGGTGGGCGGGCTGTCAGTTACAACTCAAATCGCCCGGCCAGACGCCCCGCGCAGGGGTAGTCCATGACCCAGGCAGGGCAGAACCAGCCCCGCGAGACAGGAGGTGAACATGCAGTGCCGCGGCTCAGGCCGCGGGCGTCAGCAGGGGGTGTCCTTGTAGCTCTCCGCGCACTCCACCGGCACGGGGCTCGAGAACTCGTACACGTTCATTTTCCGAATCGGTGGCGAGTAAATATGCAGCGTGACCAGGTCCTGTCCCGGGGCCTGGAAGTTCGCCACCTCGTGGATGTCCGCGTCGTTCGCGGCGCAGATGTATCCCGGCTGCATCTCCGTCGTCCCCGTCGGGCAGATCAGTCCGCTGGGCGTCCGCTTGAAGCGGACTTCGGTCCCGGTCCCGTGCACGACCTTGAAGGCGCAGCTCACGCCCTGGTGGTCGTGGATGGGCGTGCGGTCGCCGGAGCGCCAGCACAGGGCCAGTAGCTCGAACCAATCCGACCGGGCGATCGTGTTCCGCCGGTAGCCGCGCTCGCCGAACACGCAGTTCGCGCGGATGTCGTCGATCGAGATATCCAGTTCGCCCAGCAGCCGCTCCAGCTCGCGGAGGTCGGCGCGCCCCGTCAGTCCGTTGAGGTAATCAAGAACAGGCCGCAGCTTCTCGCACACCTGGGCCTGACACGCATCCTTGGTCGCACTGCTTGGGGAGGTCTGGGTCATAGGTGGCTCGTGCTCAGAGTGTACCACACGTCGCGGGCCATAACCCCTTTTCCTGTCGTGTTTGGCCGCTCAATCGAGGGGGCTTGTGCGCACCATCGCGTCCGCCGCCCTGCCTAGCCCGGCCGCCCTGTCTGGCCCGGCCGCTCGTGCCCAGCCCAGCCATCCATCGTGGGCTGTTATTCAGACCTTCCAGCCCGCCCGGCGAGACCCTCAAGAGCCGGTCGTCACAGCCCCGCCTCGATCGCCAGTTCTTCCTTGAGCGCCGCCGCGAGGTACTCGTACTGCTCCAGCGAGTTGTAGAGCTGTGCGCTGATCCTGATGAACCGGTCCGGCCTGCCGGGGAGTCCCCACACCGGCACCTGGATGCGGTGCTTGCCCACCAGCACATCCTGCAGAGCGTCGTGGTATCGCGTGGGTCGCTGCGCGAGCCGCAGCCTGCGGGCCTCGTCGTGCGGCGGCAGGATCAGCGTGCAGATCGAGCCGATCATCTCATCCGGCGCGGGGGGCTTGATACCCAGGGCGTTGCACAGCACCTCGCGCCCCTGGAGCACCAGCGAGCGGTTCCGCTCCATCACCTCGGTGAACCCGCCCGGCAGCAGCGAGGACATGAACGCTGCCGCGTCCTTCACCGCGTAGAACATCGTGTAATCGCTTGTCCCCACGTAGTCGAACTCGGTGAGGAACTGCGCCCGGCCCGGCCGCGGCTTCTCGGCGTTGTTGCTCAACACCACCGGCCGCGTGCGCTCCCGCCACTCAGGATGCACGTACAGAAACGCCGAGCCCTTCGGCGAGCACACCCACTTGTGACAGTTGGCGGTGTAGAAGGTCGGGTTGATCGCCGTGAGGTCCAGATCGGGCACCATCCCCGGCGCATGCGCCCCGTCCACGATCGACACAATGCCCCGCCGGTTCAGCTCCGCCACGATGGGGGCCACCGGCAGCACCAGGCCCGTCGGGCTGGTGATGTGGCTGATGAGCACCGCCCGCGTGCGCTCCGTCACGTGCGACAGCACCGCGTTGACCACCGCCTCCGGCCCCGACACCGGAAAGGGCAGGTCCACGCCGACGACCTTCGCTCCGGCCCGTGCCGCGTAGCGCCGCAGGTTGTTCTGACACGCCGGGTATTCGTGCGTGTTCGTCAGCAGTTCGTCCCCCGGCTTGAGGTCGAGGGCCGCCAGCGCCGTCGCGACGCCGATGGTGGCGTTGGGCACCGGGGCGATGCAGTCCCACGGCGCGTTCACCAGCGCCGCCAGCGCGTGCCGCGACTCGTCCATCAGGTCCCAGTGATGGTTGATGAAGAAGTCGATGGGCTCGCGTTCCAGCCGTTCGCGGTAGGCGGTCTGGGCCTGCTGCACGACTCTGGGCGTCGCCCCGAAGCTGCCGTGGTTCAGAAAAACCACCGACGGATCCAGTGACCAATGGCGGGCAAACTCGGAGGGCGCGGGGAGGTCTGGGTTCACGGTGGTTAGAGTAGCGGCCCTTGAGCACGCCTCCCTCCAAGCCCGACACCGCTTCCGCCCGCGCGGGTTGGCGCGCCCCGCTCTTCATCGCGGCGGGCGCGGCAAGCCTGTGGCCCTGGGAATACGCCGCGCAGGCCGCGCTGTTGGCGGGCGTTGTCCTCGCGCTGCTGGGCCTGACCGCTTTCGAGGCAGAATCAAAGAAGATCTCACGCATCCTGATTCAGGTCTGCGTCGTGATGCTGGGGCTGCGGCTGGACCTGGCCGAAATGTGGGAGGAGCTTCGCCGGGGCGGCATGCTCGCGGTCGCCACGGTCGTCGGAACGCTGGTGCTCGGCCTGGGGATGGGCCGCCTGCTCCGGTCCGAGCGTGATGTCTCGCTCCTCGTCTCTTCCGGCACGGCCATTTGCGGGGGCTCGGCCATCGCCGCGGTGGGGGCCTCGATCCGCGCGGCCGCGGGGACGATGGCGGTGGCGACCGGCGCGATTTTCATCCTCAACGCGGTGGGGCTCTTCGTGCTGCCCTGGATCGGTCGTGAAGCGGGCCTGACCGCCGACCAGTTCGGCGCGTGGGCGGGCATCGCCCTGCACGACATCGCCTCGGTGGGCGCGGCTGGCAAGGCCTTCGGCGGCAGTGAGCAGGCCGCGCACACGGCGATGATCGTCAAGCTCACCCGCGTGGTGTGGATCACGCCCATCGCGCTGCTCGCGGCTCGCTACTGGCCCCGCGGCGAGGCGGGCGCGGCCAAGTCCCCCTTCCCCTGGTTCATTCTGGGCTTTCTCGCCGCGAGCGGCCTCGCAACGCTCGTACCCTCCGTCAAGGCATCATCCGCACCGCTGATGCTGGTCAAGGATTCAGGGTTTCAGCTCGCGCTCTTCCTGATCGGGAGCGGGCTATCCAGGGCGGCGCTGGCCCGCGTCGGCTGGCGGGCCCTGGTGCAGGCAACGGGCTTGTGGATCGTGGTCGCCGCGGCGGGCTTGTGGGCTGTGAAGGTGGTCGAATGATCGAGCGCTGGTTCGACGCCCATCTGGACCTTGCATACCTGGCCGTGCTGGGGCGGGACATGCTCGCTCCGCCCGCAACGGCCGGCGGCCCCGACCTGCCCGGCTGCATCACCCTGCCTTCACTGAGAGAGGGCCGCATCACCGCGTGCCTGGGGACGATCTTCACCGAAGCTGGCGCAGATCACGCGGCGGGGTATTCCGACGCCGCGGGGGCACACCGCGCCGGGCTGCGCCAGGCGGAGGTCTACCAACGCTGGGAGCAGGCGGGGGAGATTGAGTTGATGCTCTCGGGCGGCGAGCAGCGGCCCGAGCAGGGCGGCGGCCCGCCTCGCACGCCCGACGTGGGCATTCTTATGGAGTGCGCCGACCCGATCTCTCACCCGGAAGAGCTGGCGTGGTGGGTGGAGCAGGGCGTGGTGGCGGTGGGGCTGGCGTGGGCGAAGGGCTCGCGCTACGCGGGGGGCAACACGCAGGACTCGGGCCTGACGCCCGCCGGGCGCGAGCTGGTGGAAGAAATGGACCGGCTCGACGTGGCGCACGACGTCTCCCACCTTTCCGATCGCTCCTTCGCGGAGCTGCTGGAGCTTGCCCGCGGCCCCGTGTTTGCTTCCCACAGCAACTGCCGTGCGCTGATCGATGAGCCGGGCCAGGGGCCGACGCAGCGCCACCTGACGGACGATCAAATCCGAAAGCTGGTTCAACGCGGCGGGGTGATCGGGCTGAATCTCTACTCGCCCTTCCTCATCCGGAGCGGGCGGCGCGATCGGCGGGCGACGATCCGCGAAGCCGCGGATCACGTCGAGCACGTCTGCATGATCGCCGGCAGCCGCGCATGCGTGGGGCTCGGCAGCGACATGGACGGAGGGTTCAGCGCCGACAACCTGCCGGAAGGATTGAACTTGCCCAGCGACCTGTGGCGGCTGGCGGAGGAGCTGGGGCGTCGCGGCTGGGGGGGCGCCGATCTTGAAGCGTTTGCCTGGGGGAACTGGGCACGGTTCTGGGGGATCCCGTGAACGCCGCGGACGCGAAGAACGCACAACCGAGCGGCCGTAGAGTGGGAGACGGAGTGCCCATGAGCGAGGCAGGATCGAGGCTCGAAGCGAGAGTTCTCCGGCGGAAAGGTGCTTAGCGGATGTACCAAGCGCTCCTGACACGCCGGTACCTGTTCAGCAAGGTGATGCCGCTGCTTGCGGTGGTCGCCGTGATGCTGTGCACCTCCATGGTCATCGTGATCTGGTCGGTGATGGGCGGGTTCCTGAACATGCTCATCAACACCGGCCGCACGCTGACGGGCGACGTGAGCATCATCTGGCCCACGACCGGCTTCCGGTATTACGAAGACCTCATCGAGCGCCTGGAGAAAGACCCGATGGTCGCCGCGGCGGCGCCGATGATCGAGACGCCGGGCATGATCCACCTGCCCGACGGGCGCAACGAGTGGGTGTTGATCCGGGGCGTTGAGGGGAAGAGCTACGCCGCGGTCACCGAGTACGCGGACATCCTGTGGTGGAAGCCGCTGGACAAGCCGCTTCCGAAGGACAAGCTCGGGGAAGACCCGCGGCTGCACGGCATCGACGGCACCTCCTGGAAGCAGATCTACGAGAACGGCCTGAAGCTGGAACGCACGAATCCCGCAACGGGCGAGGCCGAGCCCGCGGCTGTGCTGGGGATCGAGGTAAGCAGGTTCAACTACCGCGAGCTGGGCGGGTTCTACACGCCCCGGACGCGGAACGTGCCCCAGCCGGACGGGTCGTTCAAAATGCTCGACCTGTTCCTGCCCCGCAGCGGACAGGTCACGCTGAATGTGCTCCCGACGGACACGACGGGCAAGGGCGTCGAGACGGCCACGGCGATTTTTCCGGTGGCGAATGAGTTCCAGTCGGGGCTGTACGAGACGGACAAGCAGGTGGTGCTGGTGCGGCTCGATGCGCTCCAGAAGATGCTGCGCATGCACCCTTACACCGCCGCACCGGAGCAGGAGATGAGCGGTGAGGAAACCTTCGCCGCCGCGCCCGAAACCGGGCCCGTTCACGTGCCCGGTCGCGTGACGCACGTGCTGGTCCGGGGCAAGGGCTCGGAAGAAAACTCGGCGGAGCTGAAGGCCCGCGTGTGGGAGATTTACGACGAGTTCGCCGCGGCGCATCGGGGCGAAGTTCCCCTTTCGCCGACGATCCTGACATGGCGCGAGATGAACGGCACCTTCATCACGGCGGTCGAGAAGGAGACGGCGCTGGTGCTGGTCCTGTTCTGCTTCATGTCGGTGGTGGCGGTGTTCCTGGTGCTGGCGATCTTCTGGTCGATGGTGGCGGAAAAGACCAAGGACATCGGCATCCTGCGGGCGATGGGGGCGTCGCGTCTGGGCGTGGCGTGGGTGTGGGTGCGCTACGGCCTGGCGATCGGCGTCGTTGGCACGCTTACCGGCGCGGCGGTGGCGTGGGCGATGGTCCACAACATCAACCCCATTCATGAATGGATGGGCCGGGCGATGAACATTCAGATCTGGGACCCGCGCATCTACTACTTCATTCAGATTCCCAACAAGGTGAACCCGACGCACGCGGCGATCGTGGTCGTCGGGTTCATCCTGTCCTGCGCGGTGGGGGCGGCGATCCCCGCGGGTCGGGCGGCGTTCCTGCACCCGGTGAAGGCGCTGCGGTTTGAGTAAGAGGGAGGGCGTGTTGAGCACGGGCACGGCAGCGCGGGCGTTGGGGGCGGATCAGCCGGACGCGGCGAATGCGCCTCTGCTGCGCGTGGACAACCTGCGCAAGACCTATTACCTCGGGCGCGTGGATGTCCCGGTGCTCCGCGGCGTGTCGCTGCGCGTGGATCGGGGGGAGTTCGTCGCGGTGCTGGGGGCTTCGGGGAGCGGCAAGAGCACGCTCCTGCACCTGCTGGGCGGGCTCGACCGGCCGGACAAAGGCTCGGAGTCGGCGATCGAGTACCAGGGCCGGGCGCTGGGGGCGATGTCCGCGTGGGAGCTGGACCGCTACCGCGCTGAGGAAGTGGGCTTCGTGTTCCAGTTCTACCACCTGCTCCCCGAGCTGACGGTGCTTGAGAACGTGCTGCTGGGGCCGATGGTCCGGTACGGGCGTCTGCGGTACATGGCCCGGGCCAAGTCGGCGCGGGCGGAGGCGGAGGAACTGCTGAACACGGTGGGGCTGGGGCATCGTCTGCGGCACAGGCCGGCGGAGCTGTCGGGCGGTGAGCGGCAGCGGGTGGCGATCGCGCGGGCGCTGATCAATCAGCCCACGCTGCTGCTGGCCGACGAGCCCACCGGCAACCTGGATCACGTCACCGGCGGAAAGATTCTGGACATGCTGATGGAGGTGCGTCGCCGCCGGAACCAGACAATGGTGGTGGTGACGCACGACGAGGAGACGGCCCGCCGGGCGGATCGGGTGATCCGACTCATGGACGGGGTGGTGGTCGCGGGCCAATAGTGACCCCGGCGGAAGGGGGGCATTCGGCCGCGCATATCCCGCGCGGATTGGTACTATGGACCCGGAGTCCACGAGCGCAAGATGACGACCGCCGCGACCCAGCGACAGACCCGGATCCCCAGCCCCGTGACGCTCACAGGGCTGGCGGGTGTCCCCGTGCCCGCGGACGTAGTGGACACGGGCTCGGGCCGCCCGTTGGTGTTCCTGCACGGGCTGGTGGGGCTGAACGACCACTGGGAAGAAGTGGTGCGGGATGTCAACAGCGACGCTCGCTGCATCATGCTCGAGCTTCCGTTGCTGGAGCTGACGGGGGACGACTGCTCGATCTACGGGGCGACCGCGCTGACGGTGCGGTTCCTGGAAGAGCATGTCCGCGAGCCCGCGGTTCTGGTGGGCAACTCCTTCGGCGGGCACGTGGCGCTGAAGATCGCCATTGAGCGTCCGGACCTGGTGTGCGGGCTGGTGCTGGCGGGCGCCAGCGGCCTGATCGAGCGCTCGATGGTGAAGGAAGTGCAGATCCGCCCCAGCCGCGAGTGGCTGGAGGAGAAGATCGGCGAGCTCTTCTACGACCGGAGCAAGATGGACCCGGCGGACGTGGACCGGGCGCACCGGGAGCTTTCGATGCGCGGCCACGCGCGGGCGATGGTGAAGCTTTCGCGGTCGGCACGCCGGAATCACCTGGGGGATCAGATCGGGAAGATCCAGGCCCCGACGCTCATCATCTGGGGGAGGCAGGACGTCGTGACGCCGCCCGAGGCGTGCCATGAGTTCGCGGCGAAGATCCGCGACTCGCGGGTGGCGTGGTTCGACCGGTGCGGGCACGCGCCGATGCTCGAATGCCCGCGGGAGTTCAGCCGCGCCCTGCGCGAGTTCATCGCGGGGCTGGACAGGCGTGGGTAAACCATGAGCTGGACGTGGGTGGTCGGGGCCGGGCTGTCGGCGATGCTGATGGGCCGGGCGCGCAGGCTGTCGGACACGCGCCACTGGCAGCGCAACAGCGCGGGCATTCAGCGGGCGCAGCTCCGCAACCTGCTGCGCAAGGCGCAGGGCACGGCATTCGGGCGTGCCCACGGCTTCGCGAAGCTTGCTTCGCTCGACAACACCGAAATCGTGCGGTCGTACCGCCAGGCGGTGCCTGTAAGCGACTGGTACGCCTTCCGCGAGCAGATTGCGCGCATGCGCGAAGGGGGCGAGCCGGACGTGCTCTGGCCGGGCCTGGTGCGCGACTTTGCGCAAACCAGCGGCACCACGGCCGGGGACAAGTTCATCCCGGTGAGCGAGGACATGCTGCGGAGCAACTTCCTTGCCTCGCTGGACATCTTCGCGCACCTGCGGCGCTTCGGTGTCTCTCTCACGCGGATGCTCGCGGGCAAGAGCCTCTTCCTGGGCGGCTCGACGGACCTTTCCACGAATGAGCACGGCGTGCGCACGGGCGACCTCTCCGGGATCGTGACGCCGCTGATCCGCTGGCCCTTGAGCGAGATTTACCTGCCGGGGCCGAAGATCGCGCTGATGAGCCACTGGCCCAGCAAGATCGAGGCGATGGCCGAGCGCTGCCTGAACGAAGACGTGCGCATGGTCAGCGGCATGTGCTCGTGGGCGCTGGTGCTGATGGAGCGGGTGATGCAGATGGCCCGCGAGCGGGGACGCCCCGTCTCCACCATCCGCGACGTGTGGCCCAACTTCCTCGTCTTCGTGCACGGCGGCGTGAAGTACGCCCCCTTCGATCCGCGCATGCGGCAGATGTACTCCGGCGCGCCGGACGGGGAGGACATCCCCTATAGGCTGGAGCTGTACCCGGCCAGCGAAGGGTTCGTGGCGATTCAGGATCGGCGGGGCGACCCCGGCCTGCGCCTCAACGTGGACCACTTCAACTTCTTCGAGTTCGTGCCGCTGGAGTCGATCAACGACCCGGACCCGCCCGCCTTCACGTGCGAGGAAGTGGAGAAAGGGCAGCGCTACGTGGTGGTGCTGAGCACCTGCGCGGGTCTGTGGCGGTACGTGCTGGGCGACGTGGTGGAGTTCGACACGGTGCCCGACAAGCTCGCCAGTCTCGGGGGTGGTGGGGGCGACGGTCCTTGCCGCCTGCGGATCGTGGGGCGGCACAGGCACTTCATCAACGCCTTCGGCGAGAACCTGATCGTCGAGCACATCGAGAACGCGGTCGCCGAGGCCGCTCGCGCGGCGGGCGTGGTGGTGGGCGAGTTCACCGCCGCGCCGGTCTACCCCGAGGGTGAGCGGAGGGCGGGGCTGGAACTGGCCGTCGAAGGGCTGCCCGCCGAGGCGGTGGGGGCGTTCGCCGTGGCGTTCGATGAATCGCTCAAGCGCCAGAACGTGGATTACACCACCAAGCGCACGGATGGGGTGGGCATGGCCGAGCCGACCATAACCCCTTTGCCTCCGGGAACTTTCCACCGCTGGCTGGAAAGCCGCGGCAAGCTCGGTGGGCAGCACAAGTGCCCCCGCTGCGCCAACGGCAGAGAGCTGATCGAACAGGTGCGTGCCGCGGCTGGGCTCAGGTGATCACGCACCGATGTACGCTCGTGGCCTTTATTCAGGCAGTCCTCATGCTTGATGCTGCTTCGCGCTCTTCTGGTGAACCTGGGGCAGTGCGATTCCTAATGATGGGCCGGAGGCGCAAGAGCATGGAAGACAGCGGCGGGTGGGGCGTGTGCGAACAACTTGTGACCGCGGCGGGGGCGGTGCTGGATCAGTGCGAGTCGCTGGTGCGCGCGGTGCCGGATGAAGCGTACATCGCGCCCTCGCGTTCGCACCGCGGCGGGACGCTGGGCAAGCACGTGCGTCACACGCTCGACCACTTCGCCGCGGCGTTGAGCGTCATGGATGGAGAGGGCGTAATCGATTACGACCATCGGCGGCGCGAGACGCCGGTTGAGACAGACCGCGCCGCGACGGCGGACGCGATCGACAGCCTGCGTGTGCGGCTCTCCGCGGCGGCGAGCGAAGGGCTCGGGCGGTCGGTCCGCGTGCGCGTGATGATCGACGCCGAAGGGAACGAACTGGAGCTGTGCTCGACGCTCGGTCGCGAGCTGGCCTTCGCGACGCACCACGCCGTCCATCACCAGGCGATGATGCGTGCCATCGCGGCGGAGTTCGGGGTTGAAGTGGACGAGTGCTTCGGCAAGGCGCCTTCGACGCTGAACGCGGAACGGGGGAGAAGCTCCTAAGGTCTTCCTTGCCCGCATGTGCACCCTCACTCTGATTTCCGTTGAGTCCGCAGGGGCCCTTCCCGGGCTGCGGGTGGTGATGAACCGCGACGAGCTGCGCCACCGCCCCGCGGCGGAGGCTCCAAGCTGGCGTCGGCTGGAAAGCGGAGTCCGTGCGGTGTGGCCGACGGACCCCGTAGGTGGGGGGACGTGGATCGCCGCGACATCCCGCGGGCTGGTGCTGTGCCTGCTCAATCTCAACCTGGAGCCCCCGCCCCTCTTGAACGGCGGGCTGGTCTCGCGTGGGCTGATCATCCCCGATGTGGTGGAGGCGGGCAGCGCCGTGGGCGTGGTACGCGCCTTGGAAGGGCTGGACCTGGATCGATACGCGCCTTTCCGGCTGGTGGTGGCGGAACGAGGGGGCGGTGTGTGGGAGTGCCGCTGGGACCGCGCACGATTGTCCAGCACGGCGCATGACTCGCTGCCCTTGTGCTTCGTGAGTTCGGGTCTCGGGGACTCTCGGGTGGCCGGGCGGCTTCGGTTGTTTGAGGAGAGGGTGGAGGAGGGAGCCTTCACGCCCGACGCGCAGGACACCTTCCACGTGCATCGGTGGGCGGAGGCGCCGGAAGTGAGCGTGCTGATGAGCCGCGAGAGGGCTCGGACGGTATCGATCACGACCGTGGAGGTGAGTGGGAGCGCGACGGAGCCGCGGGTGGAGATGCGGTATCAGCCCGTGCCGGAGGAGGATGAGGGGGCGGCGCGAGAGGCGGGCTCGGTGGCGGTTTCGAGGCCGTTGCGCTAAGCTTTACACCAGATTTGGTGCGCCCGGGGTTGTTCCGGGCCGGGAGGCTCACGGAGGGGCGCCGAGGCCGCTTCGGGGCGGCACGTTTGCCGCGGAGAGGCGGCTCGGAGCATGCGACGATGGCGGAGATGGTGCTGCGGACAGCCCGGCCGGCGTCGATCGCGTCGCTGCTCAACCCGGTGGGATTGGCCGCGAACCTGTGGTCGCGGCGTGACCTGATCGTCCAGTTCAGCCAGAGGTACTTCCTGGCCCGTCACCGCGGGACGTACCTGGGCATGGTGTGGGCCCTGCTCTTCCCGCTGGTGCTGCTGGCGGTCTACTCGTTCATCTTCAACTTCGTCTTCACGGCGCGGGCGACGCGGATGGTGCCGGACGGCGTGGGCGGGGAATCCCCCGAGACGAGGATGCAGTACGCCGTGGCGCTCTTCCTCAGCCTGACGATCTTCAACATCTTCAGCGAGTCGGTGGTGCGCTCCACGGGGCTGGTGCTGGACAATCCCAACTACGTGAAGCGAGTTGTGTTCCCGCTGGAGGTGCTGCCGGTGTCGTCGCTGGGCGCGGCGCTGATGTTCAGCCTCTTCGGAATCGGGCTCTCGCTGGCCGGCGCGGCGGTGTTCTACCCCAAGCTGTACTGGACGGCGCTGCTGCTGCCGGTGGTGCTGACGCCGATGCTGGCCCTGGCCTTGGGGCTCGCGTGGTTCTTCTCGTCGCTGGCGGTGTTCGTGCGCGACATCGGCAACCTGGTGGCGATCGTGGTGGGGCAGATCCTGTTCTTCATGACGCCGATCTTCTACCGGGCCGAAGACCTGCAGGAGTGGGCGTGGATCGTGGGCATCAACCCCGTCGGGGTGGTGATCGAATCCGCGCGACAGGTGACGCTGTACGGTGAGATGCCGGACTGGAGCGCCCTGGGCGGGGTGCTGGTGATCGGGCTCGTTGTGATGCAGCTCGGGTACACGTGGTTCATGAAGAGCAAGCGGGGGTTCGCGGATGTCCTCTAACGCGCTGGTAGAAGCAGCGCCCGCACCGACCCCCGTGCGGGCGGAGGTCACAGGTCAGGACCTGCGGACCGGCATGGCCACGCACCGCGAGCCGGTCATCAGCGTGCGGGACGTGGGCAAGCTCTACCACGTCTACGACAAGCCGCAGGACCGCCTCAAGCAGGCCCTCCTCCGCTGGCGGAAGAAGAAGTTTTACAGGGACTTCTGGGCCCTCCGCGGCGTGTCCTTCGAGGTCGAGCGCGGCGAGGCGGTGGGCATCCTCGGCCGCAACGGCGCCGGCAAGAGCACGCTGTTGCAGATCATCGCGGGAACGATGGCCCCCACGACGGGTGAGGTCGCGGTCCGCGGGCGCGTCGCGGCGATGCTCGAGCTGGGCAGCGGCTTCAACCCCGAGTTCACGGGGCGTGAGAACGTGTTCCTCGGCGGAGCGATTCTTGGGATCACCCGTCGCGAAATGGAGGAGCGCTTCGATCAGATCGCCGCGTTCGCGGACATCGGGGAGTTCATCGACCAGCCCATCAAGACGTACAGCAGCGGCATGGCGGCGCGTCTGGCGTTCGCGGTGTCGTTCTCGGTGGACCCGGACCTGCTGATCGTGGACGAGATCCTGGCGGTGGGGGACATCGGGTTCCAGCAGAAGTGCGTCGCGCGTCTGCGGCAGCTCCGCGATGCGGGGCTCACGATGCTCTTCGTGAGCCATTCGCCCGACGCGGTGCGGAGCATCTGTCAGAAGGGGCTGTTCCTGATGAACGGGCAGACCGCCTACTACGGCCCCGCGGAGCGTGCGACCGACCTCTACCTCAGCCACATCCGCGAGAGCACGAACGAAGAGGCGCTCAAGGGCGGGGATCTGGGAGCCCCGATCGAGAAAACGACGCAGGTTCCGGGGCAGCTCCGCTACGGGACCGGGCACGTGCAGATCGACTCGGTGGAGGTGTTCAACCGCGCCGGGGAGCCCTGCCGCGCCTTCGCGCTGGGCGAGGAGATCACGATCCGCGCGACGATCGTGAGCCACATCGACGCGAAGGACCTTTCGGTGAGCTTCCTCGTGCGGGACATGACCGGGATCGACATGATGGGCACGGCGACGTTCGATGAGCGCATCGCGGGCCCGACGCTCAAGCCCGGCGAGCGTGCGAGCGTCTCGTTTTCGTTCGAGAACCGGCTGCGGGCGGGGAACTACGGTGTGTGCCTGGCGGTGACGCGGGTGTCCCGCCGAGATTATTCGGACGTTGTGCTGTTCGACCAGGTGGACGGGTGCGCGGGTTTCGTGGTGGTCCCGGACCCGAACCGGCCGGTGCACTACAAGTTCCACCAGCCGGTGACGGTACAGTGGAGCACGCCAGGAAGCTCCAGCGATGCCTGAGACGCGGATACCAGAACCCGCCGCCAACCCTGCCGACGGCGCCGTGGACGCCAACTACGAGTACTGGCGCGCCCACGGCGGGGAATGGACGGAGCAATACGACAGCCGCAAGAAGCGGATGGTGCTGTACCACATCCAGGAGCTGATGCTGACGACCTACATCGAGCAGCACGGCTCCACCTCCGCAGCGCCGTTGAAGGTGCTGGAGTTCGGCTGCGGCGTGGGGCGGCACCTGCACAATCTGTCCCGTCTGCCGAACGTTGAGATCCACGGCTACGACCAGAGCCGTGCGATGGCCGAGGGCGTGCTGCGCTGGGCGAGCCGGGAGTGGTTCGAAGAGCGAGTGCGCGTGGGCATGCCCACCGGGAGGCTGCCGTACGAGGACGGCGCGTTCGACATCGTGTACACGGCGGAGGTGCTGGTGCACGTGCGCCCCGAGCACCTGGAAGGGGTGCTGAGCGAGCTGGGGCGCGTCTGCCGCGGGCATGTGCTGCACCTGGAGACGAGCCCCGACTACCCGGTGGTGAGCGACGAGCACAGCGGCTGCTGGAAGCATGATCTTCCGGCGACCTACGCGAAGCTGGGGCGGGAGTGCGAGGTCCTGCCCGGCGGGTACCTGTGCCACACGCCCTACCGCGTGGTGGTGGGGGCGGCTCCGTCGTGGGTGTGGCCGCGACAGGTGCTGGAGATGTACCGGCGGCTGGAGCGGGATATCGACGAGGGCTTCGCAGCCGCGGACGCCGAGCTGAGGGCGCAAATCGCGGCCAACGCGCGGCAGGCGGAAGCTCTCGCCGCGGCGAACGAGCGGATCGCGGAGCTGGAACGCGCCGTGGCCGAGCAGTCGGCGCGTGCCTCCGCCGCGGAGGATCGGGCCCTGGCCGCGAAGACGCACGCGGCGGGGCTGGAAAGCGCCGTCAAGCTCGCGGCGGCGGAGAACGAGTCCCTGCGGCGGCACTTCGCCGAGATGGCCGCGGCGAGGGACGAAGCGGTGCGGCAGGTTCAGGCGCTGCACGAGCACCTGGCGCGCGTGGAGTCCGGCTGGGCCGGGGACCGCGACGCGCTGCGCCGCATGATCGAAGAGAAGCAAGAGTTCATTGCACGAGTGACGCACCTGCTGGGCGCGTCGTTTGGAGGTTGACTTGGGCACGAGCAACTGGCAGCAGATTCCCTTCTGCATCGACGCGCTGATGAAGATCGAGCCGCGCCGCGTGCTGGACGTCGGCGTCGGGTTCGGACGGTGGGGGATGATCGTCCGCGAGTTCTGCGACGTGTGGTTCTCGCGTGTGTTCAAGGACCAGTGGCAGGTGCACCTGGAAGGGATCGAAGCCTTCCCGAGGAGCATCACGGACTACCACCGCCACTTCTACAACAAGATTCACATCGGCGACGCTTCCGAAGTGATTCCCACGCTCGAGGGGCCGTGGAGCGTGACGATCTACGGCGACGTGCTCGAGCACTTCACCAAGGGGCGCGCGCAGGAGCTGCTGGCGCTGAGCCTCGATCGCTCGGACTACGTGATCGTGAACATCCCGCTGGGCGAGGAGCACCCCCAGGGGGACGCCTACGGCAACGAATACGAGCGGCACCTGTCGAGCTGGGAGCCGGAAGAGTTCGTGCCCTTCGGCCTGGTGCGGCAGGCGCTGCTGAAGGATTACATCGGGCGCGACTACGGGAGCTTCGTCCTCTCGCGCAACGACCCGCGCAACCTGCGTGCCTCGCTCTTCTCGCAGGGCGCGGTGTACGGCGACACGCCGTTGGGCGTGAGCGACGGGGCGTTCAACCAGGTCACGCAGCGCGTCGCCGAGAAGGTCTTTGAGCTGGACTACATCAAGAACTCGGCCTCGTACCGGCTGGCGAAGCGGATCAAGGAGAACCCCGTCGTCCGCACTCTGGTGGGGTGGAAGCACGGCAGCCGCAACCTGCTGCGGGTGCGCCCGCTCCCTTTGGAAGGGGGATCTGCCGCGGAGGCGTGGGTGCTGTCGGTGCATTCACGTGCGGACGAGCCGGCGCTGCCCTGGGAGGCGGTGCAGATGAAGGCCTTTTCACCCCGTCCGTCGCCGGCGAGCGCGCACGGGCTCTGCTGGTTGCACAACGGCTCCGGCGGCGAGCTGATCGTGCGCACGACGGACGACCCCGCGATCCGGTTCATGGGTCACGTGGGCAGCACGCGCGTGGAGGTGACCTTCAACGGCCGGACGGAGGTCATCGACCTTCGCTCGCCCCACCCGGTGGACGTGGTCGTGTATCCTGGGCGCACGCCGATGCGCCCCGGCCCCACGGTCGGGGCGGAGATCGAGGCGGCGCCGCGGGAGCGGACGCCCAAGGCCGCGGCGGCGCTGGACACGGCGGGAGCGTGCTGAGCCCGGCAGGGCACGGCGTGCACGAGCACATCTAAGGGAGAGGCCTTGGACCGACTGGAAGAGTCAAAGTTCGGCCTGGAGGCGGTCAGCCGCTCATCAGAGTTCAGGCTTGGGCTGCTCGCGCGGCGGACGGGGCTGCTGACGCTCGCGAGCTGGATCAAGCACGGCTCGAAGAACCGGCTTTCCCTCCGCGTGGAAGAGGTCGAGGGCGGGCCGGTCGTGGTGCAGTCGATTCACTCCCGATCGCACGAGCCCGCGATCCCCTGGCTGATGGTGGAGGGCGGCGAGCGCGTCTGCGACTGCCCCCTCGGGGCCTACGGCAAGGTGCTGCACCTCAACGCCGGCGAGTCGCTGCGCGTGCAGGTGGCGGGGGATCCGGTGATCGTGCTGCGGCGTCCCGCGTCGGGCCGCGCGCGGGTGCGCGTGAGCTACGAGGGGCGCGACGAGACGCTGGAGCTCGCCGCGGGCACGGGCGTGCTCGCGGTGACGCCGGGCCGGTTCCCGATGCACGCGCCGCCCGTTTCCCGGCGCGTGCCGGACGCGACGGCCTTCCAGAAGGAGTTTGTGCGCCTCACGCGCGAGCGCGGTCACAAGGCCGTGGCGGTGCACACGCCGCGATGGCTGGGCGTGAGCCACTCGACGCGGATGCTCTTCGATGCGTGCTACCCGATTCCCAACTCGCCCGACGAGTGGCCCGCCGACGTGACCGACGAAGAGGTGGAGCGGCACGCCGAGGTGCTGCTCGAGTCAGGCGCACGCCACGTCATCTTCTCCGGCGGCGACGAGGCCCACTACCGGGTGATGGAGGCGATCCGCCGGCGCGATCCAGGCGTGCGCTTCGACCTTGTGTTCCACGGCAACTTCACCCAGCTTCAGGACCCCTACATCTGGTCCCTCTTCACCATGTGGTGCTCCGCGGTGCGAGAGGGGAAGGTGCGCGAGTTCGTCACGATGAAGAAGGGGGCGGAGGAGGTGCTCCGCGCCGCGGGCGTGCGGTCGCGCTACCTCATCAACTACGTGCCCGGCGAGCCGTTGCCGATCCCCGAGGTGGAGGGAGAAGGGCGGCACGTGGGCATCTGGTTCTCCGGAACGATCTTCAAGAGCGCGCACCCGATGATCGCGTCGCTGACGCTGATCCCCGGCGCGGTGCTGCACTCGGCGGGGCTCGGCGGGCCGGGGGCCGAGCTGGCGGAGTTCCTGGGCGTGCAGCGCGGCTTCTCCAGCGAGCACGCGGTGCGCAAGGACGAGCTGGAGCGGCGGATCCGCGCCACGCACCTGAGCATGTACGTGACCAGCGCGGAATGCAGCCCGATGCTGCCGCTGGAGAGCATGCAGCTTGGCGTGCCCTGTCTCATCGGCCCCAGCAGCCACCTCTTCGAGGACCACGATTATCTGCGCGAGCGGCTGGTGGTGCCCTACCCGGACCGGCCCGATGTGATCGCGCGCTACGCGGTGCGGGCGATCGAGGAGCGTCGGGAGATCATCGACGCATGGGCGCGGTACGCTCCGATCTACAATGAGCGGGCCAGGGCGCTTGTGCGCGAGTTCCTCGAAGGATGACAGCGTGCCGGTGACGTGCTTTGTGTCCTACGAGCTGCACCCCACCAACATGGGCGGGGCGGGGGTGCTGATTCACCACGCCGCGGAAGCGCTGCTGCGGGCGGGGCACACCATCGTCTTCCTGCTGGACATGCCCGAGCCAGCGTTCCGGCAGCTGATGGAGCGGGACGTGATGACCTTCCCGCACCCGGAGCGGATCCGCGCCTATCGCGTGGAGGACCTGTGCCCCGGCGTGAAGGCGAAGGACTTCGCGAGCGTCTTCCAGTGGAAGAGCTACCAGTTCGCGCGGGCCCTGCGGGCGGTGCTGGAACGCGAGCGCGTCGATTACGTGGAGTTCTTCGAGTACTGCGGCGCGGGGTACTACGCCTTCGTGGACCGGCTCTACGGCGTTGACGGCGCTTCGGATGGGCCGGTGCTGGGCTCGCGTCTGCACGGCTCGCTGGAAGTGCTGGATCGGCACGGGCACGGCGCGGTGCGGGATGTAGACCGCCTGCTGCTGCACGCCTTCGAGCGCGGCGCGCTGCGCCTGAGCGAGGCGGTGCTGACGCCCAGCCACACGTACTACGAGCGGTATTACAAGGACCTCTACCGGCTGGAGGAAGAGCGGGTGGTGGCTTCCAGCCCGCCCAAGCAGCCCTTCCCGCGCGTCACGCGCAGGCCTGACGCCTCCGGGCCTTTCAGCATCGCCTTCATCGGACGGATGTTCCACCTCAAGGGCGTGGATCAGCTCGTGCACGCCTGCGTGATGCTGATGAAGCGCCGGCCGGGGCTGAACTTCACGGTGGACCTCATCGGCTACGACAGCGACGAGAGCCCCGTCGCGAACAGCTACACCGCTTACCTGCGCACGCTGATCCCTGCTCGCCTGCGCGACCGCTTCATCTTCCACGGCCAGCTCACGCACGCGCAGGTGGCGCAGCGGTTGGAGCACGCCCTCTTCGCGGTCTTCCCCAACCGCGTGGAGTCCTTCTGCTACGCCCTGCATGAGGTGTACGACGCGGGCGTCCCGGTGGTGGTGAACGATCTGCCCGCCTTCAGCGACTTCTTCACCCACGAGCGCAACGCGCTTGTGTACGACGGCACGACCCTCGGGCTGCTGCGGGCGATGGAGCGGATGGTGGACGATGAGGGGCTGCGCGAGCGCCTGCGGCGGCCCTACGCCGTGGCGGAGCAGCCCGTCGGCGGGTTTTACGAGCACCCCAGGGCGCTGCGTCCCATCCGCGGCGAAGCCCGCCCCGTGCGCCCGCTGGCGGTGGTCATCGGCGGGGAGGGCGACCCCGCGGCCTGGCCCGCCGTCGCGGCGTTGCGCGCGCAAACGACCAAACCCGAGCGCGTCATCCTGCTCGCGCCCGCGGGTTCGGACGGAGACGAGGAAGAGTCGCTGTGGTGGCTGGGGCGTGCGTGGCACGCGCGGGACGGCGAAGGCGGCCCCGTGGAGGCGACCGACGCGCTCACGACCGATGCGCTCGCCGTGCTGCGATGGGACGATGAACCCGCGCCGCAGTGGCTGGAGCTCTGCGCGGGGGCGCTGGCCCGACGGAGCGACATGGCCTTCGCGGGTACGTGGACGACCGACGCGGCCGGAGTCTTGGACCCGCTGACGGTGGACGTAGCGCCGGAGCTCTATCCCTTTGAGCGGGGGGGGCGCCTGGCTCGGGTGCTGGTGCGAACGGAGGAGGGCGTGCCGCTGTCGGACCTGCTGGACCCCAGCCTGGGGCGGCTGGGTCACACGGGGTACCTGTGGCGTGCGGTGCAGCAGTGGGGCCACGGCACGCTGCTTGCCCGCGGATTCCTCAAAACGCGGGACGGGGCGGAAGAGGCCAAGCCCGAAGAGCTGCAGGCGTTGCTGATGCGGTTCGGGGAGGGGTTCGCGGAGCGGCTGGCGCTGATCGCGGGCCTCGTGCGGCGGGGAGGCGGGGAAATGGCCCGTGCCCAGCCCACCGTGGAACAGAAGGTCCAGATCGCGGACGAGCTGGGGGGCAGCCTGCTTGCGAAGATGGCGCTGCGGAAGCTGGCGCGCCGGGTCCGCGGGCGGATGGTCTCGCCGGGCGAGGGCGGCTGATCGGGCCGCGGGGCCGGTCTTGGGCGGGTGACAGGGCAAGGGCGAGCCGATACAGTTCCGCCCTATGCAAGCCCCAAGCTGGCTGACGGCTCAGCTCATCGTGTCAGTGGTGACGAACCTGCTGGTGGTGCACGTGATCCTGATCACGTGCGCGTACCTGATCTACGTGGAGCGCAAGCTCTCCGCGTACATCCAGGACCGCGTTGGCCCGAACCGGACCGGGTTCGACTTCGGCCTGCCGGCGCTCAAGGGCCTGAAGGGGGCGCTGGGCCTGGGCCAGTCGCTGGCCGACGGCCTGAAGTTCATCCTGAAAGAGGACTACACCCCCAACCGCGTGGACAAGGTGCTGTTCACGCTCGCGCCCGGCATCATCATCGTCCCGGCGCTGATCGGGTTCATCGTCATCCCCTGGGGGGGGACGTGGAACTGCCCGACCTTCACGATCCCTGTGCTGAACTGGGTGGTCGAGGGTGGGCCGGTGCGCGTCACCGGCGCGAACATCAACATCGGGATCGTGTACCTGCTGGCGGTGGCCTCGCTGGGCGTCTACGGCGTGACGCTGGGCGGGTACGCGAGCAACAACAAGTACTCGTTCCTGGGCGGCCTGCGGGCGACGGCCCAGATGATCTCGTATGAAATCCCGCTGGGGTTGGCGCTGCTGGCGACCCTGCTGCTGGTGGGTTCGGTGCAGCCCGAGGCGATCATCCGCTACCAGGCGGAGCACGGCTGGATGATCTTCAGCCAGCCGATGGCGGCGCTGCTCTTCTTCATCGCCATCATGGCCGAGGCGAACCGCGCTCCCTTCGACAACGCCGAGGCGGAGCAGGAGCTGGTGGGCGGGTACCACACAGAGTACAGCGCGATGCGCTTCGCGCTGTTCTTCCTGGCCGAGTACTCCCACATGGTGACCAGCTCCGCTTTCTTCGCGCTGCTCTTCCTGGGCGGCTATCAGCTCCTGCCGTGGGTTGAGGACCCCGTGACCAGCCCCTTCGCGGTGGGCGGCCTGGGCCTGGCGGTGCTGAAGTTCCTGGTCTTCTTCGGCAAGGCGCTGCTGCTGATCGCCTTCATGATGGTGGTGCGGTGGACGATTCCGCGTCTGCGCTACGACCAGATCATGATGATGGCCTGGCAGATGGTCATCCCCGTGGCGCTGGTGCTGGTGATGGTGGTGAGCGTGCTGGTGTACCTCGGCTACACGGGCACGATCCCCATGCTGCTGGCCAACGTCGCGGTGGCGGTGCTGACGCTGCTGGCCGCTCCGCTCTTCAAGGAAACCTCCAACCGCAAGCTGCCGCTCTACGGCTCGCGCTTCAGCCCGATGCCCGGCGAGCGGGTGCAGACCGCTCCCACCGAGCCTCAGGCCCTCCAGGAGATGGGCGTCTAACACGCCTGCCAACCGCCGAAAAGCAAACCCCCGAGCCCCGCGGCTCGGGGGTTTTTGTTGCGCTCGGTTTACTGCATCGGCACGACTTCGGCGGTGGCGATGGGCTGCACGAAGGTGGGCAGGAGGTGGTTGCGCCCCTTGTAGGTGAGCACCCGCCCGCTGACCTTGACCGGGACGGACTCGCCGCGGGAGGCGGCCAGACCCTCCAGACGCTGAAGCTGGGCGCAGGGCTCGACGAGCATGGGGGGCGGAGCGGGGCTGTCGGGGTCGTTGTCAAAGGCCACGGCGATGCGGCCCGCGTCCTCCGGCAGCCGCACGATCCGGGCGCGCCGGAAGACCAGCACCGTCCCTTCGGGCAGGAGCGGGCGCGGGTCGGCCTCGGGCTGCGCGGACGCGGGTTGAGGGGCGAGCGCCCGCGGCCCGCCGCGCCTGGATTCAAGGTCCTTGATCAGGTCCTCCACGCGAGGATCCGCGGCCTCCGCGGCCGGAGCCGGTCCGGG
>CALJIV010000025.1 GCA_937974035.1 uncultured Phycisphaerales bacterium
GCGTAAACGAGATCATCCAGTTCAGCAACCACCTGAGTTACGACGGCGAGATCAAGCCCCTCCGCGAGTCGTCCAACGTCCAAAGCCGTCCGTTCGTCGCCTCACATCGGGTCGCGGGCGGCGAGCGCGACGGGCACGTCAACGAGGCCGAGGCGCACGAGATCGTCTCACTAATCGTGGCGATGCTCGAACAGCCCGAGTACGCGGGCAAGACGCTAGGCGTCATCAGCATGCTCGGGGAGGAGCAGGCGATGCTCGTGGATCGACTCCTCCGAGAGCGGGTGTCGGAGACGGTCTACGCGACGCGCGACATCCTCTGCGGCATCTCGCCGCAGTTTCAGGGCGACGAGCGAGACGTGGTGCTCCTGTCGCTCGTGGACCACGCGCCAGACGGCCCCCTGCGGCTCCGCAGCGATGACGACCTCAAGAAGCGGTACAACGTCGCCGCCAGCCGCGCCCGCGACCAACTGTGGGTCGTCCATTCGCTCAACCCGGACACCGACCTCAAGGAGAACGATCTCCGTAGACGGCTCCTCAAGCACGCCGAAGACCCACTTGCAACGGAACGGCAGTTGCAGGAGCAAAGCAGCCGCGTGGAATCTGAGTTCGAGCGGCTCGTGCTCAAGAGCCTGACGGGATCGGGCTACAAGGTGCAGACGCAGTGGCGGGTCGGCGCGTTCCGCATCGACATGGTGGTCCTCGGTGCGGACGGTGCTCGGGTCGCGCTGGAGTGCGATGGCGACAGGTTCCATCCGCCGGACGACCTCGACCGCGACCTCGACCGGCAGCGCATTCTCGAACGGCTGGGCTGGCGGTTCGTGCGCGTTCGCGGGAGCGAGTTCTTCCGGGACCCGGATGCAACGATGGGGCGGGTCCGCCGCCGGATGGCGGAACTCGGCGTCGAACCCGTCGGCGCGGATGCGGACCCCAATGCCTCCGGGGCAGCAACCGACCTCCGCGACCGGATCGTTCGCAGGGCCGAAGAACTGCGGCGGGAGTGGGCTGCGGAGGATGAGGCACAGGACACCGAGGCAGTCGTCGAGGACGCCGAGTTCGCCCTCGTGGAAGCCCTTTCCCTGCCCGTCGAATTGGGGCTGTCGCCGGTACACGACGGCGTGCAGGCAAGCGCCGCAGTGCTTGCGGCAATCCGCGAAGCACGGGTGCCCATCGCCAGAGCCGAGGTCATCGAGCGCAGTGGTATCGCACCGCAGGATTGGAACGGTGCCATCCGACGCCTGCTCGCCCAAGGTGCAATCGTCAGGCACGGGACGAAACGCGGTGCCCGGTACACGGTGGTCCCCGTCACCGCGCCTGATTCTGAACTGTTCTCGAATGCGTGACTAACGCGAGCCGATAAAAAGTCTTCCCATGAAGCGGTACACGATGCTCATCCTCTCATTGCTGGCTGTTGGTGCTCTCTCTGGTGTCGGAGCGCGGCTAGCCTCGCAGGCTGAGCCAAACCCCCGTACTCACTTCTACGACATTGAGTACCGCAGACCGGTTCGCGGCGCGGAGTCGATGGCGATCTGAACGCGACATTCTTCGTGCAAGTCACGGACGGCCGTCGATGCTCCGCAGCCAACTGGACTTCATCCCCACACTAGCGCTCTACTCCATAGGCGTGCCCCTGCCCGTCCGCGCGGCTTCAGACACGAAGGCGTTCATCGCCTTCGCGAGCATCTGCCGCCGCGTCTCAAGGAACTCCCGGTAGTTCTCAACTTTCCAGAGACGCTTGTCCATTGGAATCGCCTGATCGCGCAGCGCCGATTCGCCGCGCTCCTCGATGATTTTGGGGAAGTAGACCTCCGGTGCTTTCTTCGAGAGCCGTTGATTCGTGCGACCCGTGATGAACGCGAGGTTGGCGATCTCGTTGATCTCGGAGCGCTCGTAGTCCGCCTTGCGCAGCAACACTTTGGGGAAGATGTGATGGAACTGGATAAAATGCAGTCGCCCTTGATGCGTGAGCGAGAGGCCCAGCCCGGTGTACCAGTCCTTCGCCCCGCCTTTCTTGAGCGCAAGGTACGCGAGAGAGAACAGGGCGCTCCGAGCGCCGCGGCCAACGAGGTCGGCGGGTTCGATATGTAGACGCCCGAACTGGTTTTGCAGCGGTGGGATGAGCGCGTCGGGGCCTGAACCCCTGAACAGGATGCCGAGGTCGCTGTCGAGCGTCGTCTCGCTGGACGCTGAGAAGTGCCCGCGCGCGTTGGCGACGTAGAGCCAGTGCAGCAGGTGCCGCTCGTCGTCGCGCGACAACTTCTCGTTGCGCAACTGGCTGTAGAGCGCCACCGGGATCATGAGCAGCGGTGAGGACAGCAGGGACTCGTCTTCGATCCCAGCATTCGCCCGGAGGAAGTTGATGGCAAAGCGCAGGCCCGCCGTGGCCTTCGGCCACGCCTCCTCAAGGGTGTCCCGCGAAATCGACCCGATGGTTCGGAACCGGCTCTGCCTTGTGGCGAACACCACGACCGTTCGGAGCACGAGGCCGGAGTCGAGGGTGAACCCACTCTCCTCGCACTCATCGATGAAGTTCTGGATCAGATGCAACGACTTGGGCCACTTCGCCGAGACGAGGGCGCTGGCGAGGTCGGAGCCACGTAGTTTGACGCCGAGCGAGTTGACGCGCACAAAAATCTCCGCGACCTCCTCGTACGAGAACGTGCGCGGGATCACCTGCATGACGTAGGGGTAGTTCCTGATCGCGCGGAGCCGTTGCAGGCGCTTTGTGTAGACCTCGAACTTCGGATCCTCCGGCGACTTCACCAGCGGTTTGACGAGGGTCCAGTCGCTCTTTTCCCCTTTGAAAACGTCGGACACCAGAACCCAGTTCGGGGATGCCAAGAGGGACCTGCTCGCCACCGCGAACGTGCGGCGGCGCAGACGCTCCACGATGGACACGCCATCCTCCTCGTCGTCTTCGCCCTCGACGACCGTCTCGTCGTCCTCCTCAAGCACGGGCTGCTCCACGTCCTCCTCGACCTCGATGATCTCCTCGGGCGCGTCCTCGGGGTGGTCGAGATTGAAGGCGATCTGAATGTCGCGCTTGCGGTTGCGGACTTTGATGGGCGTGCCGCGCACCACCGCCGAGAGCGAGGTCAGGCGTTGCTGGCCGTCCAGTAGCAGTTTGGGAACGAACGCGGTCTGGTGCTGCTGAACTGAGAGATCGCGGGCGGGCTGTTCCTGATCCGTCTCCCACACCAGCACGGTGCCGGACGGATAGCCCCGGTAGAGGGAGTCGAGAAGATCTCGCACGCGCGTGGCGGTCCAGACGTAGCGCCGCTGCATCTCGGGCAGGCGCAACTCGCCCCGCTCGATCATGTCCACGAGGTTTCCGACTGTCGTATCGACCTTCTGCACGTTCACGATGGGACCTCCGAGAGTTCTGATTCAGCGGGGCTGCTGCACGCGACGTAGGACATGCTTGCGGTACGGCACGGCATCAGGCGCGGAGAACGACGTCACGAGCAGTTCATCCGAAGAACGACCTCGTATACCCCGAACTGTGCCCGGTCCGGCGGCTCATCGACGTAGCGCCATGAGAGCAGCGCACGGCTTCGGAGACTTCGGTCAAGCGCCAACTCGCCATCCCAGCGGCGCTCGCCCTCCTGGGAGGAGCGATGATGGGAGCGCACAGTCAGGACGTGCGAGGCACTGGCGAACGGGTTGCGCTTCCGTTTGACGATAGTGCCGAGATCGTCGGAGTCCAAAAGACTAGGAACCTCATTGGCGGCTTCCATCGCCGTTCAATATAACCGCCGAACCGCTGGACGAGGGTGACTTAGCGCTCTCCGGCAGCGTGCATCTGCTCGTACCCTCCTGACTTCCCTTGCATGGTGCCTGTCCGACCGCAAGTGCCGATCCCCACTGGCAGGGCGTCTCAAGCCCCCTGCGCGACCTGCCATAGCAGAGGGCACTGGGGGGTGGGAGCCGTCGCTGGTTCTCGGGCTGGCGTTCTATCGTTCCTATCGGCCTTCGGTGAACACGGCTACGGCCTCGACGGAGACGCGGAATGCGCTTTGAGACTCGGCAGCGGAAGTTCTGTGGACAGCCCTGCGCGACCCGGTCTTCCGGCCCGATCAGGAGAAGTTCGATCCGCCGGGTCACGTTGGCCCGTTTGTGACCATCTCGTTCGCGCTGGATGTCGAGATTGGAGAGGAGCCGCTGTTGATCGACCTCATCACGGAAGCCGAGTCTCACACGGGGATTCAGTGCCGGGATGAGGATATTCGCCTGCATGACGATGGAGCCGAGGAATACGAGCCGACCGTGGGAGTCGCCCTGTTCGAGAACGGTGGCGTGGTGAAGATCGAGGTCTACGACGCAAGCGAAGTCTCCCGCATCATGATCGCGTCGATTCCATCGACGAGTTTTACCCAGAGGCTGCTGCGGAGCAGCACCGACGGATCATGGAGATAGGGACGGAACCGCCCGACTCTGGTTCGGACGAGGAATAGGCGACCGTCGAGCGTTTCGGCGAGCAGACCTGTTTTCTCTCCCAGCCGCCTACCCTTACACCAGCGGCGGGATTGCCAGCCGATCCGGTGCGATGGCCGAGTGGTTGAAGGCGCTCGACTTGAAATCGAGTAGGCCCGCAAGGGCCTCGGGGGTTCGAATCCCTCTCGCACCGCTTCATCCGGCCCCGGACAGCGCTGGGGCGTCCCCCGTTGCGGCCCGCGTCTGGCCCGGTCCTGGCCCGGAACCCTGCGTGCCTGTAGACACTTTGACGAGGGCGATTATCCCAGCTCGGATCGCCGCCAGGAGGGACGGCCACGCTTGAATGAGCGCGGCGAGGTCCGGGTCAGGGTCCAGAATGCCGCGTCGCGCCAAGCAGGATGCCGAGTCGGAAGCGACCCGTTCGGAAATGCCTGCTTTTCCAGTTTTTCCGGCATCCGGCTGCCGGTTTTCAAGACCGACCACTCTGCCACCCCACCGGCACGCCGATCATAGGAGCGGGCCTTATTCGGGCCGGGTCCACCCCGACTCCTTGTCCTTCTGCAGCACCGCGGCGGACTGGCGAATGCACCGCGTGCACGCCCAGGTGTTCTCGCGGCTCCCCGTCCAGTGGGGCGTGTCGTGATGCTCCAGACAGAGCGTGCAGGTCACGATCTCCGGCGCGAGCCTCCCCGCCCCCTCCTTGATCACGCGCACGTACGCCTCCGTCAGACACGGGCCGCAGATCAGCGCGCCGCGATGCCCCTCCACCATCGGCCGCTCCGGCGTCCAGTGGTTCCCGCAGAAGTCGCACACAAAGTCCTCGGGCTGGAGGTGTTCTTCGTCGGCGCCGGGGCGAAGCATGCGGGATGGTACGGCTGCGGGGCTGTGATGCAGCGGAATAGCGGGACAGCTCCGAGACGGTGATACGGTGGGGCTCCGCCCCCTACCCATGCCTCCCTGGGCATTCCCATGCCACACAACGGGGCAACTGAGCAGCGATGCAGCGTGCCCCCGCGACTGCGTGATTCCGTAAAAAAGCCCGCGGGAGCGACGGTTGCGTGATTGGAAGCGGGTACTGAGCTTTCACCCAGGGAACTGGTGCTGAGCCAGCGTCCGGTACAGCTCGCAGCGGGCCATGAGCTCCTCGTGGGTGCCCTGGTCGACGACGCACCCGGCGTCCATGACGACGATGCTGTCGCAGTTGAGGACGGTGCTGAGGCGGTGGGCGACGATGAGGCAGGTGCGGCCCGCGGCGAACTCGGTGATCGCCGCGGCGATCTGCGCCTCGCTGTCCGCGTCCACCATGCTCGTCGCCTCGTCCATGATCAGAATCGCCGGATTGCGCACGATCGCGCGGGCGATCGCCAGCCGCTGCCGCTGCCCCCCCGAGAGCGAGAGCCCCTGCTCCGCGACGGGCGTGTCGTACCCCTTGGGCAGGCGCGTGATGAACTCGTGCGCCCGCGCCTGCTTCGCCGCGGCCTCGATCTGCTCGTCCGTCGCGCCGGGGTTGCCGTAGGCGATGTTGGAGCGGATCGTGCCGCTGAAGATCGCTGTCTCCTGCGTCACCACGCCGATCTGCGCGCGCAGGCTGCGCACCGAGAACTCTCGGATGTCGCGCCCGTCGAGGCGGACCGTCCCCTCGTCGGGGTCGAAGAGGCGCGGCACGAGAGAGAGCAGCGTCGTCTTGCCGCAGCCGTTGGGGCCGACGAAGGCGATGCGCCTGCCGTGGGGAATGGTGAGCGTCACGCCGCGCAGCGCGGGGGTGGATGCGCCGGGGTAGGTGAGCTTCACGCCGTCGAACTCGATGGAGCGGGCGTGGCGCGGCGCGCGGGCGAGCTTCATGCCGTGCCCCGGCTCGGGCTCGGCGCGGATGAGCTCCAGCAGACGCTCCGCCGCGGGGGCCGAGGCCTGGATGTCGCTGATGAGGCCGGTGAGGGGTTTCAAAGAGGCCCCCGCCACGGCGAGGGAGAGCATGGCGAGGATGAAGTCCGCAGGGTCCACGTTCACCTTGCGCACGCCGAGCGGGCCCAGGTCCACCTTGATGCCCTTGATGATGACCCACCCCGCGGCGAGGGTCAGGCCGCAGAGCAGGAAGATGGAGAGCATCTCGGTGAGGGGGCTGGCGAGCGCGCGGGCCGTCCGGACGCGGTTGAGCTCGTTCATCACCTGCTTGTTGGCGCGATGGAAGCGCCCGCCCTCGTACACCTCGTTGGTGTAGACCTTCACCACGCGCAGCGCCTGCAAGGACTCGGTGGCCGCGCCCAGCAGCGTGGACTGGCTCTGCAGCGCCGCGTTGGCCGCCCGCTTGATGCGCTTGCCCAGCTTGCGGATCACCGTGTACAGCGCGGGGGCGACCAGAAGCGCGCTGAGCGTGACGAAGGCGTTGAAGTGCAGCGCCGCCGCCAGCCCCGCCACCCCCTTGAGCGTCTGGAGCACCGCCTTGCTCATCAGGACGTTGAGCCCGTCCATGAGCTTGTTGCTGTCGTTGATGATGCGGCTGATCGTGTCGGTGGTCCCGCTGCGCACCATCGCGCGGAGCGGGGAACGCAGCGTCGCGAAGAAGGCCTGCCGCCGGATGTTCGTGATCGTCCGGTTCACGACCGTCAGCGAGAGGTAGGCGTGCAGGAAGTTGGCCGTGGAGCCGATGACCGTGATCACCGCCAGCACGCCCATCACCACAGCCAGGGCCGTGAAGGGCCCCTTGGGCAGGGCGTCGATGGTCCTCTGGGGCACCTGGACGCGGTTCAGCGGCGCGGGCAGGCTCGAGAGCCCCTGGTTCAGGTCCAGGGCCAGCTCGCGCAGCTCCTTGCGGACGGTGTTGCCCTGGGCGTCCTTCTCGGTGCTGAGGATCCCCTCGAGGACCGGCTTGGCCCCGATGATCCCCACGCTGAGCGTGAAGCCCGAGAGCAGCGCCATGACGAGCGTGCCCGCGACGAGCCAGCGGTAGCGGAGCATCCCCCGGGCGAAGTGCCAGAAGGCGTCCTTAGAAGAGGATGGCGGTCGTTTCTTCGCAGGCATCACGCTCCGCGCGGCCGGGACGCCGCCGCGGGGCCATGAGCGTACCCCGGTTCACCGGCTCAGGCGAAGATCGAATCGTTGATCGGGAAGCCCTGGCCCGAGTCCTGCCCGCCCGAGAGCACCGCCCGGCCGTTGGTGGGGTCGATCCGCGTAACCGAGACAATGCCCGCGGCGGAGGTGGTCGAGGCGCTGGAGGAGTCCACCCCCAGGCCGAAGACCTGGATCCCGTAGCGGCGGAACTGCGTGCCGCTGCTGATCTTGGCGAGCACCTGCGCCAGCGAGCGCGTCGAGATCTCCGCCCGGCCGTTGGCCCCCAGCGTCACCGTCGCCCCGTCGATCACCGTCCCGTCGCTGAAGTGGAAGCGGACGGTCGCCGTGAAGTTCACGCTGGTGTTGGAGAAGGGGTTGAAGATGCTGATGATCTCCTCCATCCCGCTGTTGCTCGGGTCCAGGTACCCGCCGAAGAACTCGACGGGGGCGACCTGGCGGGAGAAGGCGGTCGAGTAGCCGTCCGCCTTCTTGCCCGCCTCGTTGCGGCCCGCGGCGTCGAAGCTCGTGTACTGCACGCTCACCGGCGAGGTGGAGGTGTACGTCACGGCGAAGGTGGTGCCGTCGGTCACGCCCAGGTCCGCGGGCGTGATGGAGAAGTCATTCCGGTTGCTCCCGGTCACGAGCACCGTGCGGGTGATCGGAGCGGTGTTGGTCGTGTTGGTGGCCCAGAAGCGCAGCGTCACCGACGCCGAGCTGGTCCCCATGTTCGCGATGCTGATGACGTTGGTGTGCCCGCTCTGGGCCCGGACGTAGGCGATGGCCCCGCTCGTCGAGCCCCCGCCCTCGATCCCAAGCGAGGCGAAGGCCGGCGTGTAGGCGTCCGCCGGCGCGACCCCGGACGCGGGCAGGTCCCAGTCGCTCACACCTACCACGATGTCCGCGGTGGAGGTCACCCGCACCGACATCACTCCCTGCGGCAGGCCCAGCAGGCCCACCTCCACCCCGCCGCGCCGGTAGGGCTCCACCACGCGCGTCACCGTCGTCGTCCCCGAGGAGTGACGGAAGGTCAGCGTCACCGTGGCGGTTGTGTCGGAAAGGTTCTGCCAGGTGATGAACTCGCGGCTGAGGCTGTTGCGCTCGATCCGCGGCAGGTCCCACGTCCGCAGCGGGAAGTCGCCGTCCGACGCCACGGGGTTGAAGAAGTCCTCGCTCGTCGCCCCGTTGAAGTCCTCGCGGTAGCTGGTCGCGGAGATGGGCTTGGGGTCGTTCACGCCCTCGGGGAAGGCCGCCTGGACCTCGATGGAGTAGGGCGTGTCCGGCCGCACGAGGTTCAGCCCCGCCTGCCGGTAGTCGGAGATGTCGATCGTCATCGAGGTGTTGCCGGAGATCGTGCCCGAGGCGATCACCACGTCGCGCAGCCCCGTCTCGTAGTGAACGATGACCTGGTAGCTCGCGGCCTGGTTGTTGGTGTTCTCGAGCGTGATCCACTCGACCGACTGTCCGGAGCGGTAGCCCTCGGGGTAGACGATGGTCTGGGTGAAGAAGCCCTGCGTGGAGGCGGGCTTGATGATCTCCGCGTTGATGATCTTGACCAGGTCCTGCTCGCGGATGCCGACCGTCTCGTCGAAGGTGTTGTTGACGGGCACGGTGCCGAAGTTGCCCGCCTCCGGCCCGGCGAAGCGCGACTGGCCCGTCAGGTCCGGGTGCGCCAGCGCCTGGATCGTCTCGATCACCTCCCACCCCTTCACGATCCGGCCGAAGACGGCGTAGCCGCCGTTGCCCTGCGAGTCGGGGTTCAGGAAGGCGTTGTCCACGTAGTTGATGTAGAACTGGCTGGTGGCGGAGTTGAGCGCGCTGCTGCGGGCCATCGCCACCGTGCGGGCGGTGTTCTGGCGGCCCGTCAGCTCGCGGACGATCGGCGCGTCCGTCTGCACCGTGCTCAGGCCCGCTTCTTCGTCGAAGAGGAAGCCGCCGCCCTGCAGCACGAAGGGCGAGCCGTCGGGGTTGAAGGCCGAGCGGTGGAAGAAGGTCTCGTCGTACCGCCCGCTGGTGACGTAGTTCAGGAAGTTCGCCACCGTGATCGGCGCGGCGCTGTTGAACAGCTCGATGTCGAAGTCCCCGTAGTTCGTCTCGATCCGAACCACCGTGTTGTTGGGGTTCTCGAGGTCCGCCAGCGTCGGCAGGGGGCTGTTCGCCAGCAGCTTGCGGGGCTCCAGCGTCTCAAAGGCGGCCACGGCGGGGGCGCGTCCCGTTTCAGTCGCAATCAGGCGCGCCAGAAGGGCGGAGAGAGACCGACCGGTGGTGGTGAACATCGACGCCATTTGAGGGGCCTCCGTCGGGGATCGCCTTCACACCCGCTTCAGGGGCGGGCAACCTGCCCTGGACCTGAGCCTGTACACACCCGCACGCTCCTCGGTTCCCGGGCGCGCCGTGTATCCCCCATCCTACTCGACAACCCAGAGGCTTGCTCGAAAATGTCCCGGGTCCGCAACCTTTGCGCTCACGCCGCCCCGCCGCCCTTCCCAGCCCCACGTCCCCGCGCGCGGCTCAATCACCCGCCGTCCCCGGGGTTTGCGCGTATACTCCCCCTCAATGGACCAACATCCGCTGCGCAGCCGCCCGGCTGTTGTGGGCCTTGAGGCCCTCACCCAGGCCAACGGCTCACAGGCGCTCCACACCAACGGCCATGCCCCCCACCACCCGCGCCCGTGGAAGGTCGCGGCCGTTGTCCCGTGCTTCAACCGCCGACAGGACCTCGCCAAGCTCTTTGAGGATGTCGCCCGCCAGGACCTCCGTCCTGTGAAGGGCCGGCCCATCGAGCTCTGGCTCACCGTCGTTGACAACGCCTCCACCGAGCCTTTGAGCACCCTCCCCGTCCCCGAGGGCCTCACCGTGGAGTTCGTCCGCTCCGAGCAGAACACCGGCGGCTCGGGCGGCTTCAACCTCGGCATGTCCCACGTTCTCTCGGGGGCGGGCCTCTCCGGCGAGCGGGGTCAGCCGGACTTTGTCTGGTGGCTCGACAGCGACGCCCGCGTGGGCCGCAAGTGCCTCCGGGAGATGGTCAAGGTCCTCGCCACCCGCCCCAGGATCGGGGCCGTGGGCTCGGCGCTGGGGGACATCCCCACCGGGCACGTGTGGGAGACCGGTGCGATCATCACCCGCAACAACGGGTACATCCGCCCCTGCCACCCCATCGACCGCCGCTTCCTCGTGCCCGCGGACTACCTCGCCGCGTGCAGCGGCCTGGTGCGGCGCTCGGCGATCGAGCAGACGGGCCTCTTCCCCGAGAACTTCATCTATTACGACGACATCGACTGGTGCATCCAGATGCGCGCCCGCACGGGCCTGCGCGTGGTGGGCGCGCCGCGCAGCCGCGCGTACCACCCCCCCGGCAACCGCCGGTACGTCACCTGGGGCCGCTACTACATCGCGCGCAACTGCTTCTCGCACATCGACGGCATGAAGCTCGGCGGCTGGGTGCGCTTCAAGCGCGCCCTGCGCGAGATTCCCCGCGCCGTCGGCCAGGCCATGATGGGCCTGGAGGAGCTCGCCGAGCTGCACATCAAGGGGCTCGACGACGCCCTGCACAAGCGATTCCCCAAGATCGAGCCGCGGGACGTGGTCCGCCCCCTGGGCTTCAAGCCCTTCCGCGAGATGAAAGCCGTCGTGGACTCGGAGCTGGAAACGCTGAAACGCGAGGGCGTGGCCAACCCGCGCCTGTGGGTCCACCCCCTGCTCAAGTCGCGCATCCCCGGCTTTGAGGAGTTCCGGCGCGAGCTGAAGAAGATGGAGTTCCGCTGGCCCAAGGAGCGCAGGATCTGGCGTCACCGCGCCCTGGAGGGCCACCTGCTCGCCGACCTCGCCGGCGCGGCGTGGCGCTTCTTCACCGGCCCCACCGCCGACGTCGCCATCGTCCCCACCGGCTGGCCCACCTCCTGGTTCCGCGGGCGGACGCTCATCCAGGTCACCACCGAGGGGCTGCTCATCCGCAAGCCGCGTCCCTGGTCCGCGCTCCTCAAGGCAACGCGCATCATGGCCCGGGGCATGAAGCTCGCCGTCGCCATCGGCTGCCGTGGGCCGTACACCATGCCCCTGCCCCCAGCGCCCCCCTATCGACCCGCGCGCCGGCCCGCACGCGCCGACACCGCGACCATCACCCCCGACCCGCTCCCAGCGCCGGTCGGCTGACCGTGAGGCTGCGGCGTGCTGAGCGTCGTCATCCTCTCCTACAACCGGCGTGAAGCGCTCCGGCGCACCCTCGAACGGCTCGACGGGCCCTCCCAGGTCATCGTCGTGGACAACGCCTCCACCGACGGCACCCAGGAGATGGTCCGCGACCACTTCCCCGCCGTGGAACTCCTCCCCCTCGAACGCAACGAGGGGGTCGCGGGCTTCAACCACGGCGTCGCCCGCGCCCGCGGCGACATGCTCCTCATCCTCGACGACGACGCCTGGCCCGACCCCGAGGCCCTCGTCGCCGCGATCGAGCTCCTCCGCACGCGCCCGGCCATCGGCGCCGTCGCATTGCTGCCCGTCCACCCGCAGACCAGGCAGGCCGAATGGCTGCACGAAGGCGTGGCCCAGGCCCGCTGGCCGGTGATGGGCTGCGGCAACCTCGTCCGGCGCGACGCCTGGGACGCCGTGGGCGGCTACGAGCCTTCCTTCTTCCTCTACCGCAACGACACGGACCTGGCCCTCAAGCTCCTCGCCGCGGGCTTTGACGTCTGGTTCGACCCGCGCTGGATCGTCTGGCACGACAGCCCCGCCGCGGCACGCAAGAGCGACCGCTGGCTCAACCTCGCCACCCGCAACTGGGTGTGGCTGGCGCGCCGCCACGGCAGGCGGCTCTCCAAGCGCGTCGGCATGCTCGCGGGCGTGCTGTGGGCGAGCAGGCTCGCCGGCCTTTCGCCGCGCAGGCAATGGTGCGTGCTCCGCGGCATGTGGGCCGGCCTGCGCACGCCCCCGCCCCCGCTTCCCCCCGCCTGCAACGTGGACGGCAAGGCCTTCCGCGACCTCGTCAAGCGCCAGATCGCGGGCCGATGGCGCAGCCGCCCGCGCCCTCAATAACGACGGGCGTCAGCACCCGCCGCCCGCGAGCACCCGGAAGAACGCCTCGATGTCCGCGTCGGTGCCCACGTCGCCGTCCATGTTGAAGTCCGCGCCGTAGGCGAAGCAGGTCTCGCAGCACTCGCCCGACAGGCACGCGAAAAACGCCTCGATGTCCGCGTCGGTGCCCGCGTCGCCGTCGCCGTCAAAGTCCGAGGACCCGCACGACGGAATCACCTCGACCGTTGCCGCGTTGCTCACGACCTCGCCGCAGGGGTTCGTCACCACCACGTCGTAGACGCCGGCGTGCTGCCGGCCGGCCGCGGCGATCTGCAGCACGTTCGTCGAGGCGCCCGTGACCACCCCGTCGTTTTCCACTTCGTCGCCGTTGAGCCGCCACCGGTACTGCCGCGGCAGTGAACCGCCCGCGTTCACCGTCAGCGTCAGCGGCGAGCCTTCCTGAACGCTCGTGAAGGGCGCGGGCTGGCCCACGATGACCGGGCACGTCACCACGCCCAGCCACGCCGACTGGCTGTTCACCGGCCCGCATGGAGAGTTCACCGTCACCGAGTAGTTGCCCGCGTCGCCCGGCTCCACGCTCTGGATGGTGAGCGTCGCGGCGTTCACCCCGCTGACGCGGCCGGTGTTCTCCAGCGGCGCGTTGTTACGCTTCCACTGGTAGGACACGGGCTCCGCCCCCTCGGTCACCACAGTCATCACTGCCGTCTGGCCCTCGTTCACGATGACCTGCTGCGGGTGCTGGATGATCGTCGAGTTGGGCCCCTGCGCCGTGCCGCACTGCGCAGCGCTGCTGTCAAGCCAGCCCCGCATTGCCTGCACCACGCGCGTGCCGAAGGTCATGTTGATGTTCGTCATCCCGCCCGGGCACGTGTGGCAGTAGCTCATGATCGTGCCCTGCGAGGCGTTGGAGCAGTCCTGGGGCGAGCTGCCGCATCCGTCGATGATCGGGTTGTACGAGCCGGGATCGTGCGTGTGGCCCGTGCCGAAGTTGTGCCCAAGCTCGTGCGCCACCACCATCGGATCCCAGTTCTGCGAGCGGCGGTCCTGCACCGGGTAGGGGAAGAAGCCGTTGATGTTCCCCGACACCGCGTAGCCGATAAACGGGCTGCACGCCGCGCGCAGGTACGCGATGCCCCCGCCCAGGCTCCGCCCGCTCAGCAGGTGCGCCAACGACCGCGGCACGTGCTGCATGTTCGCCTGCCAGAACGCCGCGAACTCCGGCAGCGTCTCGCCGGTCGTCGGCAGGTTGTACGGATCGCCGGCCCCCCACGTCCGCAGGAACGATACCTGCAGCGTCATGTTGGCGTCGCGCTGGTACACCTCCGACACCGCCCCCAGCAGCATCGTCGCGTACGCCTGCGCGTTCGTGTGATTGCCGCTGAACCGGTTGCTCGTGAACTCCGTGTCGCAGTCCACCGCGATCGTGAACGTGCGGCACGTATAAGACCGGCCCGCGTACGGGTTGTCCCCCAGCGGGCCCGGCCCCTCGTCCACCGCAATCGCCCCTTCGCACACGGGCAGCGTGAGCTGCACGCCGGCGCCCGCGGGGCTCGCCACGTCGTACACCACCGTCGGGTACAGCCCCTCCGGCCCGCTGGAGACAACGTGCATCGACCCGTTCGTGCGCACGTAGCCGTTGCTGCCCAGCGGCGAGAGCGCGATGTAGACGTAGGAGTCCGGGTCGCCCTCCACACGCCCTCGCCACAGCTGCACGTCCGGCCGCTCCACCTGCTCATCGTGGCTCAGCACCACCGCTTCCGGCGTGAACAGCTCCATCCGCGTCAGCGTGACGTCCACCGCGACGCCCGGAGCAATCACAAAGCCCGTCAGCTCGACGAACCCCATCGGCCGCAGCGCGTCATACGCCGCCATATCCAGCTCGAGCGTCACCACCCCCTCTTCGCTCGACCCCACAGGCATCAGCGGCGAGGGCAAAGCCTGACCCAATGCACCCGCCGCGGCCGCCCCCAGCACACTCGCACACAACAGCTCTTTGACCACCCCTGGCTCCCTGCACAAAAGGATCCCGCGCGGCCGCAGAAAAGGCCGCTCATCCAAGATACCTCTTCTCTTTCGCTGTCCCTAGGTCCGGGAACCGCAAAAAGCACAAGCACCGATCGAAAGATCGGCGCTGCAACTCCTTCACCCGAACAACATTCGGAAAACCAGCGCCGCCAGACCCTCAAGACCCGCGCTCTGCGAATCGCTGCACACCACCAGCACATGACCGCGCCGAAGAGGCAACGAGATTGCCGCGCTGGCGCACTGGTCCGCCGGGGCACGGAAGCGCTCCTGATTGCTCTCCTCGCACCACCCGCCACGTCGCGAAAGCCGCCGTCTCACTCCCCCCCGCGGCGGTCTTGCGGTCCCCTCGCTTTGGAGCTGCCACCTCAGAGCCCAACAGATACCAACAGGGAAGCCACACCTGTTCACCATGCTCTCCACACCACATAGGGCAGCGCGGGTCGTGGGCCTACTCAAACTTTTTTATAGTAACTACAATAAACTACGTGCCCACCCCGAGCCTTCAACTCCCCCACCTCTTCCAGCGCCGCTGGATGCTCCCCATCCTCGCCGAGCTTCAGCGCGATCAGGGCTGCACGCTCACCACCCTCCTCCACCGCACCGGCGCACCGCGCCAGGTCATCGACGAGACTCTGCGCACCCTCATCCGGCTCGGCCTGGTCATGCGCAACCCAGGCCTCGGAAACCTCTTACATCCCGAATACCTCCTCACCCCGCGCGCGGTGCGGGCCGGCCCGACCCTGCTGGCTCTCTACGATTTCCTCACCCGCCACGCCCTTCGGGACACCGCCTTGAAGAGGTGGTCGCTGCCGGTGCTGCTGCGGACGGGCCTGGAGCCCGGGGGCGTGCGCTTCTCCGCCCTGCGCGAGGCGCTGCCCCCTATTACCGACCGCGCTCTGGCGCTGGCCCTGAAGGATCTGCAGAGCGCGGGGCTGATCACGCGGCTGGTGCTGGACTCCTACCCCCCCACGACGCTCTACCAGTCCACCCCAGCCGCGGGGCCGGTCGTTGATGCGCTACGAGCGCTGCTGGAGGAGTTTCCCTTCCCCCCGGCGGGGGCGGAGGAGGGCTGTAAGGCGCTCGGATAACGCGGAGCGCAAAGACTGCCAACCGTGATCTCGATACACTCCGCCCCAAAGACGAAGTTCGATGAAGGACGGAGCCCCAATGAAGGTCATCTGCGATCGCGCCGCCCTGTTGGAAGCCATCAATCTGGTCTCGGGAGCCGTGGCCGCGCGGACCCCACGCATCCAGCTCACCTGCGTGAAGCTCACGGCGAGCAAGGCCAACGGCGCCGGCGACCTCACCCTCTCGGCCACCGACGCCGAGATCGCCATGAAGCTCACGCTGACGCAGGTGGACGTTCAGCAGCCGGGCGAGGCCCTGATCCCCGCCGACAAGCTCCGTCAGATCGTCTCCGCCGAGGACAGCGACCAGACCCTCACCCTTGAGGTCGAGAACGAGGTATGCCACATCCGCGGCGCGGACGCCCACTTCAAGGTCTTCGGCTACAACCCCGCGGACTTCCCCCCCATCCCCGACTTCTCCGCTCTGTCCACCGGCGACGCCAACACGCCCAAGGCCAAGGCGATGATCACCCACCCCGCGGGCAGCCTGGCGCAGCTCGTCTCGCGCACGCTCTTCGCCACGGCGCGCGAGAACTCGCGCTACGCGATCAACGGCGTGCTCCTGAAGCGCGACGGCAAGCGGCTGGAGATGGTCGCCACCGACGGCCGCCGCCTGGCCCTGGCCCGCGCCGCGCTCTCAAGTGCCGAGAAGGACGCCAAGCCCGTCTCCTGCATCATCCCCACCAAGGCCCTGAACATGCTCCAGAAGCTGATCTCGGAGCATGACGAGCCGGTGCAGATCGCGGTGACGGACAACCAGGTCCTGTTCAGCTTCGGCACCGCCGCGAGCCCCGGCCGCGCCGTGCTCATCAGCAACCTCGTCGAGGGCGCGTTCCCTCCCTACGAGGACGTGATTCCGAAGGACCAGGACAAGAAGGTCACCTTCGACCGCGAGAGCGTCTCCAGCGCCGTCCGCCGCGCTGCGCTGCTCACCAACGAGGAATCCCGCGGCGTGCGGCTCTCCTTCCACGGCAAGGGCAAGCAGCTCGAGCTTTCCAGCCGCGCTCCGGAGATGGGCGAGGCCCAGATCAAGGTGGACCTCACCGACTACCACGGCGACGACATCGAGATCGGCTTCAACCCCCAGTTCATCGTCGAAGCCCTCAAGGTGATGAACGAGCCGGAGGTCATCATGGAGCTGAAGGCCCCCGGCAAGCCCGGGCTCATCAAGAGCGGCAACGACTTCCTGTATGTCGTGATGCCCGTCACGCTCCAGTGAGCCGTCCGGAGCTTCGCCGCCCGCGCGGCCGCTCCCCCGCGGAACAACCGGCACGCTCAGGCAATCCAGCGACCCTGGTTTGTGCCCTTCAGCTTTGCCGGGTATTGTCCTGACCCAACGATGCCCGCGCTCCGTCCCCGAACTCTGCTCCTCAGCGCCGCCCTCGCGGCCGCGGGCGCCATCACCGCCCACGCCCAACCCCCCGCGCAGCCCGAGCTTCCGCCGCGGGAGGTGGTCCCCCCGGAGCTGGAGCCCTTCGAGGGCAAGCTGATCCGCAAGCTCACGATCCGCCACCCCGACGGCGCGGCCCTCGACGAGTCCACCGAGTCGCTGGCCCTCAACCAGCTCCGCCTGCGCGAAGGCTCGTCCTTCTCCTCGCGCCTGGTGAGCGAGGACATCTCCCGCATCAACCGCCTGGGGCGCTTCAAGCGCGTGGAGAGCCGCGTGCAGGAGCTGATGGACGGCTCCGTCGAGCTGATCTACCTGCTCGAGCCTCAGCCCCTCGTCACCGCGGTGCAGACCGTCGGCAACCGCGCCTTCAGCGATGAAGACCTGCTGGGCAACGCCGAGGCCTACGTCGGCGCGCCCGTGGACCAGACGATGCTCGACCGCATCGCCCGCGGCATCGAGGCCCGCTACCGCGACAAGGGCTACTACAACGCCCTCGTCAGCATCGACCAGCCCCAGCTCGAGCAGTCCGGCATCGTCCTCTTCCGCATCCGCGAGGGCGAGCGCACCCGCGTCTCCGTCATCAACTTCAAGGGCGGCGTCTCCTTCTCCCGCGGCGAGCTGCTCAACGCCATCAAGACCCGCGAGGCGTGGCTGCTCAAGAAGGCCCCCGTTGACCGCGACCAGCTCGCCCTTGACGTCTCCGCCCTCGTGCAGTTCTACCGCGACCGCGGCTACCTCGACGTGCGCGTGGACTGGGACCTGGTCCCCTCCCCCGACGGGCGCGAGGCCATCGTCAACTTCAACATCGACGAGGGGCGCGTCTACACCCTCCGCAGCCTGCGGCTGCACATGGCCGACCCCGACGAGGTGCCCGTCTTCACCGAGGAGCAGCTCCTCGCGCTGATGGAGATCCAGCCGGGCGACGTCTACAGCGACGCCGGTCTGAAGAAAGCCGTGGACTCCGTTCGCGACGCCTACGGCATCATGGGCTACGCGGATGTTCAGATCATCAAGCGCGAGAGCCGCGACACGCAGAAGCCGCTCGTGGACGTAGTGCTCGTCGTGCAGCAGGGGCGTGCGTGGAAGACGGGCCTGGTGGAGATCCAGGGCAACCACATCACGCGCGACGACGTGATCCGCGAGCACGTCACGCTCCGGCCCGACCGGCCCCTCGACACCACGCAGGTGCGCGAGACCGAGCGCCGCCTGCGCCAGACGCGGCTCTTCAACCCCGCCGGCGTCCGCGTGACCCTCCAGCCCGAGGACCTCCACAACCCCGGATACCGCGACGTGCTCGTCCAGGTTGAAGAGTCGAACACGGGACGGTTCATCTTCGGCGGCTCCATCGGATCGGACGGCGGCCTGGTCGGCCAGATCTCGATGCAGCAGTACAACTTCGACATCACCGACACCCCGGACACCTTCGGCGAGCTCCTGCGTGGCGACGCCTTCCGCGGCGGGGGTCAGACCTTCACCATCTCCGCCCTCCCCGGCACGCAGATCAACGAGCTCTCCGCCTCGCTCTCCGATCCCTCGCTGCTGGGCAGCGATTACACCGGCTTCGTCCGCGCCTATTACCGCACGCGCGACTTCAGCGCCTACGACGAGCAGCGCGTGGGCACGATCTTCTCCGTCGGCCGCCGCTTCGGATCGCGGTGGAACGTCGGCTTCCCCTTCCGCGTCGAGCGCATCGAGCTGACCTCCATCGACCCCGACGCGCCCACGGACTACTACGCCGTGGAAGACCCTCGCATCCATGCCGCCGTCGGCATGACCATCTCCCGCTCCAGCTACGACAACATCGGCTACCCCACGAAGGGCAACCGCCTCCAGTTCGGCATCGACCAGTTCTTCGGTGATTCCACCTTCACGCGGCTGAGCACCGACTACGACGTCTACATCCGCCTCTCCGAAGACGTGCTCGGGCGCTCCACCACCCTCAAGCTCTCCACCTCGGTCCGGTACATCCCCAACGACCAGGACGACGTGCCCTTCTACGAGCGCTTCTACCTCGGCGGTCAGAGCTTCCGCGGCTTCGGCTTCCGCGGCGCTTCCCCCGTCGGCATCCGCAACGACAACGGCGAGATCGGCGACGACCCCATCGGCGGCACCTTCAGCTTCTTCGCCGGCGCCGAGGTCCGCGTGCCCGTCTGGGAAGACGTCGTCTCCGTCGTGGGCTTCATCGACACCGGCACAGTGGACGAGGGAATCTCCTTCGATGACTACCGAGTCTCGGTCGGCGCGGGCCTGCGCCTCTTCGTCCCGCAGCTCAGCCCCGCCCCCCTCGCCTTTGACTTCGGGTTCCCACTTTTGAAGCAGGACACCGACAAGACGCGCATCTTCAGCTTCAGCATCGACCTGCCCTTCCAGTGACGCCCCACCCCCGAAGTTGGTGCGGGCTAACGATGCCGCCTACCATCGCGCGGGGGAATCTCCCGCAGTAAGGATCTGACCATGCCCAAGCTCTCCCTTGCCCGCATCGCGCCCGCGCTCATCGGCCTGGCCGCGTTCGTCGCCGCGTGCGTCGTTTATTCGACCGCCGATTCCGCCCCGCCCCCGGCCGCGCCGGCGCCTGTGAGCATCGCGCTGGTAGACATCGCCGACGTGCTCAACCGCTCCGACGAGCTGAAGGACCGCAACGAGCTCATCAAGCAGAAAGTCCCCGAGCTTGAGAACAAGCTCAAGGAGACGGGCGATGAGATCGACCGCATCGAGAACGACCTCAAGCTCGTGATTCCCCCCTCCGACCACGCCGCGCGCGTGGAGAAGCTCAGCCGCCTCAACGAGCTGATGGCCATTCACAAGGCCCGGCGCGAAGCCTTCCAGCGACAGATCGACATCTCCAAGGGTGACGCCATCACCACCGTCTATCAGCGGGCCATGGCCACCATCGACCTCTTCGCCAAACGCGAAGGCTTCGACATCGTGCTCGTGGACGACCGCAGCATCCGCCTGCCCGACCTGGGCTCCGCCGTGCCGGGGATGGTGATGCAGGCGGTGGAGGGCAAGCGCATCCTCTACGCGCGCGAGGGTGTGGACATCACCGACCGGATCGTCTCGCTGCTCAACACCGAGTACGCCTCGAGGCGTCCCTCCGGTGGTGCGCAGCCCGCCCCCGCCCCCGCCGCACCCGCTCCCCGCTGATCGAGCCGGATGGCCGCCCCGCGATCCATTTCCACCGCCGAGCTCGCCTCCATTCTGGGCGCGCAGCTCATCGGCCCCGGCACCATTCTCATCTCCCGCCTCGAAGCGCTGGAGCACGCCGCGCCTGGGGAGCTTTCGTTCATCCGCTCCGCGCGCTTCGCGAAGGCCTGGACCGCCAGCCGCGCCTCCGCCGCGATCGTCGCGCGGGACGTCCCCCTCAACGGGCTGATGGACACAACCGCGGAGCGGGCCTTGCTCGTCGTGCCCGACGCCGACGCGGCCGTGGCTCGCCTGCTTGAGCTCTTCGCCCCCGAGCTTCCAGCCCCCGCGCCGGGCGTTCACCCCACCGCGTTCGTGGACCCCGGCGCGAGCGTTTCTCCCACCGCCTCCATCGGCCCGCACTGCACGATCGGCCCCGGCGCGACCATCGGCGCTGGCGCGGTGCTGGTGGCGCAGGTTCACGTCGGCGCGGACGCGCGCGTCGGCGAGAACACCACGCTGCACCCGCACGTGAGCATCCTCGACCGCTGCGAGGTGGGCAAGAACTGCATCCTGCACGGGGGCGTGGTCGTGGGCGCGGACGGCTTCGGCTATCACGCAAGCCCCGCCGGACCCGTCAAGATTCCCCACATCGGCAACGCCGTCATCGGCGACGACGTGGAGATCGGCGCGAACACCTGCATCGACCGCGCCAAGTTCGGCTCCACCCTCATCGGCCGCGGCACGAAGATCGACAACCTCGTGCAAGTTGCGCACAACGTCCGCATCGGCCGCTGCTGCATCATCTGCGGCCAGTGCGGGCTGGCCGGATCGGTGGTGATGGGCGACGGCGTGGTGCTGGGCGGGTGCGTCGTCGTCGCGGACAACGTGGAGATCGGCTCGGGGGCGCGCATCGCCGCGGGCTCCGCCGTTGTGAATGACGTGCCCGCGGGCGCGACCTGGATGGGCGCGCCGGCCGTCCCCGCCAACGAAGCCCGCCGCACCTACGCGGCACTGCGACGGCTCGGCAAGGGCCGCACCCGCCCATGACCCGCCGCGTCCTCTGCCGCCCCACCCCCACGCTCTCCGGCCTCGGCCTTTTCGGCGGCCAACCCGCTTCCGTCACCATCCGCCCGTCGCCCGCGGCCACGGGCGTGCTCTTCACCGCTCCCGGGCGCGGGCCGGTGCGCGTGCACGTCACGCGGTGCGTTGATTGGAAGCCCGCCCGCTGGCCCGCCGCATTACCCATCCGCAACACCTCCATCGGCGTCGCACCGTGGAGCGTGGGCACCGTGGAGCACATCCTCTCCGCGCTGGCGGGGCTGGGCATCTCCGATGCCATCATCGATATCGAGGGCCCTGAAATCCCCATCCTCGACGGCTCCGCACTTCCCTTTGTCGAAGCGCTGCTCCCGTGCATCGAAGAAGAGGACACTCGGCCGCTCGTGCCATTTCGCCTACGGCGCGCGGTCGAGGTTTCCGACGGCGGCGGAGGATTGATCCGCGCCGAGCCGCGGGATGAAGGGTGTTCGTTTACTTATGAGCTGGACTACGGCCCGAACTCGCCGATCCCGGCCCAGGCGGCGACGTGGCAGGGCGACGCGGACGATTACGCCCGCAACGTTGCGCCGGCGCGCACCTTCTCGCTGATGGCCGAGGCGCAGGCGGCGCGTGCCGCGGGGCTCTTTCAGCACTTCTCGCCGTCGGACATGGTGGTGGTGGGCGACGACGGCGCGCCGATCGACAACGCCTGGCGGCTGGAGCACGAGCCCGCGCGCCACAAGCTGCTGGACCTGATCGGCGACCTCTCTCTGCTGGGCGTTCCGCCCGCGTGCCTTTGTGCCGATATCACCGCCCGCCGCTCCGGCCACGCCCTGACGCGGGAGCTCTGCCGCCGGATGCTGGCCGAGCGGGCCTGACCCCTCTCTCCTAGCCTTAACCCACCATCACAAAGGGGCCATTCATGCTCACGCCCGTCCCCGCGATCGTTCTTTCCCTTGCCGCGGCGGTCTCTCTCGCCCAGCCGCTGCCCACCGACCCCCGCCTCATCACAGGCACGCTCGACAACGGGCTGACGTACATCATCCGCCCGCACAACGTGCCCGAGGGGCGCGTGGAGCTGCAGATCCACTTCGCCACGGGCTCGATGAACGAGACCGACTCGCAGCGCGGGCTTGCCCACTACCTGGAGCACATGGCCTTCAACGGCTCGGAGAACTTCCAGCCCGGCACGCTGGTGCCGCTGTTCCAGTCCATGGGCCTGCAGTTCGGACGCGACCAGAACGCCTACACCAGCATGACCGAAACGGTCTATCAGCTCTCGATGCCCGAGAGCTCCCCCGACCTGCTGCGCAAGGGGCTGCTCTTCTTCTCCGACATCACCGGCCGCCTCTCCCTGCTGCCCGACGAGATCGAGAACGAGCGGCAGATCATCCAGGAGGAGCGACGCAGCCGCCTCTCCGGCCCGCAGCGCACGTCCTTCTACGTGATGGACCGCATCGCGCCGGGGTCGCTCTACGGCAAGCGCATCACCATCGGCACCGAGGAGACCATCAACTCCGTCAACGAGCAGGACTTCCGCGAGTTCTGGACGCGCTACTACACCCCCTCCAACGCCACGCTCATGATCGTCGGCGACACCGACCCCGAGCAGGTCATCCCGATGATTCAGGAAACCTTCGGCGACCTGCCCAAGAAGCCCCGCCCGCAGCGGCAGGACCTGCTCGTCCGCCCCGCGAAGGAGCCCTACGCGATCGTCGCCTCCGACCCGGAGATCACCTCCGCCACGGTCTCGATCATGCGCGTTGACGTGCCGCGGACCGCGCCGCGCACCGTTCCCGAGTACCGCGCCGAGCTGGTCGAGCGCCTGGCGCAGTCCTGCTTCAACGCACGGATGACGGACCTTGTCTCCCGCGGCGGGCGGAGCTTCATGCGCCTCACCGCCTCCATGCGCGACGAGCCCTACACCATCCGCCAGTGCGGCGTCTCCGCCACCGCCGAGCCCTCCAGGTGGAAAGAGGCACTCCGCGAGGCGGCGACGGAACTGCAGCGAGCCCGCCGGCACGGCTTCACGCAGCGCGAGCTGGACAACGCCCGCACACGCCTCCTCAGCAGCGCCGAACAGGCCGTGCGACGCGAGGCCACCACCCCCAGCCGCGCGATCATCGGCCGCATCACCGCCGGCGTGGGGAGCGAGGGCGTCATCATGTCCGCCCGCCAGGAATACGACCTGCTGAGCGAGCTGCTGCCGAGCATCACGGTTGGGGAGGTCTCCTCGCACTTCGCAACGGAGATGGAGCCACGGAACGCGGCCTTCGTCGCGGTGCTTCCCTCCACAGCGGAGATTCCCAGCGAGCCCGAGCTTCTGGAAATGGGGCTCAAGGCCCTCGACGTAGAGCCGGAGTCCTACGAAGAGCCGCAGGCCGCTTCCACGCTGATGGAAAAGCTCCCCGAGCCCGGCGCGGTCGCTGAAAGCGCCCTCCACGAGCCCAGCGGAGTCTGGAGCGCCTGGCTCGAGAACGGCGTGCGCATCCATCACAAGTTCATGGATGAGCGCAAGGACTCCGTCACCGTCTCCATCTCCCTCATCGGCGGCGAGCTGCTCGAAACCGCCGAGAACCGCGGCATCACGAGCGCGGCGGCCGTCGCCCTGGGCCGTCCGGCCACACGCAAGCTCTCCTCCACCGACATCCGCAACCTGCTCACCGGCAAGAAGATCCTCGTCTCCGGCGGTGGCGGCGGACGGGGCGGTCGGGGCGGCGGCGGCGCCCGCCTCACCGACGGCCTGCGGCTGTTCATCTCCGGCAGCCCCGAGGATCTTGAAACGGGCATGCAGGTCGCGCACCTGCTGCTCACCGAGCCCCTGATCGAGGACGCCGCGTTCACGCAGTGGAAGACGCAGCAGCTTCAGGGCATCGAAGCCTCGGAGAAGAACCCCGCACGCTTCGCCCAGCGGCTGGTCGCCCGCACGGTCTTCCCCGAGAGCGACGTGCGCGTGCAGGCCGAGACGGCGGAGCAGATCCGCGCCATCGAGCTTCCCGCGGCTCAGGCGTGGCTCGACACGCTCATCCGCACCTCGCCGATCGAAGTGACGATCGTCGGCGACATCAGCCGCGCCGAGGCAGAGGCCCTCGTGACCCGCTACCTGGGCTCGCTGCCCTCACGCGAGCGCGTGGGCCCCGAGACCTACGCGAAGCTGCGCACCATCGAGCGCCCCAAGGGCCCGCGCACGAACGAGGTCGCCATCGACACCCAGACCCCGCAGGCCTTCGTGCTCTGCGGCTTCTACGGGCCCGACGCCCGCAACGTGGCCGACGCACGCGCCTTCTCTCTCGCCGGGCGCATCCTCACCACGCGCATGATCTCCGAGGTCCGTGAGAAGGAACAGCTCGTCTACAGCATCGGCGTCTCGTCTTCGCCCGCCACCACCTTCCCCGGCTTCGGCATGGTCCAGTCCAGCGCCACCACCGACCCGCACAAGGTCGAGGCTCTCAAGGCCAAGGTTCACGCGATGTACGCCGCCTTCGCCGCGGAAGGCCCCACGGATGAGGAGCTCGCCGTCGCCAAAGGTCAGTTCGCCCGCACCTTCGAGCAGAGCCTCAAGGAACCGAGCTACTGGTCGGCGCGGCTCGAGCAGCTCGACTTCCGCGGCGCGAGCCTCGACGAGCTCATCGCCGACCCGCAGGCCATCCAGGCCCTCACCGCCGAGGAGGTCAAGACCGCCTTCGCGAAGTACTACACCCCCGAGTCGGCCATCACCGTCGTCGTGAGGCCCAGGGACACATCCCCGGACAAGCCCGCGGAGAACGCCCCCGCCGCGTCTCCTCCGGCCTCGAACTGACCCGAAATCCCCCTTCCCCGCTTCCCACCAATCCAGACGTTGCCACCCGACACGCCCCCACAACGCCCCGCCCCTTCCCGCGGCCTGACCTGGGCCTCGGGCTTTGCGCTCGCCGCGTTGATCATGTACCCGCTGGCGATCTCGCTCCCGGTGCTGGAGCTTCGCAAGCTGGGGCACGTGCGCGAAGTGACGGTGTGGTCCGGCGCGGTGGACCTGCTCGCCTCGGGCCAGTGGCTGATCGGGCTGCTGGTCTTCGCCTGCTCGATCGTGGTGCCGCTGCTCAAGCTCTTCGGCATGCTGCTGCTGGACTATGACCGCGCGTGGAGCGGGCCGGAAGCGCGACGGCGTCTCCACCGCGCCATCGACTGGATCGGCCGGTGGGGCATGCTCGACGTGCTGCTCGTCGCCATCCTCGTCGCCGCCATCAAGCTGGGGAACTGGGCCGACATCAACCCCGGCCCGGGCGTCGTCGCCTTCGCGCTGGTCGTCGTGCTCAGCCTGCTGGCCTCCGCGACATTCAACCCCCACGCGCGTCCATTGGAGGAGCCCGCGTGAGCAACGCTCGATCCGTCCGTTCCTTCTGGCCCTGGCTGCTGCCCCTCGCCGCGATCATCGCCGCCGCGACGCTCGGCTGGCAGGCGCTCGCGCGGCGGGGCCCGCTCATCCACATCCACTTCGTCAACGGCGAGGGCCTGGGCGTGGGCGACCCTGTGGTGTATCGGGGCGTGCGCGTGGGCGACGTGACCCGCGTCGAGCTGGCCCCGGACCTTTCCGGCGTGCAGGTCGCCGCGCGTCTGCGGCGCGACGCCGAGCCCCTGGCCCGCGAGGGAGCGCAGTTCTGGATCGTGCGCCCGGAGATCAGCGCCGGGCGCGTCCGCGGCCTGGACGCCCTCCTCGGACCGCGCTACGTCGAATGCGCCCCCGGCGACGGCCCGCGTGCCACTCGATTCCAGGGCCTGCCCAACGCCCCCGGCAAGACCATTCCCGGCGTCGGGGCGCTCACCATCGTCATCGAAGCCGGCGACCGCGGCTCGCTCTCCGTGGACTCGCCCCTCACCTACCGCGGCGTGCGCGTCGGCGCGGTGCGCTCCGTCGCCCTGGCGCCCGATGCCCGCACGGTCGAAGTCACCGTCGCCGTGGACCCCGCCTATCGCCACCTGGTGCGGACGAACTCCCGCTTCTGGAACGCGGGGGGGATCGGCGTGGACTGGGGCATGACCGGCGTTTCGCTCACCACGCCCAGCCTGGAAACCGCCATCACCGGCGGCATCGCTTTCGCCACGCCGAACAAGCCCGGCGAGCCCGCCCCCGAAGGCGCGCGCTTCTCTCTCGCGGACAAGCCCGAATCGGAATGGCTGAAGTGGAGCCCGGCGCTGACGCCCGAGCCGCGCTGAGCGCGTGCCGACACCCCTTCTTTGTCAGCTTTTCGCCGTCAGCCTGGATCAGTCCAACGCCGCCGCGCCGGAGATGATCTCGGTCAGCTCCGTGGTGATCTGCGCCTGGCGTGCGCGGTTGAACTGGCGGGTAAGGCTCTTGCCCATCTTCGCCGCGTTGTCGGTGGCGGCCTTCATGGCGACCATGCGGGCGACGTGCTCGCTCACGATGGCGTCGTTGAAGGCCTGGAAGAGCACGGACTTCACCGCGGCGGGAAGCAGGTCGTCCAGCAGCTCGCTCGCGGAGGGGCTGAACTCGTAGATCATGTTCGAGCCGGCCTGCTGCTCCGCGCCGGAGGACTCCTGACGCTGGAAGGGCAGGAGCTGCATCACCGTGGGCGTCTGACGGCCCGCGGAGATGTACTTCATGAACACGACGCGGACGGAGGAAATCTCGCCCGCGAGGTAGCGGCGGATGTACTCCTCGCCCAGTTCGCCCACCGCCTCATAGGAAGGCTTGTCGCCGAACTGGGTGTGGTGGCGCGTCACGGGAACGTTCGCGAACTTCAGGAAGCTCGCGCCCTTGCGGCCCACGACCTCGATCTCACCCTCGCGGGCGCCGGGGGTGGACTTGAGGTGCTGCATCAGGCTCCGCAGCACCGCGCCGTTGTAGGGACCGCACAGGCCGCGGTCGCTCGTCAGCACCAGCGTCAGCGGCTTGCCGCCCTTGCCGGTCTCCAGCAGCGGGTGGCTCATGTCGCCCAGACCCGCGGCAAGCTCGTTCACCAGCTCGAACAGCGTCTCGGTGTACGGCTTGCTCGCCGTGGACGCCTGCTGCGCCTTCGAGAACTTGCTCGTGGCGATCATCTGCATCGTCTTGGTGATGCGACGGATGTTGCCAACGGCCTTGATGCGCTTCTTGATCTCGCGGGTCTTGCCCATAGGGGTGGGAGTGTAGGAGGGCTCCCCAAGGGGTGAAGCCCAACCCCCGCCAAGCCCCCGACAGAAGGGGGCACACGCAGCACCCGTCCAGAACCCCAAAAAACCTGGCTCTCAGGCTCTCCCCAGCCCGGTCAGAAAAGCGAGCAGGGGCCGTCGCACCCCGGGGCCCTGGGAAAATCGCCCTTGAGCATCCCCCGCGCGGCCTTGTCGATCGCCGCGCGCACCTTCGCCTCGTCCAGCTCCGAAAGGCTGATCGAGCCCCGCTGGCCGGTCGCCAGGCACCAGTACTCGGCCACGCCCCGGGGGTTCTCCCCCCACGCTTCCCCCTTCGCCAGCTTCAGGGCCAGGGCATAGACCCCGAGTTGCAGGTCGTCTTTCCGGGGCTCCAGGTACGCCTTCCTCGCCGCACCGGTCTTGTAATCGATCACGCGCACGCCGCCGTCGGGGAGCAGGTCGATGCGGTCCAGTTTCGCCGTGAAGCGGTGGGTCACGCCGTCCAGCTCGTAGTCGAACTCGATCGTGCGCTCCGTCTCCAGCACCTGCGCGTCGGGGATGTGCAGGCGGTCGTAGAACTTGGCCATCTGTGCCTGGAGCTGCTCGAAGATCGCCTCGTTCACTTCCTGGCGCGCGCCGAGGGAGTCGAGGAACTTACGGCGGGCGATGGCGAGCAGGTCCTCGCGCCCGGGGCGGGGTTGGCCGTCGGCGTCCGCAGAAGCCCAGCGGTTGTAGAAGGTCTGCAGCGCGGCGTGGGCGACGGTGCCGACGCTCGCCTCGTCGCTGTAAGGCTGCGGGAGCCTCAGCACGCGGTTGAGGTAGAAGCAGCGCGCGCACTGGTGGTACTCGTTCACCACCGTGTACGAGAGCCGCAGGGGAGCCTGCATCGGCTGGATCAGCAGCGACTCGGGCGAGGCTGCCTCGTCCTCCTGCTTCGCCCGCGCCACCCGTTCCACCAGCGAGCGCAGCTCCGGGCGCAACGCGAGCAGCCACCTCGGCGGCTCGCCCCGCTCCGCGCCCGCCGTCACCGCGAGCTGTTCCACGGCACGGGCGAATCGCTCCACCGCAGCGTCGAGCTGCTCGCGCGTCACACCGGGGTGATCCACCATCTCCAGCGCCTGAGCCGCGGCGAGGCGAGCATCCCGGCGCGCTCGGTCCGCCGCTTCCTTCGCCGCGGCGCGGGCCTTGAACTCCAACGCCGCGGCTTCCAGCGGCCCGCCCCTCCCCCGCACCGATGCCTCCCGCAGGATGTTCGCGCCCTCGCGCACCGACACCAGCCCGTCGGCACGCACAAGCTCATCGAAGTAGTTGGTGGTCTTGGTCACCGTCTTGTTGGGCTTGCTGAGCAGCACCAGCCGCCGGCGCGCGCGCGTGCAGGCGACGTAGAACAGCCGACGCTCCTCGTCGCTGCGGCGCTCCGCCTCGCTGCGGCCGTCGAGGTCGTCGAACAGCCCTTCGGGCGGGGTCCAGCAATCCTCGGCCTTGGTGCTGGGGTAGCCGTGGGGCGCTTTCACCCGCGGCACGAACACCGTGTCGAACTCCAGCCCCTTGCTCGCGTGCGCGGTCAGAAGCTGCACGCGCTCGCTTCCCGCGCCTTCGCCGGGCTCGGGCTTCTCCGCCGCGAGGTCCAGCGTCTCGACGCTCGGCAGGCCGTTGACGGCGTTGCGCAGCTCCTGGAAGTAGGCCCAGAACTCCGCGAGGTTGCCGGGGGGCTCGAGGCGCGGCTGCTTGTCGCGCGCCAGCGCCAGCAGCGAAACCAGTGCCGACACGCGGTCGGCGCGCTCACGCCCCGACAGAAGCTCCGCGTGCGCCGCGTCCGTTGCGGTAATCACCCGGAACACCGCCTCGTCGCCTCGGAGGCTCGCGGTTTCTTCCAGCAGCGTGCGGTAAAGCTGCGCGGCACGGCGCGCGGCGGGGTATTCAGCCGCGTGCGCTGAGATCCACTCATCGAACCGACCCGGCGGCGAAGCCCCCTCGCGCCCCATGTGGTAGTGCGAGGCCTGCGCGCCGAACTCCAGCTCCCACCCCAGCGCCACGTCCGGGGGCACGCCGAAGGGCGGGCGGGTGAGCACGCGCCGCGCGGCCCACGTCGCCGCGGGATTCGTCAGCCATTCGATCCACGCGAGCACGTCATCCACGCCGGCATCATCAAGGACGGAGCGCTCCTTCACCCGCTCGTAGGGAATGCCCTCCAGACGCAAAGCCGCGGCGATGCGGTCCAGGTCGGAGTGGGCACGGGCGATGACAGCGTATTGGTTGAGCGGGCGCGGGTTGCCCGCGGCTTCGGTCGCCGCGCGATCGGCGAGGATCATCGCCGCGATCACCTCCGCGTCCTGGAAGTCTTCTTCGAGCTTGATGCACTCCACCCCGCACTCGCCGGGCTTGGCGGCAACCTGTCCCTCGGGGAAGCGCACCTTCTTGTCGGGCCGGAAGCGCACCTGCGCGGCCTGAATGACGGCGTTCGCCGCGGCGATGATCGGCGGCTGGCTGCGGTAGTTCTCCTCCAGCGTGACGACTTCCGTGCCGGGCCAGTAGCGCTCGAAGCGGCGGAAGGCCTGCTCGTCCGCGCCGCGGAAGCGGTAAATCGCCTGGTCGTCGTCGCCCACGACGCACAGGTCGGGGCGGCCGGGCGCGAGCAGCCGCAGCAGCTCGATCTGCGCGGGGTTGCAGTCCTGAAACTCATCCACGACGAAGGCGCGGTAGTCGGTGCGGCAGATGGCCAGCGCGCCGGGGTGCTCCTGAAAGAGCCGCAGCGGCAGCGTGAGAAAGTCGTCGAAGGTGATGAGCCCGCGCCGCCAGCGCTCCCTGGCGAACAGGTCCAGCGCCACCAGCGCATCGGCGAAGCGGGCGCGCAGAACGCATTGGGCCTGGTGCTCGTCGGGACTCTGGCCCGGTCGAGGCCCGCGTTCAAGCTCCGCGTGCCAGGCGTGCTCGAACTCGCGGCAGCGCTGGAACGACAAGCCGCGATTCGCGAGCCCCGCGGCGACCTGGTCCAGCTCGCGGATCAGCGTCGCCATGCCCTCCGCGCGGGAGGAGGTGAACAGCCCGTTCTTGAGGATGATCTGCGTGAGGATGCGGTGGGACTGCGCGGCGTCGATCAGCTCCAGCTCCGGTGGCAGGTGGAGCAGGTCGCCGAAGCGGCGCACGATCCGGCGGCCGAAGCCGTGGATGGTGGAGACGACGATGCGCTCCGCGGCGAGCGGCCCGACGATGTCCGCCAATCGCTCGCGGAGCTGCGCCGCGGCCTTGACGGTGAAGGTGAGCGCGACGATCGACTCGGGCTCGATGCCGCGGTTCTGCACCATGTGCGCCACGCGGTGGACGATGGTGCGTGTCTTTCCGGTGCCCGGGCCCGCGAGGACGATCAATGGTCCGTCATCGTGCGTGACGGCCCGCTGCTGAGATGGCGTCAGGGCCTCGGGCATCGCGTGTCACGCCTTGCGCATGTACAGGTGCACGGCCATGTTGTGGTAAACGTGCGTCTCGGGCCCTTGCGCGTTGGGCAGTTCGAGATCAACCTTCACCCACACCGGCTTGGGGGCCACGGCGGGCTGCTGGGCGATTTCGAGGGCTTCTTCGTCCTGCTCGGACAGGTCGGAGAGGTCGTGCGCCCGCCGGCCGGGAATGGCGCGGGGGTCCGCCAACTCCTGCTGCCAGTCGCCGCGGGAACGGCGTTCCGGGCGTCCGCGTCGGCGCTTGATCGGCGCGGGCGACAGCGGGGCCGGGGAACCCTGCTTGTGGAGCAAGGGCCAGGGGGTGCGAAGGACCGCGAAGCCGTCGTCGGTGAGCAGGTCGATGAGCTTCGAGAGCTGGGCCATGACGCGCCGGAAGCCCACGGGCTCCTGGATCATCGGGTAGGGCGGGTCAAGGAAGGCGAGGGTGAGAGGTCGCGGGGCGCGGGCGAGCGCGCCGGGGCCAAGGGCGTCGCCGACGACCAGCTCGGCGCGGTCGCGGACGTTCAGAGCGTCGATATTCCGCGACAGCAGCGACGCGATGGACTTGTCCTGCTCAACGAAGACGCACCGGGCCGCGCCGCGGCTGAGGGCTTCGAGCCCGATGGACCCGGTGCCCGCGAAGCCGTCAAAGACGAACGCCCCTTCGCAGTGGCCGCGGAGCAGCCCGAAGAGGGATTCCTTCACGCGATCGGGGATGGGGCGCGTAATGGAGTCGTCGGGGGGAGAGAGAAGTCGGCGGGAGCGGAACTCGCCGGCGATGATGCGCATGGAACCAGTTTAGGGGGAAGCGGCGTCCAGCGCGGCCAAAAAGCCCCGCAGAACGCCGCGATCAGCGCTGATTCAGGCGATCGATGTGGTAGCGGAGGAAAGGCGGGGCCTCAAGGCCCGTGACGACCTTCCAGAACGGCTCCGCGTGCTCATCCATGCGCCAGGACTGGAACTGGGCGCGGGGATCCTCGGCATAGATGTCCAGGATGGAGCTGCCGACGAAGACCGCGCGGTGGAGCAGCAGCAGATCGTCGGAGACGTATTCAGCCTCCGCCGCGACGCCCGCGATGGCGTCCACGAGGCGGCCGAAGAGCTGATGATCGGCGCGGAGGAGGACGTCGGCGTCGTGCCAGATGTAGTAGCGGAACTTGGACTCCGGCCTGCCTCGGAAGGAGGCTCGGGTGCGGAGCAGGGCGACGACGCCGCCGGGGCCGTCGATGCGGCGGTCGAGAGCGGGGCCGGGGATGGCGCGCTCGAGCTGGTAGCAGAAGCTCTCGAGATCGGTGATGTGCTTGCCGTAAAAGACGCAGACTTCGGTGTCCCGCTGGCTTCCGAGGAACTGCCCGAGCGAAACTGCGAACTGTGTTCTGCGGGCCGGGCTATCGGACCACGCGACGAGGTGGTGCTCGTCGAGGAGCTGGGTGACATCGGCCTGCCAGTCCTGGGCAAGCAGAAGCACCTCGGGTTGACGGGAGAGCGCACTCATTTCGACCTGCCGGCCGGCGCGCCGGGCAGCTCCACGCACACGGGTTGAAGACTGGCTGGAGCGGAGGTTCCCCCAGCGCAGGACAGACCGACATCGGAGAAGCGGGCGCGTGTGTGTGCCCGTCCTCATCCCCATCCTGGCCCGTCGTGAGGGAATGTGCATCAAATTTGCTCTAAGGCCACGATAATCGCGGCTCTTTTGGAACAAACGGCACAGATGGAACGAATGTGGCGGCCCTAGAACCACCTTTCGGGGGGTTCCTTGGGGGCTGCCGCGGTTCCCTGGGTCAGCCCACGCCGACTTCCTCTTCCCCGATGGGGCCGGCCTCGAGGTCCCCCACCGCCGCGGGTTGCTGCTGGGCCTTCAGCCGCTTCTCTCCCGACCCGGCGTGGGCGGGGCGCTCGTGCACCGCGGCGTGCCGGCCGTCCTCCGTCACCTTGTACACCACGCCGATGGTCGTCTCCGGCTCTCCGAGCAGGAGGCGGTTGACCACCTCGACCCCCTGCATCAGGGAGTGGTCGGTGTTGGCGACCTCGTACTTCCACATGCCGAAGCGGCCGCGGGAGTAGATGGAGCGGGCCTCGAGCCACGGGATGAGGACGGAGAGGATCTCATCGCGGTCCACCGAAGGGGTGGGGTAGGAGTAATCAGCCTCGTAGTGCCAGGTCGAGACGATGTCGCGCGTTTCGTCGGGAGTGATGAGGCCGGCGTTGATGAGCCCCTGGATCGTCTCCTGGACGATCGTCTCGCGGTTGACGGGCTTGACGGGGCTGGTGGAGGTCTCGCAGAGGAGGGAGTAGTACCTGTCCTTATCCGGCGTCATGTAGGGGGAGTAGTTGGAGAGGTAGGTGACGCGGTAGAAGGGGCAGTTGGGCTCGGGGAAGTACATCCAGCTCTTGGTCGAGGGGCAGGGGCGCTTGATGCCGACGCCCACCATGTGGCCGCCGGAGTGCAGCAGGCGGGAAGCCGTGCTGCGGATGTGCTCGGGGACGGAGCCCGTCAGCACGTCGCGGCAGAGGATGTCCAGCGGAATGGTCGAGACGAGGTGGTCGTAGGGTACGGACTGCAACTCGCCGTCGCGGGTGCGGAAGGTGGCGACCTTGGCGTCCACGTCCACGCTCACCAGCGTGCGGTTGAGCTTGATGTGCGAGTCGGGGGTCTCCTGCCCGTCCTCGGTGAGGCCGAGGATGGGGCCGAAGCGGCGGTAGAACTCGCCCGTCCCCCCCTTGAGCGGGAACTTGAACTGGTTGTTCGGCCCCCAGCCGAAGTCGTCCTGCTCAAGGATGATGTTGCGCAGGGCTCGCTGCACGTCGATCACCGCGACGCGCTCGCCGATCCAGGTCTTGTTCATCGACTCCGGCGGATACGCCCAGACCTTGAAGTTGTACGGGCGCATGAAGAGACGCGCGATCCCCTCGCCGAAAACCGCGTCGATGAACTCGCCGAAGTTGCGGGCGGAGGCGGGGGTGATGCCCGAGGTCCCGGACTGAGCCTTGATAAGACCGCTGATGCACTCGAACGCCGCCTCCTTGGGCAGGTAGCGGATGTTGTTCTGGAAGGGGTACGGCACCCAGCGGTCGAACATCCGCACCCAGCTCTCGCGGTTGTTCAGGGTGTACTCGTCCCCCATCAGCCGCTCGAAGCAGCGGTCGTAGTAGGTGTAGTGCGAGAACATCACGTGGCCGCCGATGTCCCACGTGAAGCCCTTGTCGTCGGTGAAGCTGTGCGACAGCCCGCCGACATAGGGGTGACGGTCAAAAATCTGGAAGTTGGCGTGGCCGAGTTCCTGGAGGCGGTAGCCGGCGCCCAAACCGGTGGGACCAGCGCCGATGATGAGGATGCGGTCGTTGTTCAAGGCTCGTTCCTGTGTGGGGACGCGATTCTAGGAACCGGCCCCGGGGCCAAACCCGTGGCAAGAAGCCGCGAAAGCTCACAACTCAAACCAGGGACTCTGCATCACGCACCAAAGGCCGGGAGGGGTTAGGCATCGCCCGGCTCCAAGCCACCATGCGCGGCAACGCGCGGTCCATCACATGCGCCGTGCTCCACACTTGAAGACCACGAACGGAAGCCCCTCCCTGAGTGATGGCAGGGGGGGTTCCGAGAAACTCCCGACCACAACAGCCGGACGATCATGCAGTCCGCTTCGAGCACTTCGGGTTGAGCGTTGCAGGTTGAGCGTTCGTTCTTGCTGTGGACCCACAGGCACACTGGACGCATTCGCCCGCCGACCCTTCGTCGGACGGGCTTTCCAACCCACCCTCACCCCCTCCTCGGGGTGGGACTTTTTGCCGACACCATTTGATGAATGCCCCCCATCGCGTAATGGCGATGACTTACGCGTAGACGATGGAGCGTGGCGCGACGGGGGCAGGGGCGGGAAGCGAGCCGATGGTGTTCCACGCCGAGTAAAGGGCATCGACCATGCGGCGGGCGAAGGCGGGTTCGTCGCAGAGGGGCGAGCGGAGCAGACGCTCGCGGAGCGAAGCCCGGAGAGCGGCGCGACGGGGGGCGTCCGCGGCGAGTGCCGCGGCGATGGCGATGTACGCCTCTTCGTTGGACGCAACAAAATCCCCCATGCCCAGGCAGGAAAGGATGGACTCCGTCACGCGGCCCGCGTGGAACTTGCCTGCAAGCGTGATGACAGGCACGCCCATCAGCAGCGACTCGAAGATGGTCGTGGTGCCGTTATATGGCGTGGTGTCGAGGCAGATGTCCGCCTCGTGATACGCGGCGAGGTGCTCCGCCCGGTCGTCCTGGGGCGGGCGCAGATCGAGCCGGTCCGGAGTGATGCCCAGCGCAGCGAAACGCGCGGCAAGGTCGTCGCGGACTTCCTGCTCCAGCAGCGAATAGTGCTTCATCAGCAGACGCGAGCCGGGAACCGCGCCGAGCACCCCCGCCCACAGCGCGATGAGCGACGTGCTGAGCTTGGCGAGGTTGGTGAACGAGACGAACGTGACAGGACCGTCGGGGCGGGTGTTGACGGGGGGTACGTCCGCGGGCGGCCGGTAGCAGAGGAAGCAGGGGTCGATGCGGAGCAGACGCTCTGTGCAGAAGTCCTCGCTGCCGTGGGGATCGGTGATGGAATCGACGATTCGGAAGTCGATGGACCGCATGCCGGTGGTGGCGGGGTATCCGAGGTACGTGACCTGAACCGGCGCGGGGCGGAGGGCGAGGGCCTCGAGCCTGTGGCCTCGGGTGTGGCCGTTGAGCTCGACGAGCACGTCGATGCTCTCCTTGCGGACGGCGTCGGCGACTTTCTGCGGAGTGGCGAGCGGGAGCCATCGCCAGGAATCGGCGTGCTTGCGAAGATGGGCGGAGACGGCGTCTTCGACGGGGCTGGTGCTGAAGCAGGTGAGGTGAACGCGGGCGCGGTCGGCGTGCTCGATGAAGGGAGCGATGAACATCGAGACGACGTGATCGCGCAGATCGCTGGAGAGCAGGCCGACGCGGAGCGGCCGGCCGTGGACGCGCAGCGCGCCCGCTCCGGGAGGCCGCGGCAGGAGCGCTCGCTCAACAGCACGCCCGTATCGGGCGTGGGCCTCCAGCACTTCCTGCCTCGTCACGCCGGGGCAGTAGTTGAGGACGGAGCAGTAGCCGTCCAGCGCGGCGGGCTGATCGCCCACGGCGGCGACGACGCGCCGCAAAATCGGAACGGCTTCCTCGACCCTTCCCGCGGCGTGCAGCGTGTGCGCGTAGGCGTTAAGCAGCGCGGCGTCGTTGACGCCCGGCTTCAGCCCCTCCTTCAGAAGCGCGAGGGCGGAAGCGGTCTTCTTCTGCCTCCGCAGCGAGGTGGCAAGGACAATGCGCGTGTTGATGCGGTCGGGGTGCGCATCGAGAATCTCGCGCAGAAGCCTGTGCGCCGCTTCGAACTTCTGCTGACCCATGAGCGCCTTGGCGAGGGCTTCGGCGTCTTCGGGATCGCCCGGCTTCATCGCCATCGCGCGGCGGATGTAGAACTCCGCCTGCACAAAACGCCCTGTGGAAAGGAGCAGGTCGGCGATGGCCTGCAGGAGCGCTCGATCGGGATGACCGCCGACAACTCGACGAAGAACCGCTTCTGCTTGCGACTCCTGGCCGCAAGCCAGCAAACCACGAACCCGCTGAAGAAGCGCGTCGTGACACCCCATGAGCCGCGAGTGTACACGAGTCAGCTAAATAGCCAAAGAAAATCCTTGGCCCTGTAACTGATTTCGGACGTGCCTGGACGTCACGACCTCAAGGAGGACGAGAAGCGGCTGTGGTGGGAGTCTAGCAGGGCGTTACCGGACCGACGCGGCCGCAGATTCTCTTGCGGTCCCTGGGGGACGGGGGGTAGGGTGGGGGCATGCCACGCGGATTCCGCCCCGAACCCAAACTCTCACAACGCGAGGCCCGCGAGGCCGAGAAGTGGGCCGACTTCTGGGTGCTCGCCGGCGTAAACCTCGTGCTCGGGGCGATCTGCGCCGTGGCCGTGCTCCTGCTGCTTTGGCTCGGGGCCTCGGGCTGGATGATCTTCGCGCTTGGGGCGATCCTGGGGCCGGCTCTCATCATCTACGCGGCTCGATGAACGACTCGATCCACCGCCACGCGGTGCGGACCGGCACCGCCAGCACGTCAGCCAGCGCTTCGACACTCGCCCGCAACGCCCGCTCCCTCGCCACGTCCTCTTTCTCGCGCCCGCGGTTGGGGCCGGACCGCACGCGACCCTCCGCGCCCAGCCACTCCGCGGTCTTCGCGCCAGCCTCAACGTCGTTCTCGAGCGCTTCCACCGCCGGGGCTATCGGCGGCTGGTCTTGATGCCGCGGATGAGCCGCTTGGGCGGGAGCTTGGTGGGCACGATGCCGCCGGGGAACTTGGTCTCGTCGATGGCGCCGCCCTCCGCGACGGGCAGCGGCGGATTGACGGACTCCTTGATCCGGTTGGTCTTTTCCGGTGCGGGCGCCCCGGCGGGGGCATCGGCGAGGGTGAGCCCCCCTTCGCGTCGGCCGCCGGGGGCGGGGTCGCGCCAGTTCGCGGGCCGCTCGGAGGGCTTGAAGTCGGGGTAATCGAGCCGGGGGATCTCGGCGTTGATGAGCACCTCGATGGCGGTGAGGAGCGAGCCCTGATCCGGCGTGACGAAGGACCACGCGACGCCCTTGCGCCCGGCGCGGGCGGTGCGGCCGATGCGGTGGACGTAGACCTCGGGGTCTTCGGGCAGGTCGAAGTTGATGACGTGAGAGATCCCCTCCACGTCGATGCCGCGGGCGGCGAGGTCGGAGGCGATGAGGACGGACAGGTGGCCCTCGCGGAGCTTGCGCATGGTTGAGTTGCGCTTGCCCTGGGGCATGTCGCCGTGGATGGCGTGGGCCTCGACGCCGCGCTGGGTCAGCCCCACGGCCAGCTCATCGACGGTGCGCTTGAGGCGGCAGAAGACGATCGTGAGCGCGGGCTCCTCGTGGGTGAGGAGGTGCAGCAGCAGGCGCTTCTTGTCCCACGGGTTGACGGTGAGGTAGTGCTGTTCGACGAGAGAAACGGTGAGCGAGCCCGAGGCGACCACGATCTTCTCGGGGTCGTTCATGTAGCGCCGCGCCAGCTTCTCGATCTCCGGCGAGATGGTGGCGGAGACGAAGACCGTCTGGCGGTTCCGCGGCGTCTGGTCGAGGATGCGGCGGATGTCCTCGCGGAAGCCGATGTCGAGCATCCGGTCCACTTCGTCGAGGACGACGTGGGTGATGTTGTTGAAGTGGATCACGCCGCGCTGCAGCATGTCCATCACGCGCCCGGGGGTGCCCACGATGATGTGGGAGCCCTTGCTGAGCTTGCCCGCCTGAGTGCGGACCGCCTGGCCTCCGTAGACGGTGGTGGCTCGGATGGGGGTGAACTTGCCCAGCTCGTCGATTTCAGAGGTGATCTGGATGGCCAGCTCGCGCGTCGGCGCGAGGATGAGGGCCTGGAAGGGCTTGTCCTTCTCCAGCTTGTGAAGCAGGGGCAGAGAGAACGCGGCGGTCTTCCCCGAGCCGGTCTTGGCTTGGCCGAGCACGTCCTTGCCCGCGAGGATGGCGGGCAGAAGCTGGGATTGCGTGACCGTCGGGTGCTTGAAGCCCGCCTCTTCGATGCCCTTGAGGACGGAGTTGCGCAGGCCCAGGTCGGCAAAGGTCTTGGTCTCGTCGAAGACCTCGGCGCGATGATCCTTCAGAGCCGCGACCCTGGCGGCCTCTTCGGGGTCGTGGGGATCGGGGAGGGGGCCCGCGGCGGGCTGGATGTTTTCGGGCTGGATGGAGTCGGTCGGCGTGGAGGATTCGTTCTGCGTCATGGTGAACCGTCTGTGTGAGTGTTCCGGTGCGGCGTGCCGTTTCACACCGGGGGGGCACGCCCGTCCGAACGGGGCGGGAGGCCCCGGGGCGTGCCTGGGGACATAGTAGGTGGGGTTCGGCGCAAGTTTGGGGTGCTCGCGCGAAGCGGGCTGATGTGCTATTTTTCGCGGTGCCTGAAGGCTTCCGCCCGGGTTCGGCGGGAGTGAGAAGATCAACCGTTGGAGCGATGGATGACGGCGACGCCGGTGAAGCGGAGGGTGACAGAGCGCGCGGGCGCGGACTTCGTCGTGGACGAGCCGGGCAAGCCGCGGTGCGAGATCTACGTGGGCGACTGCCGGCACGTGCTGAAGGAGCTGAAGGAGCTGCACGGCAAGGTGGACCTGGTCTTCGCGGATCCTCCGTTCAACTGGAACCGGGCGTACGACAAGTGGGACGACTCGATGCCGCGGGAGGACTACCTGCGGTTCACCGAGGAATGGCTGGACCTGTGCATCGACTTGCTGCGGCCGGGGGGCGCGTTCTGGATCAACATCCCCGACGACACCGCGGCGGAGATCGTGGTACACCTCAAGAAGCGCGGGCTGGAGATGGAGAACTGGTGCATCTGGCACTACCGCTTCGGCCAGAACACCAAGAGCCGGTTCATCAACAGCAAGGTCCATGCCCTCTGGTTCATGAAGCCGGGCGGCCCGCGGACATGGAACGCGGAGGCGGTGCTTGAGCCCAGCGACCGCGCCACGACCTACTTCGACCCACGCACCTTCGACAAGAAGGACGGCCTGCCCGGAGGCAAGCGCGTGCCGATGGACGTGTGGTACGGCAAGTACTGGGGACGCGTGCAGGGAAACAACAAGGAACGTCGCGGCAGGCACGACAATCAGTTGCCGGAGGTGTACCTGGAGCGGGTCATCGCCGCGTGCAGCGACCCCGGCGACCTGGTGGTGGACCCCTTCGTCGGGAGCGGGACCACGGCGGTGATGGCGCACGCGATGGGGCGGCGGTTCGTGGGCACGGAATACAGCCGCGCGAACGCGAAGAGCGCGCACGAGCGCGTGAAGCTCGGACCCGTGAAGCGCGAGAAGGACGACGGCGGAACGGCGATTTTCCCGCCGCGGCGAGTAGGGAAGAAGACCGCGGAGCGGCTGATGAAGCTGCAGGCGTAAGCCTGCGGGCGGACAGTCCCTCACTCGAACTTACGGCCTGCGGTTGATCAGATCACTCCGCTCGTAGAAGCGCAGGGTGCGGTAGAGGATCGCGCGGTCCGCGGCGTCTGCCGCGCCGGAGCGGTTGATATCCGTCGGGCTCACGGCGAAGGCGTAGGCGTCGCCGATGCCGACGCGCTGGTCCTGGTCGATATCCTCGCTGCTGCGCGAGGGGCGGGCCAGCGGATCGCCGATCACGATGTGCATCCACGAGAGGCAGGGGATGCTCGACCACGCCGCCTCGGCCCACGAAAGCTCGCCCAGCACAAAGTTGGAGGCGAGGAACTCGTTGTCCGCGATGGTGTCGGCCAGCGGCTCCCAGACGTGGCCGATGGCGAGCGTGCCCCCCGCGGCGATGAAGTGACTCGCCTGCTCCTGATCGATCGCGCCGACGCCCAGGCCGCCGAAGTCGCGCCCGTTGTAGCTCTCGATGGTGTTGAAGATCGCGCCGTTGACGTAGTGGAAGGAATCGGCGAAGACGCGCGCGACCGAGCCGCCGCTGTACGTGGGGAAGGTTCCCGCGTGGTTGCTGCCGTAGCTCGCGAGCAGGGCGACGGGCTCGTTGATGAGGATGCCGCCGGTGGGGCTGATGCGCGGGCCGATGAAGAAGTTGGGCGCGTTGGACGCGGCGTCGTAGCGGACGTGAACGAAGCGGCCGTCCAGCGCGAGCTGGTCGCGCGTGCGCTCGTAGTCGTCGCCCGCGCGGAGCGCGCCGAGCGCGGCCTGGTTGTCCAGCTCCGAGTTGCCCGAAGCGTCGGCGACGCCGTTGCTCCCGAATTCATCGAGCAGCAGGGCGTGCGCGCCGGTGTCGTAGCGGATGGAAGCCGCGCGGTTGACCATGCCCTCCACGTCGGCGAGCGTGGGCCCGTCGAGGCGGCAGACGAGGTACATATCCCCCGGGGTCAGACGAGTGGCGCCCGTGCCCCCCAGCCCCCACACCGGGCCGACGTTGACGGATGTAAAGGCCTTCTGCGTGCGGATGTTCGCGGTGGAGAAGGAGCCGATGGGCGAAGCGGACTTCCAGTACGGGTTGAGGATCAGCCCGTCGGCCTTGCTGTCCGCGGCGCCTCCCGCCTCGCCCTCGTGAAGGTCCTGCCAGAGCAGCGTCAGCTCCGAATCGACGCTGGCGCAGGCCACGTCGTTCGACGTGTACTCGCCGACGAACGCGCCGGGGTTGTCGCCCACGGAGCCGAAGTCGCTGTCGTCGATCCTGTGCGGCAGGCCCTTGGTGAGCACCAGGCAGCGCACGGTGCGGTCGAGGTTGTTCGAGGCCAGGTAGTTGCGGATGGGCGTGCGCAGGCGCGGCACGAAGTCAACGAAGGCGATGGTGCCGGGGTTGGTCACCGGCGCGCCGGAGGTCGCAAGGTCAAAGACGCGGACGCCGGGGCGAGCCCCGGGGCGGTTGCCCACGCCGCCGGGCACCTTCGCGGACCCCGCGTAGAACTCCGCCACAGCGCGGCTGTCCGGAATGCGGGAGTCGTAAATGACCAGGACTTCGTCCGGGCGAAGCTGCGCGGCGGCGGGCGCCGCGGCGAGTGCGAGAATGGCGAGGTGTTTCAACACGGGACGGCTCCTTGGGCAAGGTACGTCCGAAAACGCGGGCCGCAAGGGTTTTTGGTCTGTACGCTGGGTGTGGATCGGCGGTCGCAGCAAAGGGCTTCAAGGAGGCTGGATGTGGGGATGATCGAAGACGAACGGTCGCCCGCACAGGGCGGCGTGGCGTCGCGGGTGGCGGTGAAGGTAGTGCCGGGGAGCAAGCGGGACCAGATCGTGGGACGGCTGGGAGATCGGCTGAAGGTGAAGGTGGCCGCGCCGCCGGAGGGGGGAAAGGCCAACGCCGCGGTCTGCCGCGTGATCGCCGAAGCCGCGGGAGTCTCGGAGCGCGACGTGGAAGTGATCTCCGGGCACGGGCACCCGGAGAAGGTTGTGCGCATCGCGGGCCGCAGCGCGGCGGAGCTGGAACAGCTCTGGCCGTAGGACACGGCGTTACTGCGGCGTTGAATCCTGCGGCTTGTCGGCCTGGGAGTCTTCCTTCAGCAGGCCGAGCTGACGGTAGCGCTCGCGGTACTTCTCATCCAGCTTGGTGTGCTTGTTGGAAAGGTCGATGTCGCGCCCATCGACGTAGGCTCGCTGAACGCGCGTGGTGACCTCCAGCGGGTTGCCGGTGGTGACGATGAGCATGGCGGACTTGCCGACCTCGAGCGACCCCACTTCGGCGTCGATGCCCAGGATCTGCGCGGGCCAGAGAGTGACGGCCTTGATCGCCGCGTCCATCGGCAGGCCGTGGGCCACGGCCATCGCGGCGTTGTAGGGCAGGTTGCGCTCGTGGGCGGTGTCGTCGTTGGTGGCGATGCAGAAGCGGACGCCCGCGGCGTGGAGGCGCGCGGGCAGCGTGTAGGGCTCGTCATAGGGCGCATCTTCATGACGCGGCAGGCGGTGGATGCCCTGCACGATGACGGGCACGTCGTGCTGCCTGAGCAGGTCGGCGCAGAGGTCCGCGTCTCGCCCGCCGACGATCACCAGCCGCAGGCCCCGCGAGACGGCGAAGGCCACGGCGGAGGTGATCTGGTCCACGTCGTTGGCGAAGACGAAGGTGCGCGCGCGGGGGTCCGGGGCGGCGTCGCGCGAGCTGTTAAGCAGCAGCGCCGTCGCCGCGGGGTGCGTGCGTTCCACGGGGAACAGCGGCGTCATGGCCTCCCAGCGCAGGTCCGCCGGGTGGTTCTTGTCCGCGGCTCGGGCGCGGGCGTAAGCCTCCGCGGCGTCGAAGGCGTTGGTGATGGTCCGCAGGGCGTCTCCGAACTCGCGGAGCCGGTCCTCGTCGGAGCGATCCTGCCGGAAGCTCGAGGCTCGGACGTTGGGCCAGCGGACGACGATGCCCAGGCTGGGGTTGATCGTCATCTCCGCGGTGGTCCAGCCCTCAAGACGAATCGCGGAGACCTGCCCGCTGATGACCCCGCCCGTGGGGAAGACGCCCACAACCAGCACGCCGTTGGAGCGCGTGACGGGGATGAGCGTGGAGTCGGGGTTGACGGCGCTGGCGGCGCGGACCTCAGGCGAAATGGGGCTCGCGGCCTCGTCCATGTCGATGGTGGCGCGCACGGCCTGGAACTCGGTCAGACCGATCTGCGTGTACGCGCCGATGAGACCGGGGTAGACGTGGGCGCGGTTGGCGTCGATGAGCTTGACGCCGGGGTGGGGCGACGCGGCCTTCCACTCCTCCGCGCTCATCACCGCGGTGATGCGCCCGTTCTCGAAGGCGATCGCGCCGTCCTCCAGGCTGGGGCCGGAAACGGTGTGAATGGTGGCGTTGTGGATGATGATGGGCTGCGACTGCGGAGCGGACTTGATCGTCAAGTCCTGGCCATGCGCGACGGACGCGCCGACACAGGCCGCCATCGCGAGAAGCACGCGCGAAAGACGCGAAGGAGCGCGGCGAGCCGCGGGGACGGAAGTTCGAGTGTTCATGGAAGTGCCCTGCATGTGACTTTGCCTTGTGCTCTGCATCTTCATTCCGCGCTCATCTGCTGAAGAAGCTCGCTCTCGCCGCAGTCGCCGGGCACGGCGTGAGAGGGCCGGTCGTCGGCGAAGTACGCCGAGAAGAAGGAGTAGCTCTCAGCGACTTCCTGCGGCGTGCGGCGGCGTCTCGGGGCGGCTTCGCTCTCGCCGCTTTCGGCCCGCCGCGGACGGGACTCGGAGAGGATCTTCTGAATGAGCCGCTGGCGCTCCGCGGCGATGCGGGCGCGGTGCTGCTGGTCCTGCTCCACCGAGAAGAGGCGGCGGCCGTCCACAAACGTCATCTCGACCTTGGAGAAGGCGGAGAGCGGGTCGCCGGACCACACGGCGATGTCCGCGTCCTTGCCGACTTCGAGCGAGCCCACGCGGTTGTCGATGCGGAGCTGCCTGGCGGGGTTGAGCGTGACGAACTTGAGGGCTTCTTCGGGGGTGATGCCGCGGCCGTACTTCACGGCCTTGGCGGCCTCGACGTTGAGGCGGCGGGCCATCTCGCTGCTGTCGGAGTTGTAGCTGACGAGCAGGCCCACGTCGTGCATGATGGGGAATGCGCCGGGGATGGCGTCCTGCACCTCGATCTTGTACGCCCACCAGTCGGAGAAGCCCGATGCCCCGCCGGTGTGCTTGAGGGCGTAATCGGCGACCTTGTACGCCTCCAGCGCGTGCTGAAGGGTGCCGATCTTGAAGCCAAAGTCGCGCGCGACGTTGCAGAGCATGGCGATTTCGTCCTGCCGGTAGGAGTGACAGTGGATGAGGCGCTCGCCGCGGAGAATCTCGGCGAGGGCTTCCAGCTCCAGGTCGCGCCGGGCGTCGGCGGGGCGGTTGAGGTACTCCCGCGCGGCGGTGAATCGGTCGCGGATGATCTGCTCCACGCCCATGCGCGAGGCGGGGTAGCGGGCCGGGCCTTCCGCACGCGAGCCGCCGGCGTTGACGCGCCGCGGGTTCTCGCCGAGCGCGAACTTGATGCCGGGGATCGCGCCCTCGAAGCACATGTCGTCTGGGTGCGGAGCGCCCCAGCGGAGCTTGGTGGTCTGCGACTGACCGCCGATGGCGTTCGCGCTGCCGTGGAGCTGAAGCACGGTGGTGACGCCGCCGGCGAGCTGGCGATACCAGTTCACGTCGTTGGGGTTGATGACATCGGCGATGCGGACCTCGGAGGTGATGGCCTGTCCGCCTTCGTTCACGCCGCGGGAAATGCCCGTGTGCGAGTGGGCGTCGATGATGCCCGGAGTGATGTGCTTGCCCTCGCAGTTGATGGTGACGACGGAGCCTCCGGGGGGCGCGGTGACGCCGAAGTCCTCATCCGCGCGGGCGACGCGGATGATCTTGCCGTCGGCGATGACAAGCGAGCCCTTGAAGACGCCCGCGGGCCCGTTGGTCCAGAGCGTGGCGTTGCGGAAGACGACGGTTTCCTTGGGCGGAAGCTCGTCGAGGCCGTAGGGTCCGAAGGGGGTGGGGAGCTTCTCGGGAACTGCCTTGATGCGGGCGAGCTCGTCGTCCGTGGCCCACAGGCCGGGAGCGACCTCGGTGCCCTCGCGCGGCGCGCGGACGGCCTCGTAGGTGTGCTTCGCACCGTCGGGCAGAGTGCTCTCGCCGCGGAGAAGATCATCGTCCGCGCCGGGGCCGTTCAGAACGATGGTGACCTTGTCGGAGCTGCGGCCCTCGCCGCCGACGGGGGCAAGGTCGTGGGTGAAGGTGAGCTTGTCGTGCTTCAGGACGACATCCTCGGCGCGGACGACGGTGCTGTCGTTGCGACGGCGGCGAGGCTCCGGCTGATCGGCGTCCTTGTCTTCGGCGGCGTCGGGCTTGGAAGAGTCCGCGTCACCGCCGGATGCCGCCTCGCTCCTGGACTTGGGGAAGGTGATGGTGACGGAGTTTTCCGTGATGGCGATGGAAACCGCGTCCCTGGCCCTGAGGTCAAAGACCTGATCGTCGGCCCTGGTGATCTTCCAGTTCCCGATCAGCGGGCTGAAAAGCGTGCGCTGAGCGGCGAAGGGCGTGGTCTCGCCCGCGGGGCCGAGGATGGTGCCGGAGAGCTTCGTCGCGGAGGGCTTGCGTGCCGGGAAGCTCGCCCCGCCGTCATACTCGATGATGGCGCTGACGATGGAGAAGCCCGAAGTCCCGTCCAGCGATTCATGATCGAAGGCGAAGGAAAGCCGGTCGCGATCCGCAACGACCTTCGTCGCGCGGACGGACTTGCCCGCGCGGTGGACGGTGATGTTGTTGTCCTTGTCGATGACCAGAGAACGCTCGACGGCGGGCTGCTCGCCGGGAATGGTCACGGCCCAGCGGCCCTCCAGGTCCACCGGCGCGGGCGTGATCTCATGAGGCTGGCCGTCGATGTAGACGGTTCGGATCTTCGTCGCGTCGCCGAAGATGGGGCCGTCGGCGAGGACGAGGTTCGCCCGCTTGCCCGGCTCGATCGTGCCCAGCGTGCCCGCGAGGTTGAAGAGCGCCGCGGGCGTGGTCGTGAGCGCGGCGAGCGCCTGCTGCTCGGAAAGGCCGTGCTTGATCGCGGTCTGAAGGTTCTTGCGGAACTCCGCGCGGTCGCGGAGCTTGGCGGTGGTGAGGGCGAAGGGCACGCCCGCCGCGGCGAGGCGGCGCGGGTTGGTCGGCGCCTGCTCCCAGTGCATGAGGTCGGCCAGCTCCACATTCGCGACCCTGCCGACGGTGGAAACGTCGGGCGTGCGCGGATAGTTCAGCGGCAGCAGCACCGCCGCGGCTGAGTTGCGCAGCGCCCTGGTCTTGTCGAGCGAGGAGACCAGCGCTTCAAGGCGCTGATACTCGCGCCCGCTGCCCAGAAGCAGGTACGGACGCGAGAACTCGTCCGCGATCTTGATGCTCCGGAGCGGGTCGAGAGCATCGTCCGTATTGAAAAGGATGGGCAGTCCGCGGGAGGAAGCAAGGGCGTCGAGGCAGTTGGGCTCGATGCTCTTGCCCGCGGCACGGGCGGACTGCTGCCAATCCGCGTCGATCAGCGTCTGGCGGATCAGCGCGATCGCGCCCATCAGGCTGCCGGGGTAGCCGCCCCCCTGCTCGAAGGCGACGCTGTGATACGCGATGTTGGTGTAGACGGGCGGGCGCGCGGCGCTGGCTTCGTCGGCGGGACGGGCGAGGGAGACCACGGCGGAGGTGCCGCGGAAAATGCCCGAGCGCGGGCTGATCGCCGCGGCGGTGAAGCCGAGCTTGCGGAGCGCTTCCGCGGCGGCGGAATCAATGCCCCCGCCGTCCAGCCCGGAACGCTGGGGCGTGACCCTCGGGCTCCAGTGGCGCGTGCTGGGATCGCCGGCTGGCGCGGGAGCGTCCACCTCGACGTAGGGATCGATGAAGCCCGCGTACAGGTGCAACCCTTCGCAGTCGATGACGGTCGCCCCCGGCGGCGCAGCGGCGGGCTTGAGGGTGTTCTTGTCCTTGGGATCGGGCGCGGCGGGGAGGACGGCGGTGATGAAACCGTCACGGAAGACGACGGTGGCCCGTTCCAGCGTCGTCGTGGGATTGACGTGAACAGTGCAGCCGCGGAGAGCGGTCCACGTCGCATCGGCGCGACGGGGGCCGTTGGCCGGGGGTGCGAGCGGCCCCTGGCTGGAGGGTTGGGCGAAGGCCGCGGCGGCAAGGGCGAAGAACGAGGCAAGAGCGGTCAGGGTGCGTCCCATAGGGGGGTCAGCGTACCGCGCTGTTCGGGGAATGGATAAGGGGGCTCTCCAAACATTCGCCCAACGCTCAACCCGGGGGGGAAGGCGAGCCGATCTTGAAGCAGGGCGCGTCCCCTCTCTCCCCATCCACCTGCTATTTGGAGATGCACCGATGAAGAAGGTTTCCCTGGCCGCGGCGATGGTTCTGTGCACGGGCCTTGCCGTGGCGTTCCAGCCCGAGGCCCCCACCGCCCCGACGACTCCCACGCCCCCCGCGCCGGTTGACGCGCACGCCCCCGCGGTGCCGCTGCTGGCCGAGCACATCGAGCTGAACACCAAGCTGGTGGGCGAGTGGACGACGGTGACCCGCTTCTGGATGGCCCCCGGCCAGGAGCCGATGGAGAGCCACGGCAAGGCGAAGTTCGAGCCCATCATGGGCGCGAAGTTCGTCCGTCAGACCTTCACCGGCGAGATGATGGGGACGAAGTTCAACGGCGAGGGGCTCTTCGGCTTCAACGCCGCGTCGCGCGAGTTTGAGACCACGTGGATCGACAACCAGACCACGGGCATCATGCTCACGAAGGGAACGAAGAACGCCAAGGGCGAGATCGAGTCCACCGGCGAGGTGGACAACCCCGAGACCGGAGCCACCGAGACCATCCGCACGGTGCTGCGCTTCGATTCCAAGACGCAGATGACCTACGAGATGTGGTTCAAGGGCTCCGACGGCGGCGAGTTCAAGGCGCTGGAGGTGGTGTACACCAAGGGCACGGCCAGCCCCGCGCCCGCCGCGCCTTCCACCGGCAAGTAATCGTCTTGCAAAAAACGCACAAACCCCGGCTTCGGCCGGGGTTTTTTTGCTGCGCTAGCATTGGGGCGTGCGACTCCTCGACCTCTCCGGCGACCCGGCGCTCCCGCACATTACCGCGATGCTGCGGGAGCTGACGCGCGCGAGAGACACCACCGCCGCGTACAACGCGTTTGTCTCCAGCTACGTGAAGGTCCGGCCGGTGGCGTACTTCGTCGGCGTGCTCCCCGACGAGGAGGAGCCGGGGGCGTACCGCGTGCTCTACGCCCAGCGCGCGGGCATGATGTTCGACCGCAGGATGGAGGACGAGGGGCGCGCGGCGCGCCTGCCCAGGCACCACGGCGGATTTCTCGGCGCGATGATCGCCGACAACGCGCCGAAGTACGCGACCGACCTCTCCCTGGCGGACGACCCCGTGCTTGGTCCGGACGCGGCCGACATGCGCACGTGCATGGCGCTTCCGATCTACGAGGGCGACCGCGTGTCGCGCTGGCTCTTTGCCTTCGGGCGCGAGCCGCTGCTCTCCGAGCCCTGCGAGGTGGGCGAGGCGCAGGTGGTGGCGAACATGCTCGGGGTGCTGGGCAAGCACCTGCTGACCGTGAACACGGTGAAGCAGCTCAACCTGCGGCTGCGCGACCAGCTCGATCAGATCGCGCGCGTGCAGCAGTCGCTGCTCCCCTCGCGCACGCCCGAAATCCCGGGGCTTGAAGTCGCCACAAGCTATCTGACCAGCGACGAGTCCGGCGGCGACTACTACGACTTCATCCACCTGCCGGGAAACCGCTGGGGCATCCTGATCGCGGACGTGTCGGGGCATGGCGCCGCCGCGGCGACGGTGATGGCGATGCTGCACGCCATCCTCCATTGCTACGTGCCCTCGGAAGGGCACGGCCAGCTGGGCGGGCACGGGGCCCACGGGGCGATCGATCCCGCGGCACTCCTGGAGTTCGCCAACGACCGCCTGCTCGCCGCGGGACTGGAAGGAAACTTCGTCACGGCGTTCGTCGGCATCCTGGACCCCGCAACGGGCATCCTGCGGTACAGCAACGCGGGGCACAACCCGCCGCGACTGAAGGACGGCATGTCCGGCAAGATCGTGGCGCTGGACGACGCCGCGACGGTGCCTCTGGGCATCATGGACGACCTGGAGGCGCGCTGCGGCGAAGTGCAGCTGCGGCCGGGCGACACGCTGGTGCTCTACACCGACGGCATCACCGAGACCTTCAGCCCCGACAAGGAACTGTTCGACGTGAAGGGCCTCGACGCTGCGCTGGTCCAGTGCAGCGGCCAGCCCGACTGCGTCGTGGAATCCATCCACAAGGCCCTCTTCGAGCACCGCGGCAGCGCCACCCGCGACGACGACCAGACGATCGTCGCCGTGCGGTATCACGGGTTGACGGGGAAGTAAAAACGCTCAGCCGGCAACGCCCAAAGGAAAGCTCAAATCCGGAGAGGAAGAGAGCTTTGGCGTTGAGTGCTGCTGGTTGAGCGCTGCAGGTTCGTTTGAGCTTTGAGCTTTGTTCTCACACGTGGATCGCCCGCGCCTCGGCCATGAGGGCGGCCTCGTGGACGGCCTCGTGCATGGTCGGGTGCGCGTGGATGGTGGCGATGAGCTCCTCGGTGGTCGCCTCGAGGCGACGCGCGAGGGAGAGTTCGGCGATCAGCTCCGTGGCGGCGTCGCCCATGATGTGCGCGCCGAGGATCTCGCCGCGGGGCAGCCCGCGGATGATCTTGACGAACCCATCCGTGTGCGCCGCGGCGATGGCCTTGCCGTGGGCCTGGAAGGCGTACTTGCCCACCTCGTAGTCCTTGCCCTTGACCTTGCCCTCGGCGATGAGCCGCTGCTCGGTGTAGCCGACGGAGGCGACCTGCGGCTGGCAGTAGGTGCAGCCGGGCAGCACGGAGTAATCGATCGGATACGGCTCGTGCGCGGCCTTCTTCTCCTGCCACGCGATGCGCTCGACGCAGGTGACCGCCTCCTCCATCGCCTTGTGCGCCAGGCACGGCGGGCCGATGACGTCGCCCACGGCGTAGATGCCGGGGATGTTGGTGGCGTAGGTCAGAGGCTCGGCGCGCGTCTGGCCGGGCTTGTAGTCGGTGACGATCCAGCCCTTCTCGGTCTTCAGGCCCAGCTTCTCGTCGAAGAGGCCGTCGGTGCGTGCCGCGACGCCGATGGCGAGCAGCACCTTGTCCGCCTCCAGCGTCTCCTTCTTCGACTCATCGGGCTTGCCGTTGACGACCGGGGCGATGGTGACCTTCACGCCGCTGGCGGTCTTCTCGACGTTGGTCGTGGTGGTGCCGGTGCGGATGTCGTAGCCCTGCTTGCGGTAGAGCCGGGCCATCGCCTCGGAGACGTCCTTGTCCTCGACGGGCAGGATGTTGTCGAGCATCTCGACGACCGTGACATGGGTGCCCATCTGCTTGTAGAAGTAGGCGAACTCCATGCCGATGGCGCCGGAGCCGATGATGATGAGCTTCTTGGGCTGCTGCTTGTTGTACATCGCCTCGCGCGCGCCCCAGATCTTGTCGCCGTCGAAGCGGGCGAAGGGCAGATCGCGGGCGACCGAGCCCGTGGCGATGATGACGTGATCGCACGTGAGCGTCTCGATCACCTTGCCCGGCTTGGCGGGCGCGGGGGTGAACTCCTCCTGCACGGCGCACTCGGAGACCTCGACGCGGCACTTCCCGCCCTGGGCGCGACCGGAGAGGATCTTGGCCGAGCCCACGATGTGGGTGATCTTGTTCTTGCGGAAGAGGAACTCGATGCCCTTGTTGAGCTTGGAGGCCACGTCGCGGGAGCGGCCGATGACCTTGTCCCATTGGACGTTCAGCTTGCCCTCCACCTGCAGGCCGTAGAAGTCGGCGTGGGCGAGCTTCTCCATCAGCTCGGCGTTGGTGAGCAGCGCCTTGGAGGGGATGCAGCCCCAGTTGAGGCAGACGCCGCCGAGCTTGGCGCGCTCGACGCAGGCGACCTTGTAGCCGAGCTGTGCCGCGCGGATCGCGCCGACGTAGCCCGCGGGTCCACCGCCGATGACCACCATGTCGAAGTGCCGTTCTGCCACGCTGAGACCTCCGTAGGGAAAGGGCGGGACTATAGGAACCCGCCCGGCGGTCCGGTCAGCATGCCCCGCATGTTCTGGCCGGCCACACTGCCGGACGACCGCGGCAGGCGGGTGCCGCTGTTCAACCTCGTGCGGCTCCCCAGAGGCCCCCACGCGCCGGCGATCAGGAAGTACTCCGAATCTGGTTCGCCGCGTTCCTGGCCGCGCAGAGGCGAATGACGACGCCGCAGGCGCGGCGAGCGATGCTCTGGCACAACTGGTGCGCCGGCTACACGCTCAAAGATGTTGTAGAAGCCGAGGACGGCTGCCCCGTCTGCCCTGAATGCGGCGCGGCATGGCGGATGCAAACGTCTGCCGCGGCGGGCGCTCAGTCGTGCCCGTCGTAGCGCTTGAAGTCCGCGATGTCCTTCTCGGTGGGCTCGCTGGATTCCCACGCGGCACGGTACAGCGCCGCAAGCATCGAAGCCCCGCTCGCCAGGCGCTGAGCAATGAACTCCTTGCCCGGCTCGCGCTCCAGGTCCCCCGACTTCTGCAGGATGTACAAGGGCTCCACCTGCTCAAAGGACGACTGGAGATATTCCAGCACGCCGTCCCAGGGCGCCCGGGCCTCCACCGCGAGCTTGGGATCGAAGAACGCGCGGACGTCCGCGTCCTTGATCTTGTGGATGTTGAGGATGCGGCCGTCGATGTAGGAGTGAAAGCCGCGGTCGGTGGTGTACTTGTTGGGGTTCTCGCCGACCCAGCCGTGATGGTGCCTGGTCATGTGGAGGGGCTGCGCCGCGTCGCCGACGTAGTGGGCGAGCATGCCCATCTGAACGCGGGCGTTGGCGCGGGCCATTTCGAGCTGGTGCGCCCGCCTGGGGTCGTTGATCTTCTCCAGCGTGCGCACGACCAGAAAGGCGTTCTGCACCTTCGCGTACTGCTCGACGATGGCGTAAGGAATGAAGCCCGGCAGCTCGTCGGTCTTGGCGGTGTCGCGCGCGGGGTTGACGGGACGGCCCCTGAAGTCCGAGCCCGCCCGCTCCTTTGCGAGCGCCAACGCCTTGACGTACTCATACCGCAGCGTGGGCAGGTTCTTGAGCGAAAGCCCGTAGGGGTACAGGTCCTCAACGTCGAGGTAATGCTCGGGGTTGTTGAGGTGGATGAGCTGGTTGATGCGCGTGGAGCGCCAGCGGTCGGGGACCACCGCCTGATCGGTGATCTGCGCCAGAGTGTCCGGCGAAGTGATCCACGCGGGCGCGTCGGTCATGCCCTCGATCGCGACGCGCGTGATGAGCCGGTGTCCGTAGGCGTCCCAGGCGCGTGCCGCGGATGCCAGCAGCGAGACGAAAAGGGCGGCGAGCAGGATCGTGCGGTGTGTCATCCGCGGCAGTGTAGTGGCCGCAACGGCCCGGCCGCGGATTCGGTACAACACCATCATGGCAAAGACTTCCAAGCGGTGGCCCCGCCTGGTCGGGCGGTTCGCAGCGCTCCTGGGACTAACCTACATCGTGTGGCTCGGCGCGCTCTTCACCCTGGAATCGAAGCTGGTCTACCCCAGGGAGCTGGCCGGCCCCCCGCTGCAGGATGACCTGATTCCCGGAGAAGTCGAGCGCGTCTGGCTCGACCGCGACGGCGTGCGGATCGAAGCCTGGTTCCTGCCCAGCGGTTCCCCTCGGCCCGCGCCCGCCGTGATCTTCTTCCACGGCAACGCGGAACTCATCGACCACAACCTCGAACTCGCGGAGGAATACCGCGACCGCGGCGTCTCGGCGCTGCTGGTGGAGTACCGCGGCTACGGACGCAGCGGCGGATCACCCTCGCAGAAAGCCATCGTCGGGGACGCCGTGGCCGCGTATGACTGGCTCCGCGAGAAGCCCGGCGTGGACCCGGAGCGGATCATGCTCCACGGCCGCTCGCTGGGCAGCGGCGTGGCGGCGCAGCTCGCCAAGGAACGCCCTCCCGCGGCGTTGATCCTCGAATCCCCCTTCGTCAGCATCGCTTCCTTCGCCTCAGCGTACGGAGCGCCCTCGTTCCTCGTGCGCAACCCCTACCGCACGGACCAGGTGTTGCCCACCCTGACCTGCCCCATCCTGCTGCTGCACGGCCGTCAGGACGAGATCATCCCCTTCGCGCACGCGGAGCGGCTGAAGGAACTCGCCCCCGCCGCGAAGCTGGTCGAGCTCACGGGCGGCCACAACGACGCGCTGAGCAACCAGCCCGCCTATTGGGAAGCAATCGAAACTGTCCTGCGCGATATCCGGCGTTAGTGCGGCACCAGCGCGGCGTACTTCGCGAAGCTCTCGCGGAAAGGCGCGGGCCGCCAGTTGAGGTGCTCGCGCGCCTTCTCGAGACTTGCGGTGGCGTCCTGCGCGCCCATCAGCGCCATGCCCTCATCGAAGGGCATCATGCGGCCCATGCCCAGCTGCTTGGCGACCGCCGCGGCTCGCGCGGCGACCGGCGCGGGAATGCCCCACACCGGCTGCTCCGGGTGCGCGCCGGGCAGGTGATCCCGCATGTAGCTGAGGAACTGGGGCCAGGTAAGAACCTCCTCGCCCGCGAGGTTGTAGACCTCGCCGATGGTCTTGGGGTTCTCCAGTGCGTCGGCGAAGGCGCGGGCGACGTCGTTGACGAGCACCGGCGCGATGCTGGGGTCATGCTCATCGACGGGGCCCAGCGGGACGCGCTTGTCCTCCACCGCGCGGGTGAAGTAGGGCATGAAGAAGTACGGAGCCCCGTGCCCGCTGGCCCACCCCTGGGCGAGCCGGACGATCTCGCTCTCCTTCCCGTGGATGATGGCGGGCCGGAAGATCGTCCAGTCGAGGTCGGAGAGGCGGACGATCATCTCCGCCTCGAACTTGCTGCGCTGATACTCGGACACGCCGGTGTCGGAGGCGTTGATGGCCGACATCTGGAGGAAGCGTCGCACGCCGCGCTGCTGGCACGCGTTCACGAGCGTGCGGGTGGCGTCTACGTGGATGCGCTGGAAGGTCTGGGGGCGCTGGCCCGGCCCGCCGCGGACCTCGCGGATGATGCCGAGCAGGTTGATGCAGGCGTTGCACCCTTGGACCAGCTCCTCGGCGCGGCCGGGGTCGGAAATGTCGCCCTGCACGAGCGTGACGGACCGCTCGGGGAGCACCCGCCGCGCCTTCTCGCGTGAGCGGACCAGAGCGCGGACAGAGTGATTGCGGGAGACAAGCTCGCGGACGATGTAGCGGCCCACGAAGCCGGTAGCGCCGGTGACAGCGATGGTGGCCATAGGGCCTACAGGGTAGGGGCGAATCGGGCGGGTCGTGCGGCCCCGTATGCTGGCGGCCATGACCACGGCGGTGCGACCGGAAACCAGTGCAGGGCCCAGGAGCCTGCCGGTACGCGCCCAGGAATCCGAACGAATCGTCGAGCTGGATGCCCTGCGAGGGCTGGCGGCCCTGGCGGTGGCCCTGTACCACTTCACCCGCCGGTATGACGAGCTGTACGGCCACGCACCGGGGCTGCTGGGACGGCTGCCCTGGGGTCACTACGGCGTCCAGCAGTTCTTCGTCATCAGCGGGTACGTCATCCTCATGAGCCTCCGCCCCGGCAAGTCGGCGGGGGCCTTCGCCCTGCAGCGTGCGGCACGGCTCTACCCGCCCTTCTGGGCGGCGTGCGCGGCGACGTGGCTGGGCGTCTTCCTCTTCGGCCTGCCCGGCCGCGCGGTGGACCTCAAAAGCGCCGCCCTGAACCTCACCATGGCCCCGCTGTGGTTCAAGTGGCTGTACCCCAAGGTGTGGTACATCGACGGGGCCTACTGGAGCCTCAAGGAAGAGCTGGTCTTTTACGCAACGATGGCGCTGGTCCTGCTCGTCGGCCTGCGACGCCATGCACTCTGGGTGGTCGCCGGACTCGCAGGCCTGCACCTGGCCGGGATCGCCGCGGCAAAGCTCACAGACCTCAACATCGGCGCGTGGCTTGCGAAAGAACTGGGGTACAAGGACGCCTTCAACCTCTCCATGGCCTTCACGCTGCGCTGGTTCAGCCTCTTCGGGCTGGGAATGGTGATCTACGAATCCCGGCAGGGGTTCAAGCCGCGTCACGCCGCGGTGCTCGCGATCCTCCTGCTGGACCAGTTCACCTCGGCCTTCTGGGTGCGCAAGCCGGGGATCGAGCCGTGGCAGGAGTTCGCCGCGGCGTGCATCTCCGGGCTGGCGGTGTGGTGGGCGACGCACATACGACCCTCGCTGCTGCGCCTCAAGCCGCTGGTGTTCCTGGGCGCGATCTCGTACAGCTTCTATCTGCTGCACCAGAACCTCGGATACATCGTCATCCGCGAGTGCGAGGAACGCGGCATCGGCCCGAACGGGGCCGTGTGCCTGGCCCTGCTCGCGGCGATGCTGCTGGCAACGGCCCTGGCCTTCGGCGTCGAGCGACCGGTGTATGCCTGGGTGAAGACACGCATCAAGCCGCGAGCCGCACCGGGCGGCTGAGAAACCTCACTCCCGCGGCATGGAGCCAATCTTCTGCGCTTCGAGCTGCATCGCCTTGTGCCCCTCGACCTGAAGGCGGAGCAGATCCGCGTAACGCCCGCCCAGGGCGTTCAGCTCGTCGTGCGTGCCCAGCTCGATCAGGCGGCCTCCCTCGAGCACCGCGATGCGATCCGCCGAACGCACCGTGCTGAGGCGGTGGGCGATGACGAAGCAGGTGCGGCCCTTCATGAGCGTGGTGAGCGAGCGCTGGATCAGTGCCTCCGATTCGCTGTCCAGGTTGCTGGTGGCTTCGTCGAGGATGAGGATGAGCGGGTCCGCCAGCAGAGCCCGGGCGATGGCGATGCGCTGCTTCTGCCCGCCGGAGAGGCGAACCCCGCGCTCGCCGATGAGCGTGTTGTAGCCCTTGTCCAGCTTCTGGATGAAGTCGTGGGCGTTGGCGGCCGTCGCGGCGTCGATGATCTGCTGCGCGGTGGCGTCCCGCCGCGCATAGGCGATGTTCTCCGCGATGGTGCCGTCGAAGAGAAACACGTCCTGCTCGACGATGCCCAGCAGCGAGCGATAGGAGCGCACGTCGATGTCGCGCAGGTCCACGCCGTCCAGAAGGATGCTGCCGCGGGTTGGGTCGTAGAAGCGCGCGACGAGGTTGCACAGCGTCGTCTTGCCCGAGCCCGAAGGCCCCACCAGCGCGATCGTCTGCCCCGGCTCAACCGTGAGCGAAATGCCCTTGAGCACGTAATCGGGCTCAGAGGCCGACGCCGCCCCATCCGCCGCCGTTCCCGCGGCGAGCGATTCCGCCACGGTCTTGCGTGACGGACGCGGGTACGCGAACCAGACGTCGCGCAGCTCCAGCCCGCCGCGGGCCGTGGCGCGCGAAACGACCTTGCCCCCGGTCTTGCCGCCGAACTCGGGCTCCTCGTTGAGCAGGTCGAGGACACGGTCCAGCGCGGCGAGGCTGGTCTGAATGTTCGTGGCGGTCGCGGTGAGCGTCTCGAGCGGGCCCAGAAGCATGAGCAGGTACGTCGAGAACATCATCAGGTCGCCGATGGTCAGCTTCCCTTCAATGATGCGTGCGCCCGCGTAAATGAGCACCGCGGCGGAGGCCGCGGGAATCAGAATCGCCCAGATCGACTCCAGCACGCGCGACCACCACCAGATCAGCACCTCCACCCGCGCGAGGTAGTGCTGGCTGGTCGTAAAGCGCACCGACTCCGACTGCTCGCGGCTGAAGCCCCGAACCACCCGCATCCCGCCGAAGGTCTCCGTCGTCGCGCTGTCGATCACCTGGCGAATCTGCTTCGTGTCCCGGTACATCGGACGGATGCGCCCGATCCACGTCTTCTGCGTCGCCCACACCACGGGAATCAGAACCAGCGCCCCCGCCAGCATCCGCCAGTCCACGAACGCGAGAATGACCAGCGTGCCCAGAAGCTGCACCACGGCACGCCACGGGTTGTAGATCATGCCGAAGAGCAGCTCCCCCACCGCCCCCGCGTCCTCGCGGAGCAGGCTCGACATGCCGCCGGACTTGTAGTGATAAATGCGGTGCAGCGGCAGCCGCCCGGCGTGGTCAAAGGCGATCTTGCGGACGTAGACCTGCACGCGCTTGGTGACGCGCGTCATCTGCCAGCGCCCGAGGATGCCCACGAAGACGTTGACGAACGCCAGGACAATGAGCCCGGCGCCCAGCCAGTAGAGCTGACGCTTGGGGCCCTCGGGCACGATGGGCTCCGCCCAGTCGGGGAAGGGCTTGGGCGGGTCGGTGATGATGTAGTCGATGGCGATCTTGGTCGCCAGCGGAAAGAGCAGGGAGAGACCGCTGACGATCGAGACGGTGCACAGCGCGAAGATGATCGCGCCGCGGTGGGGCCGGACCATCCCCCAGAAGCTGCGGAATAGCTCGAAGAAGCCGCGCCCGCGCTTGGGCTTGGGAGCGGTCCGGTCGCCGGAGTCGGGCTTCTCGCTGCGGCGCTTGGCTCGGTAGGCGCGGTAGCGGGCGAGGGAGCTTTCACGCCGTGGGAGCATGAGCCATGGTACGGGCGGCGTTCGCCCTTCGCGTCCCGTACACTGGCCGGTCACACCAGGAGGATTCTTCATGGCCGCGCACGACACGACACCCGGCAAGCGCTACCTCTCGCACACGCTCGCGGAGTGGGCGTGCTCATTGACGTATGAATCCCTCTCTCCCGCGGCGGTGCAGGCGTGCAAGCTCTTCTGGTACGACTCCCTCGGCTGCGCCCTGGGCGGCAGCCGGCAGGAGGACGCCCGCATCCTGCTGGAGCACCAGCGCGAGATGGGCGCCGGCGGCCCCTGCACCCTCTTCGTCTCCGGCCTGCGCACCAACCCGGTCGATGCGGCGTTCCTCAACAGCCACATGATCCGGGCGATGGACTACAACGACATCTACTGGAAGGCCGACCCCTGCCACCCCTCCGACATCATCGCCGGCCCGCTGGCGCTGTGCGAGTACAAGGGCCTCTCCGGCAGGGATCTGCTCCTGGGCACGGCCATCGCGTATGAAGTCGAGATGCGCCTGTGCGAGATGGGCCAGCCCGGCATCCGCGAGTACGGCTGGCACCACGCCACGCTGACGAGCTTCGCCGCCCCCATCGCCGCGGGACGCATGCTCAACCTGAACGTGGACCAGATGGTCCAGGCGATCGGCATTTCCGCCAGCCGCACCTGCACGCTCGGCGCCGTCACCGCCGGCAAGCTCACCAACATGAAGAACACCGTGGACCCCTGGGCCACGCGCATGGGCGTTGAGTCCGCCCTGCTCGCCGCCCGCGGCTACAGCGGCCCCGAGCACGTCTTCGACGGCAAGGAAGGCCTCTTCCAGGTCTTCGGCCACAGCCACCACAACGGCCAGGCCGTCTCCTTCGACGCCTCCAAGCTCACCGGCAACCTCCCCACCGGCCCCAGCGACCACTGGAAGATCCTCGACTGCGGCATGAAGAGCTTCCCCATCGAGGCCCTCAGCCACGCGCCGCTCACCGCCATGATGAAGGTGGTGCAGGAGAACAACATCAAGGCCGACGAAGTGGCCGCGATCGACGTGGAGGTCATCATGCGTGCCGCCGACATCCTCGGCGACCCGGCGAAGTACCGCCCCACGAGCAAGGAGACGGCGGACCACTCGCTGCCCTACTGCCTGGCCGTCGGACTCGTGGACGGCATGGTCACGCCTCTGCAGTTCAAGGAGGAGCGCGTGAAGGACACCCGCCTGCACGCGGTGATGGACAAGGTGAAGGTCCACGCGAACCTTGAGTTCGACCAGCTCTTCCCGAAGTTCCAGGCCAGCCGCGTGACCATCACGACCAACGACGGCCGCCGCTTCAGCAAGCGCGTGGACGTGCCCAAGGGCGACCCGCGCGACCCGATGACGGAGCAGGAAATCGGCGTGAAGTTCAACGCCCTGGGACGCGAAGTGATCGGCGAGGCCAAGTGCCGTCAGGTGGCGGAGCTGATCATGAACATCGAGCGCGAGCCGCGGGTCGACCGGCTGATGGCCGCGATGACGGCGTAAGCCGCCCTCTCTGCGTGCCGGGCTCGACCGCCCCGGAAGTATGATTCAGGCCATGAAGCCCTTCATTCCTTCCCTGCTGCGGTCGTGGGCGAATCAGCGCGACTACGCGCAGAAGCTGGTGGCGGACCTCTCCGACGAGGACATGGTCAGCCAGCCCGTCCCAGGCGTGGTGATGAACCATCCCGCATGGACGCTCGGTCACCTCGCGGCATACCCGCCGGTGCTCACGGCGATGCTGCTGGGCCAGCCCTTCACCGACCCGATGCACAGCCCCTACGGCCGGGGCTCCATGCCGAAGGAAAGCGGCTACCCGCCCAAGGCGCAACTGCTGGCCGAGTTCCTGGACGGCCACGACCGGCTCGCCGCGGCTGTGGAAGCCGCCCCCGAGTCCGCGTGGTCGGCCCCTATCCCGCTCGCCCGCTGGGAGCAGCGCTTCCCGGAGGTGGCCGACGCGGTGATCTACCTCATGCTCTCTCACGAGGCGACGCACCTGGGGCAGATCAGCGCCTGGCGGCGCGCGGGCGGGCGTCCCGCGGTGTAACGCTCAGGGGGCCGGATGCACCGGCGGCTCGCCGTTGAGCACACGCCAGACGTCCTTCACAACCCAGCTCATGTTCACGTGCGCGGTCGCCGTGGACGCGGCCAGGTGCGGTGAAAGAAAGGCGTTGGGCAGGTTGAGCAGCGGGTAATCGTTCCCGAAGGGCTCGGGATCGTGAACGTCGATCAGCGCCTTGGCCGTGGGCGTGGCGCGCAGGAACTCCGCCAGGGCGTGCGCATCCACCACAAACCCGCGGCTGGTGTTCACGACGATCACCGTCTTGCGCAGCCGCGAGAGCATCTCCGCATTGACGAACGCCCGGTTCGACGGGCGCGGGTCGATGTGAACGCTCAGGATGTCCGCGCGATACAGCAGCTCATCGAGGCTGACGGGACGCGCCCCCCACCGCCGCGACTCGGGTATCTCCACGAGGTCGTTGTACAGCACCTCCATGCCGATGCCCGCGGCGATCCGCGCCACCCGCGAGCCGACCCGCCCCATCCCCAGCACGCCCAGCGTCAGCTCGCTGAGCTGGTTCACCGCCTCCAGCTCCCGCCGCGTGCGGTTCCACTGATCCTGAGGAATGGCATGCGAAAGGAAGCACCGCGGCCGCAGGCCGTCAAAGAGCATCGCGAAGACGTACTCCGCAACCGCCTGGGTGTTGGCGTCCGGAGTGTGAACGACCTCGACGCCGCGCCGGCGGCACTCGGCCACGTCGATCCGGTCCAGGCCGACGCCCGCGCGCCCGACGACCCGCAGACGCGGGGCCTTATCCAGAAACGCCGCGTCCACCCGCGTGTACGTGCGGACCACCACCGCATCCGCCTTCGCCAGCAGCGCGTCAAACCCCGGGTCGGTGAAGTGGCACGCCGTCAGGTCGCACGACTCGCGCAGCCACGCCGCCGCGGCGGGGTCCAGGTCCTCGGTCTGGAGCACGAAGAATCGCGTCACGGGTGCATCATTGGCCGGACGCGGCGGGGACGGCGGAGGCCGGGGCCTCCAAAGAAAGGGAACCGGAACTCAGGCCCGGCAGGGCTCGACGACCGCACGCATCGAGCCCCCGCACCGCTCCACCAGCGGGTCCCGCCCATACGCATGAATCTGCTCGCGCTTGAACTCCGCGTGCTCGAGGTGGCTCGTGCAGCACACCGCTCGCCCGTAGCGGTTCACGTCCGCCGCGATCTGCACCGCCTTCGCTGTGGGGAGCTTGAACAGGTCCCGCAGCATCGCGGTGATGTAGTTGTACGAGTGGTCCTGATCGTGGATCAGGACGACGTTCCATTGGGCGAGCTGCTCAACCCGCTGGTTGCGGGGCGTGCGGGACTGTTCCGGGGTGGGGCTGGGCTCGTTGGTGTTGTTCATCTCGCGGGAGTATTCGCACCTCCCGCGCCCCGGCGCATGGGGTGGAACCACTAAACCGGGGGTCGGCCTTTCATCCCGCCGCTTTTTCACTTGGACGACGGAGAGGTCGTGCCCTGCCGGGCCCACTTCTCCAGCACCTCCGCCTCGCGCTGCGGGCTCAGCCCCGCCAGATGCTTGCGCTCTTCACCCTCGGGAAGCGACTTCCACCACCCGAGCGTGTCCTTGCACGTCTGCTCGATAGGCCGGAAGGTGAGCCCCGCCTTGATCGCCCGCGAAATGTTGCGGTTGTGGAAGCCAGCGCTCTCCCCCTGGCTGGGAACCCAGATCGGAAAGTCCCCGCCCGGCGTGAGCCCTTCCTTCACAACGAACTCCGTGGGAACCCACGTCAGCGTGTGCTTGGACTCCGTCGCCTTCGCGCACGCCTCCAGCAGCTTGCCCATCGTGAGCTGGCCCGCCGCCGGGCCCAGGGCATCAAACACGCCGAAGGTCTTCTGCTCCGCCAGACGCACCAGCCACGCCCCCAGGTCGCGCACATCGACGAGCTGGATCGAATCCGAGGGCGAGCCCGGAGCCAGCACTTCCCCGCCCCGATCCACGCGCACCGGCCAATACGTAAAGCGGCCAGTGGGATCATCGGGTCCGACGATGAAGCCGGGACGGATGATGGTGGTCCTGCCGGGGCACGCCGCCTCCGCCGCGCGCTCGCACAGCGCCTTGAGCCCGCCGTAGTTCCGGTACCCCGGCCCCATGCTTTCAACGGTGGGGTCCTCCAGCTCCGCGAGCTTGGCCGTCTCGTCGTCGCCGGGCTTCATCGCGGCCGGGTCATACGCCGAGATGCTGGAGATGAAGACGTACTGCCCCACGTTGGGCGAAAGCAGCTCCGCCGAAGCCTTGACGATCCGCGGGTAATAGCCCGAGTCGTCAAAGACCACGTCCCACTCGCGCCCCTTGAGGCTCTCAAGCCCCTGGTACGTCTTCTCGTTGCCCTGATCGTCCTTGACGACGGCGTCCTTGTTGGGATCACGGTTGCCGTAAAGGGCCTCGACCTCACCATTGAAAAGTCCGGGGCGCGTGCGCCCGCGGTTGAACATGGTGACGGTGTGCCCGCGCTCCCGCGCGTAGTTGATGATCGCCGGACCGAGAAAGCCGGTGCCGCCGAGGACAAGGATCTTGAGCTTGGGCGTGCGGGGTTCGGGCTGCATGCGCCGCAGAGCGTACACGGGCCCGCCCATGCTCACCGCCAGCCCCGCCGCCGCCGCTGTCTGAAGAAATCCGCGTCGCGTGGTCATCGCTGCTCCCGAAGTCTGAAAGTAGACCGGCGCGGCGCACGCGCACCGCTTCTTTTCCACAGGATGCGGAAGGTTCCCCCCTCCGTCAATCGACGCCCTTTTTCCCGCACGCGCCGAGCCGGGAAAAACGTACAGTGACGGCGTGACGACCCTCGCCCTCCTGCTGCTGCTCGCCCAGCCCGGCCAGACCACCCCCCCGCCGCCGCCCCAGCCCGCGGCTCAAGCACCCGCGCCGCAGGAAGTTCCCCACCAGCTCCTGCTCGGACGCCGGATCGCCAAGGTCCGCAGCGTCTGCAAGGCGAGCAACACCGTGGTCGTGGTGAGCAACGCCGCCTCCTACATCGAGGCCATCGCGGGCTGGAAACCCACCTACCGCTACCCCGTCCTCATCGACGACGGCACTCTCGCCAGCCACGAGGACATCGCCCGCTTCGTGCGCGCCTACCAGCCCGAGCGCGTCGTGCGCTGGTACGCCGACGACGCCAAGCCCGGCTTCCCCGAACGCATCGACCTCGACACGCTCCGCAAGGCCAACGCCCGCTCCTGGGGCATCCCGCCCGAGCACGCTTCTCAACCCCTCCTGCTCGAGCTCTGGAAAAAGCTCCAGCTCGATCCCCCCGGCATCGTGATGATGAGCGAGAACGACCCCGCCTGGCCCGCGGCTCTCGCGCTCGCCTCCGCGCACGGGCAGCCCATCTTCAACGTCCGCACCAGGCGCGATGTCAACGCCACCCTCACGCCGGACGAGGCCGACCAGCTCGAAAAAGCCGTCGAAGCCGCCGCGGACGCCACCACCCTCCCATGGAAGGAGATGGGCGACGCGATCGAAGGCGTCACGCTCTGCCTCAACGTCCCCGCGCGGATCGACACCGGCAAGGCGGGAGAATGCTTCGCCACCACCGACCGCATCGGCCGGCTGAGCATCGGCCTCGAAAGCGGGCCGCGATGGGCGTGGACGGGGCAGGTCCACGGCAACGAAGCACAAAGCGCCTACCGCGCCATGTGCTCGATCTTCCTCTCGCCCAGGACCGCCTGGGTCTTCGACGGCTACCCCCCCACCGAGCCCTGGAACTACTGGGACGGAACCCGCGCGGGCCAGCTCCTCAGCGAGGTCGGCATCAAGACGGACATCGACGACACCCCGCGCCAGAGCTCCCGCCAATGGAAGCTCCGCGCGGCTCGTCCCGTAGACGCCAACCTCATCTTCGTGAACAGCAAGGGCGGCAACGACTACTTCGAGCTTGAGCCCGGCCAGTGCCGCTCCGGCGATGTCCCCGTGCTCGCCACGCCCGCGCTGGTCCACTTCGTGCATTCATGGTCGGCGCAGTTCCCCGGCTCGCGCGCCACGATCGCGGGCCGCTTCTTCGAGCGAGGGGCCTACGCCTACGTCGGCTCCGTTCACGAGCCCTTCCTGCACGCCTTCCAGACCACCCCCGCCGCGGCGGGCAGGCTCATTTCCGGCGCTCCCTTCGCCTCGGCGGTCCGCGTGAGCGACCCCAAGCTCTGGAAAATCGCCATCTTCGGCGACCCGCTGCACATCGCCGCTCACCCCTTGCCCCGCGCCGATGAACCCGTGCTCGCGAACACCGAGGACGTCACCGCGAACCTGCGGGTGCATCTCACCTCCGGGCAGTTCACCGACGCGATGCGCGCCCTGGTGCTGGCCGGACGCGACGAGCAGGCCGCGGCGCTGGCCCGCTCCGTGCTCAAGGAGCGTCCCACGGCTTTCACGCCCACCTTCGCCTCCTACGCGATCGGAGCCGCCTTCCGCACCAACGACAACCGCGCCGTGGTGCGCTACTTCGGCCAGCTCGGCGAGCTTTCCAAAGACCCCGTGATGCGCGACATGCTCTGGCTCGCCTCCTACCCGCTGCTCGACGCCCCCGACCAGGACCTGCTCGTCCTGCTGCGCAACAACCTGCGAACCGATCAGATGGGCCGGGACGCGACAACACTCGCCGCGGCGTGGGCGCGCCGGCACGGCAGAGCCGAGGCCGATCAGCTCCTGCAGGCCATCCGCCTCACCGTTCCCGAGCACGAACGCGCCCGCTTCGACGAAGCCCTCAAGCGCCCCTTCGACACCTGGGGCGAGTAACGCGCTACGTCACGACAAAGAGGTATTCCTTGTTGCGCAGGTGGCTGACCGTGCCCACCTTCTCCCCAGCGGGGCTGTAAATCCCGATCTGCGCGCCGACGTATCGCCTGTAATCGCGTTCCAGCACGCGCACGCTCCCCCGCCGCGAGAGCACCTGCTCCGCCTGCTCGCGCGTGATGAACCCTTCATCGCTGAAGGAGACCACCAGCGCCGGCGCTGCGACGCGATCAATCAGCGCCGAAAACGCCTCCAGGCACATGCGCCGAGAGTTGAAGGCGCTCCGCCGCTCGCGCACGTCGATCCGCTTGCACGCCGCGCCGTACACCTCCGGACGGTCCCAGCGCACCAGCGTCTCCCACACGTGGTAGTTGCCCAGGTAGCTGTGCTGGTTGTAGGGCGGGTCGATGTACGCAACGTCCGCGGGCGTCGCCGCGGCTTCCAGCGCATCTTTGCACAGCGCCCGCCCCTTGCCCGCCGCGGCACGGGGCAGCACCCGCGGCACGCGCAGCTCCAGCGGGTTGTACGCCCGCGGCGCCCACTCCTTCAGATACGCCATCTGCACGCCCGTCGTCGAATCCACCCGGTCCGCCGCCTCCATGAGCGAGACGAGCATCACCGCCTCCAGCTCCGGGTCCAGCCCCTTCGCCGCGATCGCGTTGCGGATGGCGTCGATCCGCGCCCCGTTCCACGGCTGAAAGAACCGCGACTGCTCGCAGAAGGTGCGCGTGAAGTAGCCCGGCTCGCCCGGCAGGGCGTTGAACTCGCGCACCAGCCGCTCCGCGTCCGCGAGCACGTCCTCCGCGTCCGCCTGCACGTAGCACATCGCCAGCGCGTGGGCGTAGGCGTTGTGGTCGTTCGCGATCACGCGACAGCCGCGGGCCTTGAGCGCATGCCCCACGCGCGACGTGCCCGAGAACAGGTCCAGCACCGTCCCTCCCGGAGCGATCTGCTCGATCACCTCCGTGATGAGCGGGAGGAGCGTGCGCTTGGAGCCGAGGTACTTGATCACGGCTTTAGCGGCGCGGGTTGCGGGGTGTGCCGGTCTTGAACGTCCGGGGTGGCTTGGGAGGGAAGGGCGAACGGGGCTGCGAGGCAGCCGGCGGACCCTGCTCCGCCTCCTGCTGCACGGACGGCACTTCGACGACGGGCTCCTGCGCCGACTCCTCGGAACCGGCCTCCTGCGCCGGCGCGCCCGCCTCGCCGATGCGCGCGAAGATGAGCCGCCCCGCGGAGGTCTGCAGGCTCGACGTCACCGTCATGGTCAACGTCTCGCCGATGTGGCCCGCCCCGTCCTCGGCCACCACCATCGTCCCGTCGCTGAGATACCCCACCGCCTGCGAGGCCTGCTCGCCCTGACGGATGAGCTTCACCGTGACCTGCTCGCCCGGTACCAGCGCCGACTTCACCGCGTTCGCCAGGTCGTTGATGTTGAGCACCGGCACCGACTGAATCGACGCAACCCGCGCCAGCCCCATGTCCGTCGTCACCACCATCGCCGACATCGACCGCGCCAGCTCCACCAGCATCTGGTCCACCGCGATGCCCGGAACAGTGGTCTCGTCAATAGTCACGTCCAGCCGCGGCAGGCGCTGCAGACGCGCGATGATCTCCAGTCCCCGCCGCCCTTTCTGCCGCTTCATGCCGTCGGCGCTGTCGGCGAGCTGCTGAAGCTCTCCCACCACGAACCGCGGCACGACGATCGGAGCCTGCAGAAAGCCCGTCGCGGCGACGTCGGCGATGCGACCGTCGATCAGCGCCGAGGAATCCAGCAGCATCGGACGCGTCCCCCGGATTTGCTTCGCAAACTCCACGTAGGGAATCACCAGCCGGAAGTCGTCCTGCGTCTGGAGAACGGTGGAGACGCCCAGATAGCTCAGCGTGATGCCGATGATGATCTTGATGGAGTTCACCGTGGGCTTGAGCTGCTCCACCGCTTCCTTCTTCTCCGCCCAGCCCTCCACCGCGAGATCGACGATGAAGCCCAGGGCCAGCGTCGCGATCATCCCCGCCAGAATCCCCACCAGCACGCCCACGATCGTCGAGGTCTTCTTGTTGGGCGTCAGCAGGTCGATGCCCAGCGCCCCGCCGAAGAGCGCGATGGACACCAGCACCGGCAGCCACCACTGCACCCCCACCCCCGTGCTCATCCCCTCCTGATGCTGCAGGAAGGCCAGCGTCGTGAAGGTCGCGATCAGAATGAAGAACGCAGCACGGACGACCTTGAGCATCACCGCCCGCTGGCGGCTCGCGGCCTCCGCGGGGTGAAACCGGTCGAGCGGGTCCTTCCCGGACGGCGTGCTGGGAGCTTCGTGGTCCACCGGCCAAGTGTACGGGTTGCGCCGGGTTCCGGGTTCAGAGTTGGATCGGAACGGCCCCCCCTTCTATCCTCCACTTCCCGTCCCCCCGATCGACGGCCGGGCCCGGTGCACGGATGGCCCGTGAACCTGGTCAGGGCTTGACCGCAGCAGCCATAAGCGGCCGTCGTCCGGTGCCGCCGGTGTCCTGGCCGTCGATCAGGGGGATGGGCCCGCCGGCCTCGCTCCGGCATTCCCCCGCCACTTCATCGCACGGCCCGCCCCTTCCCCGGGGCCTGTTGTGCCGCGCACTCAGCGCCCCGCGTGCTCCCCACGGAAGGGCCGCCTCCCTCCGTCGCTAGAATCCGCCCCATGGCCTACACCGTCCTTGCTCGCCGGTACCGCTCCAGGGAGTTCGCAGAGGTCGTCGGCCAGAAGGCCATCGCCGACACGTTGGAGAACGCCATCCGCTCAAACCGCGTGGCGCACGCGTACCTCTTCGTCGGCACCCGCGGCGTGGGCAAGACCACCATGGCCCGCCTCTTCGCCAAGGCCCTCAACGGCGGCACCCCCGAGGTGGACGAGGCCATCATGCAGGGCCGCGACACCGACACCATCGAGATCGACGGCGCCAGCAACAACTCCGTCGATGACGCCCGCGACCTCATCGCCAACTCCATCTACAAGCCCCTGCGGGGCAAGTACAAGATCTACATCATCGACGAGGTTCACATGCTCTCCACGGCGGCGTTCAACGCCCTGCTGAAGACCATGGAGGAGCCTCCCGAGCACGTCAAGTTCATCCTCTGCACCACCGAGCCGCAGAAGGTCCTCCCCACCATCCAGTCCCGCTGCCAGCGCTTCGACTTCCGCAACATCCCCAGCGCTCAGATCGCCGCGCACCTCGCAAAGGTCGTCAAGGAAGAAAAGCTCACCGCCGACCCCGAACTGCTGCACATGGTCGCGCAGCTCGGCAACGGCTCCATGCGCGACGCCCTCTCGCTCATGGAGCGCCTCATGGCCTCCGGCCAGACGCACCTCACCGTCAAGCTGCTGGAGGAGCTCCTGGGCCTGCCCGACCGACAGGTCGTCGGCGAGCTCATCGACGCCGTCGCGGCCGGCGACGCCGCCACCGCCCTCGCGCGCGGCGCCGACATGCTCTCCCGCGGCATCGGCATCGACCAGCTCCTCGACACCCTCCTGCAGCGACTGCGCGACCTGATGGTGATGGCGGCGTGCGGGCCGCAGACCCCACTCGTCGAGCTGAGCGATTCCGCCCGACAGGAAGAGGCCCAGCGCGCCGCACGCTTCGACCCCGCCGGCCTCGTCCACATGATCGCGCTGTGCGAGAACGTCCAGCGCGCCGCCAAAAACTCCGCCGTGCCCAGGGCCCTCTTCGACGCCCTCCTGGTCCGGCTCTCCATGACGGACCGGATCGCCGACGTCACGGCCGTGGCCGCCGGTGCGGTCCGGGGGGAAGCGCCGGTAAAAAAACGCTGAGGGCGGCCGGACCATCACCCGCTGCCGCCCCCCCCGCTCCTCCGCCAGTCGCCCCGCGCCCCGCCGCCGCCCCGGCGCTGATGCGCCCCGCCACGCCCACGCGCCACGAGGTGGAGGTCAAGCCCCCGATCTCCTCCGTCACGCCCCTGCGCGGCCCGCTCCCCGACGACCCCGTCGAGCTCTGGTCGATGGTCATCAACGCCTCGCAGAAGCAGCACCGCATGCGCCTGCTCGTCGGCAACCTGCGCCTGGTCTCCAAGGACGACGAGCGCGCCGTGCTCGCCGTGAGCGATGAAATGCGCACCGCCGCCCTCTCCGCGGAGCGCGACCTCTGCACGCTGCTCTCCGTCGCGTGGGGACAGAACCTCAAGATCGAGCTGACCAGCGCCTCGGGCGAGCGGCTGGAAAGCACCGCCCCACCACCATCTCCCGCCGCGCAGGAAGCAGCGCCGCAGGCCCTGCCCCCGATCCACGATCACCCGCTTATCAAGAACGCCGTGGAGCTCTTCGGCGCTCGCATCATCAGCACGCAGGCGCGGAAGCGCCCCCCGGCGTAGCCGCCCGCGCCGACCTCCGCACCTCATACCGCCCGCCGGGAATCCCCAGCCGCTCCATCACCGTCGTGCGCGCATAAAGCACCGACTCGTCGCGCAGCGTCGCGACAAGCTCGTCCTGCCCCGCCGCGGCGTGCAGGTGCATCAGGCCCGTCGGCCCGTCCCACTCCACCCGCGCCGTGCCCGCCGCGAGACGATGCTCCGCGCTTCCATCCGCCACGATCAGCGTGGACGCGCCGCGGTCAACGTCGATCAGCCAGCGAAGCTCCACCTCCGCCGCCTGCGGCGAAACGACCCGGAACGCCGGCCCCGCCGCTTCGCCGGAAATGACCCACGACACAGCCAGCAGGCCGACCCGCGGCTCCGCCTCCAGACGCCGAGCTTCGTGGTTCACGGCGCTCACGGGCGATCCCCGCCCTCGGGCCCCACTGCCTCGTGAACGCGATTGAGAAGCGACGCCGCGACCTGCAGCCCACGCCCCGCCGGAGAAACAAAGCGATGGCCCAGCCGCTCCAGCGTCTGGAAGAACTCGAGCATCTCGTCCAGGCGCGTGTTGTGCGCCTGCACCGCGCGCCGCTGTTCCTCGGTCAGAGAGAGATCCCCGCCCTTGCGGCCCCGCCCATGCTCGAGCGGCGCGGTCATGTCGCGGATCTCGTGCATCGAGGCCAGCAGCGGGTCCACCTCGCGGTTGATCCGCTCGCGGACGATGGCCCGGAACATGGCCCACACGTCCTGCTCCGCCCGGAAGTACTCCTTGCGGTCGCCGCGCCGATGGGCCCGCTCGACGATGCCCCAGTCCAGCAGCGCCCGCAGAGACATCGACGCATTGCCCCGCGAAATCTCCAACCGGTCCATGATGTCGTCGGTGCACATCTCCTGCCCCGTGATGTAGAGCAGAGCGTGAACCTCCGCCATCGTCCGGGAGATCCCCCACGCGCCGGCCATCTGGCCCCAGACGGCTATGAAGCGGTCCTGGGCCTCGATGAGGGCCTTGGGGGCGGGTGCGTCCATGTATGAAGTATGGGAGGCTGGGCCGGGCAAGTCCACTGAACTTTCAGAAGCGATTGAAACACCTGGTGACCAAGCCAGCCCTGCGAGTTAGAGTTTGGACATGCCTCTGTACGAGTACATCTGCGAGCAGGACGGCACCGTGATCGAGCTGCTTCGCCCGATGGCCGAGGCGGACGCGCCGGTGCCCGACCCGGAGAACAAGGGCCGCGTCTTCACCCGCAAGCACTCCACCTTCGCCGCGGGCAAGGAGCGCTCGCTGCCCCTCAGCACCGGCTGCTGCCCCTGCGGCCGCACGGACGGGTGCCGCTCCCGCTAGGCACTAGATCAGCAGGTCCACAATCCCCACCGCGCCCAGCAGGCAGCTCACCACGCCGTTGAGCGTGAAGAAGGCCATGTTGAGGCCCGCGAGCCCCCGCCGCGCCCCGCGCGCCACGATGATGTGCTCGCTCACCAGCAGCGCGATCACCGCCGCCACGCCCACCCCGAAGACACGCCCCAGCTCCGGGTGGCTCGTCCACGCCGCGAGCAGCGCCAGCGCCGCCCCCGCGTGCAGCACCATGCTCGCCACCCGCGCCCCCGCCGACCCCAGCGCCGCCGGAATGCTGTTCAGCTTGTGCTCCCGGTCGAAGCGCTCGTCCTGCAGCGCGTAGATCACGTCAAACCCCGCCACCCACAGCAGCACGAACCCCGCCAGCCAGAAAATCGCCGGCGTCTCCCCCAGCGCCCCCGGCCGCACCGCCAGCGTCGCCGCCAGCGGCGCAATCGCCAGCGACGCCCCGAGGAACAGGTGGCACAGCGCCGTAAACCGCTTGGTGTAGGAGTACATCGCCACCCACCCCAGCACCGGCGCCGCCAGCCCGATCGGCCACGGGTTGTCGAAGAACCACCAGAACAGCGCCGTCACGCCAACGAACAGCGCCGCGCACGCCATCGCGACGCTCCAGCCCCGCACCGCGTCCAGCTGCCCCGACGCAAAGACCCGCCGGCTCGTCCGAGGATTCGCGGCGTCAAATCTGCGATCCGCCAGGCGATTGACCAGCATCGCCCACGTCCGCGCCAGCACCATGCACGCCACGATCAGCACCAGCTTGATGCCGAAGTCCCCCCACGTCGTCCCCGGCCGGGCCATGAAGGCCGCCAGCAACGCAAAGGGCATCGCAAAGACGGTGTGCGCGAGCTTGATGTCCGCGGCGATCAGCCGCAGGGACGCGCCGATGGCGACAGGCTGGGCGGGCGCAGTGGTCACGCCGCCCAGCATAGGCGATGACGACTCCGCCGCGGGCTACAACGCCTCAGGCGCCCAGGACGTTGCACAGCTCCTTGGACTGGGCGATGAGCTGCGCACGGACCTCGCTCAGCTTCTCCGTGCTGAGCTTGAGGAAGTCCAGCACGTCGGCCCCGACGTTCGTGTTCATCAGGTCCAGGCGGAAGCCCATCCCCGTGTCCGCGGCGATGCGGTCCGCCACGTGCACGATGGCGACAAGCGTCCGGTTCTCCTCCGCGACCTCCAGCGGCCGGTGGTGGAACCCCGTGACGTTCGCGAAGGTCTTGGGGAACTTCCACTTCTCGCACAGGCCCGCGCCGAAGTCCTGGTGCGTCGCCTCGAAGTGCGTCTGCTCCGCCGCGAGGAAGTCCGCCACGGGCACGCCCTTGGAATCGGGCCCCACCTCGCGGATCACCTCGATCAGCTTGTTCCGGTCCGCCTGCATCTCCACCATCAGGCCGATGTCGTGGATCAGGCCCGCGAGAAACGCCTCGTCCGCCAGCCCCAGATGCAGCGCGTTGGCGATCATCTTCGCCCCCGCCGCGGTCAGGTTGCTGTGCGTCCACAGGTCCCGCGCGGAGAAGTTGGAGGTCAGCTCACCGCCGCGGAAGAGCTTCGCAAGGCTCGCCGCGATCGCGATGTTCTTCACCGCGTTGAGGCCGAGCATCACGATGGCGCGGTTGATCGAGCCGATCTGCCCCGGCAGGCCGTAGAAGGACGAGTTCACCACCTTGAGAATGCGGCTGCACAGCGCGGGGTCGCTGGAAACAACCTTGTGCAGGTCCTGCGCCGTGGACTTGGGGTCCTCGACCAGCTCCACCACCTTCACCGTGATCTCCGGCAGCGTGGCGATGTGGCTGATCTCGCGGATGGCGTTGGCGACGACCTGTTCCCGCTCTTTCGCGACTGTGCTCATAAATGACTCCCCCGGCTGAATCACCGGTTGGAGTGAGCATCGGCCGAGCCCCTGGCCGACTTTGGCCCCAGCACGGGTTTTTATTCGTCAGTACGCATTGCGCTTGCGAAGCATGCCCGGTTGGTGGGGGTTCACCTCCGCCAAGGCAGCCGCGGCACGCTCCCCCGCACGCCCATCCCCATAGGGATGCGCCAGCGACGCGAGATCCAGCGCTCGTGCCCTGTCCAGAGCCGCCCGCACCTCCGCCGCGCGCTCGTGCTCGACATGCACCACGTTCGCGCAGCGCTCCCGCCCCCCCTGGCGTGGTCCGATATCCACCACCGGCACCCGCAACGCCGCGGCTTCGATCAGCCCCGCCGAGCTGTTGCCCACCAGCACCCCGCCGTGCTTCGCCAGGTGCTTGAGCAGCCCCACGAACTGCTCCCGAGGCAGGTGCTGCCGCACCGGCACGCCCGCGTTCTCGATCGCGCGCACGATCCCCTCACGCCCAGGGTCAAAGTTTGGGTGCAGCGCCACCACACGTGCCCCCTTCAACCCCTCGAACACCTCCGCCGCCGCGGCTTCCTCCACCTCCACCGGCCGCCCGATGGGGTGCAGCAGCACCAGCACCCGCTTCCCGGCCTTCGACCCGCCCGCGCCCCCGGCCGCGAACAGCTCCTCGACCGCCTCTTCTCCAAGCTCCTCGATCGCGTCCAATCCATCAATCGCCGGCGAGCCCACCACGCGCACGCGCTCCCGCGGCTCGCCCATGCGCACGATCCGCTCCGCGCTCTGCTCCGTCGCCGCCAGGTGCAGGTGCGCCAGCTTCGTGATCGCGTGCCGCATCCCCTCGTCCGCGACCCCCTCCGCACGGTCCCCGCCGTGCATGTGCGCCAACGGATACCCCGCCACGCTCGCCGCCGCCGCCGCCGCGAAGGCCTCGATCCGATCCCCCAGCACCAGCACCCAATCCGGCCGCAGCTTTTCGAAGGCGCGCGTGAAGCGCCCCACGCCGCGCCCAAGCGCCTCCGCATCCTCCGCGCGCCCGGTGCGCCCGGCGATCTGCATCGGCACGATCTCCGCGATGTTGAACGACGCCTTGACCTCGTAGAACGTCTGCGGCGGCAGCAGGTGCGCCCCGGCCACGACCACCGCCAGCTCCAGGTCCGGACGCGCCGCGATGGCGTGCATCACCGGCCGCAGCAATCCGAACTCCGCGCGCGTCCCCGTCACCACCGCGACGCGCCGCCGACCCTTCACCGGCGGGTCCATCGGCGACGGCCGCACGCTCGGCTCATCAGTCCACCCGTCGCCGATCACGCTTCACCTCCGTTGAGGCCGACGGGGTCGGCCAGGTCCTCGATCATGAGCGGCGTATCGGGCTCGATCGCCCGCGCCGCCGTGCGCCCCACAACCTCGTCCAGCAGGTACGCGGGCAGGCCCGTGCCGGGACGCTTGATCGTCAGGTCCTCGCGCCGAAGCTTCTCACCCGCCGCCAGCGGGCGCGTGCAGACCACCGACTGGCGAGACACCCGCCGCACGTCCTCCTCGATGGGCAGCACGCGCTTGGCCCGGACATACTCCCCGTGCCGCGCGCTGAGCTTCTCCGCCCCCAGCACGAACCGCACCAGGTCCTCCGGCGGGTGCTCCTTCTTCAAGTGCTCGCGCGCCGCGTACGCCTGCAGCGCGAACTCCACATATTCGCCCATTTCCCGAGGCGTCAGCGACGCGATGTGATCCGGCCCCGGCGCCAGCTTGTCGTACGTCATGTGCTTCTCGAGCACCTGCGCACCCAGCGCCACCGCCACCGCCGCGGTCATCGTCTCCGGCGTGTGGTCGCTGTACCCCACCACCCCCGGCCAGATATCCGCGATCGCCGCGATCCCGCCCAGCTCTCCCTGCCCCAGCGGCGTCGGATAGCTGCTCACGCACTGAAGCACGCCGAGCCGGTCATCCATGCCGCGGAGCCACGACAGCGCCCGGGCCACTTCCTGCAGCGTGCTCGCGCCGGTGCTGATGAGCAGCGGACGCCGCTCCGGGTTCCCCCGCTTGCCCGCGAGCGCTTCCAGCAGCGGCCGGTTGATGATGTCCGGGGACGCGGTCTTGAAGGCGTCCCACTCCATCTTCTTGGCCTGCTCGACATGCTCCAGGCTGAAGACAGTCACGACCGCGGCAAGACCTCGCTGGTGGGCGCGGTCGATCACCCGCTGCATCTCCGCCGGGCTCAGCTCCAGGCGGCGCAGCATCGCCACAGGGTCCGTCTCCCCCGCGGACTTCTGATACGCCGCGAGCTTCGCGCTCCGGCTCATCAGCCGGTCCGCCTCGAAGTACTGGAGCTTGACCGCGTCCGCCCCGGCCTGCGCCGCGGCGTCCACCAGGTCCAGCGCCCGGTCCACCGAGCCATCATGATTCACCCCCAGCTCGGCGATGATGTACGCCGGCTGGCCCGGACCGACCTCGCGGGAACGGATCTTCATCGCACGAACCGTATCACCCCGCCTTGCGGAGCACGTCCTTCAACAGCGCATCCGCCACCAGCAGGTCCACCCGCGAGTCGATGTCCACGACCGACCCCTCCGGGTTCAACACCCCCCGCCGGTCCAACCCGAAGAACGCGTGCGGGCCGGGCGCCACGCCCGGAATCTCCAGGAACAGCGCCCGGCGCGTCACCGCCAGCACGCCCCCGTCCGGCACCACCGCAAGAGGCAGGTCCTGCCGCCGGAAGACGTTGTGATTCAGCACCTCCCCCTCCCACGGCACGACTTCCCCCTGCCCGTTCAGCCGCGCCGTCCACCACGGGTGATACTTCCCAACCGGCGTGTAGCTCTGCACCGAGTCCGCGCCCGTCTCGCGCAGCAGGTCCACCGCACGGTCGATCAGCCCATCCGGCCGCACCGGCACGTTGGCGTACAGCACCACGATGATGTCCGCACCGCCCGCCATCTCCACTGCATGGCGCGCCGCGTCATCAACGCGGGCCGTGTCCGTCGCCAGCTCCTGCGGCCGCATGATCGTGCCCACGCCCATGTCGCGGGCGATAGCCAGCGCCCGCGGATCGTCGCTGCTCACCGCCACCGCGTTCACGGTGCGCGCCTGCCGCGCCGCGTCGATGGTCCACGCGATGCACGGACGCCCCCCCACCGTCGCGACATTCTTGCCGGGAACGCCCTTGCTCCCGGCACGCGCCAGGATGACCGCAAACACCCGTTCCGCCATCGACTGCTGCTCCTCTAACCCACGGGCCGGGGCTGCCTCGCCGCGAGCTGCCAGCCCTCGACCACCTCTCCTGCTCCATTCCTGACAACCCCGTCCGCGTCCACGCTCCACGTGCTCGCGTGCAGACGCTCGCGGACGTTCGCGGGCAGCGGCAGAGGCTCGATCCGCCCGCCATCCGGCGCGGGCAGCGGATCAATCACACACGCCCCCGCCGTGATCAGCCCGCGCACATAAAAGTCCTCGATCTGCTCATACACCGCGTCCCGGCGCGTGATCCGCGGCACGACCCACGGGCGTGGCATTCCCCCCGCATATGCCCGCTTCTCCAGCAGGCGCGTCACGCCGTCGCGCACCGTTTCTAACCCGTCGCGCCCCGTCAGCGCCTTGTACGTCTCGGGGCTCTCCGCCAGCACGTCCACGCTGATGACATCCGGCCCCGCCTCCAGCAGCGCTTCCGCATCCTCCGCTCCGCCCGCCAGCGGCGCGCGCACGTGAACCCCCGCAAAGCCGCACTCCCGCGCCGCGGCGACCAGCCGCAGAACATCGCTCATCGGCGCGCTCCCCTGGCGGATCGTCAGCGCCACCTCCCCGCCCGCCCAACGCAGCGCCGCGAGCTTCGCCATGCTCCGCACCCACGCCGCGTACACCGAAACATGCTCCACCCCGAAGCTCGGGCTCTCCAGCCCCGCCAGCGCCCGCGCGATCTGCAACGCAGAGTGCTCGCGCGCCCCGTCCGGCAGCGCCTTCATCAATCCCTCCGCCCGCTCCGGCGAATCTGGAATGCACCGCACCAGCAGGTCGCGGACGCATGGATCTACGGTCACGCACGCGGGCTTCGCGATCGGGTCCGACTGCGGCGCCCGCGGCAGGTACCCGATCAGCCCGCCGATGCTCGCCACCGGCGACGCCGCCGCGGCGAGCTCTTCCATGACCCGCGTCGCAGCCGCGCACGCCCCCAGCCCCGGCGGCGCCTGCACAAACGCCAACGCCTGACCCGAAAGATGCCGCTCGATCACCGCGTCCACCAGCGCCGGATCGACGAGCACCCAGTCCGCGCCGACGAACACCGCGCCCTCGAGGCCGCGCCGCGTCAGAATCGGCGCGACCCCCGCGGGCCACACCGCCTCGTCATAACACGCGAGATTCGCCAGCCCGCCGCGCCAGCAGTGCCGCGCCCACAGGCGGCCCATGCCCACCGCGCGGGCCCGATCCCGGAACGCCTCGCCATCCCACGTCTCAAACTCAACGCGCAGCCCCGCCGGAGGCTCGCCCACGATCGTCCGTGCGCCCGCCTCATCGCCGCACGCCAGCACGACCCCTTCCAGCCGCGTGCACCGCGCCAACCGCTCCAGCGTGAGCTGCAGCGCGTTCTTCCCGCCCCACAGCGGACGCGAAAGCCTGCGCTCGCCCAGCCCGCCGTAATCCGCGTCCACGGGAATGACGGCCCACAGCTTGCCCTCCGCTCCCGCGCGCACATCCGCAGCCGCCTGCGCACGTGCCTGCTTCACCGGCGCGCGCACAAGAGCCGCATCCGCCTCAGAAATCAGCCGCGATACATGGTCCGCCACGTCCGCCAGCCAGCGGACGTTCACCAGGTCGCGCTCGATCTCCTTCTTCTGGCGCTCCATCGGCGAGAGGCCGGGATCAATCTTGATCGCACGGTCCGCGCGGAAGCGCTTGAGCTGCCCCGTCTGGTTCACCCACTGAACCAGGTTGTACGCCGGCTCGCTCGTAGCGCGCTTGCCCATCCCCCCCACCCGCTCGATGAGCGCGTTCACCCGCCGCTGGTCCTGCTGGTGCTCGAGCATTTCCTCCAGCACCTTCGCCGCGTCGCGGCTCAGCTCCGCGATCACCCCCGCGCTGCGGCGCAGCTCCGCCAATCTCCCCCGCACGCGATCCAGGCGCTCCGTCAGCTCCGCGCCCTCCAGCATCGGCGGCGTCCGCGGCACGCGCACCGGCTCGCCCGCGTGCCGCTCCAGCGCCTCGCGCAGCGTCATCACCACCGTGTGCTGCTTGAGCACCCCGCCCTCGGTGGCGTCGATCGTCGTCAGACCCCTGGCGGCGTCGTGCATGAAGTCGCGCTCGAACTGCACGAGGTACGTCGCCATCTGCTCATCGGTGTAGATGGGCCGCCCCTGCTGGTCGCTCAGCCTGCGCAGCAACCCCCGCATCCGCGCGATGCGCTGCCACTCCAGCCCTTCGAGGGTGTTGAACTCATTCAGCTCGCTCGACCACACCTGGTGAATCGCCGCGCCGGGGGCGTAGTACTGCCCATCCGTAAAGCCCAGGTCCTGCCCGATCAGCACCACCGGGTCGCACCCGAGATGCCGCGCGAGGTAATACGCCAGGTGCGCCACCGTCGCCCCCGGCGGCAGGAACCGCTCCGCACGGTTGTCCGCGCTCGCGAGCACCTGGTCCAGCACCTGATCCGCCGCGCAGCGCACCGCGCCGGGGAACGCCTCCAGAATCGCCCGGTTGCACTTGGGCTCCACCACCAGCGTCACGCCCTCGACGTCGCGCTCCGTCAGCCCCTCGTAGAACCGCCTTGAAATCTCGTGATAGTCCAGCGCCGTCACGAAGTGCGGCCGGATGCCCTTCGCCAGCAGCGTCTTGAGCACCGTCTGCACCGCGATAATCACCACGCGGTCGCGCACGCCCGGCTGCGCCAGCAGGTCAATGTTCCGCCGCAGACTCGGCCCCGCCGCCACCACCACCGCCGGCTTGCCGCGACAGGCATCCTTCAAGTCCTCGATCCCCGGCGCGGTCGCGTACCACGGCAGGTTGTGCAGCAGGTTCTGCAGCGTCACATCCACCTGCACCAGCGTCGTCACCACGTTGGTGCGCACCGCCTTCATCACCGTTGTGAAGCTCTCGGCGAACTTCTCCGCCGCGCTCCCCAGCCGCACGCGGCTCGGCGGGTGATCCACCAGCACCGTCCCCGCCGCCAGCAGCCCCTCCAGCCCCGAGACTCCCGCGGCGATCGCCGCCGTGTCCGCCGCGTCCGTTATCACCGCCGCGTTGCCCGCCAGCCACGGACAATCCACGCGCGACAGCACCGCGCGCAAAAGCCCCGCGTCGGGCTCAAAGACGATGATCGCCCCCTGGTCGCGCAACCTCTGCGCCAACGCCCCGATGTGATGCCCCACCCCGAACCCGCGGACCACCACCGTCGCACTGGAAGTAATGTCCACCGACGCCGCCAGCCGCTCGCCCTCGGCCAACGGCCCGCGCAGGCTGGCAAGCTGCCGCCCCTCATACACCCCCGTCAGGCCCCCGTCCGCCCCGCGGGTCAGTGAAAGCCCCGCGGGCTCACGCGCGCTCCGCACGGCCTGCGCGGCACGAGGCGACCGCACCTCCAACCGGCGGAGGTTACGCTCCAGCACTTCCTGCGAACCTTCGATCCCGGACGGCTCGGCCATCACGTCCTTCCCCGCGCTCCGCGCGGCGTACAACCCCGGGGCCTGCGCCCCCGGCCTCAAATCGGCCGACCAACGCCGGAGACTGGAATCATGCTGACCCTCGCCCAGCTCAACCTCGACGCCAAGGCCCCAACGCCCCTCCCCGACCCCTCCCCGCTGGCGCGATACACCCTCGAAGAACCCTTCCTGCTCACCCTCCTCCTGGCGGGCGCCGCCATCGGCCTCTGGCTCTTCTTCAACAGCCGCGCCAAGACCAGGGCCGCCTGGACCGCCGCAGGCATCCTGCTGGCTCTCGCGGCCGGCATCTTCGCCGCCGCCCACTTCATCACCACCGACCGCGAAAAGGTGCTCACCCTCACCAAGGAGCTGGTCCGCGACACCGCCATGGCCCAGATCGACGGCGTGGACCGACGCCTGACCGCCGACGCCCGCCTCTACACCCCCGCGACCCCCGACGGCATGCCCAAGGAGCTGATCCTCAACCGCGTCCGCGCCATGCTCGGCCCCAACGGCGCGGCACGCATCAGCGACTACGCCGTCCTCGAAGCGCAGGTAGACGCCAACCCGACGCTGGCCCTGGTGCAGGTCAAGGTGCGCGTGACCCCCGAGGGCTACGGCCCCACGCTCTCCTGGTGGCGATTGGACGCCGAGCCCACGCCCGAGGGCTGGAAGGTCTCGGGCATCAAGTACCTCTCCTCAAACTTCCCCTTCCCCGACTTCACGGGATCGGGACGAGGAAACTAGGCTGCGGCTTGGCCTGGGTCTGACCCCGCGTGCGCGTCAGCAGCGGCGCGCCGTTGACGAGATTCAGAGGATGCCGGCGGCGCGCCTCCCGAAGCACAAATGAATCGCTGCCGGGCTTGGTGGGGTCGTGATCCTCGGGCCCGAAGACGCCCACGGTCACAGTGCTTCCCCGCGGCCCGTGGTAATAGAACGCCTCCTCACCCTCGCGCCGAAGCTCAATCACCGCCTTCTCCGCCGCCTTGCGGAACTCCGCCAGCTCCTGCGGCTTGGGGTTGTTGGTGTCCAGGCGCGTGTAGATGGCGACCTGAAGGGTGTACAACGCATCCTTGCCGCGGGTGCGCTTGACATTGTTGAGGTCATACTCGGGAATGCTGCCCGGCAGCGCCTCGAAGGGCGGCGGCACGAGCACCGCGCCGATGAAGGGCTTCTCCCCATCGACAGTGATGTCGCGGATGCGGGCCAGGTCGCGCTGCGCCCTGGGATCATCCGGGCCGCTGTAGCGTCCGTAGGCGATCACCACCGCCTTGCCGCGACGCTCCGCGTACGCCTCCGGCAGCCCACCCTCGCGCTGCACCTTGGCGAGCAGCTCCCGCGAAGCAGCCTCCGCCGCCTCATCCGCGCCCGCGGCGATCACGATCGACCACGCCCCCTGCTGCTCCTGCACCCCCTGACCAGCCCGCGCCGCGGGAGCATCCGTCGGGAATGACTCCGCAGGCCGCGTCGCCGCGGGCTTGCTCCCGCCGCCGGAACAGGCGGCCAGGGCCAGGCAAAGCACGCCCGCCGCCGCGAATCTTGAGAAATTCATGAGGGCAGAAAATCGTGCGCGCATGGGTTCAAGTCCGCTCCGGTTATCGCATGTAAGTCGAATCTCCGCCGATTCTTGCACCAAGTCTAGCCCCGCCGACGTATTTTGCAGGGCGAGCGCGGCGCCCGTCGATACCTCTGTCGCAAATGCCGCCCTGGATGGGGCGGAAGCAGACGCGGGGATCGCGTGCCGTGGATATGCCCAGGGGCGGAACGGACTCGTCGCCCCCGAGCCTGCTCAAAGGAGCGTCGCGTTTCATGTCAGAAATCGCCCCAATTGGACGCACGGGAAGAATCGACCCGATCACGACCGCCCGGATCGCGCAGCGGTCCGCCGCCGCCTCCACCGCGGGACGCACTTCGGACGAGGTGGTCGTTTCCCCCATGGCGAAGCTGCTCAACAAGCTGCGCGAGAACCCCATCCGCGAGGACCTCGTGAACGACGTGCGCGAGCAGATCGCCGACGGCACCTACGAGACCCCCGAGAAAATCGACGCCGCGGTTTCCGAACTAGCTCAGGAACTCTGAGCCTCTTTCCGTCGTACACACTTCCGACGCACAAACCCCGGGGAGCGGGCCTTCTGGCCCGGCTCCCTGGTTCGGTTTTTGGGGCAAAGCTGTTTTTGCGAAGCCGAGCCTACTCGTCCCTGGCCGGCTCGTCTTTGGCCGTCTCACCTTGGGCGTTCGCCACCGCCTCCACCGCGCCCACCACTCCCCTCACCACTCGCGCGTAGCGCTCCGCGTCGATCGTCTCCACCGTGTCCGTCGGCTTGTGGTAGTGCGGATTGCGGAAGTTCGCCGTGTCCGTCAGCATCACCGCGGGCACTCCCGCGGCATGGAAGGGCGCATGGTCCGACCGCAGCAGGTCGGGCAGCGCCACCGGAAACGCAAACGCCGCCACCTTCAGCTCCGGCGACGAAGCCAGCATCCCGCGCTCCAGCGTGCGCACAAACGCGCCGTCGCGCGCAAAGCCCACCAGCGCGATGTTGTCCCCCACCGTCGGCGGCTCGAAGACATCCTTGATCGGCGGGATCGGGCTCTTCTGGCTGTTCGGCTCGTCGGAGAAGTAGCCGATGGACTCCAGGCTGATCATCCCGATGATCCGCTCCCTGGCCTTCTTCCCCTCGCCCTTGGCGGGCTTGCCCACCGCCCCCGCCTCGCGAAGCTGCCGCACGTACTGCGAGGAGCCGACCAGCCCCACTTCCTCCAGGTTGAAGAAGACCAGCCGCACCGTGCGCGACATCCGCCGATCCTTGAGCACGCGCGCCAGCTCCAGCAGCGCCGCCGCTCCGGTGCCGTTGTCGTCCGCCCCCGGCGTGCCCGGCACGGCGTCGAAGTGCGCCCCGACGATCAGCACCTCCCCCGGCTTCTCCGTGCCGGTGATGTCAACGGAGAAGTTGCGGTACGTGCGCTCCTCCGGCTTGATCTCCTCCGCCTCGCCGAAGGAGCGCGCGGGCAGCGCCCACTGAAACTCTTGCACCACCGGCTCATAGCCCAGCTCGCGCAGGCGGGTTTCGATGAGCTGCTCCGTCCGGCGCAGGCCCTCGCGGCTGTCGGCGTTCCCCAGCGCCGCGCGCGACGTCGGCAGCGCCCGCAGCGTCTCCATCAGCCGGTCCTGCTGGACATCCGGGCCCGCCAGCGCGAGCACCACCGCCGCCAACGCCAGCACCTTCATGCCGACCTCCTACTTCTTCCGCAGCCGCTCCTGGGCGATCATCGCCGCGCCGAAGACTCCCGCGGCGTCGGCGAGCGCGCTCTCGACCACTTCCACCTTCCTACACGCCGCGGGGAAGGCGTGTTCCCGGGCGGATTGCTCAACCCGCTGCACAAAGGGCTTCCCCAGGGCCTCCGTCAGCCCGCCCCCCAGCACCACCCGCGACAGGCTCAGCAGCGTCACCACGTTGGAAATCGCGATCCCCAGCTGCACCGCCGCGTGATCGATCACCTGGCACACCAGCTTGTCCGGCTTGGGTCCGGAGTGGTAATACGTCGCCAGCGTCTTCGACTTGATCTTGGAGGGCGACTCCGCGGCCAGGTCCGCCGCGAGACGCGACTTGTGATTGGAGCGAATCAGCCGCACCAGGCGATCGACAATCGCCGTGCGCGAACAGGCGTTCTCCAGCGTGCGGTCGCCGAGGCTCAGCCCCGGATGCAGGATCGTGTGGCCGATCTCACCCGCGCTGAACTTGGCGCCGTAGTAAAGCTGGCCGTTGAGGATGAGCCCGCCGCCGATCCCCGTGCCCACCCACACGCCCAGCAGGTCCTTCGCGTTCTTGCCCGCGCCCAGGCGGTTCTCCCCCAGCACCGCCACGTTCACGTCGTTGTCCAGGAAGGCCCGCACCTTCAGCTTCTTGGTGAGGATCGCCGCGATCGGCACGTTGTCCCACCGCAGGTTCACCGCCTCAAGCACCACGCCCTTCACCGGGTCCACCGCGCCGGGAGCCCCGATGCCGATCGCGGCCAGGTCCGTCACCGCGACCCTGCCCGCGTCGCACGCTTCCTGAATGCCGCTGATGATGCGATCGACGACGGCGTCGAGCCCTTCGTCGGCCTTGGTCTTGCGCTTCGCGCCCGCGAGCATCTTCATGCCCGGCGAAACCAGACCGATCTGCATGTTCGTGCCGCCGAGGTCGATGCCGATAAAGGGCTTGCTGGCCGCCATGAGAATCTCCGGAGCTGGTCAGTTTAGATAGCCGCGGCAGGCAAAGAGCCCCGTCACACCAGCCGCGTCCGCAGCAGCCTCGCCCCCGCGCCGAACTCCTCCCCCGCCACCGCCTCCAGCAGCTTCGACACGCGCTCCGCGAGCTTGTCCACCTTGCCCGTCGTGGTGGGGAAGAAAATGCAGCTCCCGCTGCCGGTGATGCACGCCGTCTCGCGCGTCGCGCGCGCAAGCGCGATCGCAAGCTGCCCCAGCCGCGGCTCGACGCGGTACGCCGGCACCGCCAGGTCGTTGAACAGCCGCTCACCCTCGACCTTGCCCGTCTCCACCGCACGCCGCCAGCGCGACTCCACCATCGCCCTCTTCGGCCCCCACTGCTTCTCCGGACCCGTGAGCTTGCGCACCGCGCGCTCCAGCGCGTCCTCCTGCTGCCGCTCCGCGAGCACCTTGTCGAAGGTCTGGTACACCGGCCCGGTGGGGCACCCATACGCGGGAACGATCAGCAGCACTTCCGACTTCGCCGCCTCCACCCGCCGGATCTCATCCCCAAAGCCGCCGACCAGCGCCGCCCGCGCCGGAACCTGCCCGTCACCATCCACGAAGAAGCCCACGTCGGAGCCCAGCGACAGCCCCAGCTTCACCAGCTCCTCACGCGGCACATCGATGCCCAGCAGCCGCGGCACGCCCAGCAGCACCGCCGCCGCGTCCGCCGACCCGCCCCCCAGCCCGCCACCCACCGGAATCCGCTTCACCACCTCAACGCCCACCGGCAGAGCACGCCCCAGGTGCGTCTCCAGCGCGCGCACCGCGCGCAGCGCCAGATCCTTCTCCGCGGGCCAGTCAATGGGCGATGGACGCGGGGCGTCATCCGCCCAGCGCACGCTCAACGAAGCCGGCGAGCCCTCGGGCAACAGCCGCAGGTGGACATCATCCGCCAGGTCGATGCACTGCATCCACGAGGCGATGGCGTGCCACCCGGCGCGGGGCGAGCCCTCCGGCTCCGGCGCGCCGACGGAAAGGCACAGGTTCAGCTTCGCGTAAGCCTTGCAGTTCATCGCCGGGCCGCCTGCGGTCCGAGGAGCATCGCGAAGCGCACGACCAGCCGCTCGAGCGTGCGCTCAACGTCGCCGAAGCCCGACTTGCTCCGGACGTCCCCCTGCACGCACTCCCGCAGCAGGCGAAGGGCGCGATCCGGCGTCACCCGTCGCGCCGCCCCCAGCACCGCGTCCATCGACGAGCCCCAGAGCTTGAGCGTGCGGGCGATCGTCTGCGGATTGCCCCCCTGCGCCAGCGCGCGCGACGCGGCGTGAACCTTGCGGGCCAGGTCCACGAAGGCGTACATCACCAGCTGCGGCGGGTGACGCGACACGTCCAGCACGTAGCGCAGATGCGCCAAGGCCTCCTCCGGCCCGCTGGAGAGCAGCGTCTGCTGAATGTTCCACGCCGCTTCCTCGCGCGTCGGCTGCACGAACTCGTTCACCAGCGCCGCGGTGATGGGCTTGCCCCCCGACGCCGCGGCGAGCTTGCCGACCTCGCTGTCCAGCTTGCTCAGGTCCGGCCCGACGCGCAGCACCAGCATCTTCGCCGCGTCGGCCTGAAGCTCGGCCTTGTGATGAGCCGCGGCACGCTCCACGACCCACTTCTGCGCCTCCACGTCCGTCGGCGGCTTGCACTCGATCACCGCGCCGACCTTCTCCACCAGCTTGTCCAGGTTGCCGGGCCGCCATGCCCCGCTCCGCAGGACGAGCGTCGCACCGTCGCAGGGCGACTCCGCGTAGCGCTCGAAGAGCTTCCGCGCGGACATCACCGCCCGGCCCCCCTCGTCGTCCGACTTCACCAGCGCCTCGGCGTCCTCCACGATCACCAGCTTGTGGCCCGACATCAGGCCGAAGCTCCGGCACTCGTCCAGCACCTCCGCCGGCGATGCGCTCTTGCCGTCAAAGGTGAACACGTCCACCCCGCCGTAGCGCTGCTCCAGCGCCCCCCGCAGCTCCGCCGTGCGCTCGGCGCGCATGAACGCCTCCTTGCCGTGGAGGATCACCACGCGGCAGTCCGCGAGGGGCCTGGTGCTGCTGGTCGCGGCGGGCTTCTTCGCCATCGGGTGTGAGGATACCCCCCGTAGCATCCCCGCGTGAAACGCCGCCGCCGAGCCCTGGCCATCGCAACCCTCCTGCTGCTCGCCTCCGGCGCGGCGCTCTACCTGCTCAGCCGCCGCGAGCCGGAGTGGTGGTACCAGCCAGGGGAATCCGCCCCCCTCGCCGCGGAACAGGTGGAAAACGCGGTGATCTCCGAGCTTTCGCTGGCCCGCCCCGCCGCGCGGCAAGGCCCCTACCGCAGCCGCGAATGGACCCTCGAAGTCGTGCAGGACGAAGCCAACGCCTGGCTCGCCACACGCCTGCGCTCCTGGGTCGAAAACCGCGGCGGGCGCTGGCCCGACCAGCTCGACGGCGTCCGCGTCGCCTTCGAGCCCGGGCGCGTGCTGCTCGGCCTGCGGCTGACGGAGGAATACGGCGGGCGCGTGATCTCCACCGCCGGCGTGCCGCGGGTGGCAACCGACGGCTCCCTCTGGCTTCAGGCGACAAGCACACGCCTGGGAAGCGTGCCGCTCCCCCAGGGCCTGCTGCTGGACCGGCTTCGTCAGCTCTCCCAGGGCGGCGCGGCGGACCTCGTAAACGCCCTCGACGGGCGCTCCGCCCTCCTGCGCGACGCCGTGATCGGGCTGGACGACGGCCGGCGCGTGCGCATCCTCGGCGTCGAGGTCGCCGACGGCGTGCTGCGGCTGAGACTGCGAACGGAAAAAGACTGAGCCCCCGCGAGAATCAGCCGGGGTGCTTGGGCTTGCCGGTGGAGATGTCCTGCCCGCGGAAGTGGCGCATCATGTCCCGCATCATCTGAGCGCCGCGGGCGCGCTGAACGGGCGTGGCGTGCGAGCCCACGTTGTTGTTCATGATCGCCGCCATGCGGCCCATCATCCGGCCGTCGGGCAGCCGGTCCGGGTTCTTCTTCGCCCAGTCGGTGTCGCGCTTGGCCTGATCCTTCAGCTCCTTCAGACGCTGCTCGTCGGAGATATCCCGCTGCTGACCGGCGATGGTCTCCATCGTCTTGAGGAAGTCCACCGCGGCGTCCTCGAGAAACTTCTCCCGCTGATCCAGCGGCAGCTTCTCATACTCCCGCGCGTGCTTGTCCCACAGGTCGATCGCCAGACGGGACATGTTCTCTTCAAGCTGCTTGCGGGCCTCGCCGCCGATGCCCGCCGCGAACGCCGCGAGCAGCAGCGAATCGTTCGCGTCCATGCTGCGCATCCGCTGGACGAGCTTGCCCAGCAGCTCCAGCCGCTTCTCCACGGGAAGCCGGTTGAACTCGTCGCGCAGCATCGTGTAGTTGAAGATGTCGTCGATCGGCGCGGTGTCGTAGTCGGGCTGCAGGTACGGCCCCCAGATCATCCACGCCGCGCCCCCGAGCAGCAGCACCAGCACGCCGCCGCAGATGCCCAGCCGTCGCCGCTTCGCGCGCGTTGCGGTCTGGTGCGACCACCACCGGCTCACCCTGTCGCGCAGAGCGTCTTCAAAGTGCCTGATCCGGTCGCGGATGCCCAGGCGGTACGAGCCCCCGCCCCGGACCTGATCGAGAATGGCGCGCAGGCTCGACATTTACGGAATCCCCCTCGCGCCGAAGTGCTCGATGATGTTCTTCATGAGCACTTCCGCGTCGGTCCTCGTCGGGAAGAAGGGGGCGTTCCCCGCGTGCAGGTCGCCGTAGAACAGCGCGTTGCGATTCCACCGCTGCTCCGCGTCCTCCTGCGTGCCCGAGCTGGATTCCCGCCTGATGACGTCGAAGCGCGGGTTGTGCCAGTCGTCCGCATCCACCAGCACCGGGATCTTGGTGGGGTGCGCCTCGTACGCCTTGCTCACCGCAAACTGAGCGTTGCTGATGAAGTTCGCTTCCGCCAGCAGCATGAACGCACCGGGCGGGTATTCCCAGCTCGAGCCCGTGTCACGCCCGCCGCTGGGGTCCGAGGGGCACTTCCACGGGTCCATGACGGTCCACACGCCCGACCCTTCCTCTTCCTCATACGGCACGCCGGAATCCACGTACCCCGCCATCACGTCCAGCAGCGACCGATCGTTCTGATTCGCCCCGCTGTTCAGCGGCCTCACCTTCGGCAGCAGATACCCCTTGCCCTCGTTGTTCAGGTAAAGCTGCAACCCCACGCCGATGCCCCGAAGGTTGGACAGGCACTTCACGCGCCGGGCGTTGTCCCGCGCCCCCTTGAGGCTCGGCAGCAGCAGGCCCATCAGCAGCGCGATGATCGAAATCACCACCAGCAGCTCGATGAGCGTGAATCCGCGGCGGGCTGTTTGCTTCACCCCGTTCATATCGGCTCCCTCGGAGGCACGCCCTTGTACGCCTGCGCCGTCATCCCGTTTCACCGCACATATACCCTACGGGCAGGCCGAGTCCGAGCAAGCACGAGTCGCCCCACCCACCGCTTTTTGCGCACGAAACCGCATCTGGTGTGCTCAGGAGCCCCGCGACCACGCCGCGCCGCACTCCGGACAGGTCCGAACGCCCCCCTCTCCCTCGGGAAGCCGGTACCCGCAGCACCCGCACAGCCCCCGACGCAGACGCCGATCCGCCACCCAGCATCGGACATACCGCGGCATTCCCGCCAGCGACAAAGCCGCCGTCAGCAGCACCACCACCAGCCCGGCATCCGCAAGCAACCGCCCCGGCAGAACCCGCGACGCAACGGTGTTCTCCGGCGGAAGCGACCTGAAGCCCGGATGAGCCGCGCCCAGCCACTCGAAGAACGCCCGCCTCGCCTGCTCCAGCTCCTCCTCCGACCACGCACCATCCACCCAGGGCCGCAGCACGAGCCGCTGTTCCGTCCTTTCAAAGGATGGATAAAGCGGGCCGCTCTGGCGCGTGGCGACCTCGAAGGTCGCGGTGGTGACACGCCCCGGCTGGGACTGCGCCAGCCGCGAAAGCCGATCCCAGCTCGCATAATCCGGGTCGATCACCTCCAGGCCCTCGTCGGAGCGCACGATCTCAACGCTCACAGAGCGATACGCCGTCAGCGGCCTGCCTTTGAGCCGGTCCAGCGGCTCTTCCGGCAGGCGCGCCACGCTCCACCCCAGCAGCAGCAGACAGACAACCGGCACAAGAGGATGACGAACGTGCCACGTCAGCCGCGCGAGGCGAGAGGCGGGTTGTCGCGGGGCCTTCACGGAGGAATCGTACGAGCCGGCGCGAGCAGCGCCCGATGAGCGGTACACTCCGGGAGCAATGCCCGAAAACAGGCACAACCAGCTCTCCGCGGACTACATCCGCAAGGTCGCCCGGCTCTCGCGCCTGGCGGTGGATGAGTCGGAAGTGCCGCTGCTCCAGGAGCGGCTCTCCGCGGTCGTGACCTACGTGGACCAGCTTCGCAAGCTGGACCTCACGGGCGTTGAGCCGTTGGCGAACGTCGCCGGCTCGGTGAACCGGCTCGACGAAGACACCCCCGGCCCCACGCTCCCCACCGAATCTCTCATGCAGATGGCCCCCGGCGCCATGCCCCCCTTCGTCCGCGTCCCCAAGGTTCTCGACGACGGAGGCGGGGCTTGAGCGCGGCTGCCCACAAGGAGCGCGCCGGGCCGTGATGAAGGCTGCTGAAATCGCGGCGGCTGTGCAGCGGCGGGAACGCTCCGCCGCGGAGTTCGTGCGCGCTTCGCTCGACGCCGCGGACAGGCTCAACCCCACCCTCCACGCCTTCCTCGAGCTCTTCCACGAGCAGGCCCGGCAGCAGGCGGCGGAAGTGGACCGGCGCATCGCCGCGGGCGAGCGCCTGCCCCTGGCCGGCGTCCCGCTCGCGGTGAAGGACAACATCTGCCTGGGGCCGACTCCCTACGGCGGGCGAACGACCTGCGCCTCGCGCTTCCTCGAGCACTACCGCTCCCCCTTCACCGCCACCGCGGCGCAGCGCGCCATCAACGCCGGGGCCGTCATCATCGGCAAGACCAACCTCGACGAGTTCGCGATGGGCTCGTCAACTGAGCACTCCGCCTTCGGCCCCACGCGCAACCCCCACGACCCGGAGCGCGTGCCCGGCGGCAGCTCCGGCGGATCAGCCGCGGCGGTCGCGGCGGGCATCACCCCCCTTGCCCTCGGCAGCGACACCGGCGGCTCCATCCGCCAGCCCGCGGCTCACTGCGGCATCGTGGGCGTCAAGCCCACCTACGGACGCGTCTCACGCTACGGACTCGTCGCCTTCGCCAGCAGCCTCGACCAGATCGGCCCGATGGCGAGCGACGTCCGCGACGCGGCTCTGCTGCTCGAAACGCTCTGCGGCGTAGACCCGCTCGACGCCACCACCTCGCGCGTGCCGCCTCCGTCGCTGCTCCCCACCCTCGACGAACCATTGCCGCAGCTGGTCATCGGCGTGCCGAAGCAGGCCCGCTCCCGCGGCAATCACCCGGCCGTGGACGACGCGATGGACCGCACCATCGCCGCGCTCGCGGGCATGGGCGCGGAAATCGTCGAAGTGGACCTGCCTCTGCTCGAAGCCTCCATCGCGGCGTATTACATCGTCGCCCCCGCGGAGGCCTCCTCGAACCTCGCGCGCTTCGACGGCGTGCGCTTCGGGCGGCGTGCGGAGCTGCGCGATGGCGAAGGGCTCTACGAGCTTTACTGCCGTTCCCGTGCCGAGGGCTTCGGCCCCGAGGTCAAGCGCCGCATCATGCTCGGCACGCACGTGCTCAGCAGCGGGTACTACGACGCCTACTACACCACCGCGCTCAAGGTGCGCCGGCGCATCCTCAACGACTTCAACGCCGCCTTCACCGGCGGCCACGGCCGCCCCCCCTGCCACGCCCTCCTCATGCCCACCACCCCCGGCCCCGCCTTCCGCATCGGCGAAAAAACCCAGGACCCCCTCGCGCTGTACCTCGAAGACATCTACACCGTGAGCGTGAACCTCGCCGGCCTGCCCGCGATGAGCATTCCCCGCGGCTTCGCCGACATCGACGGCAAGCGCCTGCCCGTCGGCGTGCAGATCATCGCCCCCCCCTTCGAAGAGAGCACAATGCTCCGCGTCGCCCGCCTGCTCGAGGCAAGGTGAGATTCACCGCACAGGCGCGGAGACACAAAGACAGAAGAAAGAAGGATCAGAAAGAAACGATCCCGTCCGTTCCTTCCTGATCTTCCATTCTTTCCCTCTGTGCCTCCGTGTCTTTGTGAAATAAAAAAGGGGCCCCACGCGGGGCCCCTCTGAAGTCTCACTCGCACCCGATCAGGGCTCGGGGAAGTAGCGAGCGTCGGGCAGCTCCTGCTGCTGAGGCTGAGCCGGCGGCTGGTTGCCGAACATCAGGTAGGAGAGGCCGCCGCCCATCGCGTGGGCGTTGTAGACGTACCCGGCCTCCAGGGCCTTGTCGATGCGGATCTTGGCCTCGGAGAGGTGCGCCTGGGTGTAGGGGTCCAGGCTCGGGTCATCCGCGATCTTCGCCAGCCGGTCGCGCAGGTTGCGCAGCTTCGCAATGGTGAGGTTGCTGATCGGCTTGTACGCCTCGCCCGCGGTGGCGCCGGGGAAGGTCAGGTCGATCATCCGCTCCAGGTACTCGCGCTGCAGGTTGCGCCGCAGGCTGCTGATCATCGGCTTGCGGGCCGTGTACTTGCCGTTGCGGCTCTTGTCCAGCTCGCTCCACACCGCGGTGTGGATCGTGTCCAGCAGCTCCGGAAGCGTCAGCGCGTCCTCGTCCGCACCGACCCGGAACTCGTTGTCGAACACGCGCCGCACCGTGGTCGGGTTCATCAGCATCGTGAGCACCGAGCTCTGGATGCCCGCGATGCGGTCGTGGATCGGCCACGTGGCCTCCTCCATCAGCTCTCGACGGCCGCCCGCGTCGTACCACTTCTGCACCGTCATCTTCTGGGTGATCTCCGGCGTCAGGCCGAACGCCTCGTCATAGAACGAGTTCTCGATCACCCAGCGGAGCGCCTCGCGCTGCTTCGCGGCGGGCACCACGACGATCGGCTCGCGCCCGTTCGGATCGCCCTTGTAGTCGCGGTTGACGTGCGCGCCGCCCACCCACGGGGCCATCATCGACAGCGCCCGCGTCTGCATGCCCAGCGTGATGGTGTAGCCCCGACGCACCTTCGCCCAGCTCTCGCCGTCCTTCACGAACTTGTCGAGCAGCCGGCCGCGGTGGTAGCGGGCCAGCTCCATCTGGCTCTTGGCGTAGTCGATCGGGTTCTTGGTGAAGTCGTAGCGCTGCGCGAGCGGGTCGGGGCCGCCCACGTCCTCGTCCGTGCCGTACTCGTGCCCCGGCTCGCCCACGCGGGCCAGCACCTTCTTCGGATCATCGAAGGTGTACCCGTACTCGATCGCCCAGTAGTCGTACTTGCCCAGGTCGATCATCGCGAAGTCGCCGACCGCCTTGCCGTCCTTGATCGCGAAGTTGATCGGCGTGTAGTCCATCACCGACGCGGTGTAAGCCATCTTGCCCTTCACCTTGTCGGAGTTGATCTCCGCCAGCTCGAACTGGCCCGAGGCCTTGAAGTTGTGCCGCAGGCCCAGCGTGTGGCCCACCTCGTGCGACACCAGGTCCGCCAGCAGCGGGTTCACGAACCAGTCCGGAATCCCGTCCAGCGTGTCGAAGGGCTTCTCCTTCTTCTTGTCGTCCTTCTTCTCGCCCTGGTCGTCGGCGAAGCCGTACGCCGCGGCCAGCTCGTCCGGGTCCATCACGTTCATGATCAGGTGCATCGTGGCCATGTCGAAGGCCTTGCCCTTCGCCGCCAGACACAGACCGTTGAACTGCGAGGAGCGGCCGACGAGACCGTCAAAGAGCTGGCTGCCGTGAAGACGGGTGGTGTCCATCTCCTCCGCCGCGGCGAGGGAGATGGGGTGCCCGCCGTAGGCCAGCACGCCGCGCTGAATGCGCCGCTGGATGATCGCGTCGCGCTCGCCGGGGTCGGCCATGCGCACGCGCGGGTCCCACTGCGGGTTGCGGTCGAGCCACGCCAAGGTCTCCGCGGAGAGGTTCTCCATCGCGATCTCGGGCATGATCTCGTTGTACTGCACCCAGAAGTGGCGGATCCAGCCGTCCGTGATCACCACGTCCGCGTCGAGGATCTGGCCCGTCAGCGGGTGCGTGCGCGACGGGCCGATCGCCGTGCCCTCGTCGTTGGAGAGCCAGCGGATGAAGTTGTACCGGACGTCCTCCGGGTCCTTGTCCATGTGCTGGTTGGTCGCCTCGTCCTGCTGGTAGACCTCGATGGCGTCCTTGATGCCGATCTTCTCAAAGGCCTTGTTCCAGCGGAGCACGCCCTCGCGCACCGCGGTGCGGTAGCGGACCGGCACGGCGGTGTCGATGTAGAAGACGATGGGCTCCTTCGGGGGGCTCATCTTCAGCTTGGGATCGCGCTTCTCGACGTGCCAGCGGTTGATGTACCGCACCCACTTCTCCCTGTCGGAGAACTTGCCCAGGTCGCGGTACACCGTCGTGAAGTAGCCGACGCGGTCGTCGGCCAGCCGGGGCTGGTACCCGGTGTTGTCCGGAATCTGGCTGATCGAGTAGTGGAAGGACTGCAGACGCCCGCCGCTGGTGGGCATCTCGTACGTGATCTCGACGTTCTTCGGGAAGGCCTTGGCGCTCTTGAGGGTGGCCAGGCTGGGGTTGGCGTTCAGCACGCCGCGGCCCACGCGACCGAGCCCGCCGCCCGCGCTGAAGACCTCGCGGATGCGCCCGGCGAGCAGCGCCTTGAAGTCGATCACCGGCTGGCCGTTGGGGCCCATGCACACGATCGGCACGTCGAGGATGACGCGGTCGGTGAAGAGGTTCTTGACCGAGCTCTTGCTCTCCGGGTCGCCCGTGCTGCGGGTGCCGATGTTGGGCTCGATGAGCATGAGCCGGTTGTCGTGGCGCTTCCAGTAGACGTAGAGATCGCCGGTCTGCAGGCCAGCGTAGCTCTCGCCGCTGGCGACGGTCAGCGCGATGAACTGCTTGTGGTTCTCCCAGCCGCGGGGCAGCTCGGCGAGCATGCCGCCGTCACGCTTGCGGATCCAGAGGTTGTAGTAGCTCTGCCCGTCGGCGGTGGAGACCACCTTCTCGTAGCCCTTGGAGACTTCGGAGAAGGGCTTGAACTGCGGGCCGTCGGCCTGCGCATCCTTCTCCTGTGCATGTGCAGGCACGCTGTATGCCAGCCCGCACACGGTCGCCAGGGCCGCCGCCGTCACCACGCGAGCCAGACGCATCATCGCCATAGAGCTTTCTCCTTCGAGCCTATAGCCCTCCCGAACGGGAAGGCCGATTTCAAATCCCGGCGCGTAAACGCGTTACGGGGCGTACACCATACCCAGTTACCCTGACGAGGGTTCAGCGGGTTTCCGTCGCTTCTTTACCCAATCTCACCCGGTCCGTTCGTCCACAGCTTCCAACTCAGCACCGCCGCCGTCAAGACCATGAACGTGATGACCGCCCCCTGCATGGGGCGGTCCCTCACCGCCAGCTCCGTCGGGTCGTCGTACGTCCCCCGCTCCAGCAGCACGATCGCCCGCAGCAGGGCGTAGGTCGCCGGGACCACGGTAAACCACAGGAAGTTGAACGACGCTTGGAAGGGCCACACCCGATGGGCGTGCTCCGCCTCGTGCGCCTGCACGTAACCCGCGTAGGTGATGAGGGTTGCGACCGCCGTCACCACCACCACCATCCGCAGCAGGTCATCCGTGTACGACGCCTGCACCCCCCGCGCCGCCGTCGCCGCCCCCTCCCCCATCATCCGCCGCTCGCCCAGCCGCTTCCCGAAGGCCAGGAACATCGCCAGAAACAGCGTCGTGTTGAGCAGCCACGTCGTCGGCGCGATCCCCACCGCGGCACAGCCGCCGAACATCCTCAGCACAAACCCCAGGGCCAGCGAAAGCACGTCGGCGATCACCAAGTGCTTGAGCCACAAGGAGTAAACAAACACGTTGAGCACGTAGGCCGTCACCACCGCCGCCACCCCAAGGCGCACCTGGGGCTGCAGCGCCAGGACCATCAGCGCGGCTCCAACGAGCAGGGCCGCCGCGAAGACCAGGGCCGTGTTCCGCGAGACCGCCCCGCTGGCCAGCGGCCGCTTCCGCTTGCGCGGGTGGGTCCGGTCCTGCTCCATGTCCATCACGTCGTTGACGACGTAGCACGCGCTGCTCGCAAAGCCGAAGGCCCCGAAGGCCAGCAGGCCCGAAACCAGCGGTTCCCACCACCACAACTGCTGCTGGGTGGCTAAGTCCTTGAGGCCGTACAGCGGCCCCAGGAGCACAAAGACCCCCTTGAGCCACTGGTGCGGGCGCGCGAGACGGATGAGGTGGCCCACCAGGCCGCCGCGTGTCCTCTCTTCGTTGTGCGCCTGGTCGGTCGTCAAGCCCCGGCTTTCTTCAGCACGGCGAAGTAATGCAGCCCCCCGCCGAACACGGCGTTCACCACCGGCGGGTAGACCTTCATCGACCCGAGCGCCTCAACCACTTCAAGGCCCAGCCTCCCCGGAACCTCCGCCCACTGCGCCGGCGTGTTGTACCGGAACAGGCAACGGACCCCGTAGGGGGCATTGGCCGCCCAATCCATGAAACAGACCCGTGGCTTCGCCAGCAACCCCTTGAGCTGATGGTCTTTGACGATCACCAGCCGCCGCGACACCCGGGCGCACTCCCCCAGCAACCCCTCGGGGTCCTCCTCATGGTGGAGCACGTCCGCCACGATCACCGCGTCGTATGCCCCGTCCTCAAAGGGCATGCGCCCGCCCTCGTACCGATGGACGTGGATCGGCTCCCCGCCCCTGGCGAACCGCTCCAACCCCTCCACCGTGACCCCAGACGTGGCCTCCATCAGCGCACGCCCCAGGGTTCCGTTCCCGCAACCAACGTCCAGCACGCGGTCGCCGGGCCGCAGGTGGGGCGTGATGCGGGCCACCAGCTCCCGCAGGCGGGAGCGGTAAATCGGCGCGTGCAGGGCGGCCATCAGCTTGGAGAAGGGTCCGGGCATGGGCCCGGTAGTATCGGCGCCCTCCGCTGCGCGCGCCGAGTGAACTCTGCCGATACCTCCCCACAGGCCATGCCCCCCCGCCGCCCCCCGCTCCCCGCCTTCGTCCTCGCCGCGTATTCCGTGGTGCTGGGGATGGCCATGGTTCTCTCGGGGCGGATGCCCAGCCGCGCCGAATACGACCACAAGCTCTACCACGAGCCGACGATCCGGCAGTTCGCGGCTCAATGGCCGGACTTCGACCTCTGGCACTACAAGTCCGCCACCACCCCCGGTTACCACATCCTCCAGGCCGCGGTGGTGAAGTTCATCAGCCCCTCCCTTCTGGCGCTCCAGATCACCGGGGTGCTGATCGGGGCGGCCCTTTCCTTCCTGCTGGCCCGCGGCCTGTCGCGCCACTTCCCCCCGCCGCTGGCGATCGCCTTCGCCCTTCCGCTGGCCTCATCCACTTACATCGCCCAGAGCAGCGCCTACCTCCTGCCCGACAACCTCGGGTGGCTCGGAGTGCTGGCAGTGATGCTGCTGGCGCTGCGCGACCGCTTCACCTTCGGCGTGCTCGTTTCGTCGGGGCTCATCCTGCTGGGGCTGGTGATGGTGCGGCAGATCCACGCCTGGACGGCGGGGCTCGTGTGGCTCGCGGCATGGCTGAACGGGCCGGGCGTCCGCGGCACACCCCTTCTGCCTCGAACGGCGCTCTTCGCCGATCTCGGCCTTCAGATCCGCCGCGCCGCGGCAGCGCTGGCCGTCACCCTGCCCGCGATCCTGCTGCTGGGGCTCTTCTACCGCTACTGGGGCGGGCTGGTGCCGCCTGTATTTCAAGGGTGGTATCACTCGGGAAACCCCGCCGCGCCGGTCTTCGTGCTCGCCGTGTTCGGGGTCTTTGCACCTTTCTTCGTGCTCGAGTGGTGGCCGGGACTGCGGGCGCTGTGGACAGGGCAGCGGTGGGTGCTGGCAGCGCTGCTCGCGGCAACGGCGCTCCTCGGCGTGCTCGTCCCGACGACGTATGACGTGAGCGCCGGGCGCTTCTCCGGCGCCTGGGGGCTCGCGGCACGCACGCCCGCCATCGGGCACACCTCCCCCCTGATCGTCGCGCTGGCTCTGCTGGGGACGGCGTCTCTGCTCGGGCTGGCCGTGCTCAACGAGCCGCGGCGGAGGCTCATCCTGCTGGGGGCGGTGCTGGGGTACAGCGCCGCCTGCGCCGCCAACCACGACGTCTTCCAGCGCTACATCGAGCCCTTCGCGCTCCTGGTGCTGGCCCTTCTGAGCGCCGGCTCCGGCGTAGAGCCCCGCCCGCGCCGAGCCTTCGGCCCGACGTTTCTTGCCGCAGGATTCGTGCTGCTGACCGCGACCACCCTCGCCAAGTCATCGGCCCGGATCGACGCGCCGCCCCCCGCCGCGAGCGCCCCCGGAGCACCCCCCACGCCGGCGGAACTGCCCCGCCCGCCCATGCCGCCCGGCAAACGATTCTTATGACCAGCGACTTCCCCAGGGCCGCGTTTGCCGCGATACCTCAACCCGACCACTAGAATCGCCGACAATCCCCCTCACAAGGAGCCTCCATGTCCCCACGTCGTGCGCTCATTACTGGTATTACCGGACAGGACGGCTCTTACCTCGCCGAGTTCCTGCTCTCGAAGGGGTATGAGGTCCACGGCATCATCCGGCGCAGCTCCTCCTTCAACACCGCCCGCATCGATCCGATCTACCAGGACCCGCACGCGGGCGGCGCCAGGCTGAAGCTGCACTACGGCGACCTGTGCGACTCCAACTCGCTCTCCGACCTCATGCGCAAGGTGCGCCCGCACGAGGTGTACAACCTCGGCGCTCAGTCGCACGTGCGCGTCTCCTTCGACATGCCGATCTACACCGCCGACACGGTCGCGATGGGCGCGCTGCGCCTCCTCGACGCCGTGCGCGAGTTCCAGCAGGAGTCGGGCCAGCAGGTCCGCTACTACCAGGCCTCCTCCTCCGAAATGTTCGGCAAGGTGCAGGAAGTGCCCCAGAAGGAGACCACCCCCTTCTACCCGCGCTCGCCCTACGCCTGCGCCAAGGTCATGGCCCACTACATGACCGTCAACTACCGCGAGGCCTACGGCCTGCACGCCTCCTGCGGCATCCTGTTCAACCACGAGTCTCCCCGCCGCGGCGAGACGTTCGTCACCCGCAAGATCACCCGCGCCGTGGGCCGCATCAAGATGGGCCTTCAGGACAAGCTCTACCTGGGCAACCTGCACAGCAAGCGCGACTGGGGCTTCGCGGGCGACTACGTCAAGGCCATGTGGCTGATGCTCCAGCACGACAAGCCCGACGACTACGTGATCGCCACGGGCCGGATGATCTCCGTCGGCGAGTTCGCCCGCATGGCCTTCGAGCACGTGGGGCTGGACTACCAGGACTTCGTCGCCTTCGACCCGCGCTACCTGCGCCCCAGCGAGGTGGACGAGCTGCTGGGCGACGCCTCCAAGGCACGCGAGCGGCTCGGCTGGGAGCCCACCACCACCGTCGAAGAGCTCGCCAAGATGATGGTCGAGCACGACCTGGAGCTGGCCCGGCGCGAGAAGACCCTCCGCGACGCCGGCCACAAGGTCGATCACTACTCCCAGGAACGCTGAGAAAGAGCCGGCTCCCCCACTCTTCCGTTGCCCCGGTGTGCCGGTGCTCCGATGTCTGTTGTGCGACAGGGGATGGGATACACGGGAAGCATGGGAGAGGCGAACGACTTCACCCCCTCATGCTCCGCCGTCCCGGTGTCCCGTCGCCCCGTTGCCTTCCGCGCTCAAGCAGGCTCGCGGCCGGAACTTGCGTCTGAACACCCCTGTTGCGGGTGCGTCGGCCGCTTTTTCATCTGGCACACATTTTGCACCCGTGACGCGGCCTGAGCCCTTGCCAGTGGGCATCGCAGCCTAGATACTCCCCCCACCCTTCCGCCGCGGGCGGGTGGGCAAACACCGCCTCCGTCGCCCTCGCTCGTCGCGCGGGCGGCGTCGGCGACCACGCTCGAAAAGTCCGGCTTCTCGCTTTCTCCCAACCCCCCTCCTCTCTCCCCTCCCGGGCAGACGGCAACGGGGGGTGAGGTGCGCGAGGGTCGAAACAAGGGAGAACACCGATGTCATTCGAAGCCGTCGTACACGCCCAGGCGATCGAGCTCGACCGCCTCTCCCTGGAAATGTGCGCCGCCGCGGGCTCGGGCCACCCCAGCTCCGCGATGTCGCTGGGCCACATCATCACCGTGCTGATGTTCCAGGCGATGCGCTGGAGCCCCGATTACCCCGACTACCCCACCTCGGACCGGCTGGTGCTCTCCGAGGGGCACGCGGTGCCGGTGGTGTACGCCGCCGCGGCGAAGCTGGGCGTCATGGTCGGCAAGGGCGAGAACCGCCGCAAGCTGACCATGGAAGACCTGCGCTCCCTGCGCATGGCCAGCAGCGTCCTCGAAGGCCACCCCAACCCCATGGAGGGCTTCCCCTTCTTTGACGCCGCCACCGGCTCGCTGGGCATGGGCCTCTCCATCGCGGCGGGGCTGGCCGAGGCCGCCCGCCTCGACAACCTCGACAAGCGCATCTACTGCATCCTCGGCGACGGCGAGGCCCGCGAGGGTCAGGTCGCCGAGGCCCTCGACTACATCATCGACCGCAAGCTCAAGAGCGTGCTGCCCATCTTCAACTGCAACGACTACGGGCAGGCCGACCGCGTCTCCAACCAGCAGTCCGCCGAGGTTCTCGCGGCGAAGCTGACCGCCTTCGGCTACGAGGTCAAGGTCATCGACGGCCATAACCCGATGCAGATCAAGGCCGCGGTGGACGCCTTCATCGCCTCGCAGGAGAACCGCTCCGAGCCGTGCATGGCGGTGGTCGCCAAGACGGTGAAGGGCTGGGGCGCGGCGTCGCTCCAGGGGGCGGGCTGGCACGGCAAGCCGCCCGTGGGCGACCAGCTCAAGAAGGCGCTGGCCGAGCTGGACCAGAAGCGCGTCGAGGTCACCAGCGCGCTGGCGACCAGCGACCAGTTCACCATCCAGCCCCCCGCCGAGGCCCCGCAGAAGGACTACACCACGCCCGAGTACCCCACGCTCAGCGAGGCGATGAAGAAGTTCGACATGGAATCGCTGCTCCAGAGCGGCACCATGGCGACGCGCCGCGCCTACGGCATCGCGCTGCGGGCGATGGGCCAGGTCAACGACCGGATCGTCGTGCTCGATGCAGACGTCTCCAACTCCACCTTCGCCGAGTACTTCAAGAAGGACGCCAAGACCGCGCCGCGCTTCCTCGAGTGCAAGATCGCCGAGCAGAACATGATCTCGGTGGGCGCGGGCGTCTCCGCCGGCGACAAGATCCCCTTCGCCAGCACCTTCGCCAAGTTCGTCACCCGCGCGTACGACCAGGTGGAGATGGCGATCTACTCCGGCGCGAACCTCAAGATCGTCGGCAGCCACGCCGGCGTCACCCTCGCCGCGGACGGCCCCAGCCAGATGGCCATGCCCGACGTCTCCTGGTTCCGCGCCTTCACGACGATGCGCGACCACCGAGGCAACCCCGGCTGCTACATCCTCCAGCCCGCCGATGCCTTCGCCGCCTACGCCCTCACGCAGGTGATGGCCGAGTACGAGGGCGTGTGCTACATGCGCACGCTCCGCGTGGACACCGAGTTCATCTACAACGACGACGTGGTGTTCAACCTCGGCGGCTTCGAGGTGCTCAACGAGGGCCGCGACATCGTGATCTGCGCCGCGGGCTACATGGTGCACGAGGCCAACAAGGCGGTGGAGCTGCTGGACAAGGCCGGCATCTCCGCGACGCTGGTGGACCTCTACTCCATCCCCTTCGACGCCGACGCCCTGCTGGACCTGGTGGGCCAGAACAACGGCCTGTGCCTCACGGTGGAGGACAACTTCGGCGGCGGCATCGGCAGCGCCGTCGCCGACGCCCTGCTCGACAGCGGTGACGCCTTCAAGCTCCAGCAGATGCACGTCCGCCGCATCCCCAAGAGCGCCAAGACCCCCGACGAAGTCCTCCAGATGTGCGGCCTCACCGCCGCGGACATCCAGAAGACGGCGATGACCATGCTCGGGGTGTAACCCCCCCGAAAGGATTGGTTGCTGTTCCGGATTCCGGGTCAGTCTCACGAAGGCGACAGCCTTCCGGGCTGTCCCCTGCGCCGGCCTTCTTGTGCCGAGCCGCCGAACCCGCATCTCTTGAGCATCGCCGCCGCCGTGCCTTTCTTCGTGGGTACGCTCTGGCGCTATGCGCGCTTGCATTCTGTTGATCGCGGTGCTCGCGGCGTTCGTCCTGCCCGCGCGGGGTCAGACCGCCGCGGACCTGGACCGCGCCGTGCTCCGGGCCGAGCTGGGACGCTTCTGGGGCGCGGTGCTCGTTCAGCGCAAGGGCGAGGTGCTGCTGGCCAAGGGCTACGGCTACGCCAACGAGCAGCTCGAGCCCATCGCCCCCGACTCGCTCTTTGACGTCGGCTCGGTGTCCAAGATGTTCACCGCCGCGGCGATCCTGCGCCTGGAGCAGGAGGGCAAGCTCTCTCTTTCGGACCCCCTTTCCACGTTCTTTCCCGAAGCGCCCCCGTCGGCGAAGGACATCACCCTTCTGCACCTGCTCAGCCACACCTCCGGCAAGTCCGACCGCGAGGGCGCGATCCAGCCGCTGAACTTCCAGGACCGAGACCGTGCCGTGGAGCTGTTCCTCCGCTCACGCTCGGCGCACAAGCCCGGTGATGCGTTCGAGTACTGCAACGGCGGCTACGTGGTGCTCGCGGCGGTGATCGAGGTGGTCTCGGGCCAGCCCTTCGAGCAGGCGATGCGCCGCCTCGTGCTGTCTCCGGCGAAGATGGACCGCTCCGGCTATCTCGACGGCGAGGGGCTCAACCCCGCACGGCAGACCACGCGCCTGATCTCCGTGCAGAACCGGCGCGGCCCGATGCTCGACAAGAGGATCGAGCCCTGGGCGTGGGGCCTGCGCGGCGCGGGCGGACTCTGCACCAGTATCGAAGACCTGCGCGCCTGGGACCATGCCATCCGCACGCACGCCCTGCTCAACAGGACGCAGACCGAAAAGTGGTTCACGCCCGTCAAGTCCGGCTACGCCCTGGGCTGGTACGTCGGCAGCGACGACGCCGGCCGCCGCACCCTGCGCCACGCGGGCTCCACCCGCGGCTATCGCTGCGACCTGCTCCTCTACCCCGATGAAGAAGTCTTCATCGCCGTGCTCTCCGGCGACATGGACCATCCCTCGACCATCACCGACGCGCTCGCCAAAGTCATCTTCCCCCCCGAGCCCTGCGCCACGCGCGCCCAGATCACCGTTCGGCGCGAAGAGCTGAACGCCTACCGCGCCGCGGTGTACGACTCGGGCGTCAGGCTCTCCGTCTCGCGCGCTGAAGCGCGCCCGCGCATGACGCTCTCTCTTCCGAGCCGCACGCTCGCGACCTTCACCCTCGACCCCGCCGCGGCGACGAAGCTCGCGCACTCCATCCGCGCCACGCTCGAGGGCGACGCGCACCTTCCCGCGAAGGGCGCCATCAAGGCGGGCGTGTACCTCTACCACTATCCCGACGCGGCGGAGGCCGGATCGCTCACGATCGAGGAGGGCGTCTGGTCGGTGCTCCCCGCCTATCGCGGGACCGGCGAAAAGGGCGAGCCCATCCGCGACAACCGCATCGTGCTCGTCCTCAGCGACCCCGCCGCGGAAGGAGTCTGGCCGGTCATGATCCATGTAGATGATGAAACCGCCCGCCGACTCGCGCCGGAGTTACAGGGTGTTCCCTAGCACCAAAGGATCAGGGGAAATGACTTCCATCGCGATTCTGTGCTGATCCAACAACACCGGCCCTGCCCGCATCGTTATCCACGAAGCGGACGTCGCGCCGCACTCAAGAAAGAACTCGCCCCTCCGCGCCTTGAAGGCCGTTCCCTTCGCCGCGGGAACGCGACCGCCTAAGGAAGCTCCCGGCGCAAAAGAAAACCGCCGTTTCGTGCCGAAACGGCGGCGCGGCCGGCTTGCGGTTTATCTGTTTACTTGCGGTCCGCGATGACGGCCCGCAGCAGCTCCTTGCGCTGCTCCAGGGTCAGCTCCTTGCTCAGCGCGCGCATCGCGGCGAGCTTCTCCTCGTCGCTCTTGGCGGCCTTGGCCTTCTCGACCAGAGGGGCGATCTTCGACGCCGCGGCGGGCTCCAGCCCCAGCTTGGCGGTCAGCGCGTCGGCCTTGGGCGCGGCCTCGATGAGCATGAGCCGGTGGTAATACAGCGGCTCGTCGAGGTACTGCTTGTAGGACATCGCCAGGTTGCGGCGGTGATCGGCGTTCAGCTCGGCGATCAGCGCCTGGTTGTACTCGCTGCTGATCTTGCGGTTGAACTCCGCCTGCTCCGGGGTGAGGATCTGCTTGTCGCGCAGGTCCTCGTAGACGGGCTTGGGAGCCGCGGGAGCCTTGAGCGGCTTGCCCACGTTCAGCAGCTTGGCGAAGTTCTCGTTCTTCGAGACGTCGATGGTCTCGAAGATGCCATCCTCGATCTGCTCGACGAGGTCCACGTTCGCCGCGACGATGGGCTCGAAGGCGGCCTTGCGCTGGGCGAGATAATCGCGCAGGTTCTCGACCTCCTCGGGCTTGAGCATCGGGTTGTGCTTGAGCGCGGCGTACTCGGCGGGCTCGCTCAGGCGCTGCACCTTGCCGTCCTCACCCTTCACCACCAGCGACTTGTACGGCAGGTCGGGGAGCTTCACCGGCGTCGCGGTCTTGCGCGTCGGAACCGTCACCGGGGTGACGTTCGGCGCGGGCATGGGGGGAATCGGCGCCACCTGCTTCTCCGGCGCGGGGGCCTCCGAGGGAGGGGGAGGGACCACCTGGGCCAGCGCGGGCGCGGCGAGCAGAGCAAGTGCGGCGGAAATCACGGCGTGGTTCATGGGTCTTTCTCACGGGCCCGGCTCACGGCCGGGGATGGGATTATCGGCGCGCCCGGGGGGCCGGTCGCATCGGGCTGTCGGTTGTTTGACCGACTCCGGTGCCTGTTCGGGGGAAAACGGGTTATCCGAGGCCCGAGAAGCAAAGGGACACCGGGACACCGGCACACCGGGACAGCCGGGAGCACCGATGCAGCGCGACTCCGTGACTCCTCACCGTACCACCGCGCTCTCCGCCCCCTTCGCGTTCCCAATGAAACAAGGGTCGAGGCTCAGCGCCCCGACCCCTGGATCATGCATCACTGCATCGGTGCCGATCACTCCTCCGGCGCGATGTCGTCGTCGCCCTCTCCCTCGCCCGGCGTGCCGGCGGCCATGGGGGTCGCCATCTTCACCGCCAGCACCTGGAGGCGGATCTCCTTGAAGAGCTCGGGGTTGTCCTTGAGGAACTGCTTCGCGGACTCACGCCCCTGGCCCAGGCGGATGTCCCCGTAGCTGAACCACGCGCCGGACTTCTGCACCACCTTCGCGTCCACCGCCAGGTCGAGCAGGTCGCCCGCGGCGGAGATGCCCTCGGTGTACATGATGTCGAACTCGGCGTCGCGGAAGGGAGGGGCGACCTTGTTCTTCACCACGCGGGCGCGGGTGCGGCTGCCGATCGTGACGTCTCCCTCCTTGATCGCCCCCGTGCGGCGCACGTCGATGCGCACGCTCGCGTAGAACTTCAGCGCCCGGCCGCCCGTGGTCGTCTCCGGGCTGCCGAACATCACGCCGATCTTCTCGCGGATCTGGTTGATGAAGATCACCGTGCAGTTGCTGCGGGCGATCACCCCCGTGAGCTTGCGCATCGCCTGCGACATCAGCCGCGCCTGCAGGCCCACCGTCGCCTCGCCCATCTCCCCCTCGATCTCGGCCCGCGGCACCAGCGCCGCCACCGAGTCCACCACGATCAGGTCCACCGCGTTGGAGCGCACCAGCAGCTCGCAGATCTCGAGGGCCTGCTCCCCGCTGTCCGGCTGGCTCACCAGCAGCTCATCGACGTTGACGCCGATCTTGCGGGCCCAGGAAGGGTCCAGCGCGTGCTCCGCGTCGATCACCGCCGCGACGCCACCCTCCTTCTGCGCCTGCGCGGCGATGGTCAGCGCCAGCGTCGTCTTGCCCGAGGACTCGGGACCGAAGATCTCCACGATCCGCCCGCGGGGAATCCCCTTCCCGCCCAGCGCCAGGTCCAGAGAGAGCGCGCCCGTGGAGATGCCCTGGACGGCGAGGTAGGCGTCCTCGTCCATCCGCATGATGGCGCCCTTGCCAAACGTCTTGTCGATCTGCTGGAGGGTGAGTTCCAGGGCCTTCTTCTTGGCCTTGGCGTCGCGTTCGGCCTGCTCCGCGGCGAGCTGCTCGGCCTTCGTGGGCTTCGAGCCCTTCACGGCCTTGACGGTTTCGCTCTGCGCGCGCACGTCCTTCGCTTCGATCTGCGACATGTCAACCTTTCCGCTGGGTGCCGCCGCCGTGACGGAGGTTTGAACCCAGGCTCTTCAACGCGGTTTGCCGCCAGGCGACCGCCTGACCTGCCGTCGGGGGCGGCGTTGAACGCGAGCCCGACCATGGGACTTTACCAGAGCCCGAACAACAGCGTCAAGTCTTGGTAGGGTATAGGTTGGAAATTGTGCGTAAGTGTTTGGGATGGAAGTGATAGCGCTGTGGATAAAACGTGGAGCACGCGAGGCCGCACGCCGAGGCGAAGGCCCCCCAAGCAACTCGGCGCGTGCCGCGGGCGCGCTTGCTACGCAAAAAGCGGGTTCTGAAGGATTAAACGCTCGAAACCCTCTTTCGCACTGTGGGGGCCGGTGTTAGTTTGTGTCTTCCCGCTCTTCTGCGGGCAGGAGAATCAAAAGATGCTTAAAGCTTTGAAGGCGCTGGTCGTCGGTGCGGTATGTGTGAGCGGCTCCGCGGCGTTGGCACAGGCCGATGGTCCGGACGTGATCTATCAGAACATCACGAGCACGTGGAACTACGGGCTGGTGGGTGAAACCCGCGCCTACGCCTTCGACAGCTACACCTGCAACATCGGGACGCAGAACCTGCGCTGGGGCGGCTCGTGGCAGGGCTCCCCCGCGCTGGCCATGAACCTCTACCGCATCAACGACGGCCGCATGGTTCAGATCGGCCTGTCGTGGTGCAAGCAGGCGTGCTGCGCCGCGGCGAGCACCGGCTGCGGCACCTGCAACGGCACCGGCGGCACCATGCTGGGCGTCGGCTGCCGCGACGTGTACGGCGCGAACTACAACGGCGGCCAGACCCGCCTTGCCCCCCGCTCTCAGATCAACGCCTTCACCGGCGCGATGACCCTCGCCCCCACCACCACCGGCGACGCGATCTACAAGCGCCTCCAGGTGGACAACAAGGACGTGGACCCCACGATCCCCGGCTCGATCTTCATCGGTGAGGGCGTGTACGTCGCCAACGACGATGCTCCCGTGGGCAACCACTACAACAACGCCACCTGGAAGCAGATGACCGTCCACCCCACCAGCCGCGACCTCACCCCCGTCGGCGCGGCCCACATCGGCGAGCCCGCGATCTACGCCTGGCGCGCCCTGGGCGGCCCCAACGGCACCGAGGACGCCAGCGTCAACATCTTCCCGGTGGACATCCCCGGCGAGGGCCGCGTGTACCTGGGCGCGAAGGTCTCCGAGCTTCCCAACGGCGAGTACCTCTACACCTACGCGCTCTACAACCTCAATTCTGATAAGTCCATCCGCTCCTTCTCGTTCCCCTTCAGCAACAATGCCAACCTGAAGAACGTGGGCCAGAACCTGCCCAAGTACCACTCCGGCGAGCCCTACCTCAACGTCAACTGGACGCTGACTCGCGAGAACCGCACGCTCTCCTTCGCTACTCCTCAAACCTACGAGCAGCAGCCCAACACCAGCGCTCTGCGCTGGGGCACCATGTACACCTTCTGGTTCGTCAGCGACGCCGCGCCGCGCTATGACGGCACCGTCACGCTGGGCGTCTTCAAGCCCCACACCGTCCCGAGCGTCGAGGTCACCGGCGTGGCCGTCCCCGGCCCGACCTGCGGCACCGCGGACTTCAACCGCGACAGCGAAGTCGGCACCGACGCCGACATCGAGGCCTTCTTCGCCTGCCTCGGCGGCAACTGCTGCCCCACCTGCCAGTCCGTGGACTTCAACGACGACGGCGACATGGGCACCGACGCCGACATCGAGTCCTTCTTCCGCGTCTTGGCCGGCGAGGCCTGCTGAACCGACCCGCCTTTCTCCTGCCACTTTCAAACGCCCCGGCTCCGCGCCGGGGCGTTTTTCTTTGCGCCAAGCCGCCTTTGAGCCTGATATGACGGATTTTCCCGAACGACACCCCGATCCTCATGGCGGCGATCGAGAGCAAGCGCGGCTTTCTCGTAACGGGCGACAAGTCCTGCTTCGGCGATTTCTATGGACACACGCTGGAAGGCGTCGCTGTGCTCGCGCCCGCGGCTTTTCTCCGCGTCATGATCGACATGACCTCTTCAATAAAAAAACTCGGACGTCTGCTTTGACGACTACAGTTGCTTCAAAGGGAGAATCGCCATGATGTGCCGCGCCATGCTGACCGTCACAGCTCTGACCAGTGCGATGCTTGTTGCGGGTTGCGAAGAGAAGTCCGCCCCGCCGCCGGCCCCCGCTCCCGCCCCGTCCACTTCTTCCGGTGCCGCTCCCGGCCTGCCAGCCGAAGCGAGCCGCGCCGTCGCCGCCTCGGAGAGCGACGTGAAGTCGCGCCTGATCAGCTCGCTGGAGTCGGGCATGAACTCTGCGAAGACCGAGCTGGAGGCCCTGCGGGCCAAGGTCGCCGCCGCGACGGAGGAGAAGAAGCCCGAGATGCAGGCGCTGCTCGACAAGGCCCATGAGCATTACGAGAAGCTCAAGGAGGACCTCGCGGCTCTCAAGGCCGACGCGGGCGAGCGCTGGGACAGGCTCTCCGCCGAGGCCAAGCTCTCGCTCGACAACGTGAAGCAGTCCATCTCCGAGTTCACGGCGAAGTACAAGTAACCGGCGCGGTATGCTGGCCGCATGCCCACGCTGTGCCCCGGCTGCGGCAACCCTTTCGCCGACGACGCGGTGAACGTCGCCGCCGACGTGGCTTATTGCCGCGTCTGCGACAAGGCGCACGCGCTCTCGTCGCTCGTGAAGAAGCAGGGGCCCGATCCCGAAGAAGACCTCGGCCAGGTGGACCTGCTGAGCCCGCCCGTGGGGGCGTGGTACCGCGACGACGGCGTGGAGGTGGTGATCGGCGCGACCGCGCGCCACGCGAGCATCGCCTGGTTCTTCGTCCTTTTCTCCGGCTTCTGGAACCTGGTCACCTGGACCATCCTGCTGGCGATGATCTTCGGCAGCTCCAACGTCTCGGGGCCGGGCATCACCCACAGCGGCGGCCAGACCCACGTGGACCTGATCGCCTACCTCTTCATGATCCCCTTCATCGCCGTCGGGCTGGGCACCGGCGCGGCGGCCCTCATCCTGCTCTTCGGCCGCTGCGAAGTGCGCATCCGAGGCGTGGATGGCGTGCTGTTCCGCGGCATCGGCTTCCTCTCCCGCCGAACGCCCTTCGACCCCAGCACCGTGACCGCCGTCCGCACCAGACCTTCGGGCTGGCTGCAGAACAACCGCCCGATGAGCGAGATCGTGCTGGAAGGGCCGGGGCTGCGCTTCGGGGCATCCCTCACGCCCGAACGCCGGAAGTTCCTCGCCGCCGCGCTGCGGAAGGTCCTGGGCTGCTGAGCCGCGCTCGCGGGCCTGACCGGGCCTGACTCTGGCCGGGGCATCAAGAAGGCCTTGCGGATACCCTCGGGAGTCATGACGCAGGCGCCGATCCAGAAACAGTCACCGACCCTCCGCGATCTCACGGCGGAGATGCTCCAGAAGGAAGCCGAGATCCGCCAGGGCGGCGGCCCCAAGGCCGTCGAGCGCATCCACGAGAAGGGCCGCCTCACCGCCCGCGAGCGCATCGACAGGCTGATCGACCCCGGCACCACCCTGCAGGAGCTGGGCCTGTGGGCAGCGCACGGCATGTACCAGGAGCACGGCGGAGCGCCCGCCGCGGGAGTCGTCACCGGCATCGGCGTCGTCCAGGGCCGCCGCTGCATGATCATCGCCAACGACGCCACGGTGAAGGCCGGGGCGTTCTTCCCGATGACGTGCAAGAAGATCATCCGGGCGCAGACCATCGCCCAGATGGCGCGCCTGCCGCTCATCTACCTCGTGGACAGCGCCGGCGTCTTCCTGCCCCTTCAGGAAGACGTCTTCCCCGACATCGACGACTTCGGCCGCATCTTCCGCAACAACGCGGTGATCTCCGCCGAGGGCATCCCTCAAATCGCGGCGATCATGGGCAACTGCGTCGCCGGCGGCGGCTACCTGCCCGTGCTCTGTGACACCCTGCTCATGACCGAGGGAAGCGGGCTTTACCTCGCCGGCCCGGCGCTCGTGAAGGCCGCTATCGGCCAGGTCGTGACCGACGAGGAGCTGGGCGGCGCGTCCATGCACGCCGCGATCAGCGGCACCATCGACTTCAAGGAGAAGGACGACGAGAGCTGCCTCGAACGCCTGCGCTCTCTGGTTTCCAAGATGACTCCGGGCTCCGTGAGCGTGTCCGATGCTTCCGAGCCCAGGCCGCGGGCCTTCAGTCCCACAGATCGCGTCTATGACATCTTCAAGGACGCGCCGGGGGCGCAGTACGACGTCAAGGACATCATCGCGTGCATCGTGGACGAGCGGTCCGGGTCGCAGCAGCCGGACTTTGACGAGTACCGCGCCGAGTACGGCCAATCCCTCGTCTGCGGCTACGCCAGGATCGGCGGGCATGCCTGCGGGATCGTCGCCAACCAGAAGAAGCTCACGCAGCGCACCATGCCCGGAGGCAAGGCCGGCCCGAGCAAGGCGACCGCGATGCCCGGCGTCATTTACGACGACTCGGCGGACAAGGCCGCTCGCTTCATCATGGACTGCAACCAGCGGAAGATTCCCATCATCTTCCTGCACGACACCACGGGGTTCATGGTGGGGCGCGACAGCGAGCAGGCGGGCATCATCCGCAGCGGCGCGAAAATGGTGAACGCGATGAGCAACTGCGTCGTGCCCAAGATCGTCGTGATCCTGGGCGGCAGCTACGGCGCGGGCAACTACGCCATGTGCGGACGCGCCTTCGACCAGTTCCTCTCCTTCGCCTGGCCCAGCGCCAAGTGCGCCGTGATGGGCGCGAACCAGGCCACCGGCGTGCTCGCCACCATCGAGGAGGCAAGCCGCAAGCGCAAGGGCGAGGTTATCGACGAGGCCACGCACAAGCAGATCCTCGCCGCGGTGCACGCGAGCTACACCGAGCAGGCCGACATCCGGCACGGCGCCGCCCGCGGCTGGGTGGACCGCCTCATCGAGCCCCACAAGACCCGCGACGAACTCATCGCCGCCCTCGAAGCCGCGAACCAGGGATGGGATTACAGCAAGCCCTTCAGGACCGGCGTGCTGCAGACGTAAGAGGGATGGGTTGGGTTCGATGGCCTCCCGATGCTCAGGCGCCGGACGCGCTCCCTACCAAGTGACTTGATCCAATCCCTTCTCCCGTGCCTCTGTGTCTCGGTGGTTGAATCCCCATCGCTGCCATTCTGGCAGACACACTCCAAGTTCACCCCAGATTGAGAAGGCTGTTCGCTCAGCCGCGCCCGTCTTCTTTCACGCGTGATTGAGGACGGGGGCTCATGGTGCATCGAACGGACACCGGCCCGCGAAGCTCTTAGTGCTATGGCCAAGAAGCCCGAACCAACTCCACGCAATAAGAAGAAGCCCGACGCTCCGCGCCCGTGGCTTGTCGCCGCGTGGCCGGGCATGGGCAACGTCGCCGTCATCGCCGCGGGATACCTGGTGCAGGAGCTGGGTATGCGTCCCGTGGCGGAGCTGTTTCCCCGCGGCCACTTCGACATCCAGCAGGTGACCGTCAAGGAGGGCGTGATCGTCCCGCCCCACATGCCGCGCTCTGTCATTTACCGCTGGAAGAACCCCGACCCCTCCGGCCGCGACCTCTACGTCTTCCTGGGCGAAGCGCAGCCCACGAGCGGGACCTACGCCTTCGCGCACGAGCTGCTCGACCGTGCCGCGGAACTGAACATCGAGCGGGTGATCACCTTCGCCTCGCTGGCGTCGCAGCTTCACCCGGCGGGCGAGCCGCGGGTCGTCGGCGCCGCCACCGACCAGCAGATGCTCGACGAGCTGCGCCGGCTCGAAGTCCGCACGCTCGAGGACGGGCAGATCGGCGGGCTCAACGGCGTGCTGCTCGGCGCGGCGTCACAGGTCGGCCTCTCCGGCCTCTGCCTGCTGGGCGAGATCCCCTTCTTCGCCGCGGCCGTGCCCAACCCCAAGGCCGCCGTCGCCGTCCTCAACGCCTTCACCGTCCTCGCCGGCATCGAGATCGACATGGAAGAGCTCAACGGTCACGCCAAGGCCGTTGAAGAGGCCCTCGTCGAGCTCATGGAGCGCATGAAGCAGAGCGAGCGGACCATCGACCTGGAAGAGATGGACGAAGACGACGAGGAGGCTGAAATCGAGGAGGGCGGAGACGCCACCGGCACGATCGAGAAAGCGGAGACCGGCGAATCGGGCAAGCCCTCCAGCGAAGCCGAGTCCAAGGCCGTGATGCTGGACCTGAGCACCCGCAACCGTATCGAGCAGCTCTTCCTCGAAGCCGAGAAGGACCGCAACCGCGCCATGCGGCTCAAGGACGAGCTCGACCGGCTCGGCGTCTTCAAGCAGTACGAGGACCGCTTCCTCGACCTCTTCAAGCGGGCCGATTAGTCGCCCACGCCCAGGTCGCGCCGCGTGAACAGGGCCTCGAACACGAGGCCCTCTTTTTCCACGTTCTCGCGCGCCCCTTCGAGCCGGTCGATCGTCGCGATGACGGCCGGCACCTCCGCGCCGCACTCGCGCAGCACGCTCACCGCCTCCAGCGCCTGCCCCGCGGTGGTCGCCACGTCCTCGACGAGGATCACGCGCTCGCCCTTGTTCACCACGCCCTCGAGCTGCTTGGACGTGCCGTAATCCTTCTTCTTGTTGCGGATGAAGATGCAGGGCAGGCCGGTCGTCAGGCTCGCGACCGTGACCAGCGGGATGCCCCCCAGCTCCGCCCCCGCGAGCCGGTCGACCTTCACGCCCAGGCGTGACTCCACCGCCGCGATCCGCTCCGCGAACAGCGGCCCCAGCTCGCGCAGCAGCTCCGGGCGCGTCGAGAACAGGTACTTATCCAGGTAGTAGTTCGACGTCTTCCCCGACCGCAGGGTGAAAGTCCCCCGGAGCACGGCGATATCGGCGATGGCTTTGGCGAGCGCGGCTTTGTCCATGCGGGCAGGGTAGTCCCCGCACCCTAGAATCGTCCCAAGGAGCTCCCCCCATGCGCTGGACCCCGCTCGCCCTCGTCCTGCTCGCCGCGCCCGTCGCGGCTCAGATCGCCCCCCCGACGCAGCAGCCCCCGGACCTCTCCGGCCCCAAGGTCCAGACCACCGAGCAGGAGCCCACGCTCATCCGCCAGAGCCCCGAGACGGGCATGATCATCCGCCTCGAGACCACGCCCGAGGAAGCCGCGCTCGAACTCGTCAACCTCACGCCCCAGGAGCGAGAGGCGGTGAACAAGGTCCTCGCCGAGCGTGCCGCGGTGATGGACCGCATCGTCGCCGACAACCTGCCCAAGCTGCTCAAGTACCAGGGCATCCGCGAGGGCGACACCCTCCGCGAGCGCATGCAGGCCCTCACCGAACTCGCCCGCTCGATGAAGCCGATGGAGGAATACAACGCCGCCCACGGCACGCTGCTTCGCCAAATCTCGGCGCTCATCGCACCCGAAAAGGCCGCCCTTGTCCAGAAGCTCGTCTCCGACTACCGCCGCGCGATCATGGCCGAGGCCGACGCCACCTACCCCCAGGACCCGCGCCACGACACACCCGAGAAGCGGCAGTCCGCCCTCCGCGGGCGCGAGCTGCTGCTCGCCATCGGCACCGAGCTGAACCGCTCCTACGACCGCCAGATCGCCGCGAAGACCGAGGCGCTCAACGACTTCATCGCCGCGCTCGACCTCTCCGCCGAGCAGGAGCAGAAGGTCCGCGCCCACGCCGCGGACTTCGCGCAGATCGCCATCGCCGGCAAGCCCACCCCGGAACAGCGCCGCGCGTTCTTCGGCAAGGTCTTCCGCGAGCTCAACGACGATCAGAAGCTGAAGCTGCTGACCCTGATTTACGAGAGGGCCAAGTAAACTCAGCCCTTGCTGGCGAACTTCGCCCGCAGGGACGCCCGCGTCTCGGGCAGCGAAACGACCTTCGCGGACAGATCCGCGCCGCGCTTCACCACCTCCGCGTCGCCCGAGCCGTCCAGCTCGTTGAGCAGCTTTTTCGTCGCGGCGATCGCCTGCGGCCCGCCGCTCAGCAGCCGCTGCACGATCTCATCCACACCCCCGTCCAGCGCCTCCAGCGACGGCACGACGCGGTCCACCATGCCCAGCTCAAAGGCGCGCTGACCGCTCACCACCCCGCCCATCAGCAGAATCATCCGCGCCCGCCCCGCGCCCACCTTGCGCACCAGCCACGGCGCCACCACCGCCGGACACACGCCCAGGTCCACCTCCGGGTAGCCCATCTTGCTGTCGGCATGGGTCACGGCGATATCGCACACGCACGAAAGCCCGCATCCTCCGCCGATCGCCGCGCCGTTCACCTTCGCCACCGTCACCATCGGCAGCGCCCGCAGCTTCAGCGTGAGGTCCGCGAGTGAATGCAGCAGCTTCTCCGGCGCGCCGGGCTCGTCCAGCACCAGCTTCAGGTCCATCCCGGCGCAGAAGGCCTTGCCCGCGCCCGTGACCACCAGCACCTGCGCGCCGCTCCCCGCCGCCTCGTTCAGGCGCGCATGCAGCGCCGCGAGCAGATCCAGCGAGAGAGCGTTCCTCGCCTCGGGCCGGTTCAGCGTCAGCGTCGCGAGCTTGCCATCCACCTTCAACTGCGCCAGATCGCTCATGCTTACCCCTTCTTCTCCGCCCACACCGCCGCGAGCCGTTCCGTCTGCTCCGCGCTGTTCACCAGCGACATCGACACCGCCAGCGCCTTTTCCCACCCCTGCTCGTCGAGCGTTCCGTCCAGCTCGCCCAGCCAGCGCTTGGTGTACCCCAGCGCATGCCGCGGCTTGGCCGCCAGCCCCTCCGCGATGCGGATCGCCTCCGCCTCGCACGCCCCCGCCTCCTCCACGCACACGTGCGCCAATCCCACGCGGCACGCCTCCCGCCCATCCACCAGCCCGGGGTCCAGCGCGCGCGTCCGCGCCGCGCCCGCACCGATCGCCGCCCGCAGCGCTGGCGCGTTCACCGCCGGCGAAATGCCCAGACGCACCACCGGATACCCCAGCTTCGCGCCCGCGTTCGTCACCACGATGTCGCCCGCCGCGGCAAGCGCACAACCCCCCGCGATCGCCGCCCCGTGCGCCGACACCACCACCGGGCACGGCGCCGAGCGCAGCGCCAGCACCGCGCGCGACAGCCCCGTCAGCAGCTTTCCAAGCGCCCTCTCATCATCGCGGCACAAGGTCAGATCAAACCCCGCGCAAAACACCTCCCCCACGCCCGACAGCACGATCGCCCGCGCGCTCGCCGCGCGCTCCACCGCGCCGACGAGATTCGCCAGCATCACTGGCGTCTGCGCGTTGCGTTTCGCCGGCCGATCCAGTCGGATGATCGAAATCTCGCCGTGGGGAGTAACGTCGATCATGCCCCGCCCTCCGCCGCGGCACGGCTCGCGCTCACGATCTGCCGCGCATACGCCGCGGCTTGCGCGAGCTTCTCCAGGTCCACTCCCGTCTCGAACCCCGCCGCGTGAACCGTCCGCACCAGCGTCTCGGTCGCGATGTTCCCCGGCGCTCGCTTGCCGGGCGTGCTGGCGTACGGACACCCGCCCAGCCCCGCGACGGAGCCGTCAAAGGAACGCACGCCCATCTCCAGCGCCGTGCGCACGCACTCCGCCGCGCGACCGAAGGTGTCGTGCAGGTGCAGCGTGATCGGCACATGGCCCGTGCGGATCGGCAGTTCCCTGTCGATCGCTTCCAGCAGCGCCGCCATCGTCTCCGGCGTTCCCGCGCCGATCGTGTCGCCCAGGTCCAGCTCGTCCGCGCCCAGCTCCGCCAGGCGGCGCGAGACCCCCACCACCGCCGCGGGCGCAATCGGCCCTTCGAAAGGGCACGCGATGACGCACGAGACATACGCCCGCACGAGCAAGCCCTGCTCATGAGCCGCGGCGATCACCGGCCTGAACCGCTCCAGCGTCTCCGCGATCGTCGCGTTCGTGTTCTTCTTCGCAAAGGTCTCAGACGCCGCGGTGAAGACCGAGACCTTTGTAATCAGCTTGTGCTGCGCGTCGCGGTTGACATCCAGCACGCCCTGAAAGCCCTGCATGTTGGGCACAAGCGCGCTGAAGGCCGGTCCTGGGCGGGAGACCGACCTCGCCTGACGGAGACGCTGCGCCACCAGCCGCATCAGCTCCTTCGCGTCGCCGAGCTGCGGCACCCACTTCGCGCTCACGAAGCTCGTCGCCTCCACCTCGTCCACGCCCGTTCCGCACAGCAGCTCCACCAGCCGCGCCTTCTCCGGCGTGGGGATCGCGCCCGGCTCATTCTGGAGCCCGTCGCGGGGTGAGACGTCGGTGATGCGCACATATTCCGGCACGCGCCAACTGTAGTTCATCGGGCCCTCAGGCTCCCGACGCCCTCCGCCGGCCATGATCCATTGTGACCGTGCGCATCGGCATCTCGGGCTGGCGCTACGCGGGCTGGCGGGGCACCTTCTACCCCGAGGGCCTGCCCCAGCGCCGCGAGCTGGAATACGCCGCCGCGCACCTCCCCACCATCGAGATCAACGGCACCTTCTACTCCCTCCAGCGGCCCCACAGCTTCGCGCGGTGGCACGACCAGACGCCCCGCGACTTTCGCTTCTCCGTCAAGGGCAGCCGCTACATCACCCACCTGCGCCGGCTCCGCGACGTCGAACAACCCCTTGCAAACTTCTTCGCGCAGGGCGTGCTCCTGCTGCGCGAGAAGCTCGGGCCGATCCTCTGGCAGTTCCCGCCGCGGATGACGCTGGATATGGCGCTCTTCGACGCGTTCCTCTCCATGCTCCCGCGCACCACGACGCAGGCCGCGCGCCTCGCCCGCGGCCACGATCCCTGGCTCGACGGCCGCGCCCACACAAAGACCGACTCGCTCCGCGAGCTGCGCTACGCCGTCGAGGTCCGCAACGACTCCTTCTTCACCCCAGACTTCATCGCGCTGCTCCGCCGCCACGGCGCGGCATTGGTGGTCTCCGACGGCGCGGCGAAGTGGCGCACCTTCGAAGACCTCACCGCCGACTTCGTCTATGTCCGCCTCCACGGCTCGACGCAGCTCTACGTCAGCGGCTACTCCCCCGCCGAGCTCGACCGCTGGGCCCGCAAGATCGAAGCCTGGTCCCGCGGCAAGGACCCGCGCACCAACCGCCACGTCGCCACGCCCATCCCCGCAGGCTCGCCGCGGGATGTCTACGTCTACTTCGATAACGACGCCAAAGTGCGCGCGCCGGCGGACGCCGCGGCTCTCCTCCGCCGCCTCCACCTCGCCCCCGCCCGCCGACGCTCCGCCTGACCGCAACCCACGACGCCTCGAGCTTCGCGCACCTGCTCAAATCCGCGTGCTGGACGTGTGCCTGCCCTCCGTCCGGTCGAGGACGCCCAGGAGCAGTCCGCAATTCTGGACACCCGCCTGACGACCCCGGCCCGGCTGGACGAGGCCTTCGCCCGCCGGGCCATGAAGAAGGCCCGCCGGCAGACCGACTGAATCCGCCCGGCGCGGGTGGAACACCCCGCGCCCGGATTTCGTATTCCCCCCCGTCCGCGGCCTAGCATCCCGCGGTTGTTCCATTCACTTCCTCCGCGGCGAACAAGGCCGCGGAACGGAGGATTTTCCGATGCTCCCCAAGCCCCCGCCCCGCGAGGCGTCGCCCGGCTTCCTCTACCTGCCCCCCTTCCGACTCTACGGCGAGTCCGTCGCCGGTGAGACGACCTGCCTGCACATCCCGGAACTCGATCTGGGATTCGACATCGGCTCCTGCCCGCGGGCGATGCTCAGCTCCAAGTACCTGGCGATCACGCACGGGCACATGGACCACATCGGCGCCCTCGCCTACTTCTGCTCGCAGCGCCGCTTCCAGGGCATGGGCACCGCCAAAATCGTCTGCGACCAGCGCATCGCACCCGCCATCAAGCGCATGATGGAGGGCTACGTCGAGCTGGAGCGCCAGCGCACCCCCTACGAGCTGATCCCCCTCCAGCCCGATCAGCCCCTGCAGATCAAGAACAACATCGTGCTCAAGGGCTTCGAGACCGAGCACACCGCGCCCAGCTTCGGCTACACCGTCGTCGAGAAGCGCACCAAGCTCCGCGAGCAGTTCCACGACCTGCCGCAGGAGAAGCTCCGCGAGCTGAAGGACCGCGGCGTGGAGATCACCCGCAACCTCGAGATCCCCCTCATCGCCTACACCGGCGACACCAGCCCCGGCCCGCACCTGCTCCGCGAGGACGTGCGCAAGGCGCAGATCGTCATCGCCGAGTGCACCTTCTTCGAGCCCGACCACAAGGAGCGCGCCAAGGTCGGCATGCACATGCACCTCGACGACATCGCCGAGTGGCTGCGCATCCTCGAGTGCAACTACCTCGTGCTTGTGCACATCTCGCGCCGCACCGATCTGCAGTACGCGCGCCGCCGCATCGCCGAAGTCGCCGGCCCGCGCCTCATGGAAAAGGTGCTCTTCCTCATGGACTACAAGGCCAACCGCGCACGCTACGAGGCCCAGCTCGCCGCCGCCGGCGTCAAGCCCGAACGCGCGTCGCGCCCGCGCGAGGAAGAGTCCGCGGAGGCTTAGCCGCTTTCCGCGGCGTGTCAAGCCGTGTAGCGAACGACGCCCGCGTGTCAAGCGACGCGAAAAAAATCGCCGGGGTTTGACACCACCCGGCGCGCGAAGTACGTTCCTCCCGCCGCGCATGGCCGGTGGACTCGCACCCCGTGCGAGTGGCCCTGAGCGGCGGGAAGGCGTCACAAGCCGCGTGTGTCTCGTGTTCGGGTTACAAAGGTGGAGTCCCCTCCGCGGGGGCACGACAGAGTTCGAGGGCGAGAGATGACCGACCCTGATCGGGAGATCTGGGAGCGAATGCTGGCGCACCTGCGTGCGAACCACGCCATGATCTGTCGCCAGTGGTTTGAGGAAATCGAACCCATGGGCATCGCCAACGGGGTGATGCAGCTGCGCACACTCTCCGCGCTTCACCGCGACTACCTCAAGCGGCAGTGCTCCGAGCAGTTCAACGACGCCGCCCGCAGCGTCACCGGCCGCCTCCTGCCCGTGAAGTTCCTCGGCCCCGAGGACGAGGTCATCCGACCGCCGCAGCCTGCGCCCAAAAAGAGCGAGCCCCGCGCCGCCTCCAAGCCCGTCTCCGTCCTCGAGCGGACTCCCGAGGTCAAACCCCTGCCACCACGGGTTGAGCCCGCGCCCGAGCCCCACCACTACGAATCGCTGGTCGTCAACCCCGACTGCTCCTTCGAGAACTTCGTCGTGGGCCCCGGCAACCGCCTCGCCCACGCCGCGGCTCTCGCCGTCGCCGCTTCGCCCGGACGCGCGTACAACCCCTTCTTCGTCCACGGCGGGGTGGGCTTGGGCAAGACCCACCTCCTCCAGGCGGTCTGCCTCAAGATCGCTGAGACCAACCCCCGCGCCCGCCTCTACTACACCTCCTGCGAAGGGTTTGTGACGCAGTTCCTCCAGCTCGTCCAGGCCCAGGAGATGGCCGAGTTCCGCCACCGCTTCCGCGACGTGGACGTCCTCGTCATCGACGACATCCACTTCCTCGCCAAGCGCGACCGCTCCCAGGAAGAGTTCTTCCACACCTTTAACACCCTCTACCAGGCCAACAAGCAGATCATCTTCTCCTCCGACGCCGCGCCCGAGGAGATCCCCGACCTTGAGGACCGCCTCGTCAGCCGCTTCAAGTGGGGCCTGGTCGCCAAGATCGAGCCCCCCTGCTACGAGACGCGGATGGCCATCGTCAAGACCAAGGCCCGCCTCCGCGGCCTGACCATCCCCGACGAGGTGGCCGCCTACATCGCCCAGCACATCAACACCAACATCCGCGAGCTGGAAGGGGCGGTCGTCAAGCTCCAGATCCAGTCCGCCGTTGATAAGCGCCCCATCGACATGGAGATGGCCCGCGCCGCCGTGGGCGAGTCCGCGCCGCAAGTCGTTGGCGAGCCGACGATCCAGAACATCATCTCGACCGTGACGGAGTTCTACTCCATCCGCCTGGCCGACCTCCAGGGCAAGCACCGGCAGCGCTCCATCGCCCTCCCCCGGCAGGTGTGCATGTACCTCTCCCGCAAGTGCACCCGCCACTCCCTCGAGGAGATCGGCGGCTTCTTCGGCGGACGCGACCACACCACCGTCATGCACGCCATCCGCACCGTGGACAGCCGCCGCGCCGACGACCACGAGTTCGACCTCATCGTCCGCTCCCTCGAGGAGAAGGTCCGCAACGGCGCGGCGAGCTCCTAAATCCCCCCACCCCTCCACCCGCCCCCAAGCTCCCCCTGCGCGCTCTCACGCCCGCCTGTGTCGGGAGCTGTTTGGGTACGCGCAACCGACAGAGTTCATGTGGAAGCGGTGTGGATGAAATGGCAGGGGCGCGCCATCACTGCTGTCTTTTCATGTATGCCCGACCTAACCGCAGTTGACAGGCCCCTTTGAGCCGCGCGCCGGGCGCGTTGATAGCCAGCCAAGCGACAGTCCATTGAATCGGGTGGTGCGACGTAAAATACTGATTCCCAATGATTTGTGGAGTTATGCAGGAGTTATCCACATCCCGACAGGGCTCACTACGGCTGTGATGAAAGATTTACTCATCTCTTCTTTAGGAGATGGCGCCCAGGCCCACCCCTTCCGGCCTGACGTCGGCCCCTTCCAGGAGCCCGCTCGCCGGTGTGGATAAGTCCTTCACCGCTGGCAGCGGTGGCACCACACCGTCGTCCTCTGTGCGACCAGCCCCTGCCTCAGCTTCGCCCCACATCCGCGGCAGGGCTCGCCACCACGCCCGTACACCAGGTGCCCATCCTGAGCTCGTCCCCGCTCGCCGTTGGCGTCCACGTAGTCCCGCAGCGTCGTGCCCCCGCTCTCGATCGACCGCCGCAGAACCTCACGCACCGCCGAGGCGAGCTTCTCCACCTGCTCGCCCGTCAGCCTGCCCGCCTGGCGCGTGGGCCGCAGGCCCGCCAGGAACAAGGCCTCGTCCGCGTAGATGTTCCCCACCCCCGCCGCGACGCTCTGATCCAGCAGCGCGGCCTTGATCGCCCGCCTGCTCCCCCGCAGCCCTTCCGCCAACTGCTCCGATGTGATCGTGAGCGCATCGGGCCCCAGGGCGTTCCACCGTGCCGCGTGCAGGTCCTCCACGCTCTCGAAGGTCCACAGACCCCCGAAGCGGCGCGGGTCGCGGAACACCAGCGTGCCCGCGTCACCTCTTCCACCGATCTCCCACGCCGCGTGGACATGCGATCCGGGCAGCGGCTCGCCCGCGCGCTTCCACAGAAGCTGCCCGCTCATCCCCAGATGAACGCTCAGCACGCGCCCCGAGCGGCCGATGATGGCGAGCTGCTTGCCGCGCCGTTCGAGGGCCTCGACACGATCTCCCTCCAGCAGCGCCGCGGGGGTTGTGTCCACGACCTTCAATGAAGGCCCGTAGCTTTCGCAGATGTCCGCGCGGAAGAGGCGCGCCGTCACGATGCGCCGTCCCCGCAGGTGCGGAACGAGCGAGAGCCGCACACGCTCAACCTCGGGCAGCTCGGGCATACGCGATCCTTCTACGCTCCGCGCAGGCCGCGGAAAAACTCCCGCAGCACTCCGCCGCACTCCTCCGCCATCACGCCCCCGATGGGCGTCACGCGGTGGTTGAGGCGTTCATCCTCCGTCAGCCGCATCAGCGACCCCGCCGCGCCGGCCTTGGGGTCCGATGCTCCGTACACCAGCCGCCCCACCCGCGCGTTCACGATCAGCCCCGCGCACATCGCGCAGGGCTCCAGCGTCACCACCAGCGTGCAGTCGTTCAACCGCCAATCGCCGATGGCCCGGCACGCGGCACGGATCGCCAGGTGCTCCGCGTGCGCCGAGGGGTCCTTGTCCACCTCGCGCCGGTTGTGCCCCTCGCCCAGCACCTCGCCCGTCGCCGTGCGGTACACCACCGCGCCCACTGGAACTTCGCCCATCGCCGCCGCGGCACGCGCGAGCGACAAAGCCCGCGCCATCATCTCCGCATCGAGCGGCGTGGCGCCGAATGAAGGTCCCTCGTGCCCGTCTGTGGGGGAGGTTCCCATGCCTCACTCTCCCGCGACCGGCTCAAGGTCGTCGGGCTGTTCTTCCGGCTCGGTCTTCCGCGGGCCGACGATCCGCGCCGCGGGGAACACCCGCAGCAGCAGCCCGCCCAGCTCGTAGAGCAGATACAGCGGGATCAGCAGCAACAGCATCGAGGCCGGGTCGCCCGGCCCCAGCACCGCCGCGACGACGCTGCACACAAACAGCGCATGCCTCCGGTACCTGGTCAATACCGAGGTGTCCAGGATCCCCACCCACCCCAACAGCAGCACCACCACCGGCGCCTGGAACGCCGCGGCGAGCGCCAGCGTCATCGACAGCAGCAGCTTGATGTACTCCGCGACCCGGAACTCCGACGCCGCGCCCACCCCCGCCTTCAGCGCCATCGAGAGAATCTTCGGCGTCCCGTGCTCGTCCACGCTCACGCAGATGCGCAGCAGGTTCTCGTTGCTGTTGACCCACAGCGAGCCGGCCGCGAGCTGCGCCGCCGGCGGATCGCCCGCCAGCACCGGCACCTGCGCCGGCGTCACTCCCTCCGGCAGCATCGCCGTGACGATCTGATCTCCGCCCAGCCCCGCGTTGAAGTCGAGGAAGAACCGCATCAGCAGCGGCATCACGACCATGTACATGAAGACCACGCCCGAGAGCGTGAGCAGGAACGAGAGCGGCAGCAGGAAGTAGATCACGCGCCGCTCGTGCGTGTACAGCCCCGGCGCGACAAACTTCCAGAGCTGGTACAGCACCCACGGGCTGCCCAGCGTGATCGCCGCGATCACCGAGACCTTCATGTACGCGCTGAACCCCTCCAGCGGCCCGGTCAGGATCATCTGCCGCGCGTCGCCGTGTGCCAGGAGCGCGTCGTACGCGGGCTGCAGGATGAACATCAGCAACTGCTGCCCGAAGACCAGCGCCACCGCGATGATCGGCAGCAGGCCGACCAGCGCGATGATGAGTCGGCGACGGAGCTCTTCGAGATGGTCGCCGAGGGGCATGTGCGCTTCTGGGTCTTGTTTGGGCATACGGTCCGCGGCCTGTAGGCGAACAGGATACGCCCCCGGCGAGTACCACCGGCGGGCGGCAGGATGCGCGACGGAGAACCGCCCCCGGCGCATCCTGGGGGGTGTAGAACGGAGCGGACTGTGATCCACGAGCAGAGCCCGATGGGGCTCAGATTGACCGGCGATGGGGAGCATCTCGCCCAGGGCGACGATGTCGCGGCCGCCATTTCCGGCGACGCCCACGCCCTTCGCCGCGTCTGGAACAGCAACCGCCGCTGGGTCGCCGCCGTCATCCTCGCCCACAAGCCCCGCTGGGCCGACCTGGACGACCTGCTCCAGGAGGTCGCCCTCTCCCTCGTCCGCAAAATCGGGGAGGTGCGCGATCCCGCCGCCTTCAAGCCCTGGCTGCGGACGGTGGCGATGAACGCCGCCCTCGCCGCGGCTCGCTCCGGCCGCAAGCGCTCCCGTGACACCGCCATCGAGGACGACAACACCTACGCCGGGCCTCTCTCGCGGGGAAGCCTCGACCCCGAGCAGCGGGAGGAAGGCCGCCGCCTGCTGGAACTGGCTTACCAGCTCCCCGACGGCTACCGCGAGCCCCTGCTGCTCAAGGCCCTCCACAACCTCAGCTACCGGGAAATCGGGGTGATTCTGGGACTGCCCGAGACCACGATCGAGACGCGGATCGCCCGGGGCCGCCGCCAGCTTCGGGAGCTGGCCGCGGAACGCACCAGGACCTAGAAAATGCCCCTTGGCCGTCTTTCTCCCCGGCCCCGTTCGGGTGCTTCCGGGCCCTCAAAAAAGCCGTGGATTAAGCCGCGGACGCCCCCTTGCCTGACGGGGGAGGACGAAAAGCGCATCTGGACGTAAGTGGAAGGATGGGTCGTATGAACGAATCAAACCTCGACGTCCTGATCACGCGCGTGATCGACCGGCGCGCCACCGCGGGGGACTGGGCCGAGCTGGAGGCCCTCGCCGCGGCGGACCCGGGCGTCTGGCGTGAGCTGGCCCTGGCCCAGCGCCAGGATGCCGCGCTCGGCGAAGGGGTGGAGGAGGCGGTCGCCGTCGCGGAGCGCGTGGAGCTTCCCGCCGCCCCCGCCCATTCCGAGGCGGGCGTGCGACGCCGGCTGCGGCTGGTGGCGACGTGGGGCGGCTGGGCCGCCGCGGCGGTCGTGGCGCTCATGTTCTCCACCCCCCGCACGATGAACACCTCCGGCACGCAGACCGCGGGCGCCAACATCCCGCTGCCGGAGATGCTCAGCCAGTACATCGACCTGGGGAAGAAGCAGGGCACGGTGGTGGGCGAGCTGCCCGACAAGATCGTGCTCGACTCGACCAAGACCCCCGACGGAGCCACGGAGATCGTCTTCGTGCGCCAGATCGTGGAAAAGGCCCGCGTGGACGACCTCTACCGCATGGCCACCGACGAGGCGGGCAACCCGCGCCCCGTCCGCATCAAGCTCAGCGTCGTCGGCCGCAAGTCGCCGATGTGAACCACGCCGTCAGGCGTGCAACCGGGGGCCTCTGTCCCCCAAGGAGTCAACCCGATGAACTACAGCACGACAGTTCGACGCATGGCAGGCCTCGCCGCGGCGATCGCGCTGGCGGCGGGCGCTTCCGTGGGCTTCGCGCAGCCCGAGGACGACTTCGACCAGCCGCTCAACTCGCAGCGGTCGTCCGTCACCTCCAGGATGATGCTCAGCGAGAGCGACGGTGTGCACACCTACACGCTCCGCATCGAGGACGACAAGGTCAGCGCCGAGGTGGACGGCGAGCGCGTGCCCCCGGACCGCATCCGCAAGCGCGGCCAGCGCTACGAGATCCTCGATGAGAACGGCGACGTCATCAAGACCTTCAACGTGCGGACGCCCTCCGCCCGCGACGGCCAGAACTTCATCACCGTCACGCCGCGCTTCCGCGTCGAGCCCCTCCGGCCCAGCACGCGCAACAACTGGGACCCGGATCAGGCCCCGATGGAGCAGCCCCCCAAGGTGATGATCGGCATCACCATGTCCGACACCGAGGAGGGCGGCGTCTCCGTCGAGAGCGTCATCGACGGCCTGCCCGCCGCCAAGGCCGGCATCAAGCCCGGCGACCGCATCCTCGAAGCCCGCGGCAGGAAGATCGAGTCCGCCGCGGACCTGCGCGAAGCGCTCTCCAAGGCCGAGCCCGGCGACATCGTCGCACTCAGGATCAACCGCGACGGCGAGGAGATCGAGGTGAAGGTCAAGCTCGCCAAGTGGGACGAGGAAAAGCTCGGCCTTCTCGGCATGGAAGCCAACCCGCTCGCGGCGATCACCGGCCGCGGCGATCACCTCGACGCGGCCCGCAAGTCGCTCGAAAAGGCCCTCGAGACCGTCCGCCGCAACACCCGCCTGACCGGCGTGGACCGCGAAGCCGTGGACAAGGCCATCCAGGACGCGCTCAAGTCTCTGGAGCAGGCCAGGAAGATCGGCGTCGTGCGCTTCGGCGACTTCCTCAACGACGACGGGATCCGCGTCTTCGGAGAAGGCCGCACCTTCACCATCCCCGTGCCGAGCGTGCCCCCCGTGGCCGTCGATGAAGACCTCTCGCGCCAGCTCAAGCGCCTGAACGAGCAGATCGAAAAGCTCAACCGCCGCATCGAGCAGCTCGAGAAGGAGCGCTGAACCTCACAGAGTGGAGACAAGGCTGTCTCCGTTCGGAACGGGCCGCATCGCCACCCCTGGTGCGGCTCGTTCCTTTTTTGTGCGCGCTCAGCGTCCGAGAGCGCACATGCATCAACGCGCGATCAAAAAGAAAAAGCTCGCAGGATTCAGCCCGCGAGCGCATCCGTGTGTGTGCCAGGGGTGAGCGAAGGAACGCCGCCGTGATTCGCACGCTCCGCCCGCTGCTCCGCGACCTGGCCGCCGTGATGATCGCGACGGTGCTCGCCGCTGGCGCCGGATTCTTCGTGGGCGTGCTTCTGCCTCGCGAACAGCCGCGCCGGGCTTCTCCAGCGCCGCAGGGGCCGGTGAGCGAGGTCGCGGCGGAGAACTACATCGTCTGATCGACTCCACTCGAGGCGCGGGGACACGGCCGCCGGATTGCGGCCGTGCCCCGCGTTCTTTCGTGCCTCAGAAGGGCGAGAGGGACGCTTCCTCGCTGCCCCCGTTGTTGTCGTTGTTGTTGTCGGTCGGAGTCTCGACCGGGGCGGGCTCGGCGGCCGCCGCGCCCGTGGAAGCGGAACGCGAGCGACGCGCGGCCTTGCGGGCGGCCTTCTTCTTGGTCTTCTTCTTCGCGGCCTTCTTTGCCGTCTTCCTCGCCGTCTTCTTGGCCGTCTTCTTGGCAGCGCCGCGACGCGCCGCCTTCTTCCGGCTCGCGCCCTTCTTCGCGCTCTTCTTCGTCACCTTCCTGCTGGTCTTCTTCGACGCCTTCTTGCTGGCTTTCTTCTTGCCGGCCTTCTTCTTTGACTTCTTGGCCATGAGTGACCTCCTGTAGGCTGGTCACGCAGAATACATCGCGTTCAGTGCGGTGTGCCAGTCGAACGCGCGATTCACACACTCATGACTGAGGCGCATCACCCTTCGGCCCACCGCCACCGCCACCACCACCACCGCCGCTGCCGCGACGGCGACGGCGACGTCGCTTGCCCGACGAACCGGCGGGGCGACCCTGGCGCGCTTCGGGCGATGCTTCCGCCTGGGTGGGCGCGGGCGCTTCGGCCTGCGGCGCGGGCGGACGGGGCGGCGCCGGACGGCGCGCGCCCTGAGCACGCGGCGACTCCTTCGGGGCTTCGCGCTTCACCGGAACGGCGTTGCGGGGAGGCGTCAACTCCTCGACAGGGATCGCCACTTCCCGCGGCTTGCCGTCGGGGCCGGGCTCGTCCAGGCTCACAAGCACAAGCTGCGTCAGGACCTGCGCATCGATCACCACCCCGTCCCCCTCGGGGGTGCCCACGCGGCTCTTCCGCCGCGGCAGCTTCTTGCGCAGCTCCTCGTACGTCGCGTCCTCGTACCGCAGGCAGCACATCAGGCGTCCGCACCGCCCGCTGATCTTCAGCGGGTCCAGCGTCGCCTTCTGCACCTTCGCCGACTTCATGGAAACCGGCTTGAGCACCTTCAGGAAGTTCTTGCAGCAGCAGTACTGCCCGCACTTCTCGTAGTCCGCCGTCAGGCGCGCTTCGTCGCGGGCCCCCACGTGCCGCAGGTCCACCCGCGTGCGGAACACCACCGACAGCTCCCGGATCAGGTCGCGCAGCTCCACCCGCTCCTCGGAGAGGTAGTACACCGTCAGCGTCTCACCCCCCAGGATGGGCTCAACGTCGGTGATCTTGACGTTCACCCCCAGGCGCGCCGCCACGTCGCGGGCCTGCAGCCGCAGGGCGTGGCGCGACTGCTCGAGCTGCTGCTGGCGCTCCAGGTCGGCGCGGTCCGCCACCCGCAGGGCCCGCCCGTCGGTGTAGAAGGGGTAGTCGCGCCCCCCGGAGTTCTGGATGTACTGCAGCATCTCCTTGCGGGAGACGCTCTTGGAGCACCCGGAGTTGGGGCAGGTGCTGGTGAGCAGCTCCCCGATCTCCGTGCCGCGGAAGGTGCGCACGACGATCTTCGACCCGCAGCCGGGCTTGACGGACCCGCTGTAGGGGAACTCGCCGATCATCTTGAGCGCGCCGAAGCGCACCACAAGGGTCTTGGGAGGCTTGAGGGCCTCGTACTCGGCCCGGTCGCGCTCGTCGAGGTACGCCTTGAGGTCGGCCTCGAACTGGGGCAGTGGGTAGATGGGCATGGTCAGCGGCCCTGGGCCATCGCCCGGGCGTCCTCGAACAGCTTGGGCACGTTCAGCCGCTGGTAGAGCTGCAGCCCGTTGCGGTCGGTGCGGTAGATCAGCAGCTCCTCGCCGCGACCTTCCAGCACCAGCAGCAGATCATCCACCCCCGCGTTGGCGGTCATCACCGTCAGCGAGCCGGAGTGGCTCACCATGCCCGCCGATGCGGCGTCGCCCCCGAAGGGCTGGGCAAGCAGGGACTCGGCCTGGATCAGGATCAGCGCGAGGATCACGAACGCGCTGGCGAGCAGGCCGTTGAAGGGTCGGTTGCGGTCCATGGCGCGTCCTCCGTATCAGCGGCCGGGGGGCGAGGCGCGCCCGTCCCCGAGAATGTTGCGGTAGCCCAGCCCAATCATCGCGTTCTTGCTGGAATCCCAGCGCAGCGCCACGACCTCGTGGTTGGCCGAGTCCACGATGTACACCGCCGCGGGCCCCCCCGCGTTGGTGCGCCCGGCGATCATCGTGTACTCGCCCCGGGCGCGTGCGGGCTGGTTCTGGGCCAGCGCGGGCACGCTCACCATCGCCCCCAGAATCGCCAGCAGGACCACGTTCAGCACGATCAGCCCACGCCGACCACCGAGATACGTGCGCATACAAGCCTCCCCGCGGCTCACGCCGCGTCGTCTGCGAACACGCTTCCCGCCCCTTGTCAGTCCTGGTGGCCGCGCTTGCTGGGAATCAGCGCGGCATAGCCCGCCAGACCAACCACCAGCACGATGACCAGGAAGTTCCAGATCACCGGCGGCTGGTCCGGAGTGCTCGGGTTCGGCGGCCGCAACGGAAGGTCCTGGGGCTTGGTGCCCTGTCCCAGCGCGGGCGGCACACAGACGGTCAGCACGCCCAGCAGCAGGGCGGGCAGCGACCGGCGAAGGGCGCGGAGGGTGTTCATAACCCCAGATGCTACCAGAGCGTGCCGCCCAAAGCTACGCCAGCTTCTCGAACGCCGGCAGGACCAGACCCGGCAGCCCCCCAGGCCCCGTCACCAAGGGGGCACTCACCCGCTCGAACCACCCCCGAGGCAGCTCCACCGTCCGCCACCGGGGGCTTCTCACCTTCATCCCCGCGGCGTAATCCCCCACCCGCACGCACCGCAGCGCGTACCACCTGCCCCGGCTATCGAATACCTCCTGGAACAGAGCATCCGCGGGCTGATCCTCATGCCAGTACACAAACACAAACGCCGCCTGGAACTCCGGCCCAAAGAGCTCCTCCCACCGCCGCAGGCTCGCCAGGTCCTCCAGCGTCACCCACGACTCCAGCCGCCTCCGCCCCGCCTTGCGCCCCTTCACCTCCACCAGCAGGTTCGCCCCCTCGCCGTAGATCACAAAGTCGAAGGACTTCAGGCTCCCCGCCGCGCTTCCCCGCGGCAGGAGCGCCTTCTTCGCCTCATCCACCGCCACGTACGGAATGCGGTGCGCCCGCAGATACCCCTCAAAGGCCTGCTCATAGTGATGGCGCCGCTGAGCCATGCGCTCAGTTTATCACACCCCTAACAAGTACTTCCTACTTGCGCTCTTCGGCGATCAGCCGATCCACCAGCGCCTTTTCCGCGGCACGATACCGGGCGAGGGCTTCGGAAAGATGCTGGCTCGCCTCCGCCGCGGCTTCTTCGTCCTGCACCGCCTGGAGCGCCTCGCTGGCGGCGCGCAGGTCGCTCGCGGCTTCGGCGTAAGCGCGGGTGGCGTCATACAGCACCTGCGTCGTCAGCTCCTTGGTCGTGGGTTTGTGCAGCAGCCGCCAGGGCTGGGCACGCACCTCCAGCGACACCAGCTTGAGCTGGTCGGACATGATCCGCAGGTTCGCGATCGTCCGGTGCAGGCTCGGCGTCTCGCGCTTGATCACCGACGTCAGCTGCGACAGCGACGAGGAGAACACCCGCATCGCCTCGCGCCCGTCGGCGAGCGCGGCGTTCAGCTCGCTGACGGTCACCTGGTCCAGCTTCTCCGCGGCGCTCTCGAGGCTGGAGAGGATCGTCCCCACGCGGTCCTGGTTCTCCGCCACCAGCTTCCGCATTTCCGCGATCATTTCCGCCGCGCCGTCCATCGCCGTCTCCGCCCGCTCCAGCAGCGGGCCGAGCCGGTCGGAGGCGTTGGCGACGTTGGCCCCGGTGCGGTCCACAAGCTCCGTCCAGCTCTTGAGCTTGGAGCGCAGCTCCGCCATCAGGTGCTGGGCGTCGGCGATGCTCGACTCCACCATCGGGCTGGACTTCTCGATCAGCTCCGACACCCGCCGCAGCGAGGCGTCCATCGACGCGAGCGACGCGCGGAGCTGGGCCGCCTGCTCACTCCCGAAGCCCGCCTGCGTCAGGAACGCCGGGGGCGCGAGCCGCCCGTACACCACCTCCCCCGTCTCGATCCGGGGAGTGCCCGACGAAGCGACCGTGCCCGTGCCCACGCTCGTGATGTTGATGCTGCTCAGCGTCCCCAGCAGCGGGAGCTGGAGAAAAACCTTCGCGTCTTCGTAGAGCGTGACGTCGGAGCGGACCTCGACGCCCACGTCCACTGCCGTGGGAACGCCGTTTTCCTTCGCAAAGTTCACGGAGAGCACGCGCCCGACCTGCTGCCCGGCGAGCAGCACCTCCGAGCCGGGCTTGAGCCCCGTGGCTCCGTCCTCAAGGCTGAAGCGGACGGTGAAGCGCGTCAGGCCGCTCATGGGCGGCACGTCCGACAGCTTGAAGCTCATCCAGACCCCGAGGGCCAGGGCCGTCACCACGAACGCACCGGCGAGGATGTTGTTGCGGGCACCCCTCATCGACATGATTCACAGGGTATCGAGTCGCACCGCCGCGTGGGAACGCTCTCACTCTCGGACAGCGGGCGGCACTATCCCCGCGTCGGCTCGATGCTCGGAATCGCCAGCACGCGCGCGGCGTCGCCGAACAGCTCGCGCTCCAGCAATCCCTGATCGCGCCGGTCGGTGATCGGCCCCTGCGGCTCGCCCCGCAGAAACTGCCGGATCAGCCGCTCGTCCTCGTTCATCCCCTCGGCGCTCGGAGCGTTGCGCACGCGCTCGAACCACTCCCGCTCGCGCACCGTCAGCATCCGCCCTTTGTCCAGCATCGCCATCCGGTCCGCGATCGTGAACGCCGAGTCCATCTCGTGCGTCACCACCACGCTGGTCACCCCCAGCTTGCGGGACAGGTCCATGATGAGCTGGTCGATCTGGGCGCTGGTCACCGGGTCCAGCCCCGCGCTGGGCTCGTCGTAGAACAGGATCTCCGGGTCCAGCGCCAGCGCCCGCGCCAGCCCCGCGCGCTTCTTCATCCCCCCCGAGATCTGCGAGGGGTACTTGTCCGCGTGCTCCAGCAGCCCCACCAGCTCCAGCTTGATCTTCACCTGGATGTCGATCAGGTTGCGGGAGAGCGTCGTGTGCTCCTGGATCGGCAGCGCCACGTTCTCCGCCAGCGTCATCGAGTTGAACAGCGCCCCCGACTGGAACAGGATGCCGAACCGTTTGCGGACCTCGTCCAGCTCCCGGGGTGAGCAGGCCAGAAGATCCCGCCCCAGCACGCTGATCGAACCTTCGTCCGGCCTCATCGACCCGATGATCAGCCGCAGCAGCGTGCTCTTGCCCGAGCCGCTGCCGCCCATGATCACCATCGTCTCCCCGCGCCGGACCTCCAGGTCCACCCCCTGCAGCACCGCGCGCCCGTCAAACCGCTTGACGACCCCGCGGCACTGGATCACCGGCTCGGACATCATCCCCCTCCGCCGTTGTCAGGCTCGCCCGCAGGCGCATCCGGCGGAGTGTCCGCGGGAGCCTCCGGCGTCGTCTGCGGCGTGGAGGGCAGCGGCGGCGCGGGGGGCGTCGGCGGCAGGCGCTGCGGGTCCCACAGCTTCCACACGCTCCGCTTGGGCGAGGAGATGATGATGTTCACGAACTGCTGCGTGCCCGGCGGCTGGGTGTGCTGCTGCGCCGGATCGAACTGGAGCAGCACGATGCCCGGGCCCTTCTCGAAGTTGGTGATGAGCGGGAACAGGTCGTTGCGGTTCTGCGCCGGAGTCCACGCGTCGCGCGCCTCGCTGGCGATGCTCACGATCTCCATGAAGCCGGTGGGCGTGTCCACGATCTTGCCCAGCTCCGCCTGGTAGCCCGCACGGAGGGCGTCGATGTCCGCGTCCGTGATCCGTGCGTTGGTCTCGGGGGTCAGCAGCGTGCGGAACTCGGTGTAGTTGCCCTCTTCCATCGCCTTGAGCTTGCCCAGCAGGGGCGTGGCGACCTCGGTCTTGTACGCGTCCCACACGCGGCCCGCGCCGATGGAAATGCCCAGCCAGATCGCGCACACGATCAGGCCGATGATGATCCCCGAGATCGCCAGCCCGCGACCCACCAGCCGGTCGTTCGACCGGCCGATCGCGATCAGCGCCGCCACGCCGAAGAGCACGCCCAGCGCCGAGGGCCCCGGAGGGCAGCAGATCAGCGCAAAGACCAGCGAGAGCACCGCCATCACGCTGGTGCGCTGCTCCACAAAGGGCTGCTGCTGCGGGTATTGTCCGAAGCCCGGGCTGCTGTATTGGCTCATAGCGGCGAGGATATCGCCCCCGGGGCCCGGCGGCGAACAAGAGCCCTCCCGGCTGTGGATTTCACATCGACGCAGCGAGCCGGCGCACGCAGGCGACGACCACCTCAATCGCCCCCTCCACCTCCGCCGCGGTGGTATGACGAGAAAGGCTGAACCGCACCGACCCGTGCGCCACCGCCTCCTCCACCCCCATCGCCAGCAGGACCGGAGAAGGGTCCAGCGACCCCGAGCTGCACGCCGCGCCCGCCGAAGCGCACACCCCCTGCTCGCTCAGCAGCATGAGCAACCCCTCCGCCTCCAGGCGCGGAAAGCCGATGTTGGTCGTGTTCCACAGGCGCCTTGCGCCGGCGCTGTTGACCACCGCCCCCGGCGCGCCCGCGAGCACGCCCTGCTCAAAGCGGTCCCGCAGCCGCGCAAGTTCCTGCCGTCGCGACGGTTCCGCCAGCCACGCGCGCGCTTCCTCCGCCGCGACCCCCGCGCCCATGATCCCCGGCACGTTCTCCGTGCCTCCCCGCCGGCCCAGCTCCTGCGTGCCCAGCAGCCGCGGCCGCAGACGCACGCCGGAGCGCGCCCACAGCACGCCTACCCCCTTGGGGCCGTGGAACTTGTGCGGCGAGAAGGTCATCAGGTCGCCGGGCGGAGCCTCCACCGGCTCCTTGCCCACCCATTGCGTGGCGTCGCAGTGGAACAGCACTCCCACCCCGCGGCACGCCGCGGCGATCTCCTCCACCGGCTGCACCACGCCCGTCTCGTTGTTCGCCCATTGCACGCTCACCAGCGCGGGCCGCTCCGCCAGCGCCGCTTCAAGGTCCGCAAGGTCCACCACCCCATCGCGCGAAACCTTGAGCCACCGCACCGGACGCCCCGACTTCTCGAACTCTTCCGCCAGGTCGCGCACCGCCGCGTGCTCCACGCGGGTGGTGACCAGCGCGCCGTTGGTCGCGGCGAGCACTCCGCGGATCGCCAGGTCGATGGCCTCGGTGCCGCCGGAGGTGAAGGTGATCTCGCGGGCCCTGGCCCCGATGAGGTCGGCGACGCTCTGGCGGGCCAGCTCCACCTCCCGCCGCGCCGCCTGCCCCGCCCGATGGACGCTCGATGGGTTGTGCCAGTGCTCGCGCAGCGCGCGCTCCACCGCGGCGATCACGCCCTCGCTTGGCCGGGTGGTGGCGTTGTTATCGAGGTAGATGATGAGAGAACGGTATCACGCCGCCTTCAGGCTCGGCGCGGCGCAGCTCCAGCACGAAGCCGGGGAGCGTCCGCACTCGATGCTCAGACCCCGCACGCCCGCGTCCGTGAACACCACACCTTCGCGCCGGAAGACCGCGGAACAAGCCGTCGGCGGGGTTGATGACCCAGTACTCTCCCACGCCGAACTTCTCGTCGTCGGCCCGCTTCGTGACCAGGCCGTAGGAACCCCGCTACTCCTCGTGCCGTCCCACGAGCAGCCGCTCCAGCATGTACTGCACGTGGTGGCCCTCGGGGTCCTCACCCTGGCCGGGCACGCCCAGCGCCGCCAGCACGCCGTACCCCAGCCCCACGTGGATCAGCGTCCAGGCGATCAGGTCCGCGGAGAAGACCTTCATCACCTTCCGCTCATCCTGGGCGCGCTTCAGCTCCCGCGAAAGGAAGGCGTGCAGGTTCTTGAAGTGGCTCGCCACCGCCTTCTTGATCTCCTCGTCCTGCACCTCGGTGATCGCCTGCAGCAGCACCCGGTAGGGGGCGGCCCCCTCGGTGCTCACCATCGGGTTGTCCCCGATCAGCCGCCGCAGTCGCTCCGCCGGGTCGCTCGCGTCCGCCAGACGCTGCTCCCAGTGGTCCAGCGTCTGCTTGGCGGTCCGCTCCACCAGCGCGATGAACAGGTCGCGCTTGGAGTTGAAGTGCCGGTAGATGATCGGCTCGGTCACGCCCGCCGCGCGGGCGAGTTCCGCGGTGGTGGCCCGGGCGTACCCGCTCCGGGCGAACAGGTCGGCGGCGCAGTCCAGAAGCTGCTCGCGTCGTTTTTCGGCTGGCAGTCGGCTCATGCGGTGTCCGGCCCCTCGTCAGGGCGTTAGCAACGGCAAACCTTATCACGTTCCCCGCCCTTCGGGGGAACTTTTCTTCCCGCAATCTCCATCCGCGGGCGGGACGGGATCGTAACCCCCACGGCTGAAAGGGTGACAGCGCAGCAGCCGCCATGCCGTCAGCCTTGTCCCCCGCACCACTCCGTGCTTCCGGTACGCCTCCAGCCCATAGTGCGAGCAGGTCGGCCAGAACCTGCACTGCCCCCCCATCAGCGGCGAAAGCATCGCCTGATAGAGCCGAATCAGCAGCTCAAAGGGAATCGTCCAGGGGCTGGCCCGCTCCATTCACCCCTCCGCCTTCCGCCGCCTTCTCCACTCCCGGTCGAGCTGCCCCGCGAGCTGCACCACCAGCCGCCGGTACTCCACCAGCGGCAGCTCGTCGTGATCCCGCGACGTGACCACCAGGTCATACCCCTCCCCGTCCAGCGTCGGCAGCGCCTCCTGCTCCAACCGGAAGGCCTCGCGGAGATGGCGCTTCAGCCGATTGCGCTTCACGGCCCGGTCAAATCGCCGGATCGAGAGCCCCAGCCTGTGGTAAGGCCGGGCGTTGGGCAGGGCGAAGACCGTCAGGGGCCCCAGGCTCTTGCGCACGCGCGCTCCGTACACCGCCTGGTATTCCAGGTTGCGGGTGAGCCGGCGCGAGCGGGGGAAGGTACAGGCCACGCTCAAGGGTAAGTGGCTATTCGAGATAGGGATGCCGCCGCCCCACGTGCCCCCAGCCGGCGCTGGGGGGGAGCAATCCCACCAGCACGCACGCCGCGCCCGCGACGATCAGCCACAGCCGCGTGCGGTCGTCCGTGGTCCACCGATGCAGGATGGACCGTGACTCCACCCGCTCCGGCAGCCGCAGGGGAGGGGGTTCAAGGCCGGGAAAGACCGAAGCGTCGGACATCGCGCCCAGCGCCCCTCTCTGACCGGGGATGGGGGCGCGACCCTCGGGGATTTCGTTGAGCTGGCTCGCCGCGAGCGCCAGCACGAGATTGGGATCCCGGTTCTCCAGCGCCTCGAGGTACTCCTCGTACCGCGCCAGCCGCTGGAGGCGGTGGGCCTCGATCGCAAGCGCCCGCTCGCGCTGGAAGCGGGTCGCCTCCAGGTCCTCCGCGGCGGGGATCAGCACCGTGGCCCCCAGGATCGCCAACCCCGCAATGAGGAACAGCCACCCGGGGTCGATCAGGGTGGAGGCGCGCTGTGCCTTGGGGGTGCGGTTCACGGAACGCCATATCGGCCAGCGGGGCCGCCGCCGATCAAAGGCGGGGAGCGGTTCATAAAAAGGGGGCCGCGGCCCCCGAGGGGGGAGGGGGGGAGGGAGGTGCCGCGGCCCCCAAGAGTAGAGATCGGGTGTCAGCAGAGCGCCGAGAGCTTTCTGTACAGCTCGAGGGCGCCCTCGTCGGTGGGCTCGTGCCGCAGGTCGATCCGCCGCGCGAGCATGACAAGCTCGGCGGCGGTAAGCAGCCGCAGCAGGATGCGGGCGGGCCCCTCGCTCGAGGTGAGCCGCTCCTCGTAGGTGCGCTCCTGCAGCACGCGGACGCGCGCGGGCGGGAGCCCGTCGAGGATCAGGCCGGGCGTCAGTCGCGGCGGGGCGTCGCTGCCGTGTGCGTCGCGGGCGTGCGTTCGGCGTTGATGGTCCGCGCCGGCAGCGCGGGGTACGGAGTGCGGTGCTGCGTGGTCCATGGCTTCTGGGCGGGTTGCGCCGCGACGCGGCTTCAACCCTGTGGGGGGTCCTTCGTTCTGCCCGCAAGAACACCCTACCCGGACGGCGCGTCCCTTCCATCCGAGTGAACTAAATCGAGCATGAGATTCAATTGAGAACTCAGGGAACGGACAGCCGCACCACCCGCGCGCCGTCGGCGAGCAATGCTCTGACTTCCGCGGCGATGCGCTCCAGGTGCTCGGGCGTCGTCGCGGGGAAGTACCACGTCAGCCCCGCGTAGCCGCGGAGCTCCTGAAACAGCACCACCCGCGCATGGCCCTGCGCCGCGCCCAGCGGGCGCGAGACGGTGATCACGATGCGCGAAGGATGCTCGCCGGGAAACTCCAGCAGCCATCCCGCGTCCCCCGGCTTGCCGCCCCACGCTTCGCTCAGGTCCGCGGCTTGCTGCGCGCTGAGCCAGCGCATGGGGCCGAGCATCGTGACCAGCATTTCGGTCGCGGCCTGTCCCGGCTGAAGCACCGGCGGCACGCGGTGGCCGTTGCGCGGACGCTCGGTGCGCTGCTCGCGCCGACCGGGCATGGGGCCGCGCGATGCTGCCCGCGGCGTGTTGTCGTTGTCGGGCCTGAAGCCTGGGTGACCGTGCATGGCTGATGCCGAATTCCTACCTCGCGCGTGCTAAACCCACGACAAGGCGGCGGAAGAAGGTGCTCGCGGGATTCTGAGGAGCACGGTCCCCGCGTGAAAAGAGAAAAGCCGGGCCCTGATCTCTCAAAAGGCCCGGCTTTCCAGGAGCGGCCGCCGAGATGCCGGAGCGGCCAGCACGCATCACTCTGTGCCCGCACGGGGTGAACCGGCTGACAAACGCGCGTGAAGCCGGACACGGGGTGAAGCGAATGAAAACGCGCTGATGCGGCGCTGATCCGGCGCTGGGAAGGCGGCGGCGCGCGCGTCACTAGCATTCGACGAGGGGGCGCCAAGGAATGACCATGAGCAGGCACGAGCGGGGTGCGGAGCATCGCACCGAGGCCGGTCAGATCCCCGGGCGCGCCATGGAGGAGCGCGAAGACGTCCGCGCCGACGCGCCGCTCCTGCGACGTCTGGAGCGCAGCCAGGCGCGCTACAAGGCGCTGGTGCTGGCTTCCAGCAACCTGGTCTGGGTGCGCGATCCGCTCCTGCGCTTCATCGACCGCAGCGCGGACTGGGAGCGCTTCACCGGCCAGCGCTTCGAGGAATATCAGGGCTACGGCTGGCTCGAGGCCGTGCACCCCGATGACCGCCCTTACGTGCGCGCCGCGATCGACGAGGCCCTCCGCACCGGCGGACCGGAGTACCGTTGCCGCAAGCGGCTCTGGCGCGCGGGGATGGGCGGGGCAGGCGAATACCGCCACTGCGAGGTCACCGGCGTCGCTGTGCGCGACGAGTCCGGAGAGGTGGTCGAGTGGGTCGGGATGATCCGCGACCGCACCGCGCAGCACGAGGTGGAGGAGCAGCGCCTCCGCCAGACCAGCGAGCTGGCCCGCAGCAACCGCGAGCTGGAGGACTTCGCCTACATCGCCGCGCACGACCTCAAGGAGCCGCTCCGCGGCATCCGCCTCATTGTCAGCTTCCTCGAGGAAGACGCCAGGGACCGGCTGGACGAGGACGCCTCCCGCCGCATCGCCCAGCTCCAGGACCTCTGCGCGCGCATGCAGATGCTGCTCGACTCGCTGCTCGAATCGGCGCGTGTGACCAGCGCGACGATGCAGCTCGCCGAGATCGAGCTGGCGAAGATCGTCTCCGACGGCATCCGCCTCGTCGCTGCGCGCTCGCAGGAGCCGGGGGTGGAGGTGCGCATCCATGAAAGCCTCAACGGCGTGAGCGTCTGCGCCGATCCTCAGCGCCTCGCCCAGGTCTTCGCCAACCTCATCAGCAACGCGGTCAAGTACAACGACTCCCCGCACAAGCTCGTCGAGGTGCGCGTCGAGCCCGCGGTTCAGCCCGGCATGGTCACCGTCGCCGTCTCCGACAACGGCATCGGCGTCCCCCAGGACAAGCAGGAGGCCGTCTTCCGCATGTTCCGCAGGCTCCACCCCCGCGAGCTGTACGGCGGCGGCGCCGGCGCGGGGCTCTCCATCGTCAAGAAGATCATCGAACGCCACGGCGGACGCATCTGGCTCACCTCCCCCGGCCGCGGCAAGGGCACCACCGTGCGGTTCACCATCCCGGAGAAGGATGAGTGCGTCGGACGGGACACCTGAACTGCCATGTCACCAGAAATAAAGAAAGGGCCGCGCAGGCGGCCCTTGTACTTCGTGCCGTGCTTATTCCCGTCCGCCGCCACCCCTGCCGCGGCCCATGTTGTCGTCGGGGCGGCCGGGGCCGCCGCGCTGGTCGCGCTTGCCGGCGAACTGACCGAGGGCGTCGCGGACCTGGACCTGGGCGGAGCGTGACCCGCCGCGGACACGGTCCTCGTGAGTGAGATTCCGGGCGGGGTTGCCTCGCCGCCCGCTGCTCTGATTGGTGTTCTGCTCGCGTTCAGCCATAACGAAGACTCCTGGAGGCTGTCCAAGGACCGATAAGACCGGACGGCCCGGTCCCCCAGATCGGTCCGTGACGGCCGGGCGGTGGCCCAAACCGCCACTTCAGCAAGCAGGGAAGGGCTAAACGGATCGCGGTGCTTCGACTAAATCACGAAGCAGACAACGGTTAGAAACAAACCCGCGTTCAACTCCTGAAGAACCCCCCAGCACCCTCCCATATTCCGTTTACACGCTGTTCAGGGCGCGGTACAACGACGCTGGGGTCTCTCCCCGATTGTGTCGTTTGGTTCTTTTCTGTTTCACCCAGCCTCGTGGAGGAGTCATGTCCAGAAAGCGCCTTTATGGTTGTGGCGTCAGCGCGGCTCTTGCGCTCGCTCTTGCCGCCTACGCCGAGCCCCAGGAGACGGTCACGTTCGAGAACGTGATTTCCGACGGGCTGTACGGCGACTTCGAAAACCTCATTGTCGACCACGCCTTCACCGGCACCTACGTCGCGACCAAGATCCGGATCAACGGCACCCTGTCGTCTGTGGTCCCCTTCACCTGGCCGGTGGACGCCCGCATCGAGGTCGTACCTCCGGACGGCAACAGCTTCAGCATCACGCCCTTCAACACGATCGGCAGTTTCACCGTCATCAGCACCCCGGGCGACCTGGTGTTCGATATTCCGGTGCCAGTGGTGGCCAACGGCACCTGGATGTTCCGCTTCTACGAGGACTACGAGGATGGTGACGGCCCCGACGCCATCTGGAACATCATCACCATCAGGCTCGACGACGGCGCCCCGCCGCCGCCTCCCCCGCCGGCAACCTTCCCCGAGGTTGAGCCCAACGACGACAAGTTCAGCGCCACCAACGCCTTCGGGCTGGTGGACGGCGACACCCTCGGCGGCCTGGCGATGGGCGACGGCCCCGACTACTTCCGCGTCAAGACCGCTCCCGCGCCCCTGGGCGTCTACCGCCACCGCCTCGTGCTTGCCAGCAATACATCGGGCAACAGCGCGACCATCCGCGGCCTGAGCCAGACCAACGGCTCGATCAACTTCGGCACCGACGTGCCCGTGCAGTTCAGCACCGGCGCCACCTCGCCCCCCCACTTCCTCCAGTGGTACGGCTTCGGCAAGGAGGAGGAGCTCTTCATCGCCATCGAAGGCACCGTGAACAGCATTGAAGAGTATCGGGCGCACTACTCGGTCGAGCCGGTGACTGTGTTGGACGCGGGCACCTTCATCCCCGGCGACATCACCATTACCGCCGCGACGGGCAACACCGCCGACCTCGACTTCCTGGTCTACGACGCCAACTTCAACGCCATCCCCGGCTACTCCAACGACGGCGGCGACACCCTGACGCGCAACTTTACCGAGGGCACCTACTACATCGCCTTCTCGAACTTCAACACCGCGAACGACCAGGCCTCCCCGCCGGACGACACGTTCCCCAGCGAGAACGTGATGGACTTCCCCAACAGCGTGGTGAACAGCTCCACCACGATCATCCCCAACAAGGGCATCCGCATCACCGACCTGACGATGAACTCCGTCGAAACCCCCGCCTCCAAGGACGGGCCCTTCGACGTGATCTTCTTCCGGATGGAGGTTGCTCCCCCGACGGGTCCGACCAACCCGGTCGTCATCGGCTCGGCCACGCCCGCGACCTTCTTCGAGGGCGGCACCACGACCATCACCGGCACCGTGTTCGGCGGCTTCAACCCCCCCAGCACGGGCCTGGCCGTCACCGCCGACCTCTCCTCCATCGGCGGCTCCTCCAACCAGCCGCTCTTTGATGACGGCACCAACGGCGACGCGGTGGCCGGCGACAACATCTTCAGCTTCACCGTTACGGTCCAGGACCCCGGCCAGTACACGATCCCGCTGACGGTGACCGACGACCAGCTCCGCAGCAACACTGCATCGGCCACCTTCCGCGCCCTGACGCTCACGGAGCTGGGCACGCTGGACCTGAACTCCACCTACACCTCGCCCCTCTTCGACCTTGAAAACAGCGAGGTGCGCTGGTTCCGCTTCACCGTTCCCGCGGTGGACAATGTCAGCCAGACGTGGCTGGATATCTGGACCAGCGGGCCCATCGGCGACGACACCGAGATCGGCCTCTACAACAGCAGCGGCTTCCGCGTTGCCAACGACGACCAGGACGGCGACGGCAACCTGAGCGCCCTGAGCTTCGGTCTCAACTTCCCCCCGCGTCCGGCCATCGGCAACGGCGTGGCGTTCGACGGGCGTGACGGCAACCTGCCCGCGGGCACCTACTACCTCGCCGTGGGCATGTGGCCCGACACCATCTTCAACGACAACGACTTCAATGTCATCAGCACCGGGCACGCGGCCTTCGGTGTGGAGGTGAACATCAACCTCGGCCAGCCGACGCCCACCGGCGCCTGCTGCTTTGCCGGGGCGTGCTTCGTCATGACCCAGGATGAATGCGCCCTCTCGGGCGGCAGCTACAGCGGCGACGGCACGAACTGCGGCGATCCCACCTACGTGATCACCGAGACCAACGAGCAGTTCTCCTCGATCGCCGGGTTCGGCAACTACGCCTTCACCGTGTCCAACTGCGACGACTGCACCGAGTCGGTGTTCCTGCCCTTCACCTTCACCTTCTTCGGCAACGACTACAACCAGGTGTACATCAGCTCGAACGGCAACGTGCAGTTCGGGCCCTCCGTCACCACCGCCTACCTCAACGACGCGATCCCCTCGCCCGCCATTCCCAACAACGCCATCTACCCGCTGTGGGACGACTACAACCCCTCCCAGCAGGGCGAGATCTACTACTTCGAGGACGGCTTCGCCCCCAACCGCCGCTTCATCATCGAGTGGAACAACGTCACCCAGTACACCGCTCTGAACGCCTGGCCCGTCACCAGCGAGAACTTCCAGGTGATCCTCCACGAGGGCACCAACAACATCGAGTTCCGCTACGGCCTGATCTCCCCGGTTGACACCTCCGGCAACAACCAGGGCACCGGCCAGGACGCCAGCGGCGGCGACCGCACCATCGGCGTCGAGGACACCACCGGCTTCGTGGCGTACAGCGTTCCCAGCGCCACGCACACCGGCCAGGGCCTGCTGTTCACCTACGTCGTGCCTCCGTCCCCCTGCGGCCCCACCTGCGGCACCGCAGACTTTGACGGCGACGGCGACGTGGGCACCGACGCGGACATCGAGTCCTTCTTCGCCTGCCTGGCGGGCAACTGCTGCCCGACCTGCCACCCCGGCGGCGCGGACTTCGACGGCGACGGTGACACCGGCACCGATGCCGACATCGAGGCGTTCTTCCGCGTCCTCGCCGGCGGCAACTGCTGATCGACTCTGAACCCCGCCTGATCCCGGCCCCGGGGCTTCGTCCCCGGGGCCTTTTCTTTTTTTGGCGTCAGTCGTCCGTCACGCCGCGGGCGGGCTCGACGCGCGGCTCCATGTCCGGCAGCGGCTGCGCCTCGGGCAGGGCCAGCGCCTCCGCCGCCAGCGCGTGCAGGTCGATGTTGTCGATGAAGGGCCGCAGGCGCTCGCTGCCCGGCCCCAGCGCCGTGACCTCCACCATGTCGCTGGTGTGGTTCGGCCCGGTGAAGGCCACGCCCAGCGAGTTCGCCAGCGCCGCCCCCAGCACGCTCGTCCACGAGTTCGCCTGCGCGAAGGGCATGACGCGCTTCTTCTCCACCGACGCGGCGAGCAGCGAGCGCGTGGGCTCGTCCAGCCCCACGCCCGTCGCGGCGTGGACGATCTCGGCGATCGCGCCCGGCCTCGCGGGGCCGGGGCGGTCCTCCAGCTCCCTCCAGATCCAGTCGAAGGAGTGCCGGACCTTCGCGATGCGCTCGAAGGCGCGCTTGCCCGCGGTTCCGTACACCGTCAGCCCCGGGTTCGCGTTCGCGTGGTCGGTGGTGATGATGATGAGCGTGTCGTCTCGCTCCGCGGCGAAGCGCAGCACCGCCCCCACCGCGTCGTCGAAGTCGAGCTGCTCCATGATGAGCGAGCCCGCGTCGTTGTTGTGAGCCGCGTGGTCCACGCGCCCGCCCTCCACCTGCAGCACGAAGCCGCCGGGGCGGGCCTCCAGCCGCGACAGCGCCGCCTCGGTCATCTCCGCCAGCGAGGGCACGTTGGGCGTGCGCTCGTAGACCATCGGCACGTGGTCGTTATGGAAAAGCCCCAGCAGCCGGCCCTCGGCAGGCGCGCCGAGCAGCCCCGCGCGGTCGCGCACCACCGCCACGTCCGGGTGGCGCGAAAGCAGCTCCTCGGAAAAGTGCTTCGCTCCTCCGCCCAGCACCACGTCCACGCGCCGGTCGAGGATCTGCGGCGCAATGATGCGCCACATGTCGCGCTTCGGCGCGTTGGCGATGAAGCTCGCGGGGGTGGCGTGCGTCACGCGCGTCGTGGTGACCAGTCCCGTCGCCTTCCCCGCCTGGCGGGCACGCACCAGCAGCGGCACGCGCTGCACGCCGTCGTCCGTGATGTTCAGCGACCCGTTGTTCACGTGGTAGCCGCACCCCCACGCCGAGCCTCCCGCGGCGGAGTCGGTCACCCACGCATCCGCTGAATACGTCGTCGCCGAGGCACGCCGCACGCCGGGGCGGTTCCACAGATCCACCCAGTGCGACGGCCGCCCGCGGTGCAGGCGCGAGTACAGGTCCGCCAGCGTCAGCGTGCCCGCGCTCATGCCGTCGGAGACCATGAAGATGAGGTTGCGTGCCGCGGCGTCGCGCGCGGGGCCCGGCCGTGCCGGCTTGCCCAGCGCCGAACGCCGAACACACGTCCCCAAGGCCGCCGCGGCGGTGGTGGAAATCAGGAACTCGCGCCGATTCATATAGAGGCAGAGCGTACCGCCCACCCTATCCGGCAGGAACGGCCCTGTTTGTGGGGCCTCTGGTCGGGGGTGTGGGGGGTGTTGGACCGGCGGGGCGGGAACCCTTCCCAGCCGGAATCCGTACCGGGTGGAAAGTGTCCTTGAGCAAACCCGTGCCATCGGGTAGCTTGGGCCCCCCCGGCCTACGGTTGGGACTATCCACCAGACTTGGAGCGTCGTGACATGGACAAGATGTTCTACTCGATCGAGGAAGCCGCGCAGAAGCTCGGCAAGACCGTGGACCAGGTCCGCGAGATGGCCGCTCGCGGGCAGCTCCAGGAGTTCCGCGATCGTGATGCGCTGGTCTTCAAGCGCGAGCAGGTGGACCTGCTGGCCGGTGATGATGTGATCCCGCTCGCCGACAGCGGCGAGCTCGAGCCTCTGTCGCTGCAGTCCAGCGGCAGCTCGATGGTCCTGAGCCCCGAGCCGAAGGAGTCCACCGGCATCAACATCTTTGAGGCCGAGGGCACCGAGGAGGCCGACCCCTCCGCCGTGACCCGCGTGACCGCCTCCCCCGGCAGCCTCATCGACCCCGGCGACAAGAGCGCCAGCGGCAGCGGCGGCCTGCTCGACATGACCCGCGAGCCCGACGACACCTCCCTCGGCGCGGACCTGCTGGGCGACGTGTACGGCAACGAGACGCTCGCGGCTCAGACCACCGCGGAGCCCGCCCTCTCCGACGGCGGCGCGCTCTTCGAAACCCCCAGCGCCGTGATGGAGGCCCCCGAGACCACGACCACGACGGTGGCGATGGTGGCCGCGGAGCCCTACGACGGCGCGGGGAGCGGCTGGGTCGGCGGCCTGGCCCTGGGCGCGATCATCGCCGTGAGCATCGCTGCCTTCACCCTCATCGTCGGCCTGACCAGCACCGCCGGCGGCGGCATGCTCAAGACCATCGGGGACAACTTCATGATCCTCGTCGGCGTCGCCGCGGGCCTGCCCATCCTCTTCGCGATCATCGGCCTGCTGATCGGCAAGCGAAGCTGATCGACGGGCGACATCCTCAAGCAAACAAACCCCCGCGATCCGCGGGGGTTTTTTCTTTGTCAGGCCATGCTCCCGCGTCAAGCCATCGCGCGGGCCGCCTCGTCCAGCAGCCGTTCCGCCGCGTCGGAGGTCGGCGCTTCGGCGATCAGCCGCATGATCGGCTCGGTGTTGCTGGCGCGGAGGTGCAGCCACGCCTTGCCCGCCAGCGGGCCGGTGCGGAAGTCCACCCAGGCGCCGTCGCTGCGGTCGATGTGCTGGTCCTTGTACGCCGCGGCGACCTTCTCGATGGCCCCCAGCGCGTCCTCGCGCCGCTTGAGCTCCACCTTGCGCTTCACGATGGCGTAGCTGGGGATCGACGCCGCGAGCGCCGAGAGTCGGCGCGCCGTCCCGCGACCGCCGCCCTGGGGCGACAGAAGCCACAGCGTCAGCGCCATGGCGCTGAGCGAATCGCGCACGTACGCCACCCGCGGCCAGATGACCCCGCCGTTGCCCTCTCCGCCCGCCAGCGCCCCCTCGCGCTTCATCGTCTCCACCACGTTCGCCTCGCCCACCGGCGTGCGCAGCACCCGCGCGCCGTACTGCGCGGCGACATCATCCAGCATCCGCGAGGTGCTCAGGTTCGTCACCAGCGTGGCGGCGTTTTCCGTCCCGCGGCTGAGCAGGGCCATCGCCCCCAGCGCCAGCGTGTATTCCTCGCCGATGTACGTGCCGCGCTCGTCGATCAGCGCCAGCCGGTCCGCGTCGGGGTCCTGCGCAAAGCCCACGTCCGCGCCCGCGCCGCGCACCGCCTCCGCGAGCCCGCCTTCCAGCATCAGGTTCTCCTGCGTGGGCTCCGGCGGGTGGGGGAAGATGCCGCTCTCCGAGGTGTTCAGCGCCAGCACCTCCGAGCACCCGAGGGCCTCGAGCAACTGCGGCGCGCCCCGCGCGCCCGAGGCGTTCACGCAGTCCACCGCCACGCGCAGGCCCTCGCCCAGCTGCTCGGGCTCTTCGCACAGCCCCGAATCCTGCAGCGCCCGCAGAATGCGCTCGACGTGCTCCTCCGCGCCGCTCTCGTCGCGATCCACCGCGCCGACGCGGTCCCACGACACCGCCCCGGCGCCGCCGGCGCGGAAGCGCTCGATGATCTCCGCCGCGGCGGAGGCCGGGGGCGCGCACGCCGCGGACCCGTGCAGGCCGCCTTCCGCCAGCAGGCACTTGAGCCCGTTCCACTGCTGCGGGTTGTGGCTCGCGGTGAGCACCATCCCCGCGACCGCGCCGCTGCTCTCCCGCGCGTAGCGGTCGGTCATCACCGCCACCGTCGGCGTCATCGCCACGCCCAGGTCCACCACGCGACAGCCCGCGCCCGCGATCCCCGCCAGCGCCGCCAGACGCACGACCTCGCCCCCCGCCCGGCCGTCACGCCCCACCACCACCGTCACCGGGCCGCCCCCCGCACGCTCACGCAGCCACGACGCGAAGCTCCCCGCGAACCGCGCCGCAACCTCCGGCGTCAGGGTCTCCCCCACGATTCCGCGGCAACCGCTCACGCTCAGCATCAGACTCATCCGGGCGTACCTCCTGCGACCCGGACGATAGCGCCTTTACCCCTCCTGCCAATCGCCGATCTCGAACCGTTCCTTCGACGAGCCCCGCTTGCTGCCGCGGGTCGATGGCTCATCGCGGTCGGGCGTCTGGCCCGGAGGAGCCGGGGGCGGCGGCGTTGCCTTGCCCGGAGGCTTGTTGTCCGGCCCCGGAGGTGTTGGGTTGGCCTGTTCCACGCCCTTGCTCCTTGGGCTGCTGGGCCTTTGGTTCCTGCTCTGGGCGCGTGTAGTTCGGCCCCGCTCGATACCCGATGTTCTGGCTCTGCATCATGGCGGCACGCTCCTGGACGCGCTGCGCGCACGGAATGCTCCCGAGCCGCTCCGAACCGCCGGTGAAGCCGCGATGAGAACAACAAGTAAGGGTTCGCAAACCCTTACTGCGTGCCGTACATGCGGTCGCCGGCGTCCCCCAGCCCCGGCAGGATGTAGCCCCGCTCGTTCAACCCCCGATCGATCGCCGCGGTGTAGATGGGCACCTCCGCATCCACCGCACGCACCCGGCGGATCCCCTCCGGCGCGGCGACCAGGCAGATCATCCGTAGATCCTTCGCCCCGCTGCGGCGCAGGATGCCCACCGCCTCCGCCGCGGAACCCCCCGTCGCCAGCATCGGGTCCACCAGGAACACCGGCCCCGCGTCCAGGTCGCGGGGCAGCTTCTGCAGGTACACCCGCGGCTGGAGCGTCTCCTCGTCGCGCACGAGCCCCAGGTGCCCGACGCGGGCCTCCGGCATCATCTCCAGAATCCCCTCGGCCATCCCCAGCCCCGACCGCAGGATGGGCACGACCGTGACCTGCCCCGCGAGCCGACACCCCACCGTGCGCTCGATCGGCGTCTCCACCGGCACGGGCTCGGTGGGGATGGTGCGGGTGATCTCGAAGACCATCAGCCCGGCGATCTGGTAGAGCAGCGCACGGAAGGGCCGGTGGCTGACGGAGCGGTCGCGGAGGAAGGTGAGCTTGTGCTGGATGAGCGGGTGGTCGAAGACCGTGACCCCCCGGAACTCGTGCGGCGTGGTCATACGTCGGCAGTGTACCGGCGGGTACACTCGCGCTTATGGATCAGGAAACGCTCGACCGACTGGCGTTGGAAGCCGCGTATCACCAGGCGCTCAAGGGGCTCTCGGAGGGCGGCATCCCGATCGGCTCGGCCTTGATGACCGCCGACGGGGTGATCGTGGCCCTGGGGCACAACCTGCGCGTCCAGACGGGGGACAGCACCGCGCACGCGGAGACGGTGTGCATCCGCAACGCGGGGCGGCGGCGCGACTGGCACACGCTCACGCTCGCCAGCACGCTCTCGCCCTGCGCCATGTGCAGCGGCACGGCGGTGCTCCATCGCATCCGGCGGGTGGTGATCGGCGAGAACCGCACCTTCCAGGGGCGGGAGGACTGGATGCGCGACGCGGGCATCGAGGTGCGGGTGGTGGATGACCCCCGCTGCGTCGCCCTGATGCAGGAGTTCATCGCCAAAAAGCCCGAGCTGTGGAACGAGGATATCGGCATCCCCCCCAAGGGCTGAAAGGGCAAAAAGAACAGGGGCCGACCCGAAGGCCGGCCCCTGTGTGTGCCTGTTGAAACGAATCAGCGGCGACGGCGACGGAGGGCGACCGCGCCCAGGCCGGCGAAGGCGAGGCCCGCGGCGGAGGGCAGCGGGATGACCACCGTCGGAGGCAGCTCGTCGTTGACGAAGCTGTCGCTCTTGCCGGTGGGGCCGATCGCCTGCACGTGCAGACCGATCTTCAGCGCCCCGCTCTGCAGCGACGCGATGGTGTCCTCGAAGGTCTGCGAGCCCTGCAGGGTGAAGCGAATGTTGAGCCACTCGCTCGCCGAGTTCACGCCGTTGTGGGACACCGGCGGATCGCTGTCGGCGGTGAAGCCCTGCGTGGTGACGAAGCCCGCGTTTTCGCCGCTGGGCAGGTGGCCGGGGCTGGCGCCCTGAGAGAAGCTCACGCCCGAGGAGCTGGTGATCTGAGCGATGTCCAGCAGCGTGCCGTCGGCGAAGTAGACAGCCGTGATCGAGGACGCAATGCCGACGTTGTTGAAGAACTTGAAGTCCACCATCCCGTTGCCGGCGTCGGAGATGACCACCGAGAACTGGGAGGCGGGGTTGACCGCCCCGGCGTTGTTGGTGATCCGCGTAAAGCCGACCGTCACCGGATCAGCATGAGCGGCGCCGGCCGTTGCGATGAGCGCAAGAGCGGCAAGAAGGGTGTTCACTCGAACGTTCATCACACAATCCCTCTCTGATTGAAGACGCAACACACCCGCGGCTCCACCCCGCGGGGACATGGCGATTCTACCGATCCGACGCAGAGATAGACATTTTTCAAGAACTTAGTTTCAATTCGGTCAACCCACACCGTTTTAGGGACGTTCGGTCTTGATAATAAGTCCGATAACAATAAGCAACCATTCGTTGACACTCCCGGTCCGGCGTTGGTAGGTTGTGCCGGACTCCCCGCGTCAGGGGCTCAGCGGTTGGGTGTTCCGGAATCTCCGCGGGGGCAAGGAGATCGAGAAATGAAGCGCTTCCTGAAGAACGTCGCGGTTTTCGGCGTCTGCGGCCTGTTCTCCCTCTCCCTCGCGGCAAGCAAGCCCGTTCCCGCGACCATCGAGTTCAGCGGAATCGCCCCCCAGGGGCTCTTCGGCCTGCTCCTCAACCCCCTCGTGGATGGCGAGGTCTGCATCGACTTCGACCCCGACGAGGGCATCAGCTATGTAGACCTGAAGGTCGTGCGCCTGAAGCCCTGCACCACCTACAGCGTCATGATCGAGGGCAGCGGCTCCGGCGGCGTCTTCCCCAACGCCTTCACCACCAACGTCCTCGGCCGGGCGAGCTGGAGCTTCGAGCTGTTCGGTCAGGTCACGTCCGACTCCACCGTCCAGATCTTCCGCTGGGACGGCGACATCGAGACGCTGGACGTGATCAGCCCCATCGAGGCGCGTGCCGTGGCCGTGCACAGGTGGTGGAAGCCCTGCGCCTGCAACTGATACGGCTTATTCGTCGGGTCCGACTTCGCGCCATCGCGTGACGCGGATGCGGTCCGGCGCGGGTCTGCCGACCAGCGACACGCTTCCGTGCGATGAGCCGGGCGCGACGCCGCCGTGGTCGGTGCGCGCGCCGAAGGCCCCGCCGCGCCACGTCGCCGTGGAGACGGCGCCGGGGCCGAGGCGCCAGCTCCCGTTGGTGGGCGCGGTGACGGTGCCCGAGCCGTTGATGCTGCCGCTGGCGTACATCAGCCCGTGGAACACCAGGTTGTTCCCGAAGTCGATGTTCCCGTTGTACACGAACAGCAAAATGTTCTCGCCGAAGTTGTTGTTCTTGCTGTCGAAGTCGCCGTTCTTGACGTGAATCTCGACGGACCCGCTGCTGTTGTTCGTGAAGGTCATGTTGTTCTTGCCGTCGAAGTCGCCGCCCGACAGGATCAGCCGGATGTCCCCGCCCTCGCCGTTGAAGTTGAAGACGGTGCCGTTGTAGTGCGCCGTGAACTTGCGGATCACGTAGTCTCCCGCGCCGTTGAAGTTCACCGTGCAGGAGTTCCCAACGTCCAGGTCGAGGTACGTCCCCGGCGGCAGGTTCAGCGTGCCGCTGTTGGGCACGTTGAAGCTCGTTCCCGCGGCGACGCCGGGGGGAGGCTCGGGCAGGTCGCCCGCGCTTCCGCCGCCCACAGGGCCCTCGATCGTGCCGGTCAGGTTCACCGATCCGTCCGACGAATAGGCGATGTAGTCGGCGTAGGTCGCCGCTCCGCGCCGCCGCACCGCCAGGATGATCTCGTCCGGCTCGCTGCCGCAGACCATGCGGATGCACTGCGGCTCGCTGCCCATGTCGGGGCCCGTGGCCGTGGCGCTCCATGAGGAGCCGTTCCAGACGCGGTAGCGCAGGATGTTGCTCCCGGCGGTGTGCCACGCCGCGACCGCGCGCGCCCCGTCGAGCTGGTACCCGATGTCCGCACGCCGCTCATAGCCCGACGCGGCGTTGGTCTCCGCGACGAGGTTGGAGCCCCACGCCGACCCCGTCCAGTTGACCAGATTCACGTCGTTGTTGGTGCCGATCAGCACCGCCAGCACTTCGTCGCTGCCCATCAGCGGGTTGGGCGTCAGCGACACCCAGCCCGCGGGCGCGCTCCCCGAGATCGCGGGCAGAGTCCCCGCCGCGCTCCATGCGTTCGTCGCGGAGTTCCACACGCGGTACTTGGGCGCACCGCTGGCGGCGCTCCACACGACCAGCGCCCGCCCCGACCGGCTCATGTACGCCGCGGCGAAGGGGCGGCCCGATCCCAGGTTCGTCTCCAGCGTGACCGTGTTCCCCCAGCTCGTTCCGTTCCACACCGCGGCGTAGAGCGAGTTCCCCGCGCGCACGGTGAGCAGCAGTTCGTCTGAACGGGGCCGCGCCGCGATCTCGATCAACTGCGGCGGATTGCTCAGCCCCATCGAGAAGGAGGACTCGGGCGCGATCGTCGAGGTGTAGGTGCGGTAGTAGAGCGCCGAGGAGGCGCCCTTGCGGTACACCGTCATCAGCTCGCCGGTGGTGTGCTCGTAGGCGTGCGCAAAGACCTTGACGCCGCTCGCCCCCGCGTCGGCCGCAAGGCTCACGGGCGTGTTCCAGAAAAACCCGGTCCAGCCCGAAAGCCACAGCGAGCGATCGCGGCAGAGCGTGACCAGCGCCCGCTCGCCTGTGATGGGGCAGCTCGCGATCTCCTGCCAGCCGATCTCCTCCGGGAAGAAGCCGGTCAACCCCGGCGCGGTCCATGCGCCCTCTTCCCACGCACTGGAAACCATGCGCGTGCCGGGGTCCAGCTCGACGTAGGCGAGCACGGGGGGCACCTGCTGCTGCTGTCCACAGGCCAGCCCGCACGCCCCCAGCGTGCACGCCGCGGCAAGACGCTGCATCTGCCTCATCCAATCCACCTCCTCCCCAATCCATCGGCGGTTCACGCGGCTCATCGGCCTGTCGCTCATCACCCGCGCCCCGCCCGGATCACTCCTGCACGCCTGCGCAGGCTGGGAAGCCCGCGGCGTCCGTTGCACGAGGGGCGATAACCGGTTCGGGCTGAGAGGGGTGCGCCGGTCGTGGTGCGGCCCGCGCCGGACGTGCCGCGCGTAGCGAGGCCGCGCCACGGCCCAAGGTGGCCCTTGGCTCCGCGGTGTTGCAGTGTTTGGCCAGCGGCCCATCGCCGCGAGGAGGAGAGACCAGAATGAAGACCTGCCTGACCGCCGCCGCTCTCGTCGCCGCTGTCGCGTCGCAGTCCGCTTACGCCGATCCCTCCTTCAGCACCATCAACAACAACGGGCCCGAGGTCAACCAGGCCACCCTGCTGAGCGTCATCTACGGCGGCACGTGGACCCCCATCTCCGGCACGCAGAACTACACCAACGGCTCCATGACCGCCTATCGCGTCGCCGACGGCGGCTATGCCTCGCCCCTGAACATGCTCGCCGAGTCCAGCACGGCGGCGGACGAAGTCTGGGCCGGCGGGGAGATCACCATCACCGCCCGCGCGAAGTACGCCGGGGACACGCACACTTTCGGCTGGATCGACGGCGCTTCCCCCACGCCCACCACGAGCAACTACCAGGTGCTGCTCTCTACGAGCACCCTCGACCAGCCCGTGACGGCGCACCTCACGGAGAGCTTCCGCTGGGCGCTCTTCGACATCACCACCAACCAGCTGCTCACCAGCCGTCCGCAGGACAACCCCGACGGCCTGGACCACATGATCACCTACCGCATGGTGGGCGCGGGCTTCGAGAGCCCGACGTGGCTCATCGCCTGGGAGGATCGCACGACGGGCCTGAACTCCGACCGCGACTTCAACGACGTGGCGATCGAGGTGGTGGCGACGTCCGTACCCGAGCCCGGCACGGCGGCGCTGCTCGCGACGGGCGGGCTGCTCAGCTCCCGCCGCCGGCGCGAGGGTCGTCCCGCAGCGAATGCGCGATGCTGATTTCCTGCAGGCGAATGCTCGACTGATCCAGGTCGTTCTTCGCCGCGGCGAACTCGTTGGCGTCCACGCTCTTCCAGTCCGCCTCGGCCTTTGAGACCATGCCGCGGAGCCGCTCCATCGCGGCCCGCAGCTTCTCGCGGTAGTCGGGCTCCAGCTCGCTCTCGAAGCGCTGGAAGCGCTCGCCGATCCACTTGAGGTCGAGCTTGCTGTTGGCGATGAGGTCCACGATCCGGTGGCGGGTCATGTCCTCGCGGGCGTGCAGCAGGCTCTCGCGCTCGATGCGCTCGATCTCTTCATGCGTCAGCCCGTGGTTGGGGATCACCTGCAGGCTCGCGCGCTTGCCGCTGCGCCGCTCATGCGCGCTCACGTTCAGCACGCCGTTGGCGTCCACAAGGAACTGCACCTCCACCTGCGGGATGCCCGCGGGCATGGGCGGCAGCCCTCGCAGATGGAACTCGCCGAGCTTGCGGCAGTCCGCCGCCATCTCGCGCTCGCCCTGATAGACCGTGAGGCGGATCGAGGTCTGGCCGTCCACGCTCGTGGAGAACATCTCCGTCGCCCGCGCGGGGATGGAAGAGTTCGCGGTGATGATCTTGGCGACCGCGCCGCCCACCGTTTCGACGCCCAGCGAGAGGGGCACCACGTCCAGGAGCAGCGTGCCCATGCCCCCCGCGGCGCGCGTGTCCAGCACCCGCGCCTGCACCGCCGCGCCCAGCGCCACCACCTGGTCCGGGTCCAGCGCGGTGTAGGGCTCAACGCCGAAGAACTCCCCCACGCGCCGCCGCACCAGGGGCATGCGCGTCGAGCCGCCCACGAGGATCACCGCGTCGGGCGGGCCGGAGAGCCCCGCGTCCTTCACCACCCGCGCGCAGGTCGCGATCGTCCGCTCCACCAGCGGCGAGATCAGCGCTTCGAACTCGCTCCGCGTCACCGTCCGCCGGTACGCACGCTCCCCCAGCCCCACGTCGATGGAGGCTTCTTCCATCTCCGAGAGCCGCACCTTGACCGATTCCGCCAGCGCCACGAGCTGCCGCCGCACCCCCGGCGGGATCTCCACCCCAGGGCCGGCGCCAAGCACCTCGCCGATCTCGCGCCGGAACAGGTCCATCAGCAGGTGGTCGGCGTCGTCGCCGCCCAGGTGCGTGTCGCCCCCCGTCGCGAGCACCTGAAAGAAGAAGGTCTCGCCCGGCTGCGTCGCGGGCGTGAGGCGCAGCACGGAAACGTCGAAGGTGCCCCCGCCCAGGTCGTACACCACCACCGTGCTCGGGCCGGCCTTCTGCCGCAGGCCCAGCCCATACGCCAACGCCGCGGCGGTGGGCTCGGGCACGATCCGCACCACTTCCAGCCCCGCGAGCCTGCCCGCGGCTCGGGTCGCCTGGCGCTGAGCGTCGTCGAAGTACGCGGGCACCGTCACCACCGCGCGGGTGACGGGCTCTCCCAGCGCCCTGGAGGCCTGCTCGCGCAGGTGCGCGAGCACGCGCGCCGAGACTTCCTCGGGGCTCACTTCCAGCGTGCGCCCGTCTTCCAGAGGCACGCGCACGCGGGCCGTGCCGCGCTGCCCAGCCACGACTTCGTAAGAGAGAAAGGGCAGGTCCGCGCGGGCGTCCTCGAGGCTGCGACCCATCAGACGCTTGACGCTGAGGATCGTCTGGCGCGGGTAGTCCGGGGCGTTGCGACGGGCATCCTCCCCCACCACCACGCCCGCGCTCTCGTACCGCACCGCGGAGGGGAGCAGCACCCGGCCCTGCGCATCGGGGATCACCCGCGGCCCGGCCTCGTCGCACACGGCCACCAGCGAGTTCGTTGTCCCCAGGTCAATCCCGACGATCGGCGCGCCCATGTTGCGAGGGTAGCGCTCACCCGCCCTTCGCCCACGCCAGCGACCGCAGCTCCTCCACCACTTTGCGCACGCCATCGACCGTGCGGGCGTCTGCTCGACCCACGGCGACGGTGCTCCGGCGTCCCATCGCGGCGAGCTCCACGATCGCCGCGCCCCCTAACGCCCTCGACGCGGTGGGGCTTACCCGCTGGCCGTGGCGGTCGTGATCGGCCAGCCCGGCGTCCACGACCGTCTCCCACACATGCCGGACCTGCTCGCGCGAGAGCCGGCGGACCAGCCCGGGCCGGACGCTGTCGTGCCGCCGCTCGCCGATCGCCGCGCGCAGCGAGCCGTCGGGCTCCAGGACGTACCACGCCGCCTGCATGTCGGAGCCGGGGAGCACGGTGACGCTGAGGCCGAAGTCGTCGGGCAGTTCCGCCGCGGTGAGCGACGGCCGCCCCGCACACCCGCACAGCCACACCACCGCCGCAGCCAGAACAAGAGCTCTCATGCCCGGAGTGTATGAAAAGAAAAAGGGCCCCCACGCGGAGCGTGAGGGCCCTGAGGTTGCGACGAACCTTGCTCAGCAGCGATCAGCAGGCGCTGCCGGCGAGGATGCGGAAGAAGGCCTCGATGTCGGCGTCGGTGCCGCTGTCGCCGTCCGCGTCGATGTCGGCGCCGAGGTGCCAGCAGGTGTCGCAGCAGTTGCCGGCGAGGCAGGAGAAGAAGGCCTCGATGTCCTGGTCGGTGCCGGCGTCGCCGTCACCGTCGTAGTCGGAGGTCGCGCAGCCCGGAGCGCAGGGGTTGGAGGGCACGAAGTAGGCGAACAGGAGGCTCTCGCCGAAGTGGCTCGCGCTCGGGTAGCTGAACGCGATGGTGCCGTCGGCGTTCTCGACGCCGATGGTGCGGTCGCCGCCGCTGGCGTCCTGACCGGAGCCCTGGTTGATGCCGCTGGTGTCAACCGGGGAGATCAGGCCATAGCGGAACTCGATGTTGTTGGTGCCCTCGTGGAGGATCACCTGGAACGTCTCGCTGGTGAGGGGCCAGGAGCCCAGAGCGGTGTACTGCGTGACGTTGTTCCACTCGACGATGAAGCGGCGGTTGGGAGCGACGCCGTCCTCGGCGTAGTAGATGTCGCCCTGATCGGAGGGGTTGTAGTCGTCCCAGAACGGGTAGATGGCGTTGTTGGGAGTGCTGGTCGAGGGAATCGCGTGGTTGAGGTAGGCGGTGCTGTTGGAGGAGCCGAACTGCAGGTTGCCGTTCGTGCTGACCCGCACCTCGTTGTAGTCGTTGCCGAAGAAGGTGAAGGTGAAGGGCAGGATCAGCGTCTCGGTGCAGTCGTCGCAGTCGGTCACGCCCCAGGCGATGTTGCCGAAGCCGGCGATGCTGGAGAACTGCTCAGAGGTGGTGCTGACATTGTACTGCACGGAGCCGCAGTTGGTGCCGTCGCCGTTGTAGCTGCCGCCCGACTGGGCGCACAGGTAGGCGGTGGTCACCGAGCAGGAGCCCGCGATGCAGCAGGCGCCCGTGGCCTCGGGAGCCAGGTTCAGCGTGATGGTGCCGGAGCCGGTGCGGCCCAGCTCATCGACGATGCTCAAGGGCAGGTTGTAGGTGCCCGGAGCCTGCGTCGGTTCGTGCGGGATCGAGGCCAGATAGCTGAACACCAGGTCGCCGGCGAACTGGTCGCCGTTCGTCCCGTCGTCGTAGAACTGCTGGGCGAAGCTGCCGCCGATGGCGGTCAGGTCGCCCGTCACCGTCAGCGTGGTGCTGGTCGGGTCAATGCCCGGGCTCGCCTGGATGGTCAGCAGCACGTCGGAGCCCGCGGCCCCGTTGATGGTGGTGGGGGTGAGGCGGGGGGAGTCGTACCGGCCGTAGTTGATGTTCAGCATGATGCCGAAGCCCGCCGGACCCGTGCTGGTGACGTTGAAGTCCGTCGCGTTGAAGATGGTGTTGAAGGTGCCCACGGCCAGGTAGTACTCGCCGCCGGGCAGATCGCCGTCGCGGCCGTTGAAGGCCACGCTGTTGCCGTCCGGCGGACGAACCGGGTTGGTCAGGCCGAAGCTCAGGGCGCTGCGGGCGCCCTCGCCGTCGTCGTCGTCATTGGCCACGAGCGTGCCGTCGGCGCGGTACAGGCCGATCTCGGTGTCGGCCGTCGTGCCGTTGGTGTAGATGTCCAGGTAGGAGAGGTTGCCCCCGTAGATGTCGCCGACCGTGAACTTGAACCAGCTGATTTCGCCCGTCGTCGTGAGGTCGAAGGGGCCCACGATGCTCAGGCCCCCGTCGAGCTCGCCCAGGTCGGTCAGGGAGAGCACGCGCACATTGTCGATGGCGCCGCTGCTGCTGCGGCCCTGCGCATCGGCCACCGTGAAGGGCACGAGGTGCACGCCGGGGATCGAACCGACGATCTCGGCGCTGTAGACCATGTCCCCGGGG
>CALJIV010000026.1 GCA_937974035.1 uncultured Phycisphaerales bacterium
AAATGAAAAGCGGCGGCACGGGGGCCGCCGCGGACTTCCTCGCCGCGCACCCGGGCACGCAGATCGTCGCCCTCGCCGACCTCTTCCCCGACCGGCTCGGCTCCTCGCTCAACCATCTCCGGGCGCTGCCCGGCGACATGGGCGCGCGGGTCAGGGTGCCCGAAGCCCGCGCCTTCACCGGCTTTGACGCCTATCGGCGGCTGATCGCGCTGCCGGAGGTGGACGTGGTGCTGCTCGCGACTCCCCCTCACTTCCGCCCGATGCACTTCCATGCCGCGGCGGAGGCGGGCAAGCACGTCTTCATGGAAAAGCCGGTGGCGGTGGACCCCGCCGGGGTGCGGAAGGTGATCGAGGCCGCGGCGATCGCGGAGCGCCAAAGGCTCTCCGTCGTCGCGGGCACGCAGCGCCGCCACGAGCGCTGCTACCTCGAGCTGATGGCCCGCGTCCACCGCGGCGACATCGGCCGCATCGTCTCCGCGCGCTGCTACTGGAACCAGGGGGGCCTGTGGATGCACCCGCGCCGGCCCGAGTGGAGCGACATGGAGTGGCAGCTGCGCAACTGGCTGTACTTCACCTGGCTCAGCGGCGACCACATCGTCGAGCAGCACGTCCACAACCTCGACGTGATCAACTGGGCGATCGGATCACACCCCGTCCGCTGCACCGCGATGGGCGGCAGGCAGGTGCGCACCGATCCGGCCTACGGCCACGTCTTCGACCACTTCGCGGTGGAGTACGAGTACGAGGGCGGCGTCGTCGCGCACTCCTACTGCCGGCAGATCGACGGCTGCGCGGGGCGCGTCGAGGAGGTCGTCGAGGGCACGCTCGGCCGCGCGACCTCCACCTCCGGCCGCGCCCGCATCGAGGGCGAGAAGGCGTGGGTCTTCGAGGGCGAGAACGGCAACCCGTACGTCCACGAGCACGTGGACCTGGTGAACGCGATCCTCAACGAGACGCCCGTCAACGAGGGCGTCCGCATCGCGGAATCGACCCTCACCGCGATCATGGGCCGCATGTCCGCCTACACGGGCAGGACGGTCACGTGGGAGCAGGCGCTGAACTCCTCCCTCGACCTCTCGCCGCCCGCCTACGCCTTCGGCACGCTGCCCGTGCCGCCCGTTCCGACGCCGGGAAGGACGGCGCTGCAATGAGAGGGTGAGAGGCAGCGCACCGGAGCACCCGGGCAACGCGGCGAAAGGAAGCGGGCGCGGCTCGGCGCCCCGCTGTCCCGGTGGGAAGCGCGGGAGGGTGGGGCAGCTCCCCCTTTCCCGCCTCCATCCACTAACATGCACGCCGCCCCGGTGCATCGCTGCATCGGCGCCGATATCGCCATCCGAGGAGTTCCCGATGCTCATCTCCGCTCTCGTCGTTTCCGCCGTGCTTGCTCAGCCCGCCGCGCCGAACACGCTGACTCCCGCCGAGCAGGCCGCGGGGTGGCAGCTCCTCTTCGACGGCACGTCCACCGAGCACTGGACGGGCTACAGGCGCGACGAGTTCCCGAAGAAGGGCTGGTCCGTCGAGGATGGCTGCATCCGCGTGCACAAGGGGGGCGGGGGCGGGGACATCGTGACCAGGGCCCAGTGGTCGGACTTTGAGTTCTCCTGCGAGTTCAAGGTCGACAAGGGCGCCAACAGCGGCATCATCTACCGCGTTTCTCCCACGGGCGACGCCACGTACATGACCGGCCCGGAGTTCCAGATCCTCGACGACTCGGGCCACAGCGACGGCGCCGACCCCAAGCACCGCGTCGGGGCGCTCTACGACCTCATCGCCGCGCCGGACGACAAGCCCGTCAAGCCCGTCGGCGAGTTCAACGAGGCCCGCATCCGCATCAAGGACGGGGTGCTGGAGCATTACCTCAACGGCCGCCGCATCGTCCGCACGCGCATCGACAACCCCGAGTGGCAGGAGATGATCGCCAGGAGCAAGTTCCGCGGGTGGCCGGGCTTCGGCGTCCAGCCCTCGGGGCACATCGCGCTGCAGGACCACGGCGACAACGTCTGGTTCCGCAACCTCAAGATCCGCGACCTGACCAAGCCCATGCCCGGCGAGGTGACGCTCTTCGACGGACGGAGCCTCGACGCCTGGACCGCCTTCGTCCCCGAGCTGAGCCAGAAGAACGAGGACCCCATGAGCGTCTGGAGCATCAAGGACGGGGTGCTCATCTGCCGCGGCAACCCCATGGGGTACATCCGCACCAGGGAGCGGCACACGAACTACGTCCTCCAGCTCGACTGGCGCTTCAGCCCCGAGACCCTCAAGCCCGGCAACAGCGGCGTGCTGCTGCGGGTGCAGGAGCCGGACAGGGTCTGGCCCACCTCCATCGAGGCCCAGCTCCACAGCGGCGACGCCGGGGACTTCTGGAACATCGGGGAGTTCCCGATGAAGACCGACCCTTCCCGCACCAGCGGCCGCAACACCAGGAAGCTGCGCGGGAACGAGAACCCCATCGGCGAGTGGAACCGCTACGAGATCGTCGTCAACCGCGGCGATGTGGTGCTGATGGTCAACGGCGAGGTGCTCAACACCGCCACGGACGCGAAGGAAATTCCCGGCTTCATCGCCCTCCAGTCCGAGGGGGCGGAGATCCACTTCCGGAACATCCGCCTCGCGCCCATCGAGTAGGAGCGGGCTCGCCTTCCGTGCCGAGGCGGCGTCCTACAGCGCCCGGCGCGGGGGCAGCACGGCGTTGGCGAGGAGCAGGCCGACGACCAGCGCGACGACGACCACGAACATCGTCACGGCGGTCTCGACGCCCATCACCACGTTCTTGCCCATGAGGGTGGTCAGGCTCAGCAGGCCGACGGCCCCGGGGACGAGGATGACCAGGGCGGGGAGAAGGGTGACGGCGGCGGGCTTGTCGGTGATGCGCGCGTAGAGGTTGCTGGCGACGCCCGCGACGAGAGCGCCGCCTGTCGCGCCCAGCTCCGGGCCCACGGCCAGGCCGGCGGTGCGCGCGGCGTAGAACGCGAGCACGACCGACGCGGTCATCCACGGGACGTCGCGGGGAACGCCGCGGAAGAGGACCATCAGCGCCCAGGGGATGAGCACGAGGCTCAGGGGCTGCGCCCAGGCGCCCAGAGGCTCGGACGCGCCGCCCGCGGTGAGCTGCAGCGCCGCGCCCGCCTTCTGCCCGATCGCGACGCCGAAGACGATGAGCAGGAACGTCATGGCCGCGCCGAGCAGGCGGGCGGTCCCCGCGACGAGGTGGCGCGTGGCCAGCTCGTTCATGCCGAGCGTCAGGGCGAGCCCGGGGAGCAGGACGATGAGGCCCGCGAGCATGACGGTCTGAGGGCTGAGGGGCTCGAGCCACTCCGCCGCGGCCATGGAGAGCAGCGCCGCCACGGCGCCCGCGGCGAACTCAACGCCCCACGCCCAGCGCGGACGGCTCCCGCCGAAGACCGCGAGCGCGCCGAGAACCAGGCCGACGCCGGCGGCGCTGAGGGCTTCGCGCCAGCCCCCGCCGAAGAAGGTGGAGACAGCGGCGGAGGAGGCGCCGAAGGCGAGCGCGGTGATCCAGCGGCCGTAGCGCGGCGGCGCGGCGAGCTCGACGGCGATGCGCCGCGTTCCTTCCGCGGGCGAGAGCGTGCCCGCGGCGACCTGGGCGATGATCGCCTGGAGCGCCGCGAGACGCTCCAGGTTGACGCCCGCGGACTCAACACGGAGGAGGTGCGTCACTTCGCCCCCGCCTGTGCTGATGGAGGCGAACACGCCCGTGGGCATCGCGAAGATCTGCGCTTTGACGCCCAGCCGCCGGGCGCACTGGGCAATCGCGTTCTCGAGGCGGTTCGCGGTGGCGCCGTAGGTGGCGAGCGCGCCGGCCATGGCGACGAGGAACTCGGCGCGGTGGTCGTGCGGCGGAAGCGCGGAGCTGGTCGCAGGCGCGACGGTCACGGGCGTTTCGAGCACGCATGACCGTAGGAAGCACGTGGCGGCCGCCTCGGGAGGAGCGTCGTTGAAACGGCTGTCACGAGATGGCGGGAGTCAGGAGAGCCCGCAGGAAAGGGCCGCCACGCCGGCTGAATACCAAACCTAGACCGTACAACAAGGCTTCTGCTCGGTACCACAAGGAAACTTTGTTTCTTGAGATGTTTCAGAAACATTGACAGAAATAGGCCGTAACGGTAGTTTGAAGATCGCCGTGACGACCGCACCGACTTCCATCTCCGGTTCCTTCGAGGCAGACACCGTTCAGGCGCTGGCGCAGGTGCGGGCGAGGTTCTCGCAGCTTGTCGAGGCCAAGTGCCCGGTGAACCCGTCGGTGTCGGAGATTGCGGAGGCCTTCGGGATCCATCGCAAGCTCGCGTGGCAGGTGGGGAAAGTGGCGTACTCGGCGGACCCGTTCTACGCGGCCAAGCACGTCCCCAGCCCCAGGAGCCTGAATGTCTGGCTGGAGGCGGCCCGCCGCGCCGGCTGCCCCCAGGAGCTCGTCCGCGAGGCGGAGGGCGCGGCCCAGCGCTTCCACTCCCTTGCCGCGGCGCACACCCGCAGCGAACAGGAGTTCGAGATGCTGCTGGAGTCCTGCGCCCAGGCGGACGAGGCGGCGCACGCGCGCTGGCGGCAGCAATCCTTCCTCGGCAACAGCTTCGTCTGGGGCGCGCACTGCAAGGTGCTGCTCTCGATGATGGTCTTTCAGCCCTCGCGGGAGCGCCAGGGCTTCTTCCACCTGGCGCAGGTCCGCGGCCTGATCGGCTTCCGCCAGACCCGCCCCAACGTGCGCTGGGTCATCAATCAGTCCGTCGTCGCCGACGACAACGCGCAGGTCAACACCGGCCTGCAGCGCGAAGCCCTCGACCCCGAGGAAGCCCGCGAGCACCTGGGCGTGCCCGTGCTCCCTCAGTTCTGCTCCTCTCCGATGCCCGAGTTCTCACGGCGCGTCACGCCCAACGGCATGATCGCGGACGAGTTCCTCTCCGGCCCCGTGGGTCACGCGGGGGAGAGGACGCTGGTGACCGGAGAGGTGATCCGCAACCTCGGCTTCGCGTACGCGACGGAGCAGGACAAGATCGCTCACTTCGGGGCCGCGGTGCGCATTCCCGCCGAGCGGCTGCACATGGACCTCTTCGTGCACCACTCCCTTTTCCGGGGAGTGGAGCGCGAGCTGTGCATGTTCAGCGACCTCAACAGCGACGTCGCCTTTGAGGCGTCCGACTCATTGCCGATCCCCGAGCGGATCCGGCCGCTCGGCCGCGGCGTAGCGCTCGCTCAAACCCCCGACATTCCCTCCTACCCCGAGCTGGCCTCCACGGTCTTTGCGCGCCTGGGCGCGGAGGCTTCGGAGTACGACCTCTTCCGCGTCCGCGTCCCTTACCCCCCGATGCCCGTGAGCATCATGGTGCGGCACCCCCTGCCGCCGGCCTCTTGACCACTTTTGTTTTGGAGAACCGCCGATGAAGCCTTCCCCCCGCATCCTCGCCCTCGCCGCCCTGCTCTCCCCGCTCGCCCTCGCCGCGCCCTCGATGGGCGTCGTCGGCGTGACGACCTACGAGGAGTTCACCGAGCAGTTCCTCGGCGGTTCCTTCACGCACAACGGCGTGACGTACCACTCCTGCAACAACGTCGGCGGCGTCTTCCCCGACGGCAGCACCTTCACGCCCGAGGACATCGGCTTCAACTTCATCATCGAGAACTCGACGTACCTCTTCAACGACTACCCGAACTGGGGCAGCCCCAACAACACGCTCACTTTCGGCACCGCCTACGTCGTGGGCGACAACCTCTCGCTGGGCGCCTTCGCCCGCGCCGCCATGGACCTTGAGACGCCCTCCAACTACGTGGGCTTCGACATGGTCTTCTACGAGAACGGCCCCTGGGGCGGGATCGTCTTCCACTGCGACGTGCTCCGCAACGGCGTGGTCGTGGGCACCGACTCGCTCACCATCGCCGACGGCGGCGGGCGCGACAACATCGCCTTCGGCCGCCTCGAGGTCAGCGGCGTCGAGTTCGACCAGGTGAAGATCTACGCCACCTACGGCGACGAGTACTCCGCGCCGCGCCTCATGATCGACAACCTCACCTTCGGCGAGGCCACCCCCTCCTGCGGCACCGCGGACTTCGACGGCGACGGCGACATCGGCACCGACGCCGACATCGAGGCCTTCTTCGCCTGCCTCGCCGGCAACTGCTGCGAGACCTGCTACAGCGGCGGCGCCGACTTCGACGGCGACGGCGACACCGGCACCGACGCCGACATCGAGAGCTTCTTCCGCGTCCTCGCGGGCGGGGCCTGCTGACCCCTCCCCAGGTCTTTCGTCCCGCCCCCCCAAGAGGGGCGCCCGGGTCTCCGTTTCCTGGGCGCCCCTCGCTCTTTTCAGGGAAAGCTCAAGTGGGCACCGGACAGTGAAGCGTGGACATCAGACCGAAGTGCCCTCTTTCCACGGAGAAACCTTCGCGCTCTCCGCCCCCTTCGCGTTCACCTCGAGCTTTGAGGTTGGAGCCTTTCCCCGCTGCATCGGTGCATCGCGGCTCCCACCCCCTCGTGTCCCGGTGTGCCCGTCCCCGTTGCCCACTCCCCGCGCGGTGCGTCCTACCATCCCGCCACGAACCGTGATGGGGAGTAGCCCCCCGCGGATGGTCCGCGGGCGGAGACGGCCGTCAGCACGGGAGATCCGTTTCTCCCCGGCCCCTCCAGGCGTCGCCAGGCAAGACCACACGCCCTGGTTTCCTTGCGCCCGGAGCGAACCGTGCTCGATCTTTCACCCATCGTCTGGCTCTGGACCGGCTTTGTCGCCTTCATCCTCACGATGCTGGCGATCGACCTCTTCGTCCTCAACCGCGAGGCCCACGTGGTCCGCGTCAAGGAGGCGATCGGCTGGACGCTCGTCTGCATCGTCCTCGCCCTGCTCTTCAACGTCGCGGTCTACTTCATCTACAAGCACAACTGGCTGGGAATCGGAGATGCGTTCCTGCAGGCCCACAAGCCCGAGCCGGGGCTCACCGACGCCCCCACGCCCCACGCCATCGGCATGAAGGCGGCCCTGGAGTTCTTCACGGGCTGGCTCATCGAGTACTCGCTCTCGCTGGACAACATCTTCGTCATCGCGGTGATCTTCGCGCACTTCCGCGTGCCGCAGCAGTACCAGCACCGCGTCCTCTTCTGGGGGATTCTCGGCGCGCTGATCCTCCGCGCGGCGATGATCCTCGCGGGCGTGGCCCTCATCCGCGAGTTCGAGTGGGTCATGTACCTCTTCGGGGCCTTCCTCATCTTCACCGCCCTCAAGCTGCTGGGCTCGGACGAGGACCCCGACGTCGAGAAGAACATCATGCTGCGGCTGGGCCGCAGGCTCATGCCCATCACCCACGGCTACCACGGGCAGAAGTTCTTCGTCATCGAGGCGGGCCGGCGCGTCGCCACACCGCTGTTCCTGGTGCTGCTGGTGGTCGAGGCCACCGACGTGGTCTTCGCCGTGGACTCCATCCCCGCGATCTTCGGCATCACCCAGGACCCCTTCATCGTCTTCACCTCCAACGTCTTCGCGATCCTGGGGCTGCGGTCGCTCTACTTCGCCCTCGCGGCGATGATCCGCAAGTTCGAGTACCTCAACTACTCCCTCGCGGCGATCCTCGCCTTCGTCGGCGTCAAGATGATCATCGAGCAGACGCCCCCCGCCTGGGCCGGCGAGCTCATCACCAGGTACACCGGCCGCGTGTGGGAGGGCGTGCACGTCCCCACGGCCGTTTCACTCGGCTTCATCCTGCTTTCTCTGACGGCGGGCGTAGTCTTCTCCATCCGCGCCGCCCGCAAGGGCCCGCCCCCGCCCGCCCCTCCGGCCCCGCCTGCTCCTGAGGTCGCGCCCTGATCCAGGTCATCGCATGGTTCGGCATCGGCGTTCTGGTCACCCTCGGTGTGATGGCGATCGCCTCCGCGCTCAGGCTGCCGCGGCTCAGCGCCGCCCAGGCGGCGCGGCTCGCGCGGCTGACCATCCGCCAGATCCGCCGCCTGATCGTGCTGGTGGTGGGGTTCACCATCATCATCGCGGGGATCATCATGATCATCGCCCCCGGCCCGGCGGTGGTGTTCATTCCTCTGGGGTTGGCGGTGCTCGCCAGCGAGTTCGTCTGGGCCCGCCGCCTGCTCAAGCAGTACAAGAACTACGCCGTCAACTTCCAGAAGATGGCCGAGCAGAACGAGGTCACGCGCCCGCGCCCCTTCCTGGCCCTCTTCGTCGTGCTCGCGACCGTTGCGGGCGTGCTCATGGCGATCTTCGTCAGCGAGTACAACCCCAAGTACGTCCTCGCCTTCGCCGGGCCCCTCTTCGGCGTTGAGTTCGGCTGGTGTGTGCTGATGTTCGTCCGCTGGCGGAAGCTCCGCCGCCCCGCTCCCCAGCTCCCGCCCGCGGCACAGGACCGCGAGAAGCCCGAAGAGCAGCGTCCCGACGCGGCCTGAGACGGTGATGGGGTGAGGAGCAGCAGGACACCGGGACAACGATGCAGCGTGACTTGGCGACTCCGTGACTCCTCGAACAGCTCCTCTCAGGACTCCCCCGTACTCTTCCTCCATGCCCGCCCCCACTTCCCGCCCCGAGCCCGTGCCGCTGGCGACCTGGGGCGCGGACCTTGATCCCCAGTCTCTGGTGCAGATGGAGCAGGCGCGCAGGCTGCCCATGGCGGCCGCGGCGGCGCTGATGCCCGATGCGCACGTGGGCTACGGCGTGCCCATCGGCGGCGTGCTCGCGACGAGAAACGCGGTCATCCCCTACGCCGTGGGCGTGGACATCGCCTGCCGCATGAAGCTCTCGGTCTTCGACATTCCCCCGGCGGACCTCGAGCGCCCGCACACGCGCGAGCGGCTGATCCGCGCCATCGAGGAGGAAACCCGCTTCGGCGTCGGGGCGACCTTCCAGCGCCGCCGCGAGCACCCGGTGATGGATAAAGACTGGGGCATCACCGCCGTCACGCGCCAGAACAAGGACCGGGCGCATCAGCAGCTTGGCACCAGCGGCAGCGGCAACCACTTCGTCGAGTTCGGCACGCTCACGATTCCAGAAGAGGCCCCGCGCGACGCGGCGCTGCCGCTTGCTCCCGGCGTGTACGTGGCGCTGCTGACGCACTCGGGCTCGCGGGGCCCCGGCGCGGCGGTGTGCGACGCATACTCGCGACTGGCGATGGAGCTGCGGCCCGACCTGCCGCGGGAGGTGCGGCGGCTCGCCTGGCTCGACCTCGACTCCGAGGCTGGGCAGGAGTACTGGGCGGCGATGAACCTGATGGGCGAGTACGCCGCGGCGAACCACGCCTGCATCCACAGGGCCATCGCGCGGCGCCTGGGCGTGGAGGTGCTCGCGGACGTCGAGAACCACCACAACTTCGCGTGGAAAGAACGGCACGTGGTGAACGGCGTCGAGGAGGAGCTCATCGTCCACCGCAAGGGAGCGACGCCCGCCGGGCCGGGCGTGCTGGGCGTCATCCCGGGATCGATGGCCTCTCCGGGCTTCGTCGTCCGCGGCAGGGGACAGCCCGCCTCGCTGCACTCTGCGAGCCACGGGGCGGGGCGGGTCATGTCGCGCACGCAGGCGAAGAGCCGCTTCACCTGGGGCGGCACGCGCCGCGCGCTGGCCGAGATGGGCATCACCGTGCTCAGCGCCGGCGCGGACGAATCACCCGGCGTCTACAAGGACATCCATCAGGTCATGGCCGCGCAGCAGGACCTCGTGGAAGTCCTCGCCCGCTTCGACCCCAAGCTCGTCAAGATGGCGCCCGAGGGGGAGAAGGCCGAAGACTGAGGGGAGGTCGGAGCGCTGATGCTCCATTCACCGTATCACGGAACGGCCCCGGACTTCCTTCTCCGCCTCGACCCAGTCCTCCTCGGCGTGGCCGGGCTCCTGGCCGCGGGCGCAATAGCGCTCATACGCCCGCCTGCGGATCTCCTCCCGAATCGCGCCGTCGTCCATACCCCCGCCCGTCCCCCCGCCCGCCTGGATGCCCGGGGCGGAGTGCATGTCCGGCTCATCCACCGGCGCGCCCGACTCATCCAGCCGGTCGCGCATGCGCCGCACCAGCGGCGTGCCCGCGACGCCCGCGTCCCGACCGGCGCGCGACATCCGCGCCGCATTCCGCACGTTGTCCTCGGCCATGAGTTTTCTCCTGGAAGCCCCGCGAAGGGCTGATTGAGCGTACCGGCCCGGCCCGCGCGCGCGGTGAAACGCGCCTGAGCGCGGGTCCGCCGCGCTTCACCTCGTTCTCACGACCCGCTTCTTACAGCCCTGGCCCCGCCGGTCACAGCTCCGGCGCGAAGCCGCGGCGCATGGTGTTCTCCGCGCAGGCGCGGGGCTCGACGAACTGGAGCAGGTAATCGGCCCCGCCCGCCTTGCTGCCCACGCCCGACATCCCGAAGCCGCCGAAGGGGTGCCGCCCCACCAGCGCGCCGGTGATGCCGCGGTTGATGTACAGGTTGCCCACGCGGAACTCGCGCTTCGCCTGCTCGATGTGGGAGGGCTTCCGCGTGAACACGCCGCCGGTGAGCTTGTAGACGCTGTTGTTCGCGATCGCCAGCGCCTCGTCGAAGGTGTGCGCGTGCATCACCGCGAGCACCGGGCCGAAGATCTCCTCCCGCGCGATCGCGTGCTCGGGCTTCACGCCGGAGAAGATGTGCGGGCCCACGAAGCAGCGGAGCGAGGGGACGATCCCCGCGCCGCGGGCCGCGTCCGCCGCGGCGATGCGCTCCACCAGCCCCTCGGGCACCTGCCCCGCGAACTCCAGCTTGCACTCGCGTTTGCCCAGCTCGATGTACCTGTGAATCTTCGCGAGCGAGTCGGCGTCGATCACCGGGCCCATGTCGGTGCCGGGGAGCGTCGGGTCCCCCACCACCAGCGCCCGCGTCGCCTCCACGAGCCGGCGCGTGAACTGGGTGATCGCCGGCCCCTGCGGGCCCGCCTCGTCCACCACGATCACCCGCGAGCACGCCGAGCACTTCTGGCCCTGGAACCCGAAGGCCGACTGCCGCACCGCGAGCACCGCCTCGTCAAAGTCCGCCGAGGTGTCCACGATGAGGGCGTTCTTGCCGCCCATCTCGCAGACCACTTTCTTGACGTGCTCGAGCCGCTCCGCGGCGGCGGCGTCGGGGCCGAAGGGAGAGGGGGGCGCCGCGGCGTTCAGGATGTCCAGCCCCACCGCCCTGCTGCCCGTGAAGGCGATCAGCGAGACGCGCGGATCGCGCACCAGCGCCGCGCCCGTGGTCTCGCCCGGCGCGGGGCAGAACTGCAGCGCGTCCTTCGCCAGCTTCGCGTCCACCCCCGCGGCGCGCATCGCCTCGTGCAGGATGTCGAGCATGATGCCGGCGATGCCCGGCGTCTGCTCCGCGGGCTTCACGATCACCGTGTTGCCCGTGACCAGCGCGGCGGTCGTCATGCCGCAGCAGATGGCGAGGGGGAAGTTCCAGGGCGAGATCACCACCGCCACCCCGCGGGGCTGGTACCACACCTCGTCCAGCTCGCCGATGAAGCGGCCGAGGCGCCGGCGCTCGAAGAGGGGCACGGCGAGGCGCGCGTAGTACTCGCAGAAGTCGATCGCCTCGCAGACGTCGGCGTCCGCCTCCCGCCACGTCTTGCCCGCCTCCCGGATCATCACCGCCGCGAGCCCGTCGCGCTGCCCGCGCATCAGCGCCGCGGCCCTGGTCAGCACCGCCGCGCGGACCCGCGCGTCCACGTCGCGCCACGCCGGGAAAGCCCTGTGCGCCCGCGTCACCATCTCCGCGGCCTGCTCCGGCGTGCGGTCGTTGAGCACCCGGGGCACCGTCGCCCGCGCGATCGCCGCGGCGAAGCTCGCACGCTGCTCCGCGTCCGCAAAGTCCCGCACCGGCTCGCTCATGAAGGCCCGCCCCCGCATCGCCCCTTCGCCCACGCCCGGCACCGCGGGGGTGAGCCCGTGACGCTCGGGGCTGCTGAGCTGATCCTGCCGCACGCCCCCGCCCGGCTCGCGCTCGGCGGGCTTCCTCTCCGGCGGAGCGGGCCGGCGCAGCAGCGAGGCGACGTCGGCGTTGTCCATGAAGCCCGCCTTCAGCCAGCTCTCGTTGCTGGTGTTCTCGAGCAGGCGGCGGACGAGGTACGCCATGCCGGGGATCATCTCGCCCACGGGCACGTACTCGCGCACGCGCAGGCCCATCTCCGAGGCCGCGAACTTGAGCTGGTCCGCCATGCCGTGGAGCATCTGCAACTCGACGGCGTTCCGCGGCAGCCCGCGGCTCTCGAGCCCCGCCAGCGCCGCGGCGATCGAGCGCACGTTGTGCGACCCCAGCGCCAGCTTCACGCCCGCCTCTCCCCTCGCCCGCGGGCAGGCGTCGAGGAAGACCTCGGTCATCTGCTCGAAGCAGCGGTCCGTCTCCCACTTCGCCCCCCACACCGGCGCCGGCCAGCCGTTGAGCTCCGCCTTGATCGTCTCCGCGTCCCAGTACGCCCCCTTGACGAGCCGCACCGAGACGGTCTTCTTCGCCCGCCGCGCCCACTCCACCATGCGCCGGGCGTCCTCCACCCCGCTCCGGAGGTACGCCTGCATCGCCAGGCCCGCCTCAAAGTCCACCTTCTCCACGCAGCGCTGGAAGAGCTCGATGGTGAGGTCCTTGAGCTGGTGGTGCTCCATGTCGAAGTTGACGAACACGCCTTTGGAGCGCGCCGCCTCGAGGATCGGCACCAGCCGCCTCATCAGGTCCCGGATCGAGCCCTCGAGGTCGATGGGGTCCACCCGCGCCGAGAGCGCCGAGATCTTGATCGAGACGTTGACCCTGGGGATCGGCCCCAGGTGATCGCTCTCCAGCCGCGGCTGGGGCTTCCATCCGGCCACCTGCGCGGGGAGGTTGTTGATGAGGTCGAGGTACTTCGCCGCGTACCCGTCCGCCTCCTCGTCGCTGACGCACGTCTCGCCCAGCAGGTCCACGCTGAAGGCGACGCCGTCGTCCCACATCTGCCTGAGCCCGCCCACCGCCGAGGCCGCGTCCTGCCCCGCGATGAACTTGCTCGCCATGCCGTGGATCTGCTGCTTGATGACCGCGACCGCGGCCCCCTTGGCGAGCTTGCCCGCCTTCATCGCCCCCGCGATCACCCCCGGCACCGTGACGCCGGGCTGGCTGAGGTAGTCCTCGAGGTGGTCGTAGATCGACTCCGGCGTGCGGAGCATGGGGAAGGCGTCCACGAATCGGAACATCTGGACCTTGAAGTTGGGGTCCTTCATGGACCACTCCATCAAGGCGTCGCTGTAGAACTTGGCGCTGAGGAGACCGGCCTTGTGGCTCTTCGCCCGCCCCAGCATCTCCGAGCCCAGCTCAAAGATGCGGGATTCCCTGGCGGAGGACGCCCCGTCTCCCCCTGCCCCCCCGCTCGCGGCGGCCGCCGCCGTGCCGATCGCGGCGTCTCCTTCCGCTCCCACCCCCCCTGCGGCGGGGTCTGCCGGGGCCACGGACGGCGATGACGTCTGCTGCTGGTGAAGAGGCTGGGAAGCGTGGTCGGTGGTGGTGGACTTCTTCGCGTTCTTGCGGAAAAACAGGGCCATTTGGGGGGTGACCTCTGGGAAGAGTTGAGGGGCGTGGGTGGACCGCGGAGATCATAGGGGGACGCTTTCTCTCTGCCCCTCTTGCGACTCCCCGCTGCGTGACGACGACGACGGCCGCCGCGCGGGGCGAGCGTGGCGCGTCCAGCCCCGAGGCACGCCCGCGCCCCCTCCGTCCCCGCCTCCGCCCGCGCCGGCGCCGGGCCGCCTGCCCTCCACCCTCACCCCTGCTCCGAGCTTTTCCCTACAGCCCGAGGGCCTTTTCCGGGTTCGCGTACACCGTCGGCCTGCCGTGGGAGTTTTCCTCGATGACCTCGGCGGG
>CALJIV010000027.1 GCA_937974035.1 uncultured Phycisphaerales bacterium
GGCTCTTCGGGAGTTGAAGAGGGCTCTTCGGGAGTTGAAGAGGGCTCTTCGGGAGCTGAAGAGGGCTCTTCGGAGGACGCGGAGGACGCGGGGGGAGGGGATGAAAGGGGGTGATAACGTCAGATGGCGATGGGGCGAGAAGTGGAGGGCCGGCCCGGTGTTCCGGTGCCCCGGTGCCCTTTGCCCCGCGGCGTCGCTTTCCCGGTGTCCGGGTGCATCGGTGCACCGCTCTCCCGGAGCCTCTTTGTTCCGCTGCGTCGTCCTCTTTGACCTCTTCGCGCCGGGTTTGCGGTTAGGATGGGCCCGGCCACAGGGAGCCTTTCGATGCGACTGAACGCCCTCGTGCTCACGCTCCTGCTGGGCGGCTGCGCCGCCGGGGGGGGTGACGGAAGCCAGGCCGCGAAGCCCGCGGCCGCCGACACAGGAACGATCCCCATGCGACTCGGCAACTTCTCCGTCAGCCTCGCCGTGAAGGACATCGCCGCCTCTCGGGCCTTCTACGAAAAGCTCGGGTTCCGGGTCACGGGCGGCGACCAGGCGCGGAACTGGCTCATCCTCCAGAACGAAACCGCCACGATCGGCCTCTTCCAGGGGTTGTTCGACAGGAACATGCTCACCTTCAACCCCGGCTGGGACCGCAGCGCCGCGACGCTCCCCGACTTCGACGACGTGCGCGACATCCAGAGAAGGCTCAAGGAGCAGGGCATCGCTCCCACGACCGAGGCCGACGAAGCCTCCACGGGCCCCGCCTTCATCGTCGTCGTCGATCCCGACGGCAACCCGATCCTCATCGATCAGCACATCCCGCGCCCCGACAAAGAGCGGTGAAAGCGGCGGGCCGCATCGCCGCCCGCTCTCCCGCCGTCCTCACCGACTCATGCCTGCTCCGCCGGGCCCTGCATAAACTCTCCGCCGGGCCGGGCGGGCATGGACTCGGCCCAGGCCCACGCTACGGATGAAGGCGTTCTCACCGCCCTCACCCCATACTCACCCCCGGCGGGCGCAGAATGGTGTCCGTCGGCAACCGCCCGGAGGTGTGCTTGGCCAGGTCGAGCAAGATGGTGATCGTGGCGAATCGGCTCCCCGTGAGCCGATCCAGGTCCGGAGAGTGGATCTCCAGCTCCGGCGGCCTGGTTACTGCGCTCGTCCCCATCCTCCAGAAGCGCGGCGGGGCGTGGATCGGATGGACCGGCGACTCGAGCCGGGGCGGGCGTCTGCCCAGCATGGACGGCGTCGCCCTCCGCGCGGTCGGGCTCTCGGAGAGCGAGATCGACACCTATTACAACGGCTTCAGCAACCGCACCCTCTGGCCCCTCTTCCACGACGCGATCCGCGAGCCGGAGTTCAACCACGACTGGTGGCCCGCCTACGTCGACGTCAACGCGCGCTTCGCCCGCGCCGCGGCGCAGATGGCCGGGCCCAACGACACCGTCTGGGTGCACGATTACCACCTGCTGCTCGTGCCGGAGATGCTCCGCCAGCTCCGCCCGGACCTGCGCGTCGGGCTCTTCATCCACATCCCCTTCCCGCCCGAGGAGCTCTTCAGCTGGCTCCCCTGGCGCGAGCGGATTCTGACCGGGATGCTGGGGGCGCACCTCGTCGGCTTTCAGACCTACTCGGACGCGCAGAACTTCTCCCGCGCGGCGCGGAGGTACACCGACGCGGACGGCACGGACACGGAGCTGAGAGTGGGGGACCGCCGCGTCAGGGTCAACTCCTTCCCCATCTCCATCGACTTCGACTGGTTCGAGAGCAACGCGAGCCGGCCGCAGGTGCGGGAGCAGGCCGAGCTGGTGCGGCGGCGGCTGGGGGCGCGCCGCAAGATCCTGCTGTGCGTGGACCGGCTGGACTACACCAAGGGGATCGACACCCGGCTGCTGGCCTTCGAGATGATGCTCAAGCGCCGGCGCGTCACCGCGGAGCACTGCGTGCTGGTGCAGATCGCCGCGCCGAGCCGCGAGCCGGTCTTCGAGTACGCGGCGATGCGCACGCGGATCGAGCAGCTCGTCGGCCGCATCAACGGGGAGTACAGCGAGCCCGGGCGCGTCGCCGTGCATTACTTCCGCCGCGGCTTCAGCCGCGAGCAGCTCCTGCCGTACTACTGCGCCGCGGACGTGATGGTCGTCACCCCGCTGCGCGACGGGATGAACCTGGTCTGCAAGGAGTACATCGCGACGCGCACCGACCACACGGGGGTGCTGGTGCTCAGCGAGTTCGCGGGCGCGGCCCGGCAGCTGCGCCGCTCGCTGCTCGTGAATCCGCGCGACGTGGAGGGAATGGCCCGGGTCATGGAGCAGGCCCTGAAGCTGCCCCCCGCCGACGCCCGCCAGCGCATGGCGATCCTGCGCACGCTCGTCCGCCGCCACGACGTGCACGAATGGGCCGAGCAGTACCTGGAGGCCCTCGCGCGATGACGCCCCTCGACGAACGGCTCCGCTCGATCGCAAGCACGCCCATCCTGCTGGTCGCCTGCGACTTCGACGGCACGCTCGCCCCGATCGTGAACCACCCCGCCGACGCCCGCCCCGACGAGGAGGCCTCGCTCGCGGTCACCGCCCTGGCCAACATGCCCCACACCCACGGGGCGATCATCTCCGGGCGCGCGCTCGCGGACCTTTCCAGCATGGTCCGCGGCACGGACAAGCTCTGGCTGGTGGGCAGCCACGGGGCGGAGTTCGAGGCGGGGATCTTCACCGCGCTGCCCGCGGCGAAGATCGAGCTGCTGGCCCGCGTCCGCGGGGAGCTCGTGCGGCTTTCCGCGGACATCGACGGCGTCTTCATCGAGGACAAGCCCGCGAGCGTCGCGTTCCACTACCGCAACGCGGACCCGCAGCGCGTCGCTCCCGTCGTCCGGAGGATTCTGGACGGGCCGGGGCGGTGGGAGGGGGTCATCACGAGGCCGGGGCACATGGTCGTCGAGCTGAGCGTGGCCCCGGGGGACAAGGGGCGGGCGCTCACGGCGATCCGCCACCGCGTCGGGGCCACCGCGGTGGTTTTTCTGGGGGACGACGCCACCGACGAGGACGCCTTCGGCGTGCTTTCGCCGACGGACCTGGGGATCAAGATCGGGCCGGGGGAGACGAGGGCCGAGCACCGCGTCGATTCCATCGACGCCGTGCCCCACCTGCTCGCCCGCCTCATGCTGCTCCGCAACGAGTGGCTGCAGGGGCGCGACCTCATCCCCATCGACCACCACTCGATGCTCTCCGACCAGAGAACGGTCGCGATGGTGGACCCGCGCGGCCGGATCGTCTGGCTCTGCCTGCCCCGCGTGGACTCCGCCGCGATCTTCGCGGAGCTTCTGGGCGGGCCTTCGCGCGGGTTCTTTGAAGTTCGCTCCGTCCACGCGCCGCACCAGCCCACGCAGCGGTACCTGAACAACAGCTTCGTCCTCCAGACCCGCTGGGACGACATGACGGTGACCGACTACCTGGACGCCAGCGGCGGGCGGCCCTTCCAGCGGGCCGGGCGCTCGGACCTCGTCCGCGTCATCGAGCGTCTGCCGGGGGCTCAGGGCGCGGTCCGGGCCAGGATCCGCTTCGCGCCGCGCCTCGACTTCGGCCGCATCGCCACCAACCTCATCGTCCACGAGAGCGGGCTGGAGATCGAGGGGTGCCCCGATCCGGTCGTGCTCTACGCGCCGGGCGTCCGCTGGACGATCACGCGCGACGGCATCCATCAGACGGCGGAGGCGGAGGTCGAGGTGGGGGATGAGCCGGTCGTGCTGGAGCTGAAGTACGGATCGGCCAATCTCCGCGCCTCGGTGCTCACCGAGCCGGAGCGTCGGCGTCAGACCGACCGCTTCTGGAGCGGGTGGGCGGAAACGCTCAGCATCAACACGCCGCGGCCGGAGCTGGTGCGCCGCAGCGCGCTGGTCATCAAGGGGCTCTGCCACGGGCCGACGGGCGCGATCGTCGCCGCGGCGACGACGAGCCTGCCCGAGCAGCTCGGCGGCGTGCGCAACTGGGACTACCGGTACTGCTGGCCGCGGGACGCCTCTCTCTCCGCGGCGGCGCTGGTGCGCCTCGGCAACACCGGGACGGCGATGAAGCTGATCGACTGGCTCACGCAGGTGGTCTTCGCCGCGGAATCGCCCGACCGGCTGCGCCCGATCTATGAAGTCAGCGGGCGGGAGCTGGGGCCGGAGGGGGAAATCGGCGAGCTGGCCGGGTACGGCCACAGCCGCCCCGTGCGGGTGGGCAACGGCGCGGCCTCTCAGGTGCAGCTGGACGTCTTCGGCCCGATCGTGGACCTGGTCGCGATGCTCGCGGAGCGGGGAGCGCCCGTCACGCCGGAGAGCTGGCGGCTCGTGGAGGCGATGGTGCAGGCCGTCGACGCCCGATGGACGGAGCCGGACCACGGCATCTGGGAAGTCCGCGGCCCGCGCCGGCATCACGTCTACTCCAAGATCATGTGCTGGCACGCGGTGAACCGGGCGATCACCGTGGCGGAGAACGTGATCGGCCGGTCGCGCCCCGCGTGGGAGAAGCTCCGCGACGACATCGCCGCGGACGTGTGGGAGAAGGGGCTGCACCCCGAGGGGTACTTCGCGGGGGTGTACGGAGGCGAGGAGCTGGACGCCGCGGTGCTCACCATGGCGATCTGCGGCATGATCCCGCCCGACGATCCGCGCTTTGTCGCGACCGTCCGGGCGATCGAGGAGCGGCTGCGCTGCGGCCCGACCGTCTACCGGTATAAGGAGGACGACGGCCTGCCGGGCATCGAGGGCGGGTTCCACCTCTGCACCTTCTGGCTGGTCGAGGCGCTGGCGCTCATCGGCGAGCACAGGCGGGCCGGGGAGCTGTTCGAGGAAGCGTGCGACCTGGTCGGCCCCACCGGCATGCTGACGGAGGAATGGGAGCCGGAGCTGCGGATCGCCCTCGGCAACGCGCCCCAGGCCTACTCGCACCTGGGGCTCATCAACGCCGCGGTGCGGCTGGCGAACTCGGCGTAGGCCCCGCCTACCCTTGGGCCCAAGCCACAGGAGTCAACATGGAAACCACGCTCATTATTCTGAAGCCCGACGCCGTGCAGCGCGGGCTCATGGGCCGCATCATCAGCCGCTTCGAGGACAAGGGCCTCCAGATCGTCGGCTGCAAGCTGATGCAGATCTCCCGCCAGCTCGCCGAGACCCACTACGAGGCGCACAAGGGCAAGCCCTTCTACCAGGGCCTGGTCTCCTTCATGACCAGCAGCCCCGTCCTCGTGATGGCCGTCCGCGGCAACGGCGCCATCGCCATCTCCCGCGGCATGATGGGCGCCACCTTCGGCAGCAAGGCCGCGCCCGGCACCATCCGCGGCGACTTCGGCGTCTCCAACAGCTTCAACCTCATCCACGGCAGCGACAGCCCCGAGGCCGCCGAGCGCGAGCTCAAGCTCTTCTTCAAGGAGGGCGAGGTCCTCGGCTTCGAGCGCGCCTCCGACCGCTGGATCTACGACTTCTCCGGCGGCAAGCCCGAGTAAGCCGCCGCTTGCCTTGAGAAACTCCACGGCCGGGCCGCCTTCCGGGGCGGCCCGGCTTGTCGTATGCGCCAGGCGGGGTGAGGGCCGAGACAGTCGCCCGCCCCCGCACCTATCCTTGCCCCCCGGCCCGCCCGGCGGCCCGGGGTTCACATCCACCCAAGGGGAAACAGCCTCATGCGTCGTGCCAAGATCAGCGTCATCGGTGCAGGGAACATCGGCGGCGAGTGCGCCCGCTCCATCGCCTTCAAGGAACTGGGCGACGTCGTCCTGCTCGACATCCCCAACAAGGACAAGCCCGAGCTGCACATGCCCAGGGGCAAGGCCCTCGACCTGGCCTGCTGCGGCCCCGTCGAGAGCTTCGATGCGCGCATCACCGGCACCTTTGACTACGCCGACACCGCGGACTCCGACGTGGTGGTCATCACCGCCGGCCTGCCCCGCAGGCCCGGCATGAGCCGCGACGACCTCGTGCAGGTCAACACCGGCATCGTCAAGAACGTGGCGGAGAACGTGAAGAAGTACTCGCCCAACGCCGTGGTCATCGTGGTGAGCAACCCGCTCGACGCGATGGTGTACGTCGCGTGGAAGGCGACGGGCTTCCCGGCGCACCGCGTCATGGGCCAGGCCGGCGCGCTCGACGTCGCCCGCTACAAGACCTTCCTCGCGTGGGAGCTGGGCGTCTCGGCGGAGGACGTGCAGGGCCTGCTGCTGGGCGGCCACGGCGACGACATGGTGCCGCTGCCCCGACGCACCAGCGTCAACGGCATCCCGATCACCGACCTGCTCCCCATGGAGAAGATCCAGGCGTGCGTGGAGCGCGCGAAGGTCGGCGGCGGCGAGGTCGTCAAGCTGATGGGCACCAGCGCGTGGTACGCCCCCAGCGCCGGCACCGTCGAGATGGTCGAGGCCATCGTCCGCGACAAGAAGCGCGTCATCGCCTGCGCCGCGTACTGCGAGGATGAGTTCGGCGTCGCCCCCGGCCAGAAGGGCCAGGGCTACTTCGTCGGCGTCCCCTGCGTCCTGGGCAGCAACGGCGTGGAGAAGATCATCGACTTCAAGCTCGACGAGACCGAGCAGAAGTACATGAACGAGTCCATCAGCCACGTCAAGGACCTGGTGGGCGTCGTCCGCAAGCTCTTCCCCGAACTGGCCTGACGCCCCCCGGGGGGCGAGCGCCGGCCCCCCGGCGGCAAAGAAACCACCGGCGACCGGAGCGTTCGCTCCTCGCACCTGGAACTCCACCATGAAGCAAGCCTCACTCCTGTTCTTGGCCGCCGGTGCTCTTCTGCTCGCCCGCCCCGTGTGGGCGCAGACCGGGCACGAGGGGCACGATCACGGCCCCGGGGAGCACCACCACGACCACGATCACGCCGATCACCAGCACCCGCCTCAGCCCGAGCCGCCGCAGGTGGTCGCGGTGACCAAGGTTCCGGCGACCTTCTCCGACGAGGAGCTGAAGACCATCGCCCTGACCCTCTCCGGGTGCCGCAGCGCCCAGGTACAGGGCTCGGGCGAGATCGTGCTGGCGGTCGCGCCGGTCGGCGTGAGCGGGGCCACCGACACGCTCTACGCGGAGCTGAGCTTCGCGAGCGCCCTCAACCGCCCCTTCCGCCAGACGATCTGGCACCTCGTCCGCGAGGACGGCAGGATCCTGCTGCGGACCTACGAGTTCCGCACCAAGCCCGATCACATCGTGGGCATGTGGGCCGCGCCGGAGACCTTCCCGCCCATGAACCTCGGCTGGCTCAACCTCACGATGGAGATGGAGGTCGTCAAGGAGAACGACAGCTACCGCGCCCGCTCTCTGAAGCCCTATCCCACCTCCGTCGGCGGCGCGGTCACCATGACCAGCGACCTCGCGTTCAACGCCGACGCCCTCGTCGCCACCGACCGCGGCTATGACAAGGAAGGCAAGCTGGTCTGGGGGCCCGCCGAGGGGGCGTCGGGCTACACCTTCACCGCCTTCGCCGGTTGCCCGACCGTCACCCGCCACGACGGCGGCCTGGTCGTCATCGATTACCCGGCCAGGCTCGAGGGCGAGATCCCCAGGCAGGGCGACCGCGTCGCCGTGGAGTACCTCGGCTACCTTGAGAACGGCCGGATGTTCGACGCCTCGTACTCCCGCGGCAGCCCCTTCATCTATTCCCAGGGCGACAAGATCATCGAGGGGTGGGAGAAGGCGATGGCCGACGCCCGCAAGGGCATGATTCGGCGCGTCATCATCCCCGCCCCGCTCGCCCACGGGGAGACGACCGGCAACGGCAAGGTTCCGCCGAACTCGACCTTGATCTACGACGTCAAGGTTCAGGCCGTGGGCGGCCCGGCGGTCTCCAGCACGCTTCCCCCGGCGCCGGAGGGCAGGCCCGGCGCCGTCACGCCTCAGCTTCAGCCTGTGGACCCCAACGACCCCGTCATCAAGAAGATGGAGGCCGACATGAGGGCGCGCATGGAAGCCAAGGCCAAGGCCCGCGCCGAGAAGGAAGCCGCGGAAAAGGCGGAGAAGGAAAAGCAGGAGAAGCAGGACAAGCCCGCCGAACCTGCCCCCAGGTAAGCCTTTTTCCAGGATGCTTCTTCACAGGGCCCGGCCAACCGGGCCCTGTTTCTTTGCAGGGCGGCACAGCCGGCGCGCTACCATCACCCACGACGATGGCCAGGGACTATTACGAAATCCTCGGCGTATCACGCACGGCGACGCCCGAGCAGATCAAGGCCGCGTATCGAAAGCTCGCCCGCAAGTACCACCCCGACGTGAACAAGGAGCCGGGAGCTCAGCAGAAGTTCACGGAGGTGCAGCAGGCGTACGACGTTCTCTCCGACGAGCAGAAGCGCAAGCTCTACGACCAGTTCGGCACGGCCGCGTTCGAGGGCGGCGGCCCGGGGCCGGGTCATCCCGGCCACGCCCGCACCGCGCACTACTCCTGGTCCAACGTCGGAGGGCCGGGGGGAGGGCCCGGGTTCGGCATCAACCTCGACG
>CALJIV010000028.1 GCA_937974035.1 uncultured Phycisphaerales bacterium
GCGACCTTCTCGTCCCGAACGAGACGCGCTACCAAGCTGCGCTACACCCCGCGGTGTGTTGGCCCTCATGGTAGGCGGGCCGGCAGGGCGAGTCACTTGTCCGCGAAGTTCGGCGTGACCCCCACGTACACGTTGTCCGCGTTGTAGTTCGCCTCCACCGTCGGCGGGCTCATCATCCGCACGCCCGCCAGGCCGTCGGGCCCCACGGAGTAGAAGTAGGGCCGGTTGCCCACGCACATGCCCCCGTCGCCGTCGGGCTGGTCCTGGGCGTTGTTCACCCCCGCGGGGTTGATCCGGTTGTTGCGGCGGATCTCCGACACCGCGTAGGTCTTGCCCGCGGGCAGCGGCAGCACCTGCGACGCGGAGCGGGGCTGGGTGTACGTCGGAGAGGCGGCGGTGATGTCCCCAGCGATCACCCCCTGCCAGACCGGGTGAACGTAGCGGATGGGTCGCCCCCAGGCGTCGAAGACCGTCATCAGTGAAGGCTGATCCCCCGTGCCCGTGCCGTCGGGGTCGTACATGCGGACGTACCTGGCGGGGAGGTTGTCCAGCACCGCCTTCGCCGCGCTCACCTTGCTCGCCTGGGCGTAGAAGAACCCGACGCTGTTGAGCATCTGATGGCCCGGGAGCCCCCCGCTGCCGGCGGGGGGAGTAAAGGCGTTGGTCATGTCGCGGGCGTCGGCCACGGGGAAGACCGCGTTGCTGCCGGGCACTTCATAGATCGGGGGCGGGTTGTCCCCCTCGGCGTTGATGTACTCCTGGAGCGCCTGGTCCAGCACGCGGAGGGTTTCCTCGGTGGCGCGGACCTTCGCCCCGCCCATCACCTGGCTGCCCACCACGAGCGACAGCCCGACGAGCAGTCCGATGATGCCGATGACCACGAGGAGCTCCACCATCGTGAATGCGTGGTGCGCCTGCAGGTGGCATGCGGCGCGGGTGCGGTTCAGAGCCATCGCTGATCTCCTGATTCACCAAGCGTACCCGCGGAAGCGGCGGAACGCCCGTCCATCCAAACAGTCCCCGACACTATCCCCCGGAGCGGGTGCGGCTCCCCAGGACAGTACGGGCATCGGCAAAAAAGGATTCAACCAATCGCGCGCTCATGTCGGCGGGCGATTGTGAGAATCGCAATCGCGCGTGCGTGGAGCGTGACGAACACGGGGCTTAGGATGGACGCCCGCGAAGTCGCGGGAATCTACAAGCAGCACCGCCCCTCTTGTCTCGGAGGGCATTTCTACGGAGCTACGCAGTGAGCGAAGAACGCCTCCCTTTCCTCAGCGGTAAGCCGGTCAACGAGATGAGCCTGGTCGAGATCGCGGAGCAGCTCGAGAAAGTGACGAGCTGGATCGAGAGCCAGCGCGTGCAGGAACGAGAAGCAAGAGCCCAGTATCAGCAGGTGGCGCAGCGCGTCGAGACCGCCATCGCGCAGATCCGTCAGTATGCGCAGCAGCTTCTGGAGGCTCAGAGCCGCAGGACTTCTTCGTTCAGCGGCATGCTGAACCGCGGCCAGCCCCAGGACAGCCTGCGGCCCCGCGCCGCGGGCCGCGCCGAGGGCGGGCGCGCCTCGGGCAAGATGAACATCGCCGACGCGATCCTGACGATCTGGACGCTGGATCAGTACAGGGAACAGCTCACGACCGAGGAAATCGGCGAGGCCCTGCCCCTGACGGGCTACAAGTCCAACGCCGCCCCCGCCTCGCTCAAGTCGAGCATCAACCAGGCGCTGGCGAAGCTCTGCCGCTCCGGGAAAGTGGTCCGGTTCCGCTCCGACGGCACCCGGATCTCGCCGCGGGATAACAAGTCCAGGGCGCGCAAGTACATCGCCGCGACGCTGGTCGATGAGGAATAACCGTCAGGCCGGTCGTGGAGAGCGCCGGCGCTGCAGCGCATCATGTGCCGCGAAGGGAATAAGCAACCCCGCCGCGGCCGCGGCGAGCACCTTGCTCCATGCGGAAATGGGGGCGTCGTACACAAGCACGTGCGCCGCGCCCAGCACGGGCAGGTGGACCAGATACACCCAGTAGCTGGACCGCGCGAGCCGGATCAGCGGCGCGCAGGGGCCGTCCTTGCGCGGCTTCCACGCAACGCCCAGGCACGTCCACCCCACCGACCCGGCGAGTGAAAAAAGCGTCATGAAGGCCGTCTGCGCTTCCGGCGCCGCGCCGTGGCGCCGCAGCGCCAGCCACGCGACGCTCAGCCCCTGCGCCGCGACGACGAGCAGCAGCCACAGCCGGAGCCGCGCGGCGATGCCCGCGCGCGCCGACCAGAGCGCCGTCCCCAGGACGAAGTACCCGGCGTTGTACGCCAGGAACGCGCCGTGGGGCACAAAGCCGTTGCGGAAGCCGGTGACCATCGGCGGGTCGTAGAACGCCCACGCCAGCAGCCACGCCGCGACGCCCGCGATCAGCAGCGGCGTGGGCAGAGGCGTGCGCGCCGCTCGCTCACCCCGCCAAAGACGCCACGCGCCGTACACGCACGTGTACACCAGCAGGAACTCGATGTACCACAGGTGCCCGAAGCCCAGAAGATCGCGCTTGTCCGAGGTGGCGAGCCGGAACTCCAGCATCTGGTCCAGGGTGATGTAGCCCGTCCGCCACCATCCCAGCATCCAGACGAGGTAGCACACCGGCAGCACGGTGAAGGTCGCGACCAGCAGCGGCCGGATGAGCATCCTCCAGCGGTCGCGGAGAAAGGCGCGCGGCCCCCACCGCCCTATGGACGCCGCGGCGAGCAGGCCCGAGATCACGAAGAACACCGGCTGCGAGGCGCGGGACCAGAGGTAAATCCAGTCGAACGTCATGATCTCGCCCGGCTCGCGCACGGGCCAGGCGATTCCGGCCGGCGGCTCGGTCATGTAGGGAATGACGGCGTGGGAGAGAATGATGAAGAGGACCGCCACGCCGCGGAGGACCATCAGCCCCGGCGCGACGGCGGCGCGGGCCCCGCGGCGGACCTTCGGCTGTGGTGTCGCTGACGACGCAACAGTCATGAGGGAACGAGCATAGAGATCAGACGCGCGGCCTGGCGGGCACCCCCACCACCGTCGAGTCGCCGGCGACATCCCGCGTCACCACCGCGCCCGCGCCGATGACGCACCCCGCGCCGATCCTCACCCCCGGGAGCACCCTCGCCCCCATGCCGATGAGGGTGTGCGCCCCGACCCGCACCCCACCGCCCAGGACGGCCCCGGGGGCGATGTGCGAGTTCTCTCCCACCGCGCACTCGTGCTCGATGATCGCGCCGGAGTTGATGATGCAGTGGTCGTCGATGGCCGCGAAGGAGTGAATCATGGCCTTGGGGGCCACGAAGATCCCCGTGCCCAGCGTCGCCGAGGGGGCGACGAACGCCTCCGCGTGGATGATCGTCGCGGCGAGGTCGTAGGGCAGGCTCTGCTGAATCCTGCGGCGCAGGGCGATGTCCCCGAGCGTCACGATGTAGAGGTCTTCATCGCGCAGCGACACGCTCGCGAGCGGGCCGAGGTAGGGAACCCCCAGACGCTGCCCCAGGACCGCCTCCGGGCTGTCGTCGTAAAAGCCCGCGGGCTGGACTCCCGCCGCCTGCACGGCCTCGGCCACGACCAGGGCGTGCCCCCCGCCGCCGATCAGCATGAGTTTCCGGTTGCCTGCGGATGCCATGTTGCTGCCCTCCATCGGCCATTCCCCCGTCGCGGCTGGCGTTTCCGTTTGCCGATGGGGGCTTGTACGCACCTACCCTCGGGCATGGAGCCATGCCGTCTTGCCTGCGTTCGATACCTGAACACCGCGCCGCTGATCGAGGGGCTCGAGAAAGTCCACAACCTCACGCTCATCCCCGCCGTGCCCGCCGTGATCTGCGACATGGTGCGCCGCGGCGAGGCGGACTTGGGCATCTGCTCCATCGTGGACGCGGTGCGCGAGGGCGGCCCCGACCTCGCCATCGTGCCCGTGGGCATGATCGGCTGCGACGGCCCGACCATGACCGTCCGCGTCTTCTCCTCCGTCCCCTTCGAGCAGGTCCGCACGCTGCACACGGACACCGACAGCCACACCTCCGTCGTACTGGCCCAGGTGGTGCTCTGGAAGCGCTTCGGCGTGCGGCCGCGGGTCATCGGCTTCGACGTGCGGGAGCGTGTGCCGGTGGCGGGCCCGGTTTCGGGCTCGGACACGGAAGATAGCTGGCCCCCCACCGTCCTGCTGATCGGGGACAAGGTCGTGACGGACCGCCCGCCGCGGGATCGCTATCCCTACGAGCTGGACCTCGGCGAGGCATGGCGCGACATGACGGGCCTCTCCTTCGTCTACGCGGTGTGGATGTGCCGCGCGGAGGACGCGGATTCTCAGAAGGTGCGCACGCTCGCGGCGCTGCTGGACCGGCAGCGTCGCCGCAACGCGGCACGCATCGACTGGGTGGTCGCCCGGCGCAGCGGCGGCGCCCGCTGGCCCGTGGACGTGGCGGCCAAGTACCTGGGAGAGCTGCTGCGGTTCGAGGTCGGGGAGCGTGAGCGTGCCGCGATCGGGCTGTTCCTGTCGGAGGCCGCGGAGCTGGGCCTGCTGCCCGGGCGTGAGGCGGCCTTCGCGGCGGTGTGAGGCTCAGGTGCCCGGCACTTCCTGCTCGACGGACCAGCGGAGCTGCCCGTCGCGGCAGTCGATGTGCACGGCGAAGAAGCCCGGCCTGCCCTGCGGCGTGCGCTGGTCCGCACGCTTGATGAGCGGCCAGATGATCTTGCGGTCCGTCTCGGGCAGCGGCAGGGCGTCCACCTGCTCCGGCGTGAACCACTCCAGGCGGCCTTCGCGCATGTCGTGGGGCTCGACCTCCACCGGCCCCAGCACGCGGTAGACGAACATCAGCCAGTGGCCCTTGCCCTCGAACTCCCGCTCGCTGACGAGCCCGATGAGGTGGATGCGCTCCATCGGGATGTCCAGCCCCGCCTCTTCCTTGATCTCGCGCTGAGCGCACCGGGCCGGGCTCTCGCCCTCGGCCACATGGAGCTTGCCGCCGATCGGGCTGCACAGGCCCTGGTTCGGGGCCTTGATCCGACGCAGCAGAAGCACGCGGCCCCGGGCGTCGCGAAGATCGCAGAGGCACGCGATGCGGTACGGCAACTCCGCTGTTGATCCCTGAACGGCGTGGTCGGCCATGGCGCTCCTACCGCAGACGGGCTCTCATCGCCGCGGCACGCTCCTTCAGTCCTCGCTCCAGTTCCGCCCGCGGCAGGGAGACGGAGAGCTCCGGCCGGAGCCTGTAGTGCCACCGCACCTCGTTGGAGATGTCAACGGGCACGGCGGAGGCCAGCAGGTCCACCGGCGGATACTCGTAGATCGGCGTGACGGCCCTCGCCGCGGTCCGCAGCGTCTCATACCCCTCGCGCTGCAGCTCCACGTCGTACTTCCCGTAATAGACGAACGACGCGGACACGGGCGTGCGGCCGATCTCCACGCCGTTGACGACGGCCGTGGCCCCCGGCGGCTCGGAGGTGATGGTCATGCGGCGCTCCAGGCACCCCGGGAGCGCGAGCAGACACGCGATGAGCAATCCGAAGCGAGTCGGCATGGGCGGAGTGTAGCGGCCCGCACAAACGAACAGGGCCCCGGGCGTCGGTCCCGGGGCCCTTGTGCATGACGCCGCTGAAAGGTCAGGCCATTCCCTGCGGCCCGGGGGAGATGCCCGGCCCGATGATGCCCGAAGTCATCATCGGCGCGGGAGCGGGCATGGGCGGGCGGGCGGGGGCGACGGGCCGCACTCCCGGCGCAGCGCCGGGGAGCTGGATCCGGGCCTTGAAGATGTACTCCGTGACGCGGGAGCGCACGTTCTCGAGCATCGTCTGGAAGAGCGCGGAGCCCTCCTTCTTGTACTCGATGCGCGGGTCCTGCTGGCTGAAGGCGCGGAAGCTGATGGAGTCGCGGAGCTGGTCCATCGCGTACAGATGGTCCTTCCACGCCGAGTCGAGCGTCTCCAGCAGGATGCTGCGCTCGAACTGCAGCAGCTCGGGCCGGAGGATGTTCTCGATGCGGGCGCGGATGGCGTTCTCACGCTCCTCGCCCTGCAGGTGCCGCATGGAGTCGGGCATCGGGGCGTTGAACCGCTCCCGCAGGTGCGCCTCGAGCTGCTCGTCGGTCGTGAGCTTGAGCGCGGCCTCGATCTCCTTCTCCAGCCGGTTCTCGGCGACGAACTTCGCGGATTCGGCGAGCAGCTCGGCGCGGACGACGTCCGGCGTCTTCTTGAAGATGCCGGCGTCCCAGCCCATCTTGTAGCGGGCGTTGGCCCACGCCACGAGGTGCATCGCCGCCTCCTGGAAGGACTGGCGGGCCATCAGCGTCGTCACGTGCAGCGCGAAGTCCACGGGGTACTCGATCTCGCGCTTGTTGTACAGCTCCAGGACGTGGGCCATGACCAGGTCGGTCACGGTCTCGCCGCTGTCGGCCTGCCGCTTCTGCGCCGCGACCACTTCCTCCGGCGGAATCTCGATCGTGAGCTTGTCGCGCAGCCACTTGACGAACTCGCGCGCCCCGTAGTTGGGCTCCACGTACCGGGCCAGGCCGGAGAGGTCCGCGGCCTCGATCTGCTGCACCGCCGCGTGGATGAGCATGTCCTTGACCCGGGCACGCTCGTCCGCCCCGCCGGTGCGCAGCTCCGCGGCGTCCAGCTCCACGCCGAAGCGGGAACGCGCCCAGTTGATCAGGCCCGCGGAGTCGAAGTCAACGCTCACCTCCGAGCCCTCCATGGGCATGTACTCGCCCAGGGTGAGCTCGATGGTCTGGCGCGCCTCGTGCACCGCGTCGTCGATGATGATCCGCTCCATCTCGGCCACTTCCTTGCCGCGGAGTCGTTCCGGGGGCACGGAGCAGTCGAGCCTGGTGCGGGCGTACTCCGCCGCGCACTGGGCGGGATACTCGGGGTCGAGGTAGGTGGCGACGGCGTCGTCCACCGTGCGCTTGATGAAGTCGAAGATGAGGCCCTTGACGTCGCGGCCTTCGAGCACGCGCTGGCGCAGCCCGTAGAAGTGACGGCGCTGGTGCTCCATGACCTCGTCGTACTCGAGCACCTGCTTGCGGTACTGGAAGTTGCGCTCCTCGACCTTGCGCTGGGCGCGCTCGACGCTCTTGGTGAGCATCGGGTGCTCGATGGCGTCGCCCTCCTTCATGCCCAGGCGGGCGAGGATCTTCATCGTGGTCTCGCCGGCGAAGAGCTTCATCAGGTCGTCTTCGAGGCTGACGAAGAAGCGGGAGGAGCCCTTGTCGCCCTGGCGGCCCGAGCGACCGCGGAGCTGGTTGTCGATGCGGCGGGCCTCGTGGCGCTCGGTGCCGATGACGTGGAGGCCGCCCATGTCCTCGATGGACTCGAACCAGCGCAGGCGGTGCAGCAGGAAGCGCCCGTTCTCGTCCAGCGCCGTGCGGAGCTGCTCGGCGGTGGCGCGGGCGATCTGCTTGGGGTCCATCCAGGTGTAGCGGCCCGCCCAGTGGCGCAGGAGCTGCATTTCAAGCTCCTGGAAGGGCATGGTCTCGGCGTCGCGCTTGGGGATGTTCAGCTCGCGCGGGGCCATCTTGCGGTAGACGCCCTCGCGGAGCTGCTCCTCGGTGCTCTCGACGGTCACGGTCCGCGGGCAGATGCCCCGCCGCAGCCAGTGCTCGAGCTGGCTCTCGCGCGTCACCTTGCCGAGCTTGATGTCGGTGCCGCGGCCGGCCATGTTGGTGGCGATCATCACCGCGCCGAGCTGGCCGGCGTTCTCGACGATGTGCGCCTCACGCTCGTGCTGCTTGGCGTTGAGCACCTCGTGCTGGATCTGGTACTTGCTGGCGAGCAGGCGGCTGAGCATCTCGCTCTTCTCGACCGAGGTCGTGCCCACCAGGATGGGGCGGCCCACGTCGTGGAACGCCTTGATCTCGTCCACGATCTGGTTCCACTTGTCCTTGGCGGTCAGGAACACCACGTCGTCGTAGTCCCTGCGGACCACCGGCTTGTTCGTGGGGATCGCCACCACGTCGAGCTGGTAGATGTCGTGGAACTCCTGCGCCTCGGTGTCGGCGGTGCCGGTCATGCCCGCCAGGCGCTTGTACATCTTGAAGAAGTTCTGGATGGTGACCGTGGCGACGGTCTGCGTCTCGTTCTTGATCGGGACGCGCTCCTTGCACTCGATCGCCTGGTGCAGGCCGTCGGACCACTGGCGGCCGATCATGGGGCGGCCGGTGTTGGTGTCCACGATGACGACGCTGGGCTCGGTGCGGCCGGTCTGCGGGTTCTGCGCGGGCATCACCACGTAGTCGCGGTCGCGCTCGTACACCGTGTAGGCGCGCAGGGCCTGCTCCAGCAGGTGGGGCAGGTCGATGTTCTCGTCCACGTACAGCGAGCCGACCTGAGCCACGCGCTGCGCCTCGCTCACGCCCTCGTGGGTGAGGTGGGCGGTCTTGCGCTCCATCTTCACCTCGAAGTACTGCACGTGCTTGTCGCGGGCCTGCTCCAGCTGGGGGAGCTCCGCCTTGGCCTGGCGCAGCGCCTCCTGCAGCGCGGGGATCTGGCTCTTGTCGCGGGCCTGGCGGATGTCGCCCTCCAGGCCCTTGATCCGCATCTTGCACTTCTCGACCTTCTCGTTGGCCTCCGTCCAGGGCTTCTGCTTCTCCACCAGGTGGCGGGCGATCCGGTCGGCCAGGTCATACCGCGGCGTGCTGCTGTGCGCCTCGCCGGAGATGATCAGCGGCGTGCGGGCCTCGTCGATCAGGATCGAGTCCACCTCGTCCACGATCGCGAACTCGCGCTTGCGCTGCACCTGCGCCTCGGCCGACTTCTTCATGTTGTCGCGGAGGTAGTCGAAGCCGAACTCCGCGGTCGTGCCGTAGACCACGTCGCAGCGGTACATGATCCGCTTCTGGTCCTCGTCCTGCATGTGCTGGGGGTGGATCGCCCCCACCGTCATCCCCAGGGCGTGGAAGTACGGCGCGGTCCAGTCGCGGTCGCGCTGCACGAGGTAGTCGTTCACCGTGACCACGTGCACCTTCATCCGCTCGATCGCGGCCCGGTAGCACGCCAGCGGAGCGACGATCGTCTTGCCTTCGCCCGTCCGCATCTCGGCGATCTTGCCCTGGCAGAGCACCATGCCGCCGATGAGCTGCACGTCGAAGGGCCGGGCCCGGAAGGGCGGACGGGACTCGGGGAAGAGCTCCTTGATCGCCGCGTACATCTCGACGGGGATCTCCACCCGCCGCCAGCCCTCGATCGGCGCGGTGCCGCCCATCCACTCGCCGATGGGGGGAACCGGCTCCATCGCGTCCGCCTCCGCCCGGATGCGCTGGTACAGGTCGCGCATCGGCGGGGAGAGGAGGGAGGGGTCGAAGTTCGCCGCGGGGTTGAAGATGTTGCGGATGCCCACGGCACGGTCCATCGCCTCGCGGGCGTAGGCGAAGGCCTCGGGGATGAGGTCGTCGGCCTTCTCCCCCTTGTCGACGCGGGCGCGGAGCTCCTCGAGCTTGCCCCGCAGCTCGGCGTCGGTCAGCTTGACGACCCGCGGCTCGAGGGCGTTGATCTCAGCGACGCGCTGGGTGTACTTCCGGACGAACCGCTCGTTGCGGGTGCCGATGATGCGGTTGAGAATCGGCCCGATGATGGGAATGCCCTGCTCTGCCATGTCTGTGCTCGCTCGCCCGGCCGCGAAGCGCGGCCATGAGCCGCTGCGCCGCAACGCAGGCTGTAAAGCGCCGACGCTGCCGCGCCGACGCCGGTGTCTGTGGTGTAAGTGCGTGGGGAATGGAGAAAGACGCGCCGCAGGCCCCGCCTCAAGACAGGGCCGATCAGATCAGGCCAGGGCGGGCGGCGGAAGATTGATGAGCCAGGAATCCAGCGGGCGGGGCGTGACGCCCAGATCGGGCACGGCAACGCCCGCCGTCAGGCGACGCTCCGGCGTCACCGCCGGGTGCGCCTGCACGGGGGCCGGCCGCTCGTCCTGCCTCCGGACGACCCGCTCCGACCGCAGCGAAACCGCGATCATGCGGATGACCGGGGCATGGCCGTTGCTCGCGACGACGGCCCGCTCCGTGAAGCCGGGGGTGGCCTGCAACGCCATCGCCACCAGCAGGAGCAGGGAGATCCCCCCCATCGCTCCGCGCAGGGTCGAGGTCTTGAGCTGTGGCGCACCTTCGGTCATGAAGCTATAAACAGTATCGAACCGACCGGGTCCGTGCACGACAACCACGGAGGAAATTCGCCCCCTTCCGGGGGTTGGGATGGCCCCGGCCCGCCGGCCGACCGTTCCAGGGCGGCGGACCGGGGCTCCTGCCCGAGTTTTCTCTGCGGGTCGAGGCCGCGGACTGTCCGATAGTCTCCCGTCGCGTGTGGTCTGGCGGTGGGCAATCGGTCGGTCTGCCCCACGCCGAGCCGGAGAGTGGCTACATTCGCCGGACTATGACCACCCGCGACCACGGGACAACCCGTGCCAGCACGCCCGGACGTCCGACCGCCCAGGAGGGGCAAGACATGGTCGCCTGTCGTCAAGCGCTTCCCGTCACCCGCGAGTCCATCACCCACAAGTTCGCGATCGGCCTGCACGAGGGCTACCTCACCATCGGGCTCTACGCCGACGGCCGCCCCGGCGAGATCTTCATCAAGATGGCGAAGGAAGGCTCCACCATCTCCGGGATGGCGCAGGCCTTCTGCCGGGCCTTCAGCCTCGCCCTTCAGCACGGCCTGAGCATTCAGGATGCCGTGGTGCGGTTCAAGGGCATGCGGTTCGAGCCCATGGGCATGACCAGCAACCCGGACATCCCGGAGGCCTCGTCCATCGTGGACTACGTGGCCCGGTACCTCGAGCTGCACTTCGGCAACCCGAAGAAGCCCCGCTGATTCAGAACTGAGTCAGCCCGCTCAGACCACGGGGTTGGGGGGCTCCTGCCCCGCCAGCACGGCACGCGCGTTGGCGCTGACCATCTCCGTCATCATCTCGCGGAATCTCGCCGCGGCGCTGCCGATGTGCGGGGTGAGCACCACATTCGTCATCGGGATCAGGTCGGGGTGTACCTGCGGCTCGCGCTCGTAGACGTCCAGCCCGGCGCCGTAGAGCCGCCCGGCGCGGAGGGCCTCCACCAGGGCCGCCTCGTCCACGATCGGGCCGCGGGCCGTGTTCACCAGGATCGCGCCGGGCTTCATCAGGGCGAGCGTGCGGGCGTTGAACATGCCGCGGGTCTCGGGCGTCAGGGGACAGTGGATGCTCACCACATCCGCCACCGGGAGCCCTTCCTCCAGCGTCACGCGTCGGCCCGCGATCGGGGCAAGCTCAAACTCCACGTGCCTGCCGCGCGCGACGTAGAGGATCTGCATCCCCCACGCCTTCGCCCGGCTCGCCACGGCGTAGCCGATCCGGCCCGCGCCCACGATGAGCAGCGTCTTGCCGGTGAGGTCCTGCCCCACCAGCTCCGTCGGCCCCAGCGGTCCCCGCGCGGCGTACTCCGGTGAGCGTGCGAAGCGGTCCGCCTCGATCAGCCGCCTCGCCACCGCCAGGATCAGCAGCCACGCGATGTCGGCGGTGCCTTCCGTCACCGCGTTGGGGGTGTTCGTCACCCGCACACCCCGCGCCCGGCACGCCGCGAGGTCGATGTTGTCCGTGCCCACGGCGAAGTTGCACACCCCCCGCAGTTGCGGCCCCGCGGCTTCGAGCAGCTCTTCATCCACACGCTCCGAGACCCACGTGATGATCACGGCGGCCCCGCGCACGTGCTCCTTCAGCTCCGCGCGGCTCAGCGCCCGCTCCCCCGCCAGCCGGAACTCAACCCCGGGGATGTCCAGCTTCCCCGGCAACGCTCTGCACACTGCGACGATCGGTTTTTCCATGCGCGGAGGCTAGCACCCCCGCACGCCTTCCCGCCAGCGCCGCTATCTTCCGAGGGTGCGCCTTCTGACCTGGAACATCCTCCACGGCGGCGGCCCCACCCGCCTGCCGGAGATCATCCTCTCTCTGCTCAGCCACCGCCCCGACGTGATCCTGCTGACCGAGTTCCGCGTCACCCGCGGCAGCCAGATCCGGGCGGTGCTCGCCGACCACGGCCTGGAATACCAGCTCACCTCGCGGAGCATCGAGCGGGTGAACGGCCTGCTGCTCGCGTCCCGCTTTCCGCTGCATCCCGTCATCATTCCCGACGCCCCCGGACAGGGGCGTTGGCTGGGCGCGGAACTGCCGGAGGAAGACCTGCTGCTCGGTTGCGTGCACGTTCCGGACGACACTCAAGGGCGGCAGAAGACCGCCTTCTGGCAGTTCCTTCTGCGTGCCGGAGCGATGTGGAAAGCTCGGCGTGCGGTTTTTTTCGGCGACTTCAACACCTCCCGGCGCGGGCTGGACGGCGGCCCCAAAGGACAGCGTTGCGAATCGCTGCTGAAGCAGTTTGTCGCGGGCGGATACACCGACGCGTGGCGGCTGCGACACCCTGAAGAGGCGGAGTACTCATGGTTCAGCCACGAAGGAAAAGGGTGGCGGATCGATTCGGCGTACCTCTCCGAACCGCTGCTGCCGATGCTGCAAAGTGCCTGCTATTCACAGGTTGAGCGCGAGGCCGGACACTCGGATCACGCTCTGCTTCTGGTGGACCTGGCGCTGCCGCGGAGCGAAGAGACGAGTCGTGCGAAAGCGCGAACGGGACCGGCGCGTGGCGGCTTGTTCGGCGGGTGCGCCGCGTCGGCGGGATGATCGAAAGGCCGCATTTCACTGGAATCTGTGCAGATCGGCGCGGGCGCACGCCGAAAAAGGGCTTGAAATCCGGCGGTTTTGAGCCGGAGGAAACTTGCTGGCGTGCCGCGTCCTTGATACAAACCGGCCCAGCACTCACGGAAAACGTGTGGTTTTTCGGAGAGAAACCGTTCCCCTCATGGAGATGACAGATGGCGAAGAAAGCAGGCAAGTCCGGCTCGAAGGCGGCCTCCAAGCCGGCCAAGATCACCCCCGCCAGCAAGCAGCGGAAGAAGTCTGAGATCTACACGGTGATCGCCGAGCACGTGGGCATCAGCCGCAAGCAGGTCGCCGGCGTGTTCGACGTCCTGGGCCGCATGATGGCTGCGGACCTCGCCAAGCCCACCGCCAGCCAGAACAAGGTGTTCGTCGTTCCTGGCATGATGAAGGTTCAGTCGATCTACAAGCCCGCCACCAGGGCGACGCAGAAGCCCAACCCCTTCAAGCCCGGCGAGATGATGACCGTGAAGGCCAAGCCCGCCCGCACCGTCATCAAGATCCGCCCCCTCAAGGGCCTCAAGTCGATGGTCTGATCGACCGCGACAGAGCGAACGATCAACGCAGCGCCGCCGAAGGGCGGCGTTGTTCATTTCTGCCCGCCGCTCAGTACGGCCGTCGCGCGGTTCAGCGCCTCCGTCACGCGGCCGAGCTCCTCGCGCAGCAGTCCCGCGTCACCATCCGCGATGGCCTTGCAGACGCCAGGAAGGATCCAGGCGGCGTAGCCGGAATCCTCGTCCGTCGCGGCGTACCGACTCCTGAACCACGCCCGGCCCGGCAGGCCATCCTCGAAGAGCCACGCCCGGTCCGCGCGGATCAATGCTTCGTCGGGAACCGCCTCCGCGCGTGAGGCGGCGTCCAGCCTTTCCGCGGCGGCCCTCGCTCCAGCGAGCGCCGCTTCCACTTCCTCCGTCACCAGCCCCGCCTTGCGGGCCCCAGCTTCCAACGCCGCGAGCTTGGTTCGGACATCCGCCGCCACGGCCCGCTGGTCCAGAGGCAGGGTGCGCGAGTACGCCAGCCTGTGCACCGTCGCGGCGGTCACGCGCGTCACCATCTGCGCCGAGCCGTAGTCCGTCCCCACCACCTTCCAGTACCAGTGCAGCGTGTCGTAGGCGGAGTGGTACGAGGTGCCGCGGGAGCCGCCGCCCCCGATCGAGCAGCTCGGCACGCCCGCGTGACAGAGAAACGCGACGTGGTCGCTGCCGCCGCCGAGGTCGCCGAACCGGCCCCGCCAGGAAGCCGCAGGGTCTTCGCCCCTCGCCCTCCATGCTTCGAGCACCGTCCGCCCTCCGGGGTCGCCGGGCTGAAGAACATCCCCCGCCGCCTGCGCGATCACCGTCCGCAGCGAGGGCGATGCGCTTGAGCCGAAGTCCAGCCCCATCGAGGCCATGTCGAGGTTGATGTACGCCACCGCGTTGGCGGTCAGGGTTTCGCGGTGCGCCTCCACCCACTCGCTCGATCCGATGATGCCGAACTCCTCCGCGTCCCACGCCGCGAAGACGATGGTCCGCAGCGGTGGGTGCTCCTTGGCGAGTGAGGCAAACGCCTTGGCGCATTCGAGCAAAGCGATGGTGCCCGCCAGCGGATCGGCCGCGCCGTTGTTCCAGGCATCGTGGTGGCAGCCCACGATCACCACCTGCTCGGGGTGTGTGGAGCCCCGGATCGTCGCGAGCACGTTCGAAACCTTCGTGACCTTCCGCTCCTGCTGCACCTTCAGCCGCACGCGCAGCTCCGGCCCGCCCTCGATGCGGTACGCGAAGGGCAGCCCCCCCTGCCACCCGTCGGGCACGCCCGGCCCCGTCATGCGCGACATGATTTCCTTCACCGCGCCGTAGGGGGCCGGCTGCACGGGAATCCGCGGCAGTTCCACGTCCTCCGGGGCCAGCCGCTCCGCATCGCGCGTGGCGGGACGCCCGGGGGTCAGGGGATCGCCGATGTACGGCAGCGTGACGATGGAGCCGCGCTGAATACAGCAGTCGTTGGCGTACCCGCCCTCGGGGTAGGTGAGCCCCCGCATGTACCCGCTGTCCGCCGGATCGGTGTAGATGATCAGCCCCGCTGCGCCCGCGGCCTGCGCGAACTTCGCCTTGTAGCCCCGGTAGTTGCCCCCATAACGTGCGATCACGATCTTGCCCGTCACATCCACGCCCATATCGCGCAGGCGCTGAAAGTCCGCCTTCGTGCCGTAGTTTGCGTACACCACGCCAGCAGTGACCTCGCCGCTCCCGCTGAAGGCGTTCCAGCCGAAGCCGTGCCCCTCGCTGCCCGGATCGCCCCGGACGGGCCGCTCCGCCAGTTCAAGGCTGATGCGCTCCGGGGCGACGACCTCAAGCTCCGCCGCGACGGGTGTAGCCAGCAAGGGCCAGCACTCCCACACCTCCGGCTCCAGCCCCATCCCGGCGAAGGCGTCGCGCAGCCGGGCGACCGTGCGCTCCCCGCCGGGCGTGCCCGCGACATGCGGCTCGCTGCCCAGCAGGATGTGCCAGTCGCGCAGGCTCTCCGCGCTCACCGCGCTGTTCAGCGCCTCGCGCCGCAGCGCGAACGCGGCCCCATCCTCAAACCCCTGGGCCGGTTGCGGGAGAACGATCGCCGCCGCGATGAGCATGTTCAGCATGCGCATGGCCTATCACACGCCACGCCGAGCGGTCAACCCCGTACCATGGGCGATGATCGTCAATCGTGCCGGTCCGGGGTCCGTTGCGCTGGAAACCACGCTGCTGCTCCACGGCGTGCCGCGGGAGCAATCGCTGCCTCTTGCGCGCAATCTTTCGAACGTCGTGCGCGAGCACGGGGCGCAGCCGGCCCTCGTCGGCATCGTCGGCGGGGCCCCCACCGTCGGGCTGACGGACGAAGAGCTCGGCACGCTGCTGGACGCGGGCGAGGTGCCCAAGGTCAACACCTCCAACCTGGGGCTTGTGCTCGCCCGAGGCGGGCACGGCGCCACGACCGTGAGCACGACGATGGAGCTTGCCGCGGGCGCTGGCGTGCAGGTCTTCGCCACCGGCGGGCTGGGGGGCGTGCATCGCGGCTACGGCGAGCACCTGGACATCAGCGCGGACCTCGCGGCATTCACCCGATTCCCCGTCGCGGTCGTCACCAGCGGCGTGAAGTCGATCCTCGATGTTGAGGCGACGCGCGAGCTGCTGGAATCCCTCGGCGTGCCCGTCGTCGGCTTCCGCACGGACCGCTTCCCGGCCTTCTACCTGCGCGAGAGCGCCGCGGGCGTGGACGCCCGGTTTGATGAGGTCGAGCCCCTCGCCCGCTTCCTCGCGTCGGAGTTGGCGCGCACCGGGCGCGGGGTCGTCGTCGCCAACCCCATCCCGCGGGAGTCCGAGCTTCCTCGGGCGGATTGGGACCGCTGGCTCTCGCAGGCAACCGCCGAAGCCGCGGCCAAGGAAGTCTCCGGGCGCGGGATGACCCCCTTCCTGCTGGGGCGGCTGCATGAGCTGTCCGGGGGCGCGACGCTCCGGGCGAACCTGGACCTGGTGCATTCCAACGCGGCCCTGGCAGCGCAGATCGCGCGGGCGATGACGCCGGGACGCGCGGGGGCAGTTCGTCCGGCATAAACCGCATTGAGTCGCCTTGACCGCCTTATTACCATCCAGAAGCCGCGGGACTGCGGTCGGGCCCCTTTTTTGGCCGATGCCAGCTACAGACCGCTTCACGACGGAGGATGAGGAGCGTGAGCACGCTGATTGAGAAGACGCGGGTGGCCGCCGCGGTGCTCGCAGGGATCGCGGGCCTGGCCTTTCCCTGCGCCGCCCAGGACAGCACTTCACGAAACTCCGACGGGGGCTCCGGCCTCCCTGGGGACGCTCTGAACCCCTGGGTGCTCGGGCCGGGAATGCGGAGCAACTACATCGTGGACCTGCGCCCGTTCTCCACGTCCATGGGCACGACCTTCGGCGTGGGGCCGATCATCAAGTCGGGCAAGACCAGTGCGACGCGATTCACCGCCCTCAATGGCACGTCGGTGATCTCCGCCTCCGCCCGCACGAACGCGCCGTACCCGGCGACCAGCTACTCCTACTGGACCACCCCCGGAGCCGGGCTTCACCCCACGGAGAACATTGCCAGCGGCGTCTCGGCCATCACCCCCGCAGGAACGGCGACGGTCTTCGGCGTCGGCCTGATGGACTTTGACGAAGTCGCCATCGGCAGCAGCAACGTCTTCGTCAACCAGCTTTATGCCGCCCAGGTGGCCTTCGACCCCGGCCAGCCCGGCAGGCTGTACGTCACCCGCGTCCACGCCGCGGCGAACAGCACCGCCAACAACACCGACCGCTCCCAGTTCGGCCTCGGCTCGATCGACGCGGACGGCAACCTCTGCTTCCGCGCCGACAGCTTCGGCAGCGCCGGCCCCACATCCTCCCTGCTCGTCGGCGACAACTACTTCCGCATCAAGTCCCCGCTCCGCGGCATCACGGTCAACCTCATCGACAACAACGGCGGCAGCAACAGCGGAGCCACCGACTGGCTTCTGGTCCGCAGCCCCGCGACCCACACCGTGCCCACCGCCATCCCCGCGGACCTCGCGGGCCGCAGCGTGCTCATGGGCACCGATCTGCTGGGCAACTACCTCTTCGAGTCCAGCGCAGGCGACTTTTCCGGCTCGTCCACCGCTCACCGCACCGGGACCCTCGACCACCGCGGCGCCCCAAGCTTCTCGGCCCGCGTCCTCTTCCCCGGCTCCATCGGCACCGGCGCGATCCTGACCCGGACCAGCGCAGGCGGCGGCAAGACCAACGCCATCACCGTCTGGGGCGTTGATGCCAACGGCAACCCCACGACTTCGCGCACGGTTCCGCTCCCGACATCGCTCACCGATCCCTGCCTCCCGTACACCTGGGACCTCGGCGGGGGCGACTTCCGCGGCTACGAGAGCCAGACCATCTTCCGCGGCGGCTCCGGTCCCGTCGCCATGACAATGGATCAGCAGGGCCGGGCGCTCGTCGCCTCCCTCGTGTTCCACGGCAGCATCGGCGGCGCAGCCAACCCCTTCGACGCCATCGCCGTCGCCCGCTTCGATCCTTCCGTGCCCGGCTCTCCTGTGTCATGGACGAACGCCGCGTGGGTGGACACGACGCAATCCACCGGCAAGCCGCTCTTCGGCGACTACGGCGCGGACGGCGCGCCGGGCACCAACGACGCGGGCGAGGGCGACGGGGTGGTGAACGCGAACGACGCGCCGATCGGCCGCCTGGCCTCGTTGACGGAAAACCCCTTCGCGGGCCCGGGCCCGTCGCTCTCCGCTCCGGCCTTTGACGCCGCGGGGAACCTGTACTTCATCGCCTCCGTCTCGCTGCGCAAGCGGATCGGGTCGCAGGTGCTGGAAGTTCCCAGCGTGGCGCTGGTCCGCGCCGTGTACGACGCCGCGGCTTTCTGCTACACGCCGGAAGTGGTGATGGAAGTCGGCAGCGTGTTCACGGGCGTGAACTCGTCCACGCCTTATCAGGTGCAGTACCTCAGCGTGGCGGACGCGGACTCCAGCTCTTCGACCTCCATCTGGTCGAGCAGCACGATGCAGCAGGCGTGGAACAAGCTCAACCCGCTCGATATGCCCAGCGCCGACCCGAGACAGCTCGGCGGCCTGGTGGTGTCCGCACGCATCTGCTACGACGTCAACGGGGACGGGCAGTTTGAAGACCCGACCGTCATCGGCAACAACCCCAACAGCCCCGACGAGGCGTACAACGTCGTGCTCTACGTGGGCTTCACGCCAACCGAGCCTCGGTGCGGCACGGCCGACTTCGACAACGACGGAGATTCGGGCACGGACGCTGATATCGAAGCGTTCTTCGCCTGCCTGGCGGGGAACTGCTGCCCCACGTGCCAGTCCGTGGACTTTGACGGCGACGGGGACGCGGGGACGGACTTCGATATCGAAGCGTTCTTCCGCGTGCTCGCGGGCGGCTCGTGCTGATTCAGCGAGGTGCCTCGCCCCCCAACTTGCGGAGGTCGGCGAGCGTCTGACGCAGCTGCCGCTGCAGCAGGCTGACGCGCAGAAGAGAGCGAACGCGCGTCACAAGCTCCAGCCGGTTCACGGGCTTGGTCAGGAAGTCGTCCGCGCCGGACTCCACCGCCCGCTCCACGTCGGCCACCTCGTTGAGGGCCGTCACCATGACGACGGGGATATCTCGCAGCGAGGGATCTTTCTTGATCCGCGAGCAGACCTGGAAGCCGCTCATCCGGGGCATCATCACGTCGAGCAGGATCAGGTCCGGACGCTTGCGGGCGATGTCGTCGAGGGCCTCGAGCCCGTCGCGGGCGGTCCGCAGCTCGCAGCCCAGTTCCTCCAGGTAGGCCAGGAGGAGCTCCAGGTTCTGCTCGTTGTCGTCCACCAGGAGCACCACCGATCCTTCGACGTTCAGTTCGGGGTCGGTCGCCAGGGCGGGATCGGCGGCGTTGGTCTGGGCTTTGTCCGGCATGAAGGTCGATCCTCTCTTGGGGACATCGTACCGCGTTGGCGGTGGTCCGGGGGGCATTCCGTAAACTACCACCTGACCGGGACCTACTGCTGGACCGGCTGAACCGGGAGGGAAACAATCCCCGATGGTGGCCCCGGTTTCCCGGGGGCGCGACCCATGCACAAGTTTCGGGCCTGTCCGGCCTTGTGCTCTCTGGTGGGAGGTGAACCGTGTCCGCCCAGTCGTTCAAGCCGCGCCTCGCATGGCAGGATCGTTTCCGTGCGCCCAGCCCTGAAGACCTGATCGCCCCGTTCAACAAGCAGAGCGGCGCGCTCGTGGAGCACGCCCGCCAGCGTTTGCTGGGGGTGGAGTGCGTGCGCGAGGAGATCGCCTGGCACGGGGTGTGGAACTGGACGTTCGTGTATCGAATCCCCGGCGACGGGGATCGCGCGTGGGCGTACCTCATCCCCGACCCCGCCAAGCCCCGCCTCGCCGTGCCCGTCGAGGACGAGATCATCCCCGAGCTGCCCATCCGCAAGCTCTCGAAGTTCATCCGGGACGGCCTGACGCACGCCCCGATTGTGGACGGGGTCCGGTGGTCCTGCTGGGAAATCGCGAACCGCACGCAGGTTGAGGACATTGTGTCACTCGCTCAGCACAAGCTGAAACTAGCGAACGCGGAGCGCTGAACCCGCCCCCATCGCTGCAGCACGGAAGCCCGGTTGGTCGATCAGCGGTAGGATGCCGCCGCGTGCCGGCGCGCACCGCACCATCTGCCACACCGGGAGTCGCGATGACGATCCACCGTGTCTGGGCGTTCGCCCTCGTGTTTCTCGCAGCCTGCGCCGCCGCGGCTGCTCAGCCCGGCGTTCTGAATGACCAGGTGGCACGCACCGTGAGCGCGCACAAGTTCGGCGCGGCGCGGGTGGGCATTAGCGTGGTGGACCTGGAGACCGGCGACGTCCTGGCAGACCTCAACGCCGACGTTCCCTTCACCCCCGCCTCCAACATGAAGCTGCTGACCACCGGGGCCGCGGCTCTGGTGCTCTCGCCGGACTTCGTCTTCCAGACCGAGATCATCCGTGACGGCGACCGACTGATCGTGCGGGGCTCGGGCGATCCGGCCCTGGGCGATCCGCTGGTCCTTGCCGAAAGCGAGCCCAAGCTCACCGTGGACGACGTGCTCACCGCGCTCGCCGGAGCCGCGGTGAAGGCCGGGATGCAGGACGTGCGCGAAGTCGTCCTGGACGATCGAGTCTTTGACCGCGAGCTGGTGCATTCAGGCTGGCCGAAGAACCAGCTCGACCGGCCCTACTGCGCACCGGTCTGCGGCATCAACTTTCACTGCAACGTCCTCTCCTTCTTCCCCGGCCCCAATCCTCAGGGCCCCGGCACGCCCCCCACCTGCGCTCTTCAGCCGCAGGCCCCGTGGGTCCGCGTGGACATCCGCGCCCGCACCATCGCCGACGGACGAAACACCGCGTGGATCACGCGCGAGCAGGGGCCGGACCGCTACGCCCTCCGCGGCGATATCCGCTTCCAGACGCAGCAGCCCATCGAAATCACCTGCCAGGAGCCCGCCCTGTTCTTCGGCCGCCTGCTCGCTCACAACCTCACCAAGGCGGGCGTGCGCGTGGCTCAGGGCCCCCAGGGGCCGGTGGTGCGCCTCGCCGAGGCGCAGGAGCAGTTGAGCGGCACCACCATCGCGATCGTCAACACCCCCCTGACGGACGTGCTCCGCCGCTGCAACGCCGACTCGGAGAACCTGTACGCCGAAGCCCTGCTCAAGCGCATCGGCCACGCCGTCACCAAGGACGCGGGCTCGTGGAACAACGGCGCTTCGGTGCTGCGGATGGTCCTCGGCCAGCGGCTGAGCCCCCAGCACGCCGCGGCAACCACCATCAGCGACGGCTCCGGCCTCTCGCGGACCAACCTCGTTTCTCCCACGACCCTCACCCGCTGGCTGGGCGAGCTGAACCGCGACGAGAAGGTCCGCGGGGTGTTCACGGACTCCCTCGCCACGCCCGGCACGGGCACGCTCAAGAAGCGCTTCCGCGACGCCAAGCTGAAGAACGAGGTCCGCGCCAAGAGCGGCTACATCGAGGGCGTCCGTTGCCTCTCCGGCTACGTGATCAACAACTCCACGGGCCGGCGGGTGGCCTTCAGCGTGATGGTCAACGACATCACGAACGACGTTCAGACCCGCGCCGCCCTCGACCTGCACGAGGAGATCGTCAAGCTCGCCGACACATGGCTGGCCCGCAAGGCCGCCGCGGAGCCTGCCAAAATCGGGGGCTGAGCGTCATTCCTTCGCGTCGCCTTCGGTGCAGGCCCGCCGACGTACCCGCGTACAGTTGGCCCGGATGCGAAGGATCTACCTCGACAACGCCGCCACCAGCTTCCCCAAGCCGCCCGGGGTGTACGAGGCGATGATGGACTACGGCACGCGCCTGGGAGCTTCCCCCGGACGCGGGCACTACGCCGAGAGCCGCGAGGGGGCGCGAATCATCCGCGAATGCCGCGAGCGGCTCTGCACGCTCATCAACGGCGAAAGCCCCAACCACATCGTCTTCACGCTCAACACCAGCGACGCCCTGAACCTTGCGATCAAGGGCATCATCCGGCACCGGACGCTCTCCCGTCCCGGCAAGCCGGTGCACGTCGTCACCACCGCGATGGACCATAACTCCGTGCTCCGCCCGCTCAACGCGCTCGCGGAGCACGGCGTGCGCTGCGTGCACGTGGACGCGGACTCGGAGACCGGCGTCGTAGACCCCGCCGCGGTCGCAAAGGCGATCACGCCCGACACCGCGCTGGTGGCGGTGAACATGGCGAGCAACGTGAGCGGCACCATCCAGCCCGTCGCCGAGATCGGCCGTGTCTGCCGCGAAGCGGGCGTGCCCTACCTCGTGGACGCGGCTCAGGCGCTGGGCCACCTTCCCGTGGACGTGCGTGAGCTTTGCGTGGACCTGCTCGCCTTCCCCGGCCACAAGGGCCTCCTGGGTCCGCAGGGCACGGGCGGCCTCTATATCCGCCCCGGCGTGGAGCAGATCCTCGCCACCACACGCGAGGGCGGCACAGGCTCGATGTCCGAGCACGACATGCACCCGGATTCCATGCCGGAGAAGTACGAGGCGGGCAGCCACAACACCATCGGCATCGCGGGCCTCTCCCGCGGCGTGGAATGGATCCTCGACCGCGGCATCGAGGCTTTGCACGCCCACGAACGCTCGCTCATCGAGCTGGCCCTGGACCTGCTTTACGAGGGCGGCGTCCGCGTGCAGGGGCGCGAGCCGCGGGAAGGCCCCATGTCCTCCCTCCGCCTGCTGGGGCCGGGCGATCCCGCGGCACGGGTCGGCGTCTTCTCCCTTGCGCACGACACCATGCCGCCCGCGGAGATGGCCGTCATGCTCGAACAGCTCGGCATCCTCGTGCGCTCGGGCATCCACTGCGCCCCCCGCGCCCACGCGGCACTGGGCACCCTCCCGAACCACGGCGCCTTCCGCATGTCCTTCGGCCCCTTCGTCACCTCCGACGACGTGCGGGCCGCCTGTGCCGCGCTCACGGAGGTGTGCGCCGAAGTCGCCGCCGCCGCGACGCATTGATGCTCCGTCTACGATTGCCGCGGGTCCCGGTAGCTCAGCTGGATAGAGCAGCGGTCTTCTAAATCGCAGGTCGTGCGTTCGAGTCGCACCCGGGACGTTTCACGCCGCCCGCTCAACCGCCGCGGAGCGACACCAGCACGCTGGCCGCCGTGTTGCGGACAAGCTCTGGCTCTGATTCGTCCGTCGCGAGTTGTTCGATCCGTGCGAAGAGGGCTGGATCAGGGCGTTCCCGCAGCAGGTTCCCTGCCGCGATGAGGGCATTGCGCTTCATCATGGCGAGCGTGGCTCGCTTCATCGAAGAACTCTGGAACGCCGCACTGCGGGCCTCTTCATCCCAACCCAGCACGTCCAGCAGCGGGAGTGAGACATTCCGCGGCTGGTACGCCTCATGCCTGCCCGGCAGAGGCTCCGGTCGCGGCGAGTTGTGCGGGCAGACCTCCTGGCACACGTCGCAGCCGTACACCCATGCGCCCATCGCGGCATGAAACGATGGGTCAATTTCGCCGCGCTGCTCGATGGTGAGGTAAGAAATGCACCGCGAGCCATCCACGCTCCAGGGCGTGATGGCCCCCGTCGGGCAGGCGTCGATGCAGCGCGTGCAGGTGCCGCAGTGGTCAGTGATGACTTCATGCTCGGGCGGAGGCTCGAGCGGGAGCGTCGTCGCCACGCCCGCCAGCAGGAGGTAGCTGCCCAGGCGGGGATGAATCACCATCGTGTTCTTGCCCTGCCACCCCAGCCCGGCACGCTGCGCCAGTTCACGTTCCAGCACCGGCACGGTGTCCACGAAGGTGCGAAAGTTCCAGCCGGGGTACGCCACGCGGAGGTCGTCGCTCAGCGCGTGCAGACGGCGCTTCATCGTCCTGTGGTAATCGAGCCCCTGGGCGTAGCGGGCCACGCGCCCCGAGGGCTGCGCGGCAGGCGGCGGGGGCGGGTCGTTGCGCCCCGCGTAGATGTCCGCGACCATGATGAACGCGCGTGTGCCAGGCAGCACGCCCGCGGGGTCGAACCGCAGTTCAAGGTCGCGCTCCAGGTAATCCATCGTCCCGTGACGGCCCGCCGCGAGCCACGCCAGGACTTCGGCCCGCCAGCGCGAGGGCGCCGCGTCCGCCACGCCCGCCAGCGCGAACCCCAGCCGCCTGCAGCGGTTCAGCACGTCGCGCGTGAGCTCCCCCACCGGCGGCAGGGCGCACGGCTCGACAGGCTCATACGTCGGTCTGTGGACCCGCGGCCGGAGCGACACGCCAGATGCTAGCGGTCAGGTGCGCACGCGCTGCAGGTCGGGCCGGCCCGCTGCGGTGCGGAAGGGCGAGATCCACTCAAACAGGCGGCGTGCCGACGCCGCGAGCACGGGGCTGGGGTCTTCCGCCTTGGCGGGGTCCACCCACGCGCGGTCATACTCGTACACCAGCCAGCCGGGGAAGCCAGCCTTGCCCAACGCTTCCACCGCGGCACGGTTGGGAACCTGCCCATCTCCCAGCACGCAGGGACGGCCGTCCTTGAAATCGCGGACCTTCAGGCAGGCCAGTCGATCGCCCAGGACGTTGACGCCCTTGACGGGATCCTCGCCCGCCGCGGCGGCCACCGGGACGGAGTACGCCGCGACCAGCAGCGGGTTGTTCACCAGATCCATCAGCTCGGCGAGCTGAACAGCGGTGCTGAAGGAGCCGCCGTTCTCAAGCATGAGCTTGACGCCGCTGTTGCGGGCGTAGTCGCAGGCCTTGGAGATGCGGGAGGCGATGCGGGCCATCGCCGCGGAACGCTTCTCGTTGCCGACCACCTCAAAGCCGAAGACGCGGACGTAGGGGACTTCGAGCCGCAGGGCGAGGTCGATGGCGCTCTTGGACTCCCGCACGGAGCCTTCGTGATCGAAGAGGTTGCCGATCACGGGCGGAGTGATGGGGTCGTCGTAGCGGATGGAGGTGGCCAGCGAGATGGGCTCGAGCCCGGCCCGCTCGAGCATCAGGCGGACCTTCTGCGGCGAGGTGAGGGCTGGGTCGCAGGCGAAGTGCGTCGAGCCGTTGCCGAAGGTGCGCAGCTCGCAGCCCAGGTAGCCCCAGGCCTCCCCTTGTTCGGCGATGCGATCGAGCGTCCAGTCCGGGCAGGCGACGGTGCTGAAGGCAGGTTTCATGCGTGCTGGGCCCCTTGATCCCGCCGGCGTTCGTGTTCCGGCGGGGGGACATCCTACGGGTCCTGACGAAAGCGTCAAATAATCCGCCCGCCGCTCGAACCGCAGGGGCGGGGCAACGTCATCTGACGAAGAACGTGCTCCCCGGTGATTCACGGCAAGCGTCGGCCAGACCGCGCAAACCACGCCGTCAGCGGGAACGGTCCCGTTCATTCGCCCGTTTTGATGGCATTTTGGGGAACTTAGTTTGTACGTTCTCTCTGTCTGGATTGCGTGGTCCAAGGGCATGCCGCCCGTAAGGAGCGAATCGGCCATGGCCAACTCCGCCACGCAAGCTCCCCTCATCACGGCGTGGCGAAGGGCAGGTTTCCTGCTCGCCTTGGTCATCTCCTCCGCCCTTGCGGGCGGCTGCTCTTCGACGATCTCCGGCGAGCGGGAGGCCTATTACGCCTCCCGGCGCGACACGGTGATGTACCGGCCCGGCACCGGGTTGGCGCGGGTTTCTCTGCCCCCCGACAATCCCTTCGACGCCAACAACCGAGCCCTGGCCGAGCGGTACGGCTCCGTCACCGACGTCACCCGCTGGAGCGACATGGGCCTGATGCCATAGCCCGTTCCGGCGCGTAAGCTCCCCACGGCGTATGAGCCCACGCCGGCGGAGCACGTTTCATGTCGTACGGACACTCGGATCCCACCGCCTCGCGCGACCCGCAAGGCATGCACACGGACCTCAAGAGCAAGCTCGACTACGCGGGGTATCTGCACCTCGACCAGGTGCTCTCGGCCCAGCGCTCCCTGAGCCGCCCCGAGCACCACGACGAGATGCTCTTCATCATCCAGCACCAGACCACGGAGCTGTGGTTCAAGCTGATCGTGCATGAGCTCCGCGCCGCGCTGCGGCTGGTCCGCGAGGACAAGCTCGAGCCGACCTTCAAGATTCTGGCCCGCGTCAAGCACATCCAGGCCCAACTCTTCAACCAGTGGAACGTGCTGGCGACGTTGACGCCCAGCGAGTACGTCCAGTTCCGGCACGTCCTGGGCCCCTCCAGCGGCATCCAGAGCTACCAGCACCGTCAGATCGAGTTCATGCTCGGGCGCAAGGACAAGCGCATGCTGGCCGTCTTCCAGCACAAGCCGCTGATCTACGCCGAGGTCGAAGCAGCGCTCAACGCCCCCAGCCTCTACGACGAGTTCCTGCGCCTCATGGCGCGGCGCGGCCTGCCCGTGCCGAAGGAGGTCGTGGAGCGCGACGTGACCGAGCCCTACCGCCCCCACCCCGGCGTCATCGCCGTCTTCAAGACCGTCTACGAGAACCCCGAGCAGCACTGGGACCTGTACGAGATGGCGGAAAAGCTCGTGGACGTGGACGAGCAGTACTCGCTCTGGCGCTACCGGCACATCAAGGTCGTCGAGCGCGTCATCGGGTTCAAGCGAGGCACGGGCGGCACCGCGGGCGTCGCCTACCTGCGTCAGATGGTGGACGACCGCCTCTTCCCTGAACTGTGGGACGTCCGAACCGAGATCGAAGAAGTCAAGGGTTGACCGGCAGCCAGACGGCGAAGTCCGTTCCGCGCCCCTTCTCCGTGTGCACGTCAATCCGCCCGCCGTGGGCTTCCACCAGCCGGCGCGCGGTGGGCAAGCCCAGCCCCGTGCCGCCGCTCTTGGTGGTGAAGTAGGGCGTGAAGATCCGCGGCAGGACCTCCGCGTCGATCCCCGGACCGGTGTCGATCACGTGCAGCACGTTGTGCGTCCTGCCTTCCCGATCCGTCTCGCGGCGGGTGCGGAGGATCAGCTCGCGCGGGCCCTGGACTTGATTCTTCGGCCCCATCGCCTGCACCGCGTTGAGCATCAGATTGAGCACGGCCTGCTTGATCTGCTGGGCGTCCATACGCCCCGGAAGCGGCGTCGGCGAAAGATCCGTCCGGAGCTGCACCCCCTGCTGCTGCGCCTGCGGCAGGAAGAAGTCGCAGAGCTCGTCCACGACGCGGTTGAGGTCGTTTTCGGCAAGGTCGAGCCTGATCTCGCCGGCGAAGGTGAGGAAGTCGGTGAGGATGCCGCGGAGACGCTCGACCTCGCGCCGCAGCGATGAGAGCCGCCGCGAGAGACGCTGCTTGCCCTCAGGGTCCACCCCTTCCAGCTCATCCAGCCCCTCGGCCAGAAGCTGGGCGTTCAGGCCGATCGTGGAGAGAGGGTTTTTGATCTCGTGCGCCAGCCCGCCGGTCATCGCGCCGACCTCGGCCAGCCGCTCCGCGGCACGGGCCCGACGCTCGGCCTCCTTCACGCGGGCCAAGACCCGCCGGGCCTTCCAGTACGAAAAGCCGCCCGTGAGCAGCACGCCCACGACCAACCCGCCGAACCATGCCCAGCCCGTTGACACGGGGTGAGTATCCGCACCACGGCGGCACAAGCCAAGTCTTCGGAAGCGAAGTCGCGACCGCTAAGGCATGGGCCGCTGACGCGAGGTCCGCGTGTAGCCCCTCTTGATCGCCGGCCCGACCTCGACGGTCTCGATGCGGCTCACCCGCGTGGCCTTCCAGCCCCGCTCGGTCTTGGCGGCGTCATAGTTGACGGTGGAACCGTCCTTGAGCACGCGGAACCCTTCGCCCTGGATGACGGTGTAGTGGGTGAAGATGTCCTGTCCGTCGGGTCCGATGATGAACCCGAATCCCTTCCTGGGATCAAACCACTTCACCACCCCCTCCACACCCTCGAGCTGGTTGTGTTCCATTGCCGACTCCCCGCGGGGATCAGGATGCGGAGTCCGCCAGCATGCTGCATGTCCCCCGGCCAAAAGCACACCGGCAGCCACCCCTCATCAGGCGTACCGACGGGCGGGCTGGTCGCAGGCAGAACGCATGTACACAGGACCCAGCACCAGTCCGCTCTTCCCCACGAATAGCGAACCGATGATTTGCCCAGATTACCGGCCCCTGAATCACGGGGTCAAGAGTAATTCAAGAATATCGGACGCGCAGCAAGAAAATGCCCCAACCGTGCGGCTGGGGCATGGAACTTGCTCAGGCGTAAACGGTTGCGGCGGGCTCAGCCCTGGGCGGAAGGCTGGGCCTGCTGCTTGGCCCGGTTCTCCTCGACCAGCACGGCCTTGCGGCTGAGCTTGATCCGGCCCTGGTCGTCCACGTTGATGACCTTGACCTTCACGATGTCGCCCAGCTTGACGACCTCGCTGACGCTCTTGACGTAGCCCTCGGCCAGCTCGGAGATGTGGCACATGCCATCGGTGCCGGGAGCGAGCTCGATGAAGGCGCCGAAGTCCTTCATGCTCACCACCTTGCCGGTGTAGATGGTGCCGACCTTGATCTCCTCGCACAGCGCCTCGATCTCGGCGCGGGCGCCCTCGATGCTCTGGGCGTTGAGGCCGGCGAGCTGGACGGTGCCGTCGTCGTCCACGTCGATGGTGACGCCGTACTTGTCCTGCAGGCCGCGGATGGTCTTGCCGCCGGGCCCGATGAGCTTGCCGATCTTCTCCGGATCGATGTGCAGCGTGATGAGGCGCGGCGCGAGCGGAGAGATGGACTCCCGCGGCTTGGAGATGATCTGCTCCATCATGTCGATGATCTCGAGCCGGCCCTGACGCGCCTGCTCGAAGATGCGCTCGATCTGAGAGAGCACCAGGCCGCGGGTCTTGAGGTCGAGCTGGATGCCCGTGATGCCCTCCCGGGTGCCCGCGACCTTGAAGTCCATGTCGCCGAAGAAGTCCTCCTCACCGATGATGTCGGTGACGAAGATCTCGTTCTCGTCGTTGTCGTCGGCGAAGCGGCCGACGGAGATGCCCGCGCAGACGGCCTTGATGGGCACGCCGGCGTCCATCAGCGCCAGACACCCGCCGCAGACGCTCGCCATCGAGGAGGAGCCGTTGCTCTCGGTGATGTCGCTGACGACGCGGATGGTGTAGGGGAACTCGTCCGGGCCGGGGAGGATCGCCAGCAGCGAGCGCTCCGCGAGGGCGCCGTGCCCGATCTCGCGCCGGCCGGGGCCGGTGATGCGCTTCACCTCGCCCGTGGAGAAGGGCGGGAAGTTGTAGTGCAGCGTGAACTTCTTGCTGTACTCGGGGATCAGCCCGTCCACGATCTGCTCGTCCTTGGCGGTGCCGAGCGTGACGCTGACGAGGCTCTGGGTCTCGCCGCGCTGGAAGAGCGCCGAGCCGTGCGTGCGGGCGAAGATGCCCACCTGGCCGGAGATCGGGCGGATCTCGGTGGGGCCGCGCCCGTCGGCGCGGATGCGGTCCTTCACGATCAGGCGGCGGGTGATCTTCTCCTCCAGGCGCTTGAAGGCCTCCTTGGCCTGCGCCCGCACCTTCATCGAGGCCGTGTACTCCTCGTAGGTGCCGTTGATCTTGAGCGGGAAGTGGGTGTCCAGCATCTCCGCGCGGAGCTTGTCCACCGCCTCGTTGCGCTCCTTCTTGCCCTTGATCTGGCGGGCCCTGGTGAGCGAGTCCTCCACCAGCGAGCGGACCTTCTCGGTGATCTCGGGGCTGGGCAGGTGCAGCTCGCCCACCACCTTCGGACGCCCGGCCTTGGCGGTCAGCTCCTCGATCAGCTCGAGGATGTCCTTGATGTAGGTGTACCCGAAGTCCAGCGCGCCCAGCACGCCCTTCTCGTCCACCTCCGCGGCCCCGACCTCGATCATGTTGAGGCCGTCCTTGTGGCCCGCCACCACCACGTCCATGTCGCTGAACTCCATCTGCGACACGGTGGGGTTGATGACGTAGCGAGGGCCGTCGTCGGTGTGGATGCGGCCGACGCGGACCGTCGCCGTGGGGCCCTCGAAGGGGATGTCGGAGATCGCCAGCGCGGCGGAGGCGGCGGTGCCCGCGAGCACGTCGCTGTCGTTCTCGCCGTCGTGGCTCATCACGAAGACCTGGATCAGCACCTCGTCGAGGAAGCCGTCGGGGAAGAGCGGCCGCACGGGGCGGTCGATCATCCGCATCGTGAGGATTTCCTTCTCGTTGGGCGCGCCCTCGCGCTTGCGGAAGCCGCCGGGGAACTTGCCCGCCGCGGAGGTCTTCTCGCGGTAGTCCACCGTGAGGGGGAAGAAGTCGATGCCCTCGCGGGGCGCGGCACGGACGACCGAGGCCAGGACGGTCGTGCCGCCGTAGGTCGCCATCACCGTGGCGGAGGCGAGCTTGCCGATGATGCCCGTCTCAAGGATCAGCTTGCGGCCGCCGATCTCACGCTCGACACGAATGGGAGACTGAAGGGGGGTGAGTTGCGCCATTGGGAGATTCCTTGGACTTGTCCCCGCGTCCGCGGGGGCAGCGGCGGGCCAAAGGCCCATGGCCGCCTTTGCCTGGGGATACCGCCCAGACTCTCCAGGAACCTCTGAGAGGCAGAGGCAGGACTCAGCAAGGCCAGCCAGGAAGCAGCGCCGCCTTCTGAACCCTGCCCACTGCCACTCCGCTCCTGGAGCGACCGGGGGCGTTGTACCAGAAACGAAAACGGCCCGGGGCACGACTGCCCCGGGCCGCGACACTTACTTGCGGAGGCCCAGAGAGGTAATCAGGGCTTGGTAGCTGGTCGGATTGGTCCGGGCCAGGTACCGGAGCAGCCGGTTGCGCTTGCCCACCATCAGGAGCAGGCCGCGACGGCTGTGGTGATCCTTGTTGTGAGACTTGAGGTGATCGGCCACCGCGGCGATCTTCGCCGTCAGCAGAGCGATCTGGACCTCCGGGGAGCCGGAGTCCTTCTCGTGGCGGCGGTGCTTGGTGGCGATTGACTTGCGGGTTTCGGCGAGAAGAGCCATCGGTTTTCCTGGTCTACTAGGTATTTGAGCAACAAGGGTAGCCGTCCCCGTTCGGCCGATCAATACGCACCGCGGCCCGAACGTCTCCACAACCGCCCCATTTTCGGGGCGGGGTTCTGGTCCGACTCTCCGCTCATTCTAGCAGCCGCTCCCGAGCGGGGGGCTTGGCCGCCTTTCCGGGCAGCGCAGGCTAAGAATTACGGACAACGCCATCCACACCAACGCCCTTCAGCCTCGACGCGCACTTTGACCGATGGATTGAACAACGGCCCTCCCGAGATCGAAGCCGTCACAACTCCTCGCCGCTCCCCCGCCCCCGCTTCCCCCTGTCGAGTGCCCTTTCGATGACCACGGCCACAACTTCCGCCTCTTCCGGCCCCTCCATCGCCCACCGGGTCCGGACCCTCCGACCTTCCGTCACGGTCGCGTTCATGAACCGCGCCAAGGCGATGCAAAGGCAGGGGATCGACGTCCTCTCCTTCGCCGCGGGCGAGCCCGACTTCGACACGCCTCCGGTCGTGAAGCAGGCCGCCGTGGCCGCGCTGGAGCATGGGATGACGAAGTACACCCCGACCTTCGGCGACCCCGACACGCGCCAGGCGATCGCGGACAAGCTGAACCGGGAGAACGGGATTCCGACCTCGGCGGACCTCATCGCCATCTCTCCGGGCGGCAAGGCGGCGCTGTACGTCGCGCTGCACTGCCTCTTCGACCCTCCCGCCCCCGGCGAAGCGCCGATGGAGTGCCTGCTGCCCGTGCCCGCGTGGGTGAGCTACGCCCCCATCGCCGAGCTGGCGGGGGGCAGGGTCATCGAGCTTCCGACCGGCCCGGAGACGGACTTCAAGATCACCCCGGAGCAGCTGCGCGCCGCGATCACGCCGCGGACGAGGCTCTTCGTCATCAACTCGCCGAGCAACCCCTGCGGCACGATGTACACGCCCGACGAGATCCGGGCGCTGGCGGCGGTGCTCGCCGAGGCCGCGCGCACGATCGCCCCGGAGCTGGTCATCCTCTCCGACGAGCTGTACGAGAAGATCACCTACGGCGGCATCCCCCACTGCTCGATCGGCAGCATCCCCGAAGTCGCGGAGCGCACGCTGACGCTCAACGGGCTTTCAAAGGCCTACGCGATGACGGGGTGGCGCATCGGCTACCTCGCGGGGGCGGGGGCGTTCGGCAAGCGGTTCATCGCGGCGATGCAGACGCTCCAGGGGCAGATCACCACCAACATCACCAGCTTCACGTACCCGGCGATCCGTACGGCCCTGACCGAGACCGCGGCGGACGTGGAGCGCATGCGGCGGGCCTTCGCGGGCCGCGCGGCGGTGATCGAGCGGAGAATCGCGGCGATTCCGGGCCTCAAGTCCCCGCGGCCGACGGGGGCGTTTTATGTCTTCCCCGACGTCTCCTCCTACTTCGGCAAGACCAGCCCCCGGGGCCGCCGCATCGATTCGGCGGTCTCCCTGTGCGAGGCGCTGCTGGAGGAGGCGCACATCGCCTTCGTGCCCGGCGACGACTTCGGGGGCTGCGGCCCCCGCCACGTCCGCATCAGCTTCGCGTGCAGCGAGGAGCAGATCGAGCAGGGCATGGACCGCTTCGAGGCGTTTTTGAAGTCGCTTCGGTGAACGAGCCTTGAGCGCCGGAGGTTCTGAGCGCCGGAGGTTCGCAAAGCCGGTCGGGATGACACACCCCCGCCAAGCACCGGAGGTGCTTCAAGCCGGTAGCCCAGGGCGCAAGCCCTGGGTTGATGGGGCGGCGCATATTCGGTCATGAACGCGGCGCACGTCGGAGCCCCGGAGGGGCGACACTCCTTTGACGTGGAACCCCCTGGCGCTGATCCCGCCGCGATTTTTTCGGTCCTTGGGCATCACGCGCCCGCGGGCCCGGTGGAGCGACGGCCCCGCGGACGCCCCCGCGGGCCGGGCCGCACGGCCCGAGAACATGGTGATCGACGCCGCGCGGTGG
>CALJIV010000029.1 GCA_937974035.1 uncultured Phycisphaerales bacterium
CTAAGTTGCAACCGTACATCTCTGTACTGGTAGACTTCGGCAGCTGGGGAGGTCGCCACGGAGCACAGCCGGCCCGAGGATCGGTTGCACACCGTCTACCTCTCGGGCAATGGCCCTCTGGTCTCGATCCTGCGCGAAGCGCTGGCCCGAGATCAGGTCGCGCAGGCCAAAGCCGCCGGCCGGCCGATCACCAAGAGCGAAGCCCTGCGGGCGACCAAGGCGTTTATCCAAAACGTCCACCACTTCCGCGACGACTGCCTCAAAGACCCGGGGCCGCCGGTCGAGCACGTCACCATCTTCGACGAAGCCCAGCGGGCGTGGAACTGGGAACGAACCGCGGACTTCATGAAGCGGAAGAAGGGCTTCCATGACTTCCAGTATTCCGAGCCCGAGTTCCTCATCTCGTGCATCGACCGGCACCCCGATTGGGGCGTCATCGTCTGTCTCGTCGGCGGCGGCCAAGAGATCAACAAAGGGGAGACGGGGATCGGGGCGTGGATCGACGCGGTGATCAACAAGTTCCCGCACTGGCACGTGCACCTTTCTCCCAACCTCCACGACGCCGAGTATGGGGCGGGGGCGGTGCTCGCGAAGGTGGCCGAGCCGGGCAAGGTGGCGGGCGTGCACCTGCACAAGGACCTGCACCTGGCGGTCTCCATGCGGTCGTTCCGGGCGGAGAAGGTCTCCGCCTTCGTCAAGGCCCTGCTGGACCATGAGGAGCAGCAGGCAAGAGCCTTGCACCGCGAGATCGCCGCCACGTACCCCATGGTGCTGACGCGCGACCTGGCAAAGGCCAAGCGCTGGCTGCGCGAACGAGCCCGGGGTACCGAGCGCTACGGGATCGTGGTCTCCTCCAACGCGCAGCGCCTCAAGCCGCACGCGATCGACGTGCGTTCCCCCATGAACCCGGTGCACTGGTTCCTCGCCCCGAAGGAGGACGTGCGGTCGAGCTACTACCTCGAGGACGTCGCCACCGAGTTCCACGTGCAGGGGCTGGAGCTGGACTGGGTGGGGGTCGTGTGGGACGGGGACTTCCGCCATCAAGGGCGCAGGGACTGGGGCCACTACTGCTTCCGCGGCAAGAAGTGGCAGCGCGTGAACGCCGAGGCCAACCAGAGCTACCTCAAAAACGCCTACCGCGTGCTGCTGACGCGAGCGCGCCAAGGAATGGTGATCGTCGTCCCCGAGGGGGATCCGAACGACCCGACGCGGGACGCCAAGTTGTATGACCCGACGTTCGAGTATCTGGCGGGCGTGGGGTTCACCGTGATCTAGGGGATCCGAAGCGTTCGGCCCAGTCCGTCCATGCCGTCTGTGACGGCCCTCCCCCGCCCTTTTTCGCCTTTTTTCCCGGATTGGGTGGTCAAGTCGCGGCGGGAGGAGGCCGATCCCCCTCCGCGCCGTGGCCGCCGGCTTCCTGGTCTTCCGGCGGCCGTCGGCGCGGGGCTCTTGGCCGCCGGGGGGCCGCGCCGGCTGACGATCAACGGACACGTTTGTGGATGGCGGCGCCCTTTGAGCACAGAGGAGGGCTGTATCCATGCCCGGAAGAAACGGAACCATTCTCCCGCAGTCCAAGACCGAAATGGTCCAGTTCGTCCGCGACCATCTCGTGGCGTTCCAGACCCACGCCACCTCCCTCGGGCTGAGCCCCACGCTCATGGCTCAGCTCGAGGAGCAGCTCGACAAGACCGAGGCCGATCAGATCGCCCTCAACGCGGCGCGGCTCGCCAGCAAGGCCGCCACCGGCACCTTCGAGGTCTCCTGCACCACGCTCCGCGCGCTCATGCAGCAGTGCATCGACCGCATCCGCGTCCAGGCCAACGCCACCGACAACCCCGACCTCTGGAACCTGGCCCAGCTCCCCATGCCCCAGCCCCCCAAGCCCGCCGGAGAGCCCACCCCAGGCGAGCAGGTCGTCGCCGACCCCAACGCCGACGGCTCCATCACCATCCGCTGGAAGGGCTCCACCGCCAACGGCCAGTTCTTCACCATCTGGCGGCGCGTCGGCGACAACGGCTCCTGGACCCAGATCGGCTCCATCGCCGGCCGCGCACGCTCCTTCGACGACACCACCGTCCCCAACCCCGTCTCCACCAACGGCGCCACCCTCTTCTACATGGTCCGCGGCCAGCGCGGCAACCAGATCAGCCGCGACTCCAACTTCGGCGTCGTCCAGTACGGCGTCGGACCCGGCTTCACCTTCACCGCCTACAGCGCCAACGCCCCCGAAGAACCCGTCAAGCTCGCGGCATAAGGCGTCCAACACCATCTCCTTCTCTCCAGGCCCGGACCCGTTCCGGGCCTTCCTCTTTTTGGAACGCACACAGACGCAAAGACGCGGAGAGATGGAAACCCAAAGCACGCGAAGAGGGGCGAGGAACAACGCGAAGGCCGGCAAAGGCGCGAAGAAGAAGTGCGGCGGTGTCCCGGCGCCTCGGCGTCGCGCTGCGTCGCTGCTTCACCCTCTCACCGTACCGCCACCCCGGCCCCCCACTCCTTCTTTCTTCTTCGCGCCCGGCGCGTTCAACTCACTGCCGCGGCGGCGGCGGGGCGCGGTCGGGCAGGCCGGGGCCGGCCTCCGCGGGGTCGTCGAGCTTCACGTTCTCCAGCCCGAACTTGCGGATCAGCCGCTCGGTGAGGTCGTCCGCGGGGCTCGCCTTCGCCACGGGGCGGGCCAGGATCTCCTGGAGCGCGCCGGGCACGTTCTGCGAGCGGATCGTCGGGTCGCCCGTCCTGGAGGCGATCACGTGCGTGTAGCCCAGCTCCGCGGCCATCGCGTCGATGGCTTCCATCACCTGCCGGTACGCCTCCCGCACCTGGCCCGCGTTGTACGCCTCGATGCGCGCGAAGGCCGCGGCGCGTGCTTCCTGAAACTCCTCCTGCTTGCGGTCGAACTCGCGGCCGAGGTTTTCCAGCTCCGGGCTGCCGGGGGGCAGCGTCCTGCCGCGGCGCTCCATCGCCTCCAGCTCGTCGGCCAGCGGGCGGAGCTTGTCGTTCTCCTGCCTGAGGAACTCCTCCTGCGCGGGGCGGTAGCGGTCGCCGGCGAGCATGCGCTCGACGAGCCCGAGCACGTCCACGGTGGCGATCCGCGGCGCAGCAACCGTCTGCCTGCCGTCCTGCGCGATGGTGCTCGCGCTCCAACCGACGAGGGAAACCGCCAGGCCGACGCCGAGCGCCGCGATGGTGCGATGGACGTGCATGGGTGCTCCTTTGCTTGAACGCCGGATTGTAACCCCGGGCGGCCGTGTGCTAGTCTCCCCGGCTCAACGCCGCGGAAGAGCGGCGATTGCCGAAGGGAATCGTCATCCATGCGCGACCCGCGTCTCGACAAGCTGGCCGATGTGCTCGTGAACTTCTCCACCCGGGTCAGGCCCGGAGACCTGGTCGCCATCGCCGCGGAGCCCGCCGCCATGCCCGCGATCGAGGCCGTCACGCAGGCCGTGCTCAAGGCGGGAGGCAATCCCTTCTGGCTGCCGCGGAGCGAGCAGCTCACCGAAGTCCTCCTCGACCACGGCAGCGACGAGCAGGTGTGCTTCTGCTCGCCGCTGATGATGGAGACGTACAGGACGATCGACGTTCAGATCTCCTTCTGGTGCCAGCTCAACACCAGGTACCTCGGAAGAGTGGACCCGCGGCGCGCGGCGCTGCTGCAGCAGGCGCGCCGCCCCTGGCTCAAGGAGTTCATGGCCCGCAGCGCGAGGAAGGAGCTGCGCTGGGTCGGCGCGGCGTACCCCACAAACGCCAGCGCGCAGGACGCGGACATGAGCCTCACGCAGTACGAGCGCTTCGTCTTCGAGGCGTGCCACCTCCACCTGCCCGACCCGGTCGCGAAGTGGAGGAGCATCTACGAGACGCAGGAGCGCGTGCGCGAGTACCTGCAGACCAGGCGCGTGCTGCGCTTCCGCGTCCCCGCCGGGGAGGGCCACGACGGCACCGACCTCACCGTGAACGTCGACGGCTCGACGTGGATCAACTGCTACGGCGAGAGCAACTTCCCCGACGGGGAGGTCTTCGCCGGCCCCAGGGGCGCGGACGGGCACGTGAACTACACCTACCCCGCGGTGTACAACGGGCGCGAGGTCGAGGGCGTGCGCCTGGTCTTCAAGGACGGGCGCGTGGTGGACGCCTCGGCGAAGAAGAACGAGGAGTTCCTCATCCAGATGCTCGACCAGGACGCCGGGGCGCGGGTGATGGGCGAGATCGCCATCGGCACCAACTACGCCATCCGGGAGCACACCAGGAACATCCTCTTCGACGAGAAGATCGGCGGGACCTTCCACGCCGCGGTGGGCGCGGGGTACCCCGAGAGCGGCAACAGCAACGAGAGCGGCCTGCACTGGGACATGATCTGCGACCTGCGCCGGGGCGGGACCATCGAGGCCGACGGCGAAGTGTTCCACAGGGACGGGCTCTTCCTGAAGGAAGGCTGGCCGCGTCCCTGAGGGGCGGCCGGGGGCCGACTCGCGGCGGGGCGGGCCCTGCCGCCCGGCTCTCCGCCTCTCCGGTATCCTCCGCGCATGCTGACGCCCTTTGCTCTCGCGCTGCTCGCGCTTCCCGCGGGCGAGCCGCCCGTCGTCACGGTGACCGGCGACAACACGGTCATCGCGCAATCCTGCATCGTCCGCATCCCGCCCGGCACGATCATCCACGACGCCGACAGCAACGGCGTGCTGCACGTCCGGGCGGATGGCATCACCATCGAGTTCGAGCCGGGCTCGGTGCTTGCGGGGGCGGAGATCCGGGAGAACTGGAACACGCTCACCGGCTTCGGCGTCCGCATCGACGGCCGGAAGAACGTCACGATCCGCAACGCCGAAGTCGCGGGCTTCAAGGTCGGCCTCTACGCGACGCACGCCGACGGCCTGACGCTCGACAACCTCCGCTTCCGCGACGGATACCGCCAGCGGCTCAGGTCCACGCCGCAGAAGGAGGACAGCGCCGACTGGATGTTCCCCCACCGCAACGACGACCGCGAGTGGATGACGCACCACGGCGGGGCGGTCGTCGTCGAGCGCTCGAAGAGCGTCACGCTCTCCAACATCACCGTCCGCACGACGCAGAACGGGATCATCCTCGACCGCGTCAGCGGCGCGAAGGTGTACGACAACGACTGCTCCTTCCTCTCCGGCTGGGGGCTGGCGATGTGGCGCAGCAGCGACAACGTCATCAGCCGCAACGCCTTCGACTTCTGCGTCCGCGGCCACAGCGAGGGCGTTTACAACCGCGGCCAGGACTCCGCGGGCATCCTCTGCTTCGAGCAGTGCTCGCGCAACGTCTTCATCGAGAACTCCGTCACGCACTCCGGGGACGGCTTCTTCGGCTTCGCCGGGCGCGAGGCGCTGGGCGAAGTCCCCCCGGACCCGGAGGACGGCTTCAACCGCCCCTTCGACCCGAAGAGCGCGGGGTGCAACGACAACCTGCTCATCGGCAACGACTTCTCCTACGCCCCCGCCCACGGCGTCGAGATCACCTTCTCCTCGGGCAACAGGCTCATCCGCAACCGCATCGTCGAGAACGCCATCTGCGGCGTCTGGGGCGGCTATTCCCGCGGCACGCTCATCGCGGGCAACCACTTCGAGGGCAACGGCGGCATGGCCTACGGCCTGGAGCGCGGCGGCGTGAACATCGAGCACGGCTCCGACAACCGCATCATCCACAACACCTTCGTCAACAACCTCTGCGGCGTCCACATCTGGTGGGACGACGACGGCGCGCTCCTGCAGAAGCCGCTCGTCAGGGCGAACGACAAGGGCGCTTCTGACAACCTGATCGTCGGCAACACCTTTGAGGTCAACGCCGACCACCCCTTCCGCTCTCCGCGCCACAGGGACGCGCCGATCATCGTGCTCCAGCTCCGCGACAAGGGCGAAGGGCACCTCAAGGGGAACGTCTACGCCGCGAACACGGTGAAGCTGGACGAGCCGCGGGCGAGGGAGCTCGCCATCGACGCGGGGTGCGAGCCGATCACCGAGCTGGACGGGATGATCGAGGAGCCGGAGATCAGGGTCGAGCCCCTGGGCGAGAAACGGCCCGTCGGCGCGAGGGCTCATCTGCGCGGGCGCGACAGGATCATCATGACCGAGTGGGGTCCCTGGGATCACACCGGCGAGCCTCCGGCGCGCAAGGAACAAGAGGGGCCCTGAGAACCCCTCTCGATCGCGTTCCGCCGCTCGACGGATCAGCCGCTGATGCGGTCGCGGTTCATGGTGCGCATCGAGCTGATGACGCGCCCGCTCACGCCGTGGTCGCGGAGCTGCTGCTCGTTGGAGCTGGTCAGCTCGAAGACCTGGCCGGTCGCCCTCAGCTTGTCGATCATCTCGTCGTCGCTGAAGCCGGCCCGCTGCATCGCCACCACTTCGTCCAGGGTGACGAAGCCGTCGTTGTTGATGTCGGCGGTGCTGGCAAGGCGGGCCTCCTGCGCCGTCGCGGGCTCGTTCTGGGCCTTCACCATCGCCTCCTGCGCCGATTCCTTGTCGTTGCCGGTGATCTTGTCCCAGTTCGCGCCGAGGAGGTAGCCGCCGCCGGCCCCCAGCACGCCGCCGATCAGCCCGCCGAGCAGCCTGTTGTCGCTGACCGAGGCCCCCACCACCGCTCCCGTCGCCCCGCCGATCACCGCGCCCTGCTGCTCGTCGTTCCCCGGCAGGCTCTCGCACCCGCCCATCAGCATCGTGCAGGCAAGGCCGGCGATGGCGCCCGCGGACATCGTTCTGTTCATGACTGGTCTCCTTGTGTTCCCCGGCCAGGCCGCCGGGGCGGCGGCAAGCGCCGCCTGGAAATTCTGTTGCGTCCCTACACTTCCAGTCGAACACCAATCTCCCCGCCGCGGCTGCCCCTGAGCCTCGGTTAACTGGAGATTTGAGCGCCACCCCGCGTCACGGGGCATACGACGCATGGCATGACCAGCATGAACACCCGGACGGACGAACACGGACAGCCGCCCGCCGGGCCTCGAAGGTCCGTGGAGGCGGATCGGGGCGTGCTTGGGCGCGGCGTGCGCCTTCCCTTCACCCTCCTGGGCATCCCGGTCATCCTCGACTGGTCCTTTCTGATCGTGCTCCCGCTGCTGGCGTACATGATCGGGAGCAACGTCGAGGCGTACGCCCGTCAGTTCCGCATCCCCGGCGCGGACGCGCTGGCGGGGACGCACCTGGGCCTCGGGCTGGCCGCCGCGCTGGGCCTGTTCGTGTGCGTGATCCTGCACGAGCTGGGGCACGCCGTCACCGCGCGGCTGTACAACGTCGAAGTACGCAGCATCACCCTCTGGTTCCTCGGCGGCATGGCGCACATCGCCGAGATGCCCCGCAGGCGCGCGGGCGAAGCCGTGGTCGCCGTCGTCGGCCCCATCGTCAGCTTCGCGATCGGCGCGGCGGTGTGGGGGCTCTGGATGGCGGGCGTGTTCACCTCGCCGGGGGCTCAGTTCCTCGCCGCGTATCTGGCGGTGGTGAACGTGATGCTCGGGGCCTTCAACCTGCTCCCCGCCCTGCCCCTCGACGGCGGACGCATTCTGCGCTCGCTGCTGGCCCTGGGGCTCTCGCACGTCCGGGCCACGCGCATCACCGCCGCGGTGAGCAAAGTCGTCGCCCTGGGCCTGGCGCTGCTGGGGCTGCTCACGGGCAACGTCTTCCTGCTCTTCATCGCCTTCTTCATCTTCATGGGCGTGCAGGCCGAGACCCGCCAGAGCATCGCCTCCGACCTGCTCCGCGGCCTGAGCGTCGCGGACCTCATGTCACGGGACGTCAAGCACGTTCACCCCTGGCTGAGCGTCGCCGACCTCACCAACATCATGCTCGACGAGCGGCACCTGGGCTTCCCGGTCATCGACGAGCGCGGCAGGCTCGTGGGGATGGTCTCGCTCCGCGAGCTGACCACCACGCCCCGCCCCCGGCCCGGCTCCCTCGTGCGCGACGTCATGCTCCATGATCCGCCGCTGATCCGCGACGACGCGCCCGCCGAGGCTGCCCTGCACCGCCTCGGCACCGACACCATGAACCGCCTCATCGTGATCGACGCAACAGGGAGCGTCGTCGGCATCATCACCGGCGCGGACATCATGCGGGCGATCCAGATCCGGGCCCTGGGGCAGGGCTGGCTCAGGGCGGCCTAGCCCCCTTCGTTCCTACACTCCCGCCCATGATCGACCTGAAGCAACTCCGCGCCGATCCCCAGCGCTTCAAGGACGGCTGCGCCAAGAAGAACATCCCCGTGGACATCGACCGCCTGCTCGCGCTCGACGAGCAGCGACGCGCCGCCCTGACCCAGGCCGAGAACGCCCGCGCCGAGCAGCGGCGCATCGAAAAGGAGCTCGGCCCGCAGATCGGCAGGCTCATAGGGGCGATGAAGAAGGCGTCCGGCCCCGAGAAGGAAGCGCTCGAAAAGGAGCTGGAAGCCCTCAAGGCCCGGCCCGCGGCGCTCAAGTCCGAGATCGCCGCGCACGAGGCGAAGGTCGCCGAGCTGGACCCGCAGGTCGAGGCGCTGCTGCTTCAGGTTCCCCTGCCGCCCGATTCCGACGTGCCCGTGGGCGCCGGCTCCGACGACAACGTGGAGATCAAGCGCTGGAACCCGCCCGGCTTTGATCCCTCCAAGCCCTGGAAGGATCAGAAGGGCTTCAGCCCCAGGACCCACCTCGAGCTCGTGCGCGACCTCAAGCTCGCGGACTTTGAGCGCGGCGTGAAGCTCGCCGGAACCCGCAGCTACATCCTGACCGGCGACGGCATGCGCCTCCACCAGGCCGTCACGCGCTACGCCCTCGACTTCATGATCAACAGGCACGGCTTCCGCGCCATGTCCGTGCCCGTCATCGTGCGCGAGGAGGCGATGGTGGGCACCGGCTTCTTCCCCGCCGGGCGCGAGCAGGCGTACCACATCGAAGAGCACAAGCGCGGCGGCGGTCACGACCTCTTCCTCACCGGCACCGGCGAGGTCGGGCTCATGGGCATTCACCAGGGCGAGATCCTGGACGAGGCCGACCTGCCCCTGCGCTACGTCACCCTCTCCACCTGCTTCCGGCGCGAGGCGGGAGCCGCGGGCAAGGACACCGCCGGGCTCTACCGCATCCACCAGTTCGACAAGGTGGAGCAGGTCGTGATCTGCAGGGCTGATGAGGCGGAAAGCCGCCGCTGGCACAAGGCGATGATCGGGTACGTCGAGGAGCTGCTCCAGGCCCTCGGCCTGCCATACCGCCTGCTCCAGTGCTGCACCGGCGACCTGGGCCCCAAGAACGCGGACATGGTGGACATCGAGTGCTGGATGCCCGGCCGCGGCGAGATCGACAGCGCCACCGGCCTGCCCGCCGGCGCCTACGGCGAGACGCACTCGGCCTCGCGCCTGTACGACTTCCAGTGCCGCCGCCTGAACATGCGCTACCGCCCCGGCGGAGCCGCGGGGAAGGGAGAGACGGTCTTCTGCCACTCCCTCAACAACACGGTCCTCGCCAGCCCGCGCATCCTCATCCCGCTGCTTGAGATGTACCAGAACGCGGACGGCACCGTCACCATCCCGCCGGTGCTGCGTCCCTACATGAACGGGCAGGAGAAGATCGGCTGAGCCACCCGCACCGGCGCGAGCCGCCTTCTGGTACAACTCGCGTCGGCTTGCTCGGGAGGCCACCGATGAAGGACAAGCTCGGCCTGGTCCTTTTTGAACTCGCGCTGGTCGGCGCGCTGTGGTGGTACTTCAAGTTTGTCCCGGCGCTGGGATTCACCCTCGTGGGGGCGGTCCTGCTCTCGGGGCTCGCCCCCGAACGCTTCGCAAGGCTCGCCTCGGGGCTGGCCCTGCTGGGCGTCGCTGCCCTGTTCTACTTCTACGGCTACAGGCAGCTGGCGATGATCCTCGGGGGCTTCGGCCTCATCCTGGCGATCATCGGCGCGACTTCGCTGGCCTCGGGACGCCGCGCCCCGCAGAACCGCACTTAGCCCTGGCCGCTCAGCCGCCCCAGGAGCGCCTCGGCCCCCTCCACGCCCAACGCCGCGGCACGGCGTGCGTAGGGCAGCCCTTCCTGTGGCGACTGCGCCCGCTCGAACCACAGCGCCGCCTCATACGCCCACTGCCCATTCCCTGGTGCGTCATCCGAGGCCGCGGCGTACATCCGCGCCGCGTCCATCGGTCGCGACAGCATGCCGTAGCACTCCGCGATGAGCTGCATGATCGGCGTGGTGCGCCGCTCGGCCTCGTTCAGATGGATGAGCAGCTGCAGGGCCTGCTCCGCCTTGCCCGTGCGCTTGAGCGCCCGCGCCTCGATCAGGCGCCACGCCGTCACCTGCGGCTGAAGCTCCCGCGCGCGGGCGATGTGCTGCAGGGCCAGCTCCGTGCGATTCTCCTGCAGCGCCAGTTCCGCCAGCGCCCCCCACGCCGTCGCCAGCTCCGGGTTCAGCTTCGCCGCGAGGAGGTAGTTCTTCTTCGCCTCGTCGATCTCCCGCAGCTTCACCTGCACCGCGGCGAGGTACAGCGGCGCGCGGTACTCCGTGGGGTTCGCCGTTTGCGCCGCCATGAAGTGCTCCACGGCACGGTCGGACCGGTCCAGCTTGGTCGCCACCACCCCCGCCGCGAGCTCGATCGCCGCGGTCCGCGGCCCGATCGCCAGCGCCTTTTCGTAGTTCGAGTACGCCTCCGCGAACCTCCCGTTGATGCTCAGCAGCTCGGCGTGCAACACGTAGAACGACTGCTCCTCCGGGTGCTCGGCGATGGCCCCCTTCAGCACCGCCTCCGCCTTGGCGTGGTCCCCCTTGTTGATGTAGTCCTGCGCGGCATTAAGCACCGCGTCCGCGGCTTCGGCGCTGACGGGTTGAGTTCCAGCCGCGGGGCTGTTCCCGGCCGTCGCGGGATTGCCCCCGCCGACCGCCCCCGGCGATGTGGCCCGGACCACGTAAACACCCATGGCGACCACGCCCGCCAGCAGGATGACCACGGCGATCATCCCCAGGGCCCGCGCGGGACGGCCCTGCCTCAAACTCGGTCCTCCGGTCCGCATTCCACTGCTCTCTATCGGCCCGCGTACCATCGCTCCACCAATGTCCAACGAGCTGCCCAAACAGTACCGTCCCGCCGAGCACGAGGATCGCGTCTTCGACCGCTGGATGCGGGCTGGGGCTTTCCATGCCGACCCCGCGCCCGTCCTTTCAGGGCAGCGAAAGCCCTACTGCGTCCTCATCCCCCCGCCCAACGTCACCGCGGCTCTGCACCTGGGGCACGCCCTCAACAACACCCTTCAGGACATCCTCGTCCGCGCCCACCGCATGATGGGCTACGAGACCCTCTGGATGCCCGGCACCGACCACGCCGGCATCGCCACCCAGGCCGTCGTCGAGCGCCGCATCAAGAAGGAAGAGGGGCTCACGCGCCAGCAGCTCGGGCGCGAGAAGTTCGTCGAGCGCGTCCAGGCCTTCAAGGACGAGTACGAAGCGACCATCACCAACCAGCTCAAGAAGATGGGCTGCTCCTGCGACTGGGAGCGTCAGCGCTTCACGATGGACGAGGTCTGCGCCCGCGCCGTCCGCGAAGCTTTCTTCCGCCTCTTCAAGGACGGCCTCATCTACCGCGGCAAGCGCCTCGTCAACTGGGACCCCGTCCTTCAGACCGCCATCGCCGACGACGAGATCGAGAACATCGAGATCGACGGCCACTTCTACTATCTGCGCTACCCCCTCGTCCACGCAGACTCCAAGGAAGACCCTCAGCCCGTCACGTGGAACGAGCTCGCACGGCGCGGCTACCCCGGCGCGGACACCATGCCCAGCGAGGAGCAGGCATACGTGACCGTCGCCACGACGCGCCCCGAGACGTATCTCGGCGACACCGCCGTCGCCGTCAACCCCAAGGACCCGCGCGCCACGGCGCTCCGCGGCCTGTACGTCGAGCTTCCCCTCGTCGGGCGCGTCATCCCCATCATCGAGGACGACTACGTCGTCATGCCCTCGGCCAAGGGGCCCTACGGCGCGCTGCTCAACCTCAAGGAAACCGACGAGCCCGAGGATCCGAAGGCCGCCTTCGCCAGCGGCTTCCTCAAGGTCACGCCCGCGCACGACCCCAACGACTACGAGCTGGGCATCCGGCACAGGCTGCCCATGATCAACGTCATGGCCCCCGACGGCTCCATCAGCGACAAGCACGGATGGGCCGACGTAGGCGACGCTCACATCTTCGTCGGCAAGAAGCGCGAAGAGGCACGCAAGCTCGTCGTCAAGGAGTTCGAAGCCCGCGGCTGGCTCGAAAAGGTTCTCCCCTACCGCCACACCGTCGGCCACTCCGACCGCAGCAAGGCCCCCATCGAACCTTACCTGAGTGATCAGTGGTACGTCCGCGTCACCGATCCTCGCCTGGCGCAGTCCGCGAACGCGGCGCTGGTGCCCGAGCAGCGGACATCTTCTGCTTCTAACGCCTCTTCCACTTCTACCGAAGACACATCGCTCCGCTTCCACCCGCCGCGGTACGCCAAGACCTACGAGACTTGGCACGACAACATCCG